>NZ_JAASHM010000006.1 GCF_019734195.1 Clostridium sp. K13 | reverse complement strand
AAATTAGTGTATAAAATTTTGAACAATTAAAAAGGAGTTGTATTCAGACTGAATTTATTAATTCAATCTGATACAGCTCCTTTTCTTATATAATGAATTTATCCTTTGAGACATTATATGTATGGAATTGTAAAAATTTATCCTTTGCTTTTGCAGCTTTTTCAATTCCAATGATGCAGAATGGATTATCTAGCATGCAGCCTCTTTCACAACCATTACAACCTAACCTTTTAAGATAAGCTGCTAATTCAGCTTCTAGATTAGCACCATTATCAATAGTAGTATCATCCTCTTTTTTATCTTCCTCAATAGGAGGATTAACTACTGGAGGCGGAGTTACAGGCGGTGTTTCAATAGGTTTATTTTGAGTATTATTACTATTATTGTTATTAGTGTCATTATTACTGTTATCATTCTGTGATGGAGTTTGAACAGTTGTATTATTTTGTGGAGTATTTTGATTTTCATTAATATTAGCATTTGAAGAATTAGAATTATCTATATTTTCAGTATTAGATAAATCATTATTAGTAATTTGATTTGTATTTTCTTCAACTTCATTAGTATCTTCTTCTACTAAGTCTGAATCAGAAACATTATCATTATTAGAAATAGTATTATCAACTAATTCAATATTTTCTGATGGTGCTTCCTCTATAATTTCTTCAAAGACAATATCATTATCTTCATAAGAATTATTATTACTATTTAAATAAGTAGTTATAGGGAAATATAAAATTACTATTAAGATTATAATAATTGAAAATTGAGAAATTGCAATACGAACATTTTTCTCATTAATATTTAAAATAAGTTTTTTTAGTGAAATAAAAATATATTTTGTATGTAGTAAAAAGTGTATTGAAACAGCTCCTACAGCAAAATAAGATGAGTATTTATGTAAAAATTTAATTGCTAAAATATTTTTAGCTGTAATAGAAGTTAAGATATATTTTGACATAAGTATACCAGTTATAGTTATTACTGATAAGCTTAAGCATAAAAGTATTACTAAAATATACATTATTTTAGCTCTGAAGGTTAGTTTGTTTTTAAAGAGATTTTTTGAAATGCCTTTTGTCCAATTCCAATTAAAAATATTATGAATAATAATTCCTGCAAGAATAATAATTCCAAATATTTCGTGAAATAATAATCCAGTAGTTTTTACATTCATCATTAAGATAAAAATTAGTCCTAGAGAAAGGCTTAAAAGAAGTTTTAAAACATTTTTATTTTTCATATGTTGTCCCCCATTTCTAAAAAATAAAGATAATTATTATTAATTAATCTTAATTATTTTTAATATATCATTTTTTTATAAGAATTTAAAGAACAATAATGTAAAAGAATAAAAAAATATTCGTAAAAATTAATATGATAGCGTTTAAAAATATAAATGAATGAGGTGAGTATTTATAAAACCTTCAAAATTATGTATAATTAATAAAGAAGAAAGCTATTAATTTAAAATAATAGAAATTAATTATTATGTAAGGAATTGATATGAAAGTTTTTTGTTACGAAGATAATAAAGTAAATGAAAAGAGATATTTATATGAATCATTAGGAATTAATATTAATGAGAAAAGTATAATTTCTTTTGTTGGTGGAGGAGGAAAGACTACATCAATATATACTTTAGCAAGGGAATTAAGTAGTATAGGTAAGCGAGTGTTAGTTACAACTACAACACATATGCATATGCCTAAAGATTATATCAACTTTAAGGGTGATATAAATGAAATAATAAATAGATTTAAAACAACCAATTTAATTACAGTTGGTATAAAGGATAGAGATGATAAGATTTCATCCTTAGGAGAAGAAATTGCAATAACTTTAATAGAATTATGTGATTTTCTACTAATAGAAGCTGATGGTTCAAAGATGTTACCATTAAAGGCGCCAGCTAGCCATGAGCCAGTTATATTAAAGAATACAACTATGATTGTTGGTATTGCAGGAATAGATTCATTAAGTAAAAGTATAAAGGATATTTGTCATAGACCACAGCATGTATGTGATATACTTGGAAAAAATCAGTGTGATAAAATAAGTGAAAAAGATATTGCAACTTTATTAAGTAGTGAAAATGGACAAAAGAAAGATATAGAAAAGTGTGATAATGCAAAATATAGAGCCATTATTAATAAGGTAGACAATGAAGAATTATTATATTCTGCAAAAAAAATATGTAAGTATCTAAAAGAAAAAGATGTACAAGCAGTTATTACAAGTTATAAACAGAATTCTTAGCTTGAGATTCTGAAGCTAAGAATTCATTATTTAAGGCATAGATATTATTACCTCAAACTCAAAATGGGTTAGGATGTTATAATGAATGATCATGATATGAAAAATAGTAAAGTTTTAGGGGTGTTTTTATGTTGGTAGTTATAAAAGGTGCTGGTGATTTAGCAACAGGTATAGCATATAGATTAAACAAAAGTGGTTTTGATGTTGTTATGACAGAAATTGATAAGCCAACTACAGTTAGAAGAACAGTAGCATTTTCACAAGCTATATTTGATAATGAGGTTGAAATAGAAGGTGTTAAGGGAATTAAGGTTAGAAATATAAATGAAATTTATGATCAGATAAAGAAAAATAATATACCAATAATAATTGATGAAAAAGCAGATATAATAAAAGAATTAAAGCCAGGAGTTGTAGTTGACTCAATAATTGCTAAGAAAAATTTAGGTACAAGTATTAAGGATGCACCAATAGTTATTGGAGTTGGGCCTGGATTTGAAGCTAAAGTAGATTGTCATTTAGTAGTTGAAACTAAAAGGGGGCATTACTTAGGAAAAGTAATAGAGCATGGTACTGCAATACCTAATACAGGTGTTCCAGGAAATATAGGTGGATATACTAAAGAAAGAATTATTAGAGCTTCAGCAGATGGTAAGATAAAACCAGCAGTATCTATAGGAGACTTTGTTACCAAGGGGCAAGTAGTTGCTCATATTGATGGTGTTGAAGTTTTAGCTGAAATAGATGGCATAGTTAGAGGAATGTTACAAGAAGGTATAGAAGTATTTAAAGGGATGAAAAGTGGAGATATAGATCCAAGATGTGAAAAAGACCATTGTTTTACTATATCAGATAAAGCTAGATCTATTGGTGGCGGAGTATTAGAAGCAATAATGTATATGAGTAATAAAAATAAATGAAATTCTTAGATTAAGATATTATTTTAACTAAATTTAAAATAGAAGAGAGGTATTTTTTTTATGAAAAAGTTTATAGATGCTAAAGGTAAGAATTGTCCTATGCCAGTTATAATGGCAAAAAAAGAAATTGATTTAGGAGTAAAATTCTTTGAAATTGAAGTAGATAATAAAATTGCTGTTGAAAACTTAAAAAAGTTAGCAAATAGTCAAGGGTTTGTTACTAAGGTTGAAGAAAACAACGGAAATTTTAAAGTTGATTTTTCAAATGGTTGTGAAGAATGTGAAGAGATTTTAGAAAAGATTGAAGGGAAAAAGCCATTAGGTGATTGGGCAGTATTTGTTAATAAAGAGATAATTGGTGCTGGCAGTGATGAACTTGGAATATCTTTAATGAAAATGTTTTTTTACACAATTTCAGAAGGTGAGGATTTACCTAAATCAATCTTATTTATGAATGGTGGAGTAAAAGTACCTACATTAAATGAACAAGCAATTGAACATTTAAAAGTCTTAGAAAATAAGGGAGTAGAATTACTAGTTTGTGGAGCTTGTCTTAATTTCTATGGATTAGAAGAAAAATTGGCAGTAGGGAAAATTAGTAATATGTATGATATAACTAATGCAATGAAAGAATCAGCAAAAGTAATAACTATATAAATAAATTGCGAAGGAAAATAAAAGTTAAGGGCCTAACGGCCAAGGTAAAGTGATTAATGTAGCTTACGATAATTAATCATAGGTAAGGGTTTGCTAAAGCAAAGGGTAAAAAGTTAAGGAGGAAATTACTTCGTAATTTCTTTAAATATATATTTTAGAAACTTCTTATGAAGTTTCCTCCTTTACCTTTTGAACTAGCGGAGCGCTGTTCAAAAAACTTAACCGGCCGAAGGCCCTTAACTAAATAAATTGCTTCGTAATTTATTTCAATTATAATACAATATCTATTTTATAATAATTGAATAATCTTTTTTATCAGTAACTTCTCCAATTATTTTAGTCCAAGGATTAAATAATTCCATACGAGATACATATTCTAATGCATCCTTTTCAGGCATTGATAATAAAAGCCCACCTGATGTTTGAGGATCTAAAAGTAAGTCTGTCATTTCCTGGGTAATATTACTAGAAACCTTGAAGAAATTCTTTAAATACTCTAAATTATTATACATACCTTCAGGGATTATTCCCATTTTAGCATATTCTAGTGCATCAGTAATTATAGGAAGAGATTCTGAAAATATATTAATAGTCTTATTACTTCCACTTGCCATTTCATAGCCATGACCAATTAAACTAAAACCTGTAACATCAGTACAAGAGTTAACAGATAGATTTTTTAAGGAATCTTTAGCATATTTATTTAATGTAGTCATAACATTAGTTACTTCTTTTACTTTTTCAGAGGATAATAAATCAGCTTTTGTAGCTGTATTTAAAATTCCAACACCAAGAGGTTTAGTTAAAACAAGAACATCACCAGTTTTTGCATTACTATTTGTAAGTATTTCTTTTGGGTGTGCAAATCCAGTAACACATAGTCCGTACTTGGGAGTAGGGTCAGCGATTGTATGTCCACCAGCTACTACAGCACCAGCCTCAGCTACTTTACTATAGCCACCAGATAATATATCATGCATTAAGGATGGATCTAAACATGATGGAAAACATAATAAATTCATAGCAACAGCAGGATCTCCACCCATAGCATAAATATCACTAAGTGCATTTGTTGCAGCAATTTGTCCAAATATATATGGATCATCAACCATTGGTGGAAAGAAGTCTACTGTTTGTATAGAGACTTTATCATCAGAAATTTTATATACACAAGCATCATCTTTTTTATCAAAACCTACTAAAAGATTTGAATCTTCAAACTTAGGTAAATTATTTAAAACTGAATCTAATACAGCTGGTCCAATTTTAGCAGCACAACCTGAACTTTTAGTTAGTGCTGTTAGTTTTATAGTTTTATTCATAATATTCCCCTTTCATATTAACAATTCTAATATACACTAATAATTATAATGAAAAACAGTAAGAAATGTAATATTTATGATATAATAAAAGGATAAAGTTTTTTATTAAGGATAAAAATGGTTTAGGAGGGCTTATGAAGGAAAGTATAATTAGAGAATATGTAGATACACTTAATGGTTTTTCAGGAGTTGTAAGCATAAAAAGTAATAAGCATATTTTATTTGAAGAATCATTTGGATATGCGGATATAGCAAATGAAAGAAAAAATAACGTAAATACTAGATTTGGTATTGCTTCAGGGGCAAAGTTATTAACAGCTATAGGTATAGCTAAATTAGTAGAAGAAAAAAAGATAAAGTTTGATGATTTATTAAAGCAGTATGTAAACTTTAACATATATAGTGATGATATTACAATTAAACATTTATTAACTCATACAAGTGGAATTCCAGATTATTTTGATGAAGAGGTAATGAGTGATTTTAGTGAGTTATGGATAGAAAATCCTATGTATTTATTAAGAGAACCTAGGGATTTTATAAAATTACTATCTAATGGAAAGATGAAAAGTAAGCCAGGAGAAAAGTTTTCTTACAATAATAGCGCATTTATTGTCTTAGCCTTAGTTATTGAAAAAGTAAGTGATATGTCTTTTATAGAATTTATTAAAAAATATGTATTTGATGTTCTTAATATGAGTTCATCAGGATATTTTTCAATGGACATGATGCCTAAAAATTGTGCAAATGGTTATATAAAAAATGAGGATGGAAGTTTCAAGAGTAATATATACTCTATACCAGTTGCAGGTGGAGGCGATGGAGGAGTATTTACAAATGCCCATGATATGAGTAAATTATGGGATGGATTATTAAATTATAAGATATTAAATAAAGAAATAACAGATGAAATGCTTACTTTACATACTAAAGTAAATAATGATACTTATTATGGATATGGAATTTGGATACAAAAAAAAGAAAATGAAATATATAAATATTATGTAACTGGAAGTGATCCAGGTGTGGACTTTAGATCTTCTATATATTTAAAAGAAAATTTAGAGGTTACAATACTATCTAATAAAGAATTTGGAGCTTATGATATAACTAAATACATTGAAGAAAATTTTTAGCTTAATATATATCATTAAAAATAATTTTTTTAAATTTCAAGAAATAATGAACAAAAACTATAATTTATTAAATTATGGTAGAAGAATTATAGTAAATATGATATAGATTATATTGGAATAAAATTTACAAAAGAAAGAGGGGTAAATATGCTAATAAGTAAAGAAAAGAACTTTTATAAGTTGATTTTAAGCATTGCATTACCTATTGCACTACAAAACTTAATTACATTTGCAGTAAGTATGATTGATACAATGATGCTTGGATCATTAGGTGAAGTACAGTTATCAGCTGCTTCAATAGGAAATAACTTATTCTTTATTTTAATGATATTAATTTTTGGACTTGCTGGGGGATCTAACATATTAATATCACAATACTGGGGAAAAGGTGATGTAAAAACAATTCATAAAATACTTTCTATAATGTATAGAGGTTGTATAATAATTGCAGCAATATTTATAGCTATTGCAACTATTTTTCCAGTAAGTTTTATGAAGATTTATACTACTGATGCTAGAGTTATACAAGAAGGGGCTACATATTTAAGGGTTGTAGCAATTGGATATATTTTTTATGCAATAACAAATGCTACTATAATGATGTTGCGTTCAGTAAAAACAGTAAAAATATCTTTAGTTGTATATAGTGCATCTTTAATAGTTAATGCATTCTTTAATTATATATTAATATTTGGTAGATTTGGAGCACCTGCTTTAGGAGTAAAAGGAGCAGCTATTGCGACGGTTATAGCAAGAATAACAGAGTTTACTATAGTGTTAATTTTTATGGTAAAGTTTGAAAATAAGATATCTTTAAAAGCAAGACATTTATTTAAAGTAGACAAGCTTATATTAAAAGATTTTTTAACAAACTGTACACCTGTATTATTTAATGAGTTTTTATGGTCTACAGGATCTACAATGATTTCTATAATAATAGGAAGACTTGGAACAGAAACAGTTGCTGCAAATAGTATAAGTAATGTTGTATTTCAATTTGTAACTGTTTTTATATTTGGACTTTCAAATGCAACAGCAGTAATAATAGGAAATACAATAGGTGAAGGTAGAAATGAAAAGGCTAAGGAATACTCCCGTACTGTTGGTGTATTAAGTATTATAATGGGAGCAATGGCAGGATGCGTTATTTTAATAATAAGACCAATAGTAGTAGATTTTTATAATGTATCACAAACAACAAAGGATATTGCTATTCAAATTATGAATTCTATGTCAATTATAGTAATATTCCAAAGCTTTGGGGTTACTCTAATGATGGGAGTTTTAAGAGGTGGAGGAGATGCTAAGTTTGTATTAGTAAATGATATTATTTTCTTATGGCTTGTAGCAATTCCATGTGGATTCTTAACTGCATTTGTATTGAAGTGGCCAATTGCAGCAGTATTTTTTGTTGTAAAAAGCGATGAAATTATTAAATCAATAATTGCATCAGTAAGAGTATTAAGTGGAAAATGGGTAAGAAATGTAACAAGAGACTTTGAATTAGAAGAAGCATAGTTTGGCAATAGCAGTTATAATTTCTAGTATTCTTTTCTTAAATAAGAGGAAACTAAATATAACTCTTAAATGAGCTATATTATTTATTTAAGAAAGGAGAAGAGGTCTTGGCTAAGAATAGAAATGAAAAAAAGCCTAAACAAAATAAAAAAGCTAAAACAAAAATAGTTAATAATAGTGAAGTTCAATAATTAATTATATAAAAAAAGGATGAATTTAATTATAAATTCATTCTTTTTTTCAAGTTATTAAAGTATTAATTCTTTTAATTTATCAACACGTCCATAAACAATTACTCTATCCCCTTCTTCAACAAGATCATTTCCTTTAGGAATTGGTATTATTGTATGACCTTTATCAATTAAAAGTACTTTAATAAAGTCTAAAGAAAAATCTCTTAAATGTATATTGCAGAGCTGATTTTTAGCTATTACAATAAATTCAATAACTTCATATTCTTCACTAATGTATAATATATTTTCGATAGATTTAGTATTTAATGATTTTTTTTGAGTTTTTGATATAAGATTATATAAAAAGGGTTCAAATTTTAACAATAAACTACTAGCTTTAAATATAAGTACAATAATTAAAATAATAAAAAAAGAAATAAGAGTTATATTAAAAAAGCCTTTATCCTTAATAGCTGATATTAAAATAGAAAAAAAGGTTGCCTGAACTACATAGCTTAATAACATTAGATAACTTACTATTCTACGTCGTTTTGAATGTTGGGCAATAAGTTCAGATTCACGAGTAGTAAAACCAGTATGTGTTATTATTGAAATTACTTGAAAGCGTGCTTTTTCCATATCTAGTCCAGTAAGTTTTAATAATATTGCTATTATTTCTGATAAAAGTAGTAATATAAGAAAAATAATTAGTAAGTAAATAAAAGTCATTAAGTACCTCTAAAGTATTACTATATACTAATAAAATATTCTTTTAATTTATTAATAGGGACTAAAATAGAAAAAATAATTATTTAGCTAAGAATAGGATTTATTATACCTTTATGATAAAATTATAAAAAAGTTAGAAAGACAAAGGAGAAGAATAATGGATTGGTATTGTGCAGTATGGAATAGTGATAGTGTAAGTAGTGCAGCTGGAGCACAGGTTTTATATGAAATGCTGTGTGAAGGAAATACTTCACTTGTTGGAGATATAGATTTAATTGATGAGTTTTATGAGGATTTAAACTCTAAAAAACTTAATATTGAAATTGGTAAGGGAAAAGGATTTATAATTATTGGATGTATGTTAGAAGATGCAGAATATTTAAATGAACTTATTCCGAAAATGGCTAAGACTCATGGATTATCATATTTTGAGCCACAAAATATGACTTATGTATTTTAATGAGAAATGAAAATTTATTATATAAATAATAAAGATAAAATACTATCATCATAAGAGCAATGTGATAGTATTTTATCTTTTTAGAAAAAGAAGCTTTTAGAATCTCTTTCTCAATTATAGTATGTCATATTGTTAGATAAAAATACATGATTTAAGTTTATTAATTAAAAATAATATATGGGAAAATAATATAAACTATAAATATTACAATAATAAGGAATGACTATGAAAGGTAATATAAGATGGAAGAAGTAAAAAAGACTACAGTAAGAGGTAAAGATGATAAGGATGAAAGTTTTTTTTCACCTGAAGAAATAAAAAAACTACGATATGCACAGGAAGAAGTTGTATGGTTACTTAATAGAAATTATCCTATTAGTAATATTATTGATTTTGTTGGTGGAAGACATCAATTTTCAGTAAGGCAACGTATGGCACTTAGAAGAGCTAGCTGTTCTAATAGAGATTTAGAAATAAGAAAATCAAAGGAAATTAATGTATACAATTTAAAGGGAAAAACTATAAATATAGATGCATTTAATTTTCTAATTTCTCTTGAAGTAGCTTTATCTAAAGGGTTACTAATAAATTGCATGGATGGAGCTATAAGAGATTTGGCTGGACTTAGGGGAACATATAGATTAATTGATAAAACTTACTTAGTATTAGATATGTTAGGAGATATTTTTAGCAAACTTCAGCTTAAAGGTGTCAATTTTTATATTGATGCTCCAGTTTCAAATTCTGGGAAACTAAAAACTGCAATTTGTGAAGTAGCTGATAAGTGGGATATTGATTTAAATGTTGAAATTGTAACTAATCCTGATGTTATTCTTGAAAAAAGTAATTTTGTAGTTTCAAGTGACTCAATTATTTTGGATAAGTGTGATGGATGGATTAATTTAGTTAAATATATTATTGATAATGGTATTAGTGATTCTTGGGTTATTAATTTAGGAGATTAATATTTAAAAAAATGTAAATAGAGATATTAAATAATATATTAAGTTTTATAAGAAATATTATATAATTTTATTTAAGGGTATTTTATAAATTTAAAAGGAGAAATATATGAGAAGAATATTAAAGCTTGGGATTATATTAATATTTAGTATTTTTATTTTAATTGGATGTTCATCAACCAATAAAATGGAACTAGAAGGAAGATATTTAAGATGTGGAAAAGCTAATGTTATTATTGATGAAAATGGCCAACCAATTGTTATGAATAATATTTCTGGAAATGATGAATTATTTGATAATCTAAAAAATGGAGATAAAATTAAAATAAAGTGTAGTGAAATATTAGAAAGTTATCCAGCACAAACACAAGTAGATAAATTTATATTTATAGAAGATGGAGATATTAGTGATATACCAGAAAGTACAATAAAATCACTAAAAGAACTTGGCTGGGAAATAGATTAATATTTAAAAGTAAATATAATTTAAAAGGAATAATCTTAAGAACTATAAAGATTATCCCTTTTGAATATCAATCATTTAAGATTCTATTATCGTTTTAAGTATTCTTCCATAATTGCTTTAACCTTAGGAATAGGAATACTACTTCCACCTCTATCCTTTACATCTTCAATAATCATTGCTACTGCAAGCTTAGAACTAGTAGTATCAACAGCTACAAACCATCCGTTTTCAGTTCCAGTTGTATCATCTTGAGATGCTTTAATTTCAGCAGTTCCAGTTTTAGCAGCTATATTATAGCCAGAAATTTGAGCTTCATGAGCAGCACCATCAGCATCATTTACCATAGCAGAGAAATCTTCAATTAATGTTGGTAAATATTCTGATTTAATTGCAGATTCCTTCCAAATTGATGGAGTACTATCAGAAGATAAAACTAATCTTGGATTCATAATGTTACCATCATTAGCTAAAGCACTATAGGCTAATGCCATATTTAAAGGGGTAACCATAATTTCACCTTGTCCATATCCTGTATCTGCTAATAAAATTTCTTTATCTAGACTTCCATTATTAGAAATACTAGAAGCAGTCATAGGATACTCAAAAGTCATTTCGTCTCCAATTCCAAAGTTTTTAATTCCACTAATTAAATTTTCACTACCAATTTTTAATGCTAATTGAGCAAAGTATATATTATCAGAGTATTTAGCAGCTTCTCTAAGTGTCATTGGAGTAGTAGTATTATGAACTCTAGTAATATTATAATTTCCCCAGCTTGAGTCTTTTTGCCAACTTAAATCATCAATTGTAACAGTATCATCAGCATTTAAAGTTCCTGTATTAAGTCCTATTGAAGCGGTAATAAGCTTCATAGTTGAACCAGGAGCATAAGTTTTACTAAATCTATTAATTTGATCAGCATTGTTACTTGCTTCTCTTTCAGCCTTTAATGTTTTAGTTACATAAGTAGTAAACATATTAGAATCATATGATGGAGCACTAACTAATGCTAAAACTTCACCACTTTTAGGATCAACAGCAGTAACTGCCCCTTTTTCTCCATTTAATTGGTTATAGGCATTAGTTTGTAAAGTTGAGTCAATAGTAAGTTTAACATCATTACCATCTACAACATCCTTTTTCAAAACTGATATTTCTTCATTACCCCTTAAAAGATAAATTTCTGCACCATTTTCACCACGTAATGTAGCTTCATAAACTTGTTCAATACCAGCCTTACCAATTAAACTAGTTTGAGTATAGCCTTTATCACTATTTTTTTCTAGTTCTTCAGCAGTTATTGAACCTACATAACCAATTAATCTTCCAAAAGCATTTCCTCCATGGTAGACTCTAGATGTTTTTTCATTAATAAGAATACCTTCTTCAGATCTATTAATTAATGTAGAAAGTTTTTCATCAGTTGAAAGTATGTTAACTATAGGAACAAAATGTTCAGGATTTGAATTAGCATTTAGCTTATCAGTAATAGTTTCTTCACTTATATCTAAGGTATTTGCAAGTTCAGTTATTTTAGCATCATAATTTTCCTTGTTAAACTTAGATGGATGTATTCCTACTACAGATATTGTTCCATCTTCAGCTAATATATTATCATTTCTATCAAGTATTTTTCCACGAGTATGATTAAAGTTTCTAACATAAAGCTTATCTCCTTCAATCATATTAGGTAATATTAAACTTTCATCCCAGTTAATAAGATAATCCTTATCTACTTTATAAATATTTAATTTAAAATCTGTTAGGTTTAATTCTCCAGCTACAGTGTTAGCCTTAAAAGTGAATGGTATAGTATAATAACCTTCATTTTTAATAGGATCACCATTTGATGTTATTTCTAAATCAGTTAAATTTATTGCTGAATATATGGTTTTATATCTGCTTATAAATGCTTCTTCATCTATATATTCTTTAGATGACTGATTTAACATAGAGTACATAGCTTCAAAATCTTTATTAATCCATTTTTCTTTAAAAGTATTGAATGTTTCTTCATATTTATTTGTTTTTGAACAGCTAATTGAAAAGATAATAAGTGTTATTAGTAACAATAATAGTAAATTCTTTAGTTTATTCATAATATTCCTCCCTAAATACATTTTATAAATTATTATACTATTTTAAGGAATTAATTCCAATGAAATTGTTTTACATAAAATGAAAATAATTAAGAATATAGTATATTTGAATTTAATATATTTGTAGTAAATCTTACTGTTTTAAGGAGGAAGGTATGGGTGAATATATTAGAATTGGGCTCACTGTAATTGGAGTTATTCTTGCTTTACTATTTATACTTTGGATTTTAGGATTCAAAATTATAGATAATGATAAAGTTGGAATAGTTGAAAAGTGGTGGAGTAGAAAAGGATCATTAAATGAGCAAATTATTGCGTTAAATGGGGAAGCAGGTTATCAGCCAGAGCTATTAAGAGGAGGAATTCATTTTAGAAGTCCTCTAATTTATAAGATTCATGTTGTTCCATTAGTAACTATACCTCAAGGTAAAGTTGCCTATGTTTTTGCAAGAGATGGTATGTCTCTAGATCCTACACAAACGTTAGGTAGAGTTGTTAAAGAAAGTAATAACTTTCAAGATGTAAGAGAGTTTTTAAACAATGGAGGACAAAAGGGTCCTCAAAGAGGAATCATAAGGGAAGGAACATATGCATTTAATTTAGCTCAATTTGTAATTATTACTGATACTGTGACTTATTGTTTAAAAACAGGAACAAAGGCAGAACAAGAAACCTTAAAAGCAATGGCAAATCTTATACATGCAAGAAAAGGTTTTGAGCCTGTTATAATTCAAGGTAATGAGGATTTAGTTGGCATAGTTACTGTTCATGATGGGCCATCTCTAGGAGGAGAAAATATTATTTGTCCTACAGTTGGTGATGATTCTTCAGATCCTAATTATCATAATAACTTTCAAGATATTGATGCTTTCTTAAGAGCTGGAGGATATAGAGGAAGACAATATCAAGTATTAGCTGATGGTACCTATTTTATAAATAGATTATTTGCAACTGTTGAATATATTCCTAAGGTTATTATTCCTGTTGGATTTGTTGGTGTTGTTGTATCTTATACAGGATCTAAGGGAGAAGATTTTTCAGGGGTAGATTATAAACATGGTGAACTTGTTAAAAAGGGTTATAGAGGTGTTTGGAATGAAGCTCTAATGCCAGGTAAGTATGCATTTAATACTTATGCAGGTAATATAATTAAAGTTCCTACAACTAATGTAATATTAAAATGGATATCTAATCAAATTGGAAATCATAAATATGATGAAAATCTTAAGGAAGTTAGTTTAATTACTAAAGATGCTTTTGAACCTAACTTACCTTTATCTGTAGTTTTTCATATAGACTATAAAAAAGCACCCCTTGTTATTCAAAGATTTGGGGATATAAAAATGCTAGTTGACCAAACTCTTGATCCTATGATATCAGCATATTTTAAAAATATTGGACAGACTAAGACTCTTATAGAATTAATTCAAGAGAGAAATGAAATTCAAGCTCAGAGCTCACATGAAATGCAAGAAAAGTTTAGTCATTATAATTTGGAGCTTGAAGAGGTGCTAATAGGAACTCCAACAAGTCCAAAGTCTGGTAATGAAATTGAAACAATTTTAACACAATTAAGAAGTAGACAAATAGCAAGGGAACAACTTCAAACTTATGAAACTCAACAAAAGGCTGCTGAAAAGGAAAAGGAATTAAGGGAAGCAGAAGCAATAGCTAAACAACAAACTTCGTTAACAGAATCTGATATTAATATAAGGATTCAAGAAAACCAAGGTAAGGCTGAACTTATGAAAGCAAGACAAGATGCTGAAAAGATTCAAAAGCTTTCAGAAGCTGATGCCTATAAGGTTAAGAAGGAATCAGAAGCAGAAGCCTTTAGAATTAAAGTTACAGCAGAATCAGAAGCAGAAAAAGAAGCTAGAGTTGGTATTTCTAAAGCTATAGCTGCAAAGGAGCAAGTTAATGCATATGGTGGACCACAATATAAGGTAGTAAGCGATGTTATGGCATCTTTTGCAAATGCAGTTAAAGAAGGAAAAATAGATATAGTTCCTAAGACTTTAGTAAATGCAGGTAGCGGTGAGTCAGCTTCAGGTGTTAATGCATTTGAATCAATGTTAATGCTTTTGTTAAGTGAAAAGCTTACAGAAGGTAAAGTTGATAATAATATAGAGGTTAGTGAGGAAGTTAAGAAAATAAGAGATGAAATTTTAAATCAAATATCTAATTTAAAAAAAGTTGAAAAAGAAGATGAGATAGTTAACCAATAGTCATAAAGGATTATATCAGATTTATTTGATATAATCCTTTTAATATTGGTAAAATAAGATAATATAAATGAATAAAATATGGTAGAATATAGACTGGAGGTGTGATTATGTTAAATTTTAATTATCAAAATGGAACAAAATTAATCTTCGGTAAAAATACAGAAGAAAGTATAGGAACTGAAGTTAAGAAATATTCAAAAAAAGTATTATTACATTATGGTGGAGGCTCTATAAAAAAGAGTGGTCTTTATGATAGAATAATTAACTCTTTAAATAAAGAAGATATAGAAATTTTTGAATTATCAGGGGTAAAGCCTAATCCAAGAGTTTCTTTAGTTAGAGAAGGTATAGAAATATGTAGGAAAGAAAATATTAACTTTATCTTAGCTGTAGGTGGAGGTAGTGTAATCGATTCTGCAAAGGCTATTACAGCAGGAGTTAATTATGAAGGTGATGTATGGGATTTATTCACAGGAACACCTATAAACCATGAGCTTATAAAATTAGCAACTGTATTAACTATACCAGCAGCAGGAAGTGAGACAAGTTCAGGTTCTGTTATTACAAATGAAGATGGATGGATGAAAAGAGCTGTAGGACATGAAGATATGAGACCAGTTTTTTCTATCTTAAATCCAGAGCTTACATTTACATTACCTAAATATCAAACTTCATGTGGAGTAGCTGATATGATTGCACATGTTATGGAAAGATATTTTGTAAATGAGAAACATGTTGATTTAACAGACAGACTATGTGAAGCAACTATGAAATCTATTATAGAAAATGGTTTAAGATTAATGAAAAATCCAGATGATTATAATGCAAGAGCTGAAATAATGTTATGTGGAACAGTAGCACATAATGGCTCACTAGATATTGGAAGAGGGGGAGATTGGGCAAGTCATGATATTGAACATGAATTAAGTGGGATATATGATATTGCACATGGAGCTGGTCTTTCAATAATATTCCCTGCATGGATGAAGTTTGTTTATAAACATGATATAAATAGATTTGCTCAATTTGGAAATAGAGTGTTTAATTTAGATATTAATTTAAACAATCCTGAAGAAACAGCACTTTTAGCTATTAAAAAGCTAGAAGAATTCTTTAAAGATATGGAATTACCAGTATCATTTAAGGATGCAAATTTATCATCTGATAGAATTGAAGAAATGGCTAAAAAGCTTGTTTCAGATAGAGATCATGTAGGAAGCTTTGTTGAAATTAGAGAAAAGGAAGCTTTAGAAATATATAAATTAGCGTTATAAAATTAGGAGCTATATCAATTTTGATATAGCTCCTAATCATTACTCTAAACTTTGTTAGTGGTTTAATATAAAGTATGATATAATAAGGAGAAAATTCCTAAACGAAGAAGGAGAAAGTATGAGTAAAATTTTAGTATTGGCAGAAAAGCCATCAGTTGGAAGAGACTTAGCAAAGGTTTTAAAATGTAATAATAACAAGGGTTCATATATAGAAGGAAGCAAATATGTTGTAACTTGGGCAATGGGTCATTTAGTAGGGCTTATGGATCCAGAAGGTTATGATAATAAATATAAAGAGTGGAAAATGGAAACACTTCCGATGTTACCTAAACATATGAAGTTAGTAGTTTTAAAAAAGACAGGGAAACAATTTAATGAAGTTAAAAAGCTAATGAATAGAGATGATATTAGTGAAATAGTTATAGCAACAGATGCTGGGAGAGAAGGTGAACTTGTTGCAAGATGGACTATAGAAAAAGCAGGCGTAAAAAAACCACTTAAGAGATTATGGATCTCATCTCAAACAGATAAAGCAATTTTAGATGGATTTAAAAACCTAAAAGATGGAAAAGAATATGAAAATCTTTATAGAGCTGCAGTTTGTAGAGCAGAAGCTGACTGGCTAGTTGGACTTAATGTTACTAGAGCTTTAACTTGTAAATATAATGCTCAGTTATCTGCAGGAAGAGTTCAATCTCCAACTCTTGCAATGATAGTGCAAAGGGAAGAAGAAATTAAAAACTTTAAGCCTAAGACATATTATACAATAAATGCAAAAACAAAGGGATATAACTTATCTTGGATAAATAAAGATAATAATAGTAGAATTTTTGATGAAGAATTTGCAAATAAAATTACTTCTAAAGTAAAGGGAGCAGAAGGGGAAATAGTTAATATTCACTCTGTAAATAAAAAAAATTTTTCACCAGCTCTTTATGATTTAACGGAGCTTCAAAGAGATGCAAATAAGATTTTTGGATATTCAGCAAAGCAAACATTAAATATTATGCAAAGACTTTATGAAAATCATAAGATTTTAACTTATCCTAGAACAGACTCAAGATATATAACTACTGATATAGTAGCTACAATTCCAGATAGACTTAAGGCTATTGCAATAGGTGAGTATAGAATTACAGCAGATGGATTATTAAAAGGTAAAATAAATGGAAATAAATCATTTGTAGACAATTCAAAGGTTAGTGATCACCATGCAATTATTCCAACAGAAGAAAAGCCTAATCTTTCTAACTTAAGTTCTGAAGAAAGAAAAATTTATGATTTAGTTGTTAAGAGATTTTTAAGTGTTTTATTACCTCCTTTTGAATATGTTCAAACTACAATAGAAGGCAAAGTAGAAAATGAAAGATTTATTGCTAAGGGAAAGGTTATTTCATCTAAAGGTTGGAAAAAACTTTATGACAAGTTAGATGATGATTCTTCTGAAGAGGATATTAAAGAACAAGTATTACCAAATGTTAAAAAAGGTGATAAATTTACTGTAGAAAATATTTCTTTAAATAAGGGAGAAACAAAACCACCAGCAAGATTTAATGAAGGTACTCTTTTATCTGCAATGGAAAATCCACATAAGTATATTAATGTAGGAAAAGAAGCAGCAAAGACTTTAGGAGAAACTGGAGGTCTTGGTACAGTTGCAACTAGAGCTGATATAATAGAAAAATTATTCAATTCCTTTGTTATAGAAAAGAAAGGAAAGGATATAATTCCTACTTCAAAGGGAAGACAGCTTATAGAATTAGTTCCTAAAGAATTAAAATCTCCATTATTAACTGCTAAATGGGAAAGTCAATTAGATGAAATTGCAAAGGGAAAAAGAGAATGGAATAGTTTTATTAAAGAAATGAAAAACTACTCTGTAGCTCTTGTTGAAGATGTAAAAGGAGCAAATAGTAAATTTGTTCATGATAATAAAACAGGAAAGAAATGTCCTAATTGTGGCAAATATCTTTTAGAAGTAAAAGGTAAAAACGGAACTATGAACGTATGCCAAGATAGAGAATGTGGATATAGAGAAAATGTTGCTAGAATTACAAATGCAAGATGTCCTGAATGTAAAAAGAAATTAGAAGTTAGAGGGCAAGGAGAAGGTAAAATATATATTTGTACTGGAGCTAATTGTAATTTTAGAGAAAAAGCATCTGTCTTTGAAAAAAGATTTGATAAAAAGGGAAAAGTTGATAAAAGAGAAACTCAAAGAATAATGAAAAAAATGCAAAAGGAAGCAGAAGAGTTTAATGATAATCCATTTGCAGATTTATTAAAGAATTTTAATAAGTAATGAGAATTTGAAAACAGAGGATGGACTGTATAAAAGACAGTTTCATCTTTTGCCCATATAAACGACCAACAAAAGTGGGGTTAATTATAATGAATTAATTAAGAATTATTCGAAAAATGTATTTATGTGAATATTTATGATATTATGTGTAAAAAATATATGGAAAAATGGAGAAAATATTAATCTTACTTGATATTGGAAAGTATACATAATATAATTAAAGTGATATAAAAAGTACAGAAGGGGGAAAACCATGAAAAAAGGACGCACAAAAGTTAGAAGCGCTATATTATTTATTCTAACCTTAGTTGTTATAGTTGCATTTGCCTATGCTGGTGGTAGAGGTGTTGAAGTAGCGGGATGGGAATTTAAATCATTCAATAAAGCTATTACTAAGGGACTTGACCTGCAAGGTGGAGTTTCAGTATTAATGGAGATACAAGATGAAAATGTAACAAAAGAGGATTTAGAAAAGACAAGACAACTTATTGATTTAAGAGTTAATAAGTTAGGGGTTGCTGAAACTTCAGTAACAGCTGAAGGAGAAAGAAGAATTAGAGTTGAGATTCCAGGTGAATACGATTCAAAAGATTTAGTTGATAGTTTATCAAAAACTGGTAACTTAATATTTAAGGATGCTGATGGAAATGAAGTTTTAAATGGTACAGATGTTGCTGAAGCTAGTGTTGTTATTGATAACAACAGCAACTCACCAGTAGTATCATTAAAATTAACAGATGAAGGTGCTAAAAAGTTTGCTGAAGCTACAGAAGCTAACCTTTATAAGAAAATTTCTATCTATATGGATGATGAAGAAATATCAAGTCCAACAGTAAATGCTGTTATAACTGACGGTAATGCTATTATAGAAGGAAGCGGTAGTTTAGATGAAGCTAAAAATTTAGCTGGTTTAATTAATGCAGGGGCATTGCCTGTAACCGTTAAAGCTATACAAATAGAAAATGTTGGAGCACAATTAGGTGCTGAAGCACTTCCAAATGCAGTTAAAGCAGGTTTTATAGGTATTGCTATTATATTTGTATTTATGATTCTTTACTATAGAGTACCAGGATTTATTGCAAGTATAGCATTAACTTTATATGTATGTTTAGTCTTATTAGTATTCGTTGAAGCGGATGTAGCGTTAACACTTCCAGGAATCGCGGCATTCCTTTTAACTGTAGGTATGGCGGTTGATGCTAATGTACTTATATTTGAAAGAATAAGAGAAGAGTTAAAAAATGGAATGTCTGTAAAGGCAGCAGTTGACAAAGGATTTAGTAATGCATTATCTTCAATTGTTGACTCAAATGTAACCACTGTAATTGCTGCACTTGTACTTTATTTTATGGGTACAGGTAGTGTTAAAGGATTTGCTGTTACATTAATGATAGGTATAGCAGTAAGTATGTTTACAGCAGTAGTTGTAACAAAGACATTAATGAAGTGGGCTGTTAATATGGGAATGTTAAACTCTAATTGGCAGTTTAGAGTGAAGAGGGGGTAATGAGATGTTTAAAATAATAGAAAAGTCAAAAATTTGGTTCTCAATATCCCTAGCAATTATATTAATTGGTGTAGTTTTAATGGCAACTAGAGGATTAAATTTTGGTATAGACTTTAAAGGTGGTACTAAAATAGTTGTCGATTTTGGTAATAGTTTTGATAAAGTAGAAGCTGATGGAATAGTAAAAGAATATGCAACAGATGCAGTAACAAAAACTGTTGAAAGTACTCAGTATGAAATTAAGTCAAAAGACTTAGATGAAACTAAGACTGCAGAACTATTTGATGCATTAAAAGAAAAGTATTCATTAGAGGATTCAGCTTTAATTTCTCAAAGTCAAATAGGACCATCAGTAGGTAAAGAATTAACAAGAAATGCAGTAGTTGCTGTTTTAATTGCTTGTGTAGCAATGCTTATATATATAGTAATTAGATTTGAATTTAACTTTGGTGTAGCTGCGTTAACAGCATTATTACATGATGTTTTAATAACTTTAGCAGTTTATGCAATATTCAATATTCCTGTAAATAGTTCATTTATAGCTGCAATGTTAACAATTGTAGGGTATTCAATAAATGATACTATAGTTGTATTTGATAGAATAAGAGAAAATAGCCATAGTATGAGAAGAAGTACTCCGGCTGAAATAGCTAATGTAAGTATAAACAAGACTTTAGCTAGATCTATAAATACTTCATTAACTACTTTAATAATTATTGGAGCAGTAAATATATTTGTACCAACAGTAAGAGAGTTCTCTTTCCCATTATTAATAGGTATAGCTGCTGGTGCTTATTCATCAATATTTATAGCATCTCCTATTTGGGTATTATTAAAGAAAAGAAATACAAAAAGCAAAAAAGTAAAAACAGCTTAATATTTAGAGATTTTAGAGGAGTAGTAAGAAATTGCTGCTTCTTTTTTTATGCATAATATACAAAAAATGATAAAAAAAGTGGACAATTATATAAAAATAAAAGTTTTACAGGATAATTTGCAAGTAATTGCAGAAAACATTTGTATTATATCAATTTATCTATTATAATATATATGTTTTCTTATTATTGTGGAGGAGTTTGTCATGCGTAAGTTTTGGGAAAGTATATATAGTCCTAATTACATAACTGGATATAATCCCTTTATACTTAAAGATATGAATAAAGCAATAGAACGTATGGTATCAGCAATTAATAATAGAAAAAAGATTGTTGTTTACGGGATACCAAATGTAGATGGATTATGTGCTATTTCATCCCTTATACTGGTTTTGAAATACTTAAATGCAGATATTGAATACGTAGTCCATGATGATTCTTCAAATAAATCTAAAATTTCATCTAAGGATATAATAAACAATGTTCATTTTTTAGGCGGCGAGATACTTATAACTTTAGGAATAGATTTAAAATCAAAAGAAGAAGAAAAGCTTTGTAAAAGTCTTGGGATAGATTTGATAGTTATAGAAAATAGAGACGTAAATTATGATTATGAGTACATATACATAAATCCTAATCAAAAGGGATGTCAATATAGATACAAAAACTTATCAATAAGTGGATTAACATTTAAGCTAATGCAAGCAATTGCAATTTACTATAATGTTAAAAGTATAAATAAGTATTTGGACTTAATATTAATAGGTGAAAAATGGACTAAATCACCTAAAAAGGGTGAGAATAGTGTTATTATAAAAGAGGGTATGAGGTTTTTAATTAATACAAATAATCATGGGTTAAGATCTATCATGGATGCTTATAGCATGATTAATATAAATGATGATAGTGTTGATAAAATCATAGATGTTATTACTCCAACTATTAATGTTGTAACTATGACAGATAATGCTAGAATTATAATTGAACTATTAATAACAAATAGAAAAGAAAGAGCAGAACAAATAACAAAGTATTTAAATAAGTCTAAAGAAAATGTATAATATAATTACAGAGGTATTTGACTATAATAAATACAAGAATAAGTTGATATGGAGGATTTGTTATGGATCTAAAAAAAAGCATAAGAATAGTGGAAGATTTTCCGAAGAAGGGAATTAGTTTTAAGGATATAACTACTTTAGTAGCAGATGGAGAAGCTTTTAAGTACTCAATAGATGCAATTGTTGAACATCTTAAAGATAAAAATGTAGATATTATATTAGGACCTGAAGCAAGAGGATTTATATTTGGAGTACCTGTTGCATATGCTTTAGGAGTTGGATTTGTACCAGTTAGAAAGAAAGGAAAATTACCTTTTGAAACAGTATCAGTTAGTTATGATTTAGAATACGGTACAGATGTATTAGAAATTCATAAAGATGCAATTAAGAAAGGCCAAAGAGTAGCTATAGTTGATGATTTACTTGCTACAGGGGGAACTATTGAAGCTGTAACTAGACTTGTAGAAGCTGCAGGTGGTGAAGTTGTTGCTTTAGATTTTGCAATTGAATTAACTGAATTAAACGGAAGAGATAAATTAAAGGGATACGAAGTAATGTCACTTGTTCAATACGATATTTAATTTATTGAAATACCTAAAATTTTAATATATAATTAGTGTAAGGTGGCTGGTTGATTTAACCAGCCATTGATTTTAACTTAGATTATAAAAAAAGTATAATATTTGAAAATTTAAAGGGAGGATCTGAATGGTTGAGGTATTGATACAAAAAATAAAGGAAAATTGCACAAATGTTGACCTAAATGTTGTCAATAAGGCATTTAACCTAGCGTTTGAAGCTCATAAGGAACAAAAAAGAGAATCTGGAGAACCTTATATAATTCATCCCATTGATGTAGCTACAATTTTGGCTGAATTAGGTATGGATACAAGTACCATAGTTGCAGGATTACTCCATGATGTTATAGAAGATACTGACTATACATATGAAGATATTAAAAATATTTTTAATGAAGAAATAGCTAATCTAGTTAGCGGAGTTACTAAAATTACTAAAATGGAATATAAGTCTAAGGAAGAGCAACAAGCAGATAATTTTAGAAAAATGTTATTGGCTATGGCAAATGATATAAGAGTAATTATAATTAAATTAGCTGATAGACTACATAATATGAGAACTCTAAAATATATGCCAAAAGAAAAACAAAAAAGAATTTCAAAAGAAACTTTAGACATATATGCACCACTTGCACATAGATTAGGGATTTCGAAGGTAAAGTGGGAGCTTGAAGATTTATGCTTTAGATATTTACATGAAGAAGAATATTATGATTTAGTAAATCAAATAGCAGAAAAGAGAGTTGAAAGAGAAACTTATATTGCAAAAATAATTGAAGATTTATATGGAAAACTTGAAGATGCTGGAATTGATTCAGATATAGATGGTCGTCCTAAGCATTTTTATAGCATTTATAGAAAAATGGTTACTAAAAATAAGAGTATAGAACAAATATTTGACTTAACTGCTATAAGAATACTTGTGAACTCAGTAAAAGACTGTTATGAAGTATTAGGGATAGTCCATACTATATATAAACCTATACCAGGAAGATTTAAAGATTATATTGCAATGCCGAAACCTAATATGTACCAATCTTTACATACAACAGTTATAGGTCCACAAGGAAAGACATTTGAAATTCAAATAAGAACTTTTGAGATGCATAAAACTGCAGAATATGGTATAGCTGCGCACTGGAAATATAAAGAAGGAGATACTTCTGATAATAAAGAAAAGTCATTTGAGAATAAATTAGTATGGCTTAGAGATATGCTTGAATGGCAAAAGGAAACTTCTGATGCAGAAGAGTTTATGGAAGGCTTCAAAATTAATCTTTTTACAGATGAAATTTTCCTATTCACTCCAAAAGGTGTGGTTATAGATTTACCAAATGGTGCAACCCCTATAGATTTTGCTTATAGAATACATACTGATATTGGAAATAAATGTGTTGGTGCTAAGGTTAATGGTAAGATAGTTCCACTTGATTATCAACTTAAAACTGGGCAAATAGTTGAAATATTAACATCTAATAATTCAAAGGGGCCTAATATGGATTGGCTTAGCATTGCTAAAAGTAATCAAGCAAAAAGTAAAATAAGAGCTTGGTTTAAAAAGGCTAAAAAAGAAGAAAATATTACAAAAGGAAAAGAAGTCTTTGAAAGAGAGTTAAAAAAACAAGGGGTTCACTATGCTGATATTGCTAAGGGTGAAGCTTATGATAAGGTTATAAAAAGATATAATATAAATTGTATGGATGATTTATATGCTTTAATTGGATTTGGATCTATTGTAGCATCTTCATTTATTTCTAAACTGAAAGAAGAAAATCTATCTAAAGATGAAAAAGTTAAAGAAGAAACTTTAAATAAGGCTATTGAAGAAAATATATCTAAAACTGAAAAACGAAAAAAAGAAAATAATTATGGTGTTACCGTTAAAGGTGAAGATAATTTAATGGTTAGATTTGCTAAATGTTGTAATCCAGTGCCAGGAGATGATATTTTAGGATATATAACAAAGGGACGTGGAGTATCTATTCATAGAAAAGATTGTAGTAATTTACAAACTTTAATTGAAGAAGATCCGCAAAAGGTTGTTGATGTGGCTTGGGGAACTGCTAAGGGTGTTGCTTATATGGCAGAGATTCAAGTTAAAGCAGAAGATAGATCAGGAGTGCTTTCTGATATAATGAATGTTATAATGGAAAGTAAGTTACCTCTTAATGCATTAAATGCAAAAAGTGCTAAGAGTAATTTAGCATATATTAATATAAAAGTTAAAATAGACACCATAGAGCAATTAAAAGAATTAATGAGAAAAGTAAGAAAATTAAATGGTGTTATGGATGTTTATAGAATGAATAACTAAATTATAACTTCCAAGTTTAAAGTTGAAGTTTGTATTAAAGGATGGATATAAAATGAGGGCAGTAGTACAAAGAGTAACTTATTCTAGCGTTGAAGTTGATGGTGTTATTGTAGGTGAAATTAACAAAGGATTTAATGTTCTTTTAGGTATTTCAAAAGAAGATACTGAGGAAGATATGAAGTATATTAAAGATAAAATAATTAATCTAAGAATTTTTAGTGATGAAAATGATAAAATGAATTTATCTTTATTAGATATTCAAGGTGAGTTATTGTTAATATCACAATTTACACTATATGGAGATGCAAGAAAAGGTAGAAGACCTAATTTTATGAATGCTTTAGGTGGCGAAGAAGCTAAAAGCTTTTATGATAAGTTTGTTGAAATAATGAAGGAAACTGGATTAAAAGTTGAAACAGGTATTTTCGGAGCTGACATGAAGGTTGATATTAAAAATGATGGTCCAGTAACTATATTATTAGATAGCAGTAAAAACTTTTAGATAGTTATGAGATAAATTTGTGAGGTGAAAATATGATTATAAAAACGTATCCTATAGGAATTTATGAAGAAAATATTTATGTTTTAATAGATGAAAAATCAAAAGATGCTTGTATTGTAGATCCAGGTGGAAATGGTAATTTATTAATTAAAAATATAGAAGAGTTAGGATGTAATATTAAATATATTTTACTAACTCATGGTCACTTTGATCATGTGGAAGCTTTGAATGAAGTTGTAGAGAAGTTTAAAGCTCCTATATATATGAATGAAAATGAGGTTCATTTTATGAAAACTGATAGAACAGTTTTTGGAAATTTACCAAAAGAATATAACCTTGTAAAAGACGGGGATACTTTATCATTTGGTGATGGTGAAATAAAATGTATTCATACACCAGGTCATACTAAGGGTGGAATGTGCTATCTTTATAAAGATGCTATGTTTACTGGAGATACTTTATTTAAGGGGTCAGTAGGTAGAAGTGATTTTATAGGTGGAGATTTCAATGAATTAATACAATCAATAAAAACAAAATTGATGATTTTAGATAAGGATATAAAAATATATCCTGGACATATGGAATCATCTACTATTGGATATGAAAAACTAAGAAATCCATTCTTACAAGATGAGTTTGAGATTTTTTAATAAAAGGAGAAGTCATGGAAATAAAAATTAAATTAAATGACATGAAATACAGATATGACGTATATCAAATGTTTAATATTTATTTTCCATTAGATGAAATTAAATTTTTAGATGATGGAGATTATATTGTTAATATTTTAGATAATAAAGTAGAGTTTATTAATAATACTTATCATAAAGAAGCTAAAATATCTGAAAATATTAAAGAAGACATTAAAAGATTAGTATTTTCTTCATTAAAAGATATTACAAAAGAAGAATATCCATGGGGAATTTTAGTTGGCATTAGACCATCTAAAATTGCACTTAAATATTTACAAGAAGGAAAAACTGAAGAAGAAATTATAGAAATATTTGACAAAAAGCATTTAGCATCTGAAGAAAAGGCAAAACTTTGTATAGAGATTGCTAAAACAGAAGTAAGCTTTGTAAATAATACTTCTAAAAATATAGCTATTTACATTGGAATGGCATTTTGTCCTACAAGATGTTTTTATTGTTCCTTTGCAGCTAATCCAATAATGGGAAATAAAAAATTAGTTAGTCCATATTTAGAAGCATTAATATATGAAATTAGAGAAATGAAAAAGTATGTTAATGAAAGAAATTTAAATATTGAAACTGTATATTTTGGTGGAGGAACACCTACAGCTGTTAGTAATGAAGAATTTGAAATTGTTATGCAAGAAGCTTATGATGCATTTGTTAAAGGGAAAGACTTAAAGGAATTTACTGTAGAATGTGGAAGACCTGATAGTATAACTAAAGAAAAACTTGAAACAATGAAGAAATTTGATGTAACAAGAATTAGTATAAATCCTCAAAGTATGAATGATAATACTTTAAAAATGATAGGAAGAGGCCATAATTCTTTTGATGTAATAGAGAAATTTAATTTAGCAAGAAGTATGGGCTTTAATGATATTAATATGGATATGATTATAGGTCTTCCTGGTGAAGGAATAAAAGAAGTTCTTCATACAAAGGAAGAAATATTAAAGTTACATCCAGATAGCTTAACTGTTCATGGGTTATCTTTAAAAAGAGCATCAATTCTTTATGAGAATTTTATTCTTAAAAAGGGTATTCAAGTAAAGAAACAAAGCGAATTAGCAGGGATGTATGAAGAAAGCAGAAATTTAGCTAAAGAGTTAGGATTACATCCATATTATATGTATCGTCAAAAAAATATGGTTGGAAATATGGAGAACTTAGGTTATTCTAGAAAAGGTGCAGAATGTATTTATAATATTCAAATGATAGAAGATAAGCAAACTATTATTGCTTTAGGTGCAGATGCTGTTTCTAAAGTTGTTTTCTTAGAAGAAGGAAGAATAGAAAGATTTGCAAATATAAAGGATATTAGAGAATACTGTAGTAGAATAGAAGAAATGGTAGAGGGAAAGAAAAAACTATTAGATACCCTTTACTTAAAAGAGGAGGAATAATTAAATGGAAATGCAAGCTCCAAAGGGAACGAAGGATATGCTACCACAAGATGCTTATAAATGGCATTTTGTTGAACAAACATTTAGAGATGTTGCAAAATATTATGGGATGAGAGAAATTAGGACTCCTATGTTTGAACATACTGAATTATTTGCAAGAGGTGTTGGTGATACAACTGACATAGTTCAAAAAGAAATGTATACTTTCAATGACAAAGGTAATAGAAGTATTACATTAAAGCCAGAAGGAACAGCAGGAGCTGGAAGAGCTTTTATTGAAAGTAGATTATTTAATGAAGCACAACCAACTAAGCTTTATTACATAACTCCATGTTTTAGATATGAAAATGTACAAAAAGGTAGATTTAGACAATTCCATCAATTTGGAACGGAAGTATACGGTTCAAAAGAACCTTCTATGGATGCAGAAGTAATTGCTTTAGCAATGCAAGTTTTAAAAACTTTAGGACTTCAAAGCTTAAGCTTAAATATAAATAATTTAGGATGTCCAAGTTGCAGACCAAATTATAATGAAGCTTTAAAAAATTACTTAAAAGAAAATTATGATAATTTATGTTCTTTATGTCAATCAAGATTTGAAAAAAATCCTATGAGAATTTTAGATTGTAAAGAAAGAAAATGTAATGAAATTACTAAAAATGCTCCTATAATACTTGATTATATGTGTGAAGAGTGCGATACTCATTTTGATGCTGTTAAAAAGTATTTAACTGCTTTAAATATTCCATTCACAGTAGATCCAGGAATAGTGAGAGGATTAGATTATTATACTAAAACAATATTTGAAATCTTAAATGATGAATTTACTGTTTGTGGTGGTGGAAGATATGATAAGCTTATCGAACAATTAGGTGGTCCTGAAATGCCAGCAGTTGGATTTGGTATGGGAATTGAAAGACTTATCATGATATTAGAAAAAGAAGGAATAGAAATTCCAAATGAAAATCTTTTTGATTTATATATTGGAGCTAGAGGAGATGATGCTAAATTTGAAGCAGTTACTTTAGCTAATAAATTAAGAGAAGCTGGAATTAAAACAGAAGTTAATCATATGGGAAGAAGCGTAAAGGCTGAAATGAAATATGCTAATAAGATTGGTGCAGCATTTACAACAATTTTAGGTGATGACGAACTTCAAAATAAATCAATAAAGCTTAAGAGAATGAGCGATGGAGAAGTATTTGAAGTAAGTTTAGATAATATACAAGAAATAGCTAATGCTATTAAATAGTTAGGAGGAAGTTTACCAATGGGTGAGGCTTTAAATGGATTAAAAAGAACCATGATGTGTGGTGAACCTAGAGAAGCAAACGTAGGAGAAAAAATAACTCTTATGGGATGGGTTCAAAGAAATAGAAAACTTGGAGGTCTTCAATTTATAGATCTTAGAGATAGAACAGGAATTATGCAAATAGTTTTTGGTGAAGAGATTAATGCAGAAAGCTTTGAAAAAGCTAAAGCTGTAAGACCAGAATACTGTATTGCTGTAACTGGAGAAGTTGTTTTAAGAGAAGCTCCAAATAATTCAATGGAAACTGGTATGGTAGAATTAAAGTGTGAAAGCATAAAAGTTTTATCAGAATCAGAAACTCCACCAATATACATTAAAGAAGGATTAGATGCTGCTGAAAATATAAGATTAAAATATAGATATTTAGATCTTAGAAGACCAGATATGCAAAAAATCTTTATGATAAGAAATAGAGCTACAAAGGCTGTTAGAGATTACCTTGATAATAATGGATTCTTAGAAATAGAAACTCCTATATTAAATAAGAGTACTCCAGAAGGTGCTAGAGATTACTTAGTTCCATCAAGAAACTATCCTGGAATGTTCTATGCACTTCCACAATCACCACAAATATTTAAACAATTATTAATGGTATCAGGATTTGATAAATACTATCAAGTTGCCAAATGTTTCAGAGATGAAGATTTAAGAGCTAATAGACAACCAGAATTTACTCAAATCGACTTAGAAATGAGCTTTGTAGAGCAAGATGATATTATGGCTTTAAATGAAGGATTAATTGCTCATGTATTTAAAGAAGTTTTAGGTCATGAAGTAAAGCTTCCAATTAAGAGAATGCCATTTAAAGAAGCTATGGAAAAGTACGGTTCTGACAAACCAGATTTAAGATTTGGTATGGAAATTACTAATATTACAGAATGTGTTAAGGATATGGATTTTGTAGTATTTAAATCTGCATTAGAAATCGGTGGAAGCGTAAGAGCGTTATGCTTAAAAGGTGGAGCTGATTTAGGTAGAAAACCACTTGATAAATTAGTTGATTTTGTTAAAGGATACAAAGCAAAAGGTCTTGCTTGGATTCAAATTAAAGAAGATGGTGTTAAATCTTCAATTGCTAAGTTCTTAACTGATGATGTTACAGATAATATAATTAAAACTATGGGAGCTGAAACTGGAGATGCAATACTTATAGTTGCAGATAAAAATTCAGTAGTATTCCAAAGTTTAGGTGCTTTAAGATTAGAGCTTGCTAAGCAATTTGATTTAATTAAAGATAAAAATGAATTTAACTTTACATGGATTACTGAATTCCCATTATTCGAATATAATGAAGAAGAAGATAGATACCATGCAGCTCACCATCCATTTACATCACCAATGGATGAAGATTTAGATATGATTGAAAGCAATCCTGGAGCAGTTAGATCTAAGGCTTATGACTTAGTATTAAATGGTGAAGAATTAGGTGGAGGATCTATAAGAATACATGACTCTGCACTTCAAACAAGAATGTTTAAAGCATTAGGCTTTACTGAAGAGTCAGCACAAGAAAGATTTGGCTTCTTAATAGATGCATTCAAATTTGGACCACCACCACATGGAGGATTAGCATTTGGTTTAGATAGAATGGTAATGTTCTTAGCTGGAACTGAAAATATTAAGGATGTTATTGCATTCCCTAAAAACCAAAATGCTTACTGCTATTTAAGTGAAGCACCAAATGTTGTAGACCAAAAACAAATTGATGAATTAGGATTAGTTGTTAAGACTGAAGATAAAGAATAATATTATTATATAAAGAAGTTAGCAAAAGCTAGCTTCTTTTTTTGAATATTATGGAATGTTTTTAAAGAATATTTGACAGGATAAAAAACCTCATTTTGATTAAAATAATAATGTAAGTACTCTATATATTTTTACTAAGGAGGAGTCACTATGAAAAACAAAATGATGAAAAAAATGAATAGAAAGATGCATAAGGCTAAGATTAAGAATGGCATGTTAGTGGAAATGGCAGAGGATTTGAAAGATTTAATTAAAAATGCAAAAGCGTATAAGAAATTAAAGGGTAAGAAATAAAAAGATTTAATAACATAAAAAATAATCTCAACCAAATATGTTGAGATTATTTTTTTATGTAAAGTTACTTTTGGGCATATTTTTTCATTTCTTTTTTTCGTTTAGCGCTAAGAATTAATCTTGTTAGTGTAGAAACAAATAAGACTCCTAATGCTAAAGTTCCAGCACTTGCTATTGTATTTAATCCTAATTCTAATGATTTAGAGATATTTCCTGAAATTGCTTCTCTCATAGTATAATACATACCACTACCAGGAACTAATGGAATTAATGCACATACTACGAATGTTGTAACTGGTGTTTTGAAAATTCTGGCTAAAACTTCACTATATATGCTAAAAATTATAGATGAAAGAAGTAATGATGATATTTCAGATAACCCCATTTGTAAAGGTAATGAGTAAAAAAACCAACTTATAGCGCCACCAAGTGCTGCAAAGAATATTTTCTTTCCACGTATATTAAAAGCAATACAAAATCCAAATGTAGCAAAAAAAGATACAAGTGTAACTAAAATAATCATTTTAAATACCTCCAAAGTTTGATATCCAGAAGCTTAAGACTGCACCAGTACCCACAGCTATGGATATTGCAACTAAAAATGCTTCAGCAGCTCTAATTATACCTGAAAGTAAATCTCCAGATATAGTATCTCTAATGGCATTTGTTATAGCCAGCCCTGGAACTAACAGCATTATAGCTCCAATAATAGTTTGATTAACTTGACTTGCAATTCCTAGTTTATAAAGAATTATTGCTAAAAGAGCTGCAATTCCACTACATATACTATTTACAAAGAATAAGTTTATACCTATTTCAGACCATTTTACAGTAAGATATTTAATTATTAAACCTATTAAAAATGCTGCAAAAACATCTTTAAGAGTTCCTCCAAATAGAACGGAGAATGAACCAGCACCTAAGGCTGAAAATATTATAATAACAGGAAGTGGATAGATATCCTCCTTATTTATTTTAATTAATTCTTTTTTAAAATCAGTCACAGATAGTTTTTTTGACAATATACTTCTAGATAAATCATTTACTTTATCAATTTTATCTAAATTAACAGTTCTATTAGAAACACGACGTGTCAATGAGTATATTTTACCTTCATGACAAATTGAAGCCATAATTCCTGTTGGGGTAGCAAAACTTTCAGCTTCTTCAGCACCATATATTTTGCAAATACGCCAGATAGTTTCTTCTACTCTATAAGTTTCGCCACCATTTTCCAAAATCATTTGTCCGGCAATCATTGCAACTTGAAGTATTTCATTCATAATACAAAACTCCTATATTTTTTTAATTTTTTATGTATTATACCATAACATATAAGAAAAATGTATATTTATATTAAAAAGTAGTTGAATTAATTAGAGTTTATATTTATAATTTTATAAAAAGATAATTGGGGTGATTAAATGAATTTTAAAAATTTAAATATTGAGGACAAAGAAATTTGTGACTTAATGGAAAAAGAATTAAAAAGACAAAGAGAAGGGATAGAGCTTATTGCATCTGAGAATTTTGCATCAGAAGCTGTAATGGAAGCTATGGGTTCTCATTTAACTAATAAGTATGCAGAAGGATATCCAAGTAAGCGTTATTATGGAGGCTGTGAAATAGTTGACGAGGTTGAAGAAATAGCTAGAAATAGAGCTAAGGAGCTTTTTGGGGCTGAACATGTTAATGTACAACCACATTCAGGATCACAAGCAAATATGGCTGTGTACTTTACAATATTAGAACCTGGAGATACAGTGCTTGGAATGGACTTAAGTCATGGTGGTCACTTAACTCATGGTTCACCAGTAAATTTCTCAGGAAAATTATTTAATTTTGTTTCATATGGAGTTGATAGTGAAACTGAAACAATTAATTATGAAAAGGTAAGAGAGCTTGCATTAAAGCATAAACCTAAATTAATAGTTGCAGGGGCTAGTGCATATTCAAGAATTATAGATTTTGAAAAATTTAAGGAAATTTGCGATGAAGTTGGAGCATATTTCATGGTTGATATGGCACATATAGCTGGATTAGTAGCTGCAGGTGAGCATCCTTCACCAGTACCATATGCTGATTTTGTAACTTCTACAACACATAAAACTTTAAGAGGACCAAGAGGTGGATTAATTCTTTGTAAAGAAAAATATGCTAAAGCATTAGATAAGAATATATTCCCAGGAATGCAAGGTGGACCTCTTATGCATGTAATTGCTGCTAAAGCTGTATGCTTTAAAGAAGCATTAGAGCCTAATTTTAAGACATATATGAAAAATGTAGTTTTAAATTGTAAGGTTTTAGGAGAAGAGTTAGTTAAGTATGGATTTAAATTAGTTTCTAATGGAACAGATAATCATTTAATTCTTGTAGATTTAACTAATAAAGATATCACAGGTAAAGAAGCAGAAAATCTTTTAGATTCTATTGGAATTACTGTTAATAAAAACACAGTTCCAAATGAAACAAGAAGTCCTTTTGTTACATCAGGAGTAAGAATAGGAACTGCTGCAGTTACTACAAGAGGCTTTGATACAGAAGCAATGAAGGAAATAGCAACAATAATAAATGATGTTATAGAAAATAGAAATAGTGATTTAAATGGACTAAGAGAAAGGGTAAAAACACTTTGTGCTAAATATCCTTTATATAGATAAGATTATTTGTTAAATAATCGAATAATATTGTGAAGAAAAATGAAGGCTAAGGGCGTAACGGCCAAGTTAAAGTAATTAATATAGCTTTAGCTAATTAATCACAGGTAAGTATTTGCTAAAGTAAAGGGTAAAAAGCTAAGGAGGAAATTACTTCATAATTTTTTTGAGTATATATTTTGTAAACTTCCTAAGAAGTTTCTTACTTAACTAGCCGTAAGGCTCTTACCATTGACGTAGTCAATTTTTAACCTTTTTAAACTAGAGAAGCAATGTTCAAAAAACTTAACTGGCCAAAGGCCCTTAACTATAAATTACTTCGCAATTTAGTTAAATTATTAAATAGTAATTTAACTAAACATTTAAGTTTTAACTTTAATGAAGAATCTTTGGAGGAAAAGAATGAAATTAATATCATGGAATGTAAACGGAATAAGAGCTTGTGTACAAAAAGGTTTTGTTGATTTTTTCAATGAAGTTGATGCAGATATTTTTTGTATACAAGAAAGTAAACTACAAGAAGGACAAATAAATCTTGAACTTGAAGGATATCATCAATATTGGAATTATGCTGAAAAGAAAGGATATAGCGGTACGGCTATATTCACAAAGAAAGAGCCATTATCAGTTAGATATGGATTAGGAATTGAAGAGCATGATAAAGAAGGAAGAGTAATTACATTAGAATTTGAAGATTTTTTTATGATTACAGTTTATACACCTAATTCACAAAATGAGCTTGCAAGATTAGATTATAGAATGAAATGGGAAGATGACTTTAAATGTTATTTAAAAGCATTAGAAGAAAGTAAGCCTGTAATAGTTTGTGGAGATTTAAATGTTGCACATAAAGAAATAGACTTAAAGAATCCTAAAACTAATAGAAAAAATGCAGGATTTACTGATGAAGAAAGAGAAAAGTTTACTGCTTTATTAGAAGACGGGTTTATAGATACCTTTAGATATTTTTATCCTGATTTAAAGGATATATATTCTTGGTGGTCATATAGATTTAATGCAAGAAAGAATAATGCAGGATGGAGAATAGACTATTTTATAGTATCAGAAAATTTAAAAGATAGATTAGAAGATGCTAAAATACATACTGAAATTTTAGGTTCAGATCATTGTCCTGTTGAATTAATTTTAAAATAAAAAATGGTGATAAGTTAAAATAAAGGTTATTTAACTTGTCACCATTTTATTTTTAATATCAGAAAGTATTTCTTCTATAAAATCCTTAATTTGAAAATTTCTTGTACCGGGTATATATATATCATATTTTTGTAGTGGAAGTATATATTTAGTGCAGTCCATATTTATAATTGATTTGCATATACTAGGGCATAACTCCATATCCTTTTCACCATTGCATAATATACCAATAGGAGCAATGATACAATCTACTTTGTTTTTTTTACAAAAAGAACTAATAGCCTTTTCACCACTTACACCAACATGAGCTCCAGCCTTAACCATTTTTGAAGTTGCAAATGTATTAGTACCAAGTGCAATTATATTAATATCATTAGATAAATCTTTTTTTAATCTTTTAATGATGTTTTGACCAAGACCAGCTCCGTTAGTATCAAAAATAGCTATAATCATTACACTTCCTCCATGAAGATGTTTTATATGAAAAATATTCCTTTTTAGAATAATATTGTTTTAATAATGGTAAAATATATAATAATAATATATAATATTATTTAAATAAAGTAAATTATTACAATAAAATTATTATTAACTATTAAGGAGAAATTTATGAATATAAAGGTGATAAAACAAGAAATTGATTATAGAGATGAATGTGGTAATGAAATAAAGGAAATACTAAAAGAAAAGAATATATTTTTAATAAATGTAATGGGATCTCCTGGAACAGGAAAAACAACGTTAATAATTGAATTAATAAAAGCTTTGAAAGAAAAATATAATATAGCTGTTATTGAAGGCGATATTGCCGGCCAAGTAGATGCTGAAAAAATTGATAAGTTAGGTATTGCAGTAGTACAATTAAATTTAAATGGAGCATGTCACATAGCACCATTATCTATTAAAGAAATATTAGGATATTTTGATTTAGATGAAATAGATATTATTTTTGTTGAAAACATAGGTAATTTAATTTGTCCTGCAGAATTTGATATTGGAGAAAATTTAAAAATAGCAATATTAAGTATTCCAGAAGGTGATGATAAAGTTGAAAAGTATCCATTATTATTTGCAGAAAGTAATATACTTGTATTAAATAAATACGATATGATGGAACATTTTGATTTTAATGAAAATAAAGTAGAAAAAGATACAAGAAGTATTAATAGTGATTGCAGTATATTTAAAGTTTCTAGTAGAACAGGAAGAGAAATTGATTCATTAGTTAAACACATAGAAGATAAAATGAAAGAAAAATAGATTGACAATAAATGGTTAAAGGGGTAATATATATAATGTAAGTCACGAAGGCTTATATTCAGTAAATTAAACTTAATATGATAGTATTTATAATAACCACGAAGGTTAACGATAAAAATTCGTTATCTTTTTTCGTGGTTTTTTTGTTTAGTAATTAAAGGAGATAGAAATGATTAAAATTATATTGAAAAAATTTTTACAGTGTTTAATTGCGGTATTCTTGCTATCAATAGTTGTATTTTATATGGCAAGATTATCTCCAGGAGATCCTCTTGAAGCTTATTATGGAAATGCTATTGAAAGAATGAATAAGGAGCAAAAAGAAAGTGCTATGGAGAAATTAGGACTTAATTCCCCTATTCATGTTCAGTATGGTAAGTGGATAAAAGGAATAACAAAAGGTGATTTTGGAATTTCATATAAATATAAAAGAGATGTAAAGGCAGTTATTGGAGATGTATGTTTAAATACAATTATTTTAGGAGGAATTGCATATATTTCTACTTTTTTATTAGCATTACTTTTAGGAATATATTGTGCTTTACATGAAGATAGAATACTAGATAGGATAATAATTACTATTGGTAATATAACATCCTGTATACCGTCATTTTGGATATCATTAATACTTATTTTAATTTTCGGAGTAAACTTAGCTATTTTACCAACTAGCGGGGCATATTCAATTGGAATGTCAGATAATATAGGTGATAGAATTATACACTTAATTTTACCTTTAATAGTATTAATATTAGGACATTTATGGTATTACGCTTATATGGTAAGAAACAAAATATTAGAGGAAATGAGAGAAGATTATGTATTGCTTGCAAAAGTTAAAGGCTTAAATAAGAGTCAAATTATTTATAGGCATTGCTTAAGAAATATTGCACCATCTTTTATAACTATAATGGCAGTTTCTGTTCCACATATATTAGCAGGGACTTATGTTGTTGAAAAGGTATTTTCCTATCCTGGAATAGGGACCTTAATTTTTGAAAGTGCAAAATATCATGATTATAATATGCTTATGATATTAACTCTTATTACAGGAATATTAGTATTAGTTTCAAATATGGTAGCTCAAATAATCAATACTAAGATAGATCCAAGAATGAAGTATGAAAGGGGTGAGATATTTGAACCTTGATATTAATAACTTTGAAATTGTTAAAGATAAGGAGAGTTTTATAGAACATAAAGATATTAAAAAGAATTTTAAATTACCAAAAAAATTCCCTATTATGTCTATGGTAGTATTAACAATAATAATTTTAGGATGTTTATTTTCAAATATTATAATGACTCATAATCCTAAATTTATAGATTTAGCAAATTCAAATGTTTCACCAAATAGCATTTTTTATTTTGGGACGGATTCAATGGGAAGAGATATTTTTTCAGATATATGGTATGGTGGAAGAATTTCTTTATTTATAGGTATATTTTCAACAATAATATCAACAACTTTTGCAATTGTATATGGAAGTATTAGTGGAATGGCACCAGAGTGGATTGATGATTTAATGATGAAGGCAACTGAAATATTACTTAGCATACCATCAATATTAATAATAATTTTTGTTCAAGCAATTATAGGTGGAAGTAATCCAGTTTCAATATCAATAGTAATTGGTTTAGTAAGTTGGATGAGTATATCAAAGATAGTAAGAAGTGAAGTAAGGCAAATAAGAAATAGCGAGTATATATTGGCTGCAAAAATAATGGGAGGAAAATTTTTTTATATAGTAAAACAACATTTAGTACCTAATTTTATATCTTCAATAATGTTTATGGTAGTTAGTAATATAGGTTCTGCCATTGCAACAGAATCAACATTAAGCTTTTTAGGAATTGGATTACCTATTGAGATAATATCTTGGGGTAGTATGCTTTCATTAGCTCAAGATGCATTACTATCTAATTATTGGTGGATAATTTTAATTCCAGGTTTATTCTTAGTAGTAACACTTGTTTCTATTGCTAATATAGGTAATTATTTAAGAAGAAAAAATATTAAAAAATATAATAACTTATAAAAATGGAGGGGTATCATGAAATTTAGAGGGGTAAAAGCAATAATATTATCATTAGGATTAGCATTGCTTGTTGGATGTGGAACTAATTCAAAGGTGGAGGATAAATCTACAGGAAGTGAGAATATTACGGCAGAAAAAAGTGATGAAAAAGTATTAGTTTATGGAAGTGGCGATTATACAAGTATTAATCCAGCATTATATGAGCATGGAGAAATAAACTCACTTTTATTTAATGGACTTACAGCCCATGATAAAGATAACAATATTGAACCAGCGCTTGCAGAACGTTGGGAATATGATAAAGATAACTTAACTTATACATTTTATCTAAGAAAAGATATAAAGTGGCATGATGGAGAACCTTTTACAGCAGAAGATGTTAAGTATACTTATGAAGTTATAAAAGATCCAGAAATAGGTTCAGAAATAGCAACAAATTATGAAGATATAAAAGACATAGAAATAGTAGATGATTATGTAGTAAAAATTATTCTGAAAAATGAAAATGTTGCATTATTAGATTATTTAACTGTAGGTGTTATACCAAAACATATATTAGATGGTCAAGATATTACAACTAGTGATTTTAATAGAAATCCAATAGGAACTGGTCCATATAAGTTGAGTGCATGGGATGAAGGGCAAAGTATTACCCTTGTAAAAAATGAAGAGTATTTTAGAAATAATCCTAAAATAGATAAGATAATATTTAAAATTGTTGATGATTCAAAGGCAAGAGTAATACAACTTAAAAGTGGAGAATTAGATTTAGCTCAAGTTACTCCAAAAGATATAGAAACTTTTAAAAATAATGATAATTATGTAGTAGATATAATGAAGACTGCTGATTATAGAGGTATAATGTATAATTTTAATAATCCGCTTTTTGCAGAAAATAGAGAATTACCTAACGCATTAAGTTATGCAATTAATAGACAGGCAATGGTAGATAGTATTTTATTAGGATATGGGGAAGTTGCTTATTCACCAATTCAAATGGGCGATTATAATAATCCAGATATTGAAAAGTTTGATTATAACCCAGATAAGACTAAGGAGTTATTAGAAGAGGCAGGTTGGATTCTTGGTAGTGATGGTATATATGAAAAGAATGGTACAAAGTTAAGTTTTGAAATAGTTTGTAGTGAGGGAGATCAGGTTAGAATTGATATGGCAAACTTTGCAGCACAAGAGCTTAAGGCAGTTGGAGCAGATGTTAAGGTAGCTGTTAATTCTAAAATAGACTGGGAAAACCAAGATACATTCTTAATTGGATGGGGAAGTCCATTTGATCCGGATGACCATACTTATAAGGTTTTTTCTACTAATGGTGGTGCTAATTATAATGCATACTCTAATAGTAAAATAGATGAATTATTAATTAAAGCAAGAGAAACTGATGTGTATGAAGAAAGATTAAATTATTATAAAGAATTTCAAGAGGAAATGACAAAGGATATGCCTTATACATTTTTTGCATATATAGATTCAGTTTATGTAGCAAATAGTAATTTAAAAGGAATAACTAGAGAGACAGTTCTAGGGCATCATGGGGTAGGAATATTCTGGAATGTTGAAGAGTGGGATTTAGAGTAGATTTTAAAGGGTATATAGACGTAATAATATTATTACAGGAGAAAATTTAAAATGAATAAATTATTAGAAGTGAAGGATTTAGAAGTTAATTTTAAAACAGATTATGGTGAAGTAAAAGCTATAAGAAAAGTATCTTTTGATTTATATAATGGTGAAATTTTAGCTATAGTAGGAGAATCAGGATGTGGTAAGTCTATGCTATGTAGAAGTATACTAAAATTATTGCCTACAAATGGATATATAAAAGGTGGAGAAGTAAATTTAGAGGGAAAAAATTTAATTAATATCAAAGAAAAAGATATGACTAAGGTTAGGGGAAAGGATATTTCAATGATATTTCAAGACCCTATGACTTCATTAAATCCAACTATTTCTGTAGGTAAACAAATAGTAGAAGTTTTAAAAATTCATAATAATATAGGTAAAGCTGAAGCAAAAAAGAGAGCTATAGAATTAATGGAGTTAGTTGGTATAGATAATGCAGAATATAGATATAATCAATATCCATATCATTTTTCAGGTGGAATGAGACAAAGAATTGTAATTGCTATAAGTTTAGCATGTAATCCCAAATTATTAATAGCTGATGAACCTACAACAGCATTAGATGTTAGAGTTCAACGTCAAATTTTAGATTTATTAAAGTCAATTCAAAGAAAAACTAATATATCAATAATTTTTATTACTCATGATTTTGGAGTTGTTTCAGAAATTGCTGATAGAATAGCTGTAATGTATGCTGGAAAAATAGTTGAAATAGGTAAGAAGGAAGAGATATTTTTAAATCCAATACATCCATATACAATAGGGCTTATGTCATGTTTACCAATATTAAACAATAATAAAGAATATTTAGAAACTATTGAAGGAATGCCCCCTAATCTTTTAAATCCTCCTAAGGGAGATGCTTTTGCAATAAGAAATAAGAAGCCTTTAATTATAGATTTTTTAGAGGAACCACCGATGTTTAAAGTGAGTGAAAGTCATTATGCAGCAACATGGTTACTTCATCCAAAAGCAAGTAAAATTAGAGAAGAAATTAAGATTAATGAGGAGCAGGCTAATTAGTAATGAATAAAGAAAAAATATTGGAGATAAAAAATCTTAAACAATACTTTAGATTAAATAAGAATAAGGTAATAAAAGCTTTAGATGGTATTTCTTTAGATGTATATAAAGGTGAAGTATTAGGATTAGTTGGTGAATCTGGATCTGGTAAATCTACTTTAGGAAAAAGTATTGTTGGAATTAATAAAATTACAGATGGTGAAATTATTTATGATGGTATTAATATAAGTAAAAATAATAAATTGAGAAAAAAACTAATAAGTAATAGTGTGCAATTTATATTTCAAGATTCAACCTCATCATTAAATTCAAGAATGACTATAGGAAATATAATTTCAGAGCCTTTAAAAATAAAAAAAATATATAAAAATAAAAGTGAACAAAATGAAAAAGTTTATGAAATGATGAAGTTAGTGGGTTTAAATAAAGAATTTATAGATAAATATCCATATGATTTTTCAGGTGGACAAAGACAGAGAGTAGCTATAGCAAGAGCACTTTCTGTTAATCCTAAATTTATTATTGCAGATGAGCCAATAGCTTCCCTTGATGTATCTATGCAAGCACAAATAATTAATCTATTTAAAATGTTAAAAAATAATGGAGAATTAACATGTTTATTTATTTCACATGATTTATCAATGGTTAGATATATTAGTGATAGAATAGCAGTAATATATAAAGGAAAGATAGTAGAACTTGCAGAAACAGAAGAACTTTGTAATAATCCTATTCATCCTTATACAAAGTCACTATTAGAAGCAATTTTAGTACCAACTTTAAAATCTAATGATTTAGAAATGGTATCAGATTATAAGTATGAAGATGAAGAATATTTAGGAAAAGAAATGAAATGGAAAGAAATTAAAAAAGGACATTTTGTTTATGGGTTAGATTAGAATACTATAATGTAATAATATTATTTTGACTTCTCTAGGGCTATTTAAATTAGTAGTTGTAGAGAAGTTTTTAATTTTGTTTTAAAATAAGTGAATACTCAAATAAATTTTAGTCAATACTATAATTAGTTTTTAAAAAATAAAACTAATTATAGTATTTTTTGATTTATTATATTAGATTTCACCATAATATAAGTTATGAACTCTAATATTTATAGTTTATATAATTTTAAAATTATATAAGTCACGAGGGCTTATATTTAGTAATAAAATAATAAAATGTAATTATATTAACCACGAAGGTTAACGAAGAAAGTTTTTTCGTTATCTTTTTCGTGGTTTTTATTTTTAAATTATTTGGAGGGACATTTATGAAGTTAAAAGGATTAGTGAGTATTATATTAATTATTACTTTAATGGTGAGTATAGGCTGTAAAGGTGAAGAAAATGTAAAAAATGAAAATGTATTAGTATATGGAAGCAATGATTATACAAGTATAAATCCAGCTTTGTATGAGCATGGAGAAATTAATTTATTATTGTTTAATGGATTAACATCTCATGATAAAGATAATAATATAGTACCTTCTTTAGCAGAAAAATGGGAATATGATAAAGAAAATTTAACATATACATTTTATTTAAGGAATGATGTTAAATGGCATGATGGAAAAGCATTTACATCAGAAGATGTGAAATTTACTTATGAGACTATCTTAAATCCAGAGGTAGGATCAGAAATAGTATCTAATTATATAGATATAGATGAAATCCAAATAATTGATAACAATACTTTAAAAATTGTTTTAAAAAATGAAAATGTTGCTTTATTAGATTACTTAACGGTAGGAATATTACCTAAGCATATTTGGGAAGGTCAAGATATTACTACTTCTGAATTTAATAGAAATCCTATAGGTACTGGGCCATATAAGTTTAGCAATTGGGATGAAGGTCAAAGTATAACACTTATAAAAAATGAGGAATATTTCAAAAGTGACCCTAAGATAGATAAAATAATTTTTAAGATAGTGGATGATACAAAAGCTAGAGTAGTTCAATTAAAAAGTGGGGAATTAGATTTAGCACAAGTTACACCAAAAGATATTGATACATTTAAAGGAAATAATGAATTTGTAATAGATGTTATGAAGACTTCTGATTATCGAGGAATAATGTACAATTTTAATTATCCATTATTTAAAGAAAATAGAGAGTTACCAAATGCTTTAAGTTATGCAGTAAATAGAAAGGAAATAGTAGATAACATTTTATTAGGATATGGTGAAGTTGCATATTCACCTCTACAAATGGGAAAATACAATAATCCTGATATAGAAAAATTCGACTATAATCCTAATAAGACTAAAGAGTTATTAGAAGATGCAGGATGGAAAATTGGTAATGATGGAATATATGAAAAAGATGGAACAAAATTAAGTTTTGAATTAGTTTCTATGGAGGGTGACCAAGAAAGATTAGATATTTCAAATTTTTTATCACAAGAGTTAAAAAAGGTTGGAGTTGATGTGAAAGTTGTTGTAAATGCAAATATTGATTGGAAAAATCAAGGGGCCTTTTTAGTAGGATGGGGAAGTCCATTTGATCCTGATAATCATACATATAAAGTATTTACAACCAATGGTGGTGATAATTTTAATGCATATTCAAATAGTAAAATAGATAAATTACTTACTGAAGCAAGGCATATAGATGTATTTGAAGAAAGATTGAAATACTATAAAGAATTTCAAGAAGAAATGACAAAAGATATGCCATATACATTCTTAGCATATATAGATGCAATTTATATAGCTAAGAGTAATATAAAAGGAATATCAACAGAAACAATATTAGGGCACCATGGCGTAGGGATATTTTGGAATGTAGAAGAATGGGAATTAGAATAAATTTAAAAATAAAAAATTAAAATGTTAAATGCAAAATTTTAAAATAAATATAATAACTAAGCCAAGGGAAATATTCATAATTTTAATAGAAAAATAAATTTATGAATATGTTATTAAATTTTCGTTCATATTATATTTAGCATATGTAATAAAAAATATATGTAATTTTATTTATATAAGAAGGAGGAAAGAAAAATGAATAAAAGTTTAATAACAGTTTTACTTATTAGTTCTTTGTTATTAGTAGGATGCGGAGATAATACAACAAATAATACACCTAACCAAAGTATTGCTGAAATTGTAGTTGTAGATACAAAAGTATCATCAGCAGATGAGGCACTACAAATGTTGAAAGAGGGTAATGAAAGATTTGTTACTGATACTTCAATATTAAGAAATGTAGGACAGCAAAGAAGAGATGCATTAAAAGATGGTCAAAGTCCTTATGCAGTAATTATATCTTGTTCTGATTCAAGAGTGACGCCTACAACTGTTTTTAATGCAGGGCTTGGTGAAATATTTGATGTCAGATTAGCTGGAAATGTAGTTGATGATGATGCTTTGGGTTCTATTGAATATGCAGTGGAGGAATTAAATACGCCTTTAGTAGTTGTCATGGGACATCAAAGCTGTGGAGCTGTAACTGCAACATACAACGAAGTAGTTAAGGGCGAGAAAGTAACTGGAAATATGGAATCATTTGTTGAAAAAATAACACCTAGTATAAATAAAGATGGAACAATAGATGATGCAATTCACGCAAATGTAGATGCTGTAGTTAAAGAAGTATCAGAAGATGATGCAGTTAAGGCTCTTATAAATCAAGGTAAACTTAAGGTTGTTGGAGCTTATTATGACTTGGGTGGAAAGGTAACTTTTAACGAATAAGAAAAAAAGCTAACCAAAAAGAATAAAATATAAAAATGTAGGAAAAATAACAAATATGTAACAATTTTTTATGTTTATTATAAGAAAAAAAGGAGGAATTTATTTTGCATTTAACAATTAGAGAACAAGAAAAATTGATGGTTGCTGTTGCAGCTGATGTAGCCCGTAAAAGAAAAGGCAAAGGACTAAAACTAAATTATCCTGAAGCTATGGCAATAATAACAGATGAAATGCTAGAGGGTGCTAGAGAAGGAAAAACAGTTGAATATTTAATGGACTATGGAACAAAAATTTTATCTAAAGATGAAGTTATGGAAGGTGTTCCAGAAATGATTCATGCAGTTCAAGTTGAGTGTACGTTCCCTGATGGAACTAAATTAGTAACAGTACATGAACCAATTAAATAAGGAGGGCTGAAGTATGGTACCAGGTGAATTAAAAATACAAGAAGGAACAATTCAATATAATGAAGGGAAAGAAGCCATAAAGTTACAAGTTCTTAATACTGGGGATAGACCAGTACAAATAGGATCACATTATCATTTTTATGAAGTAAATGATGCTTTAGATTTTGATAGAAATGCAGCTTGGGGAAAAAGATTAGATATCCCTTCAGGAACAGCTGTTAGATTTGAACCTGGAGATAAGAAGGAAGTAAACTTAATTAATATTGGTGGATATAGAAGAGTTTATGGAATTAGAAATATGTGCGATGGATTCTTAGATGGAATGTCAAAAGGGAGCGGTGAAAAGTAATGAGTTTTGAAATTGATAGACATAGATATGCAGAATTATTTGGGCCAACAGAAGGGGATAGTATCAGACTTGCAGATACTGACCTTTTCATAAAAATTGAAAAAGACTATACAGGATATGGAAACGAGTGTAAGTTTGGTGGAGGTAAAACTCTTAGAGATGGTATGGGTCAAAATGCTACTCAAACTAGCAAAAATCCAGAAGTTGTTGATTTAATTATAACAGGTGCAACTATAGTAGACTACACTGGAATATATAAAGCAGATGTAGGTATTAAAGATGGAAAAATTATTGCTATAGGTAAAGGCGGTAACCCTGACACAATGGATAATGTTGACTTTGTAGTAGGGGTTGGAACTGAAGCCTTAGCAGGTGAAGGAAGAATTTTAACAGCTGGTGGAATAGATACTCACGTTCACTATATTCATCCAGAATGTGCTCAAGTTGCATTAGAAAATGGTATTACTACATTAGTAGGTGGAGGAACAGGTCCAATTGATGGTACAAATGCTGTTACTTCTACTCCTGGACCATGGAATATAGGAAAAATGCTTCAATCAGCAGACGGATGGCCAGTAAATGTAGGTATTTTAGGAAAAGGTAGCGGAGCTAATATTGATGTTAATGCTGAACAAATAGAAGCAGGTGCAATTGGACTTAAAGTTCATGAAGACTGGGGTGCAACAAGATCAGCTATAAATTATGCATTAGAAACAGCCGAAAAATATGATACTCAAGTTGCTTTACATAGTGATACTTTAAATGAAGGTGGATTTGTAGAACATACTATTCAAGCAATTGCTGGTAGAGTAATTCATACATATCATACTGAAGGTGCAGGAGGCGGTCACGCACCAGACTTAATGAAAGTAGCATCACAAATAAATATTTTACCTGCATCAACAAATCCAACAAAGCCGTATACTATTAATACAATAGCAGAACATTTAGATATGCTTATGGTTTGTCACCATTTAGATGCAAAAGTACCAGAAGATATAGCTTTTGCTGATTCAAGAATTAGACATCAAACAATAGCAGCTGAAGATATATTCCAAGATATGGGTATTTTTAGTATTATGAGTTCTGATACATTAGCAATGGGAAGAATTGGGGAAGTCGTAACAAGAACTTGGCAAACAGCTTCAAAAATGAAGAAACAAAGAGGAACATTCCCAGATGATAGTGAATATAGCGATAATAATAGAGTTAGAAGATATATTGCTAAATATACAATAAATCCTGCAATAGCACAAGGTATGTCTAAATATATAGGTTCAGTAGAAGTTGGAAAACTTGCTGACTTAGTACTTTGGGAACCACCATACTTTGGAGTTAAACCACATTTAATTATTAAAGGTGGAATGGCAATTAGAGGAATAATTGGTGATGCTAATGCTTCTATCCCAACATGTCAACCAGTAGTGTATAGAGATTGTTATGGAGCATTTGGAAAGGCACAAGAAACAACTTGTATAACTTTCGTTTCTAAATATGCTTATGAACACGGAGTAAAAGAAGAATTAGGATTAGAAAAGACAGTTTTACCAGTAAGTGGAATTAGAAATTTGACTAAGAAAGATATGAAGCTTAACGATGCTACTCCAGAAATTAGAGTAGATCCTCAAACTTATGATGTTACAGTTGATGGAGAATTAGTAACTTGTGAACCAGCAAGTGAATTACCATTAGCACAAAGATATTTCTTATTCTAATAATAAGGAGAGGTTTATATGATTTTTAATCAAGTATTAGGAAATATAGATGATATAAATGATTTAAACAATTTACATATTGAAAAAATATATATAAATAGTGAAGATGCATTAAAAAGGATAATGAGAGTTAATTCAGATCATAATCATGAATATGGAATAGCATTATCTGAAAATGTTGAATTAAAAGACGGAGATATACTTTATCATGATGATAAGAATATGATAATAGTTAAAATTAAGAGTGATGATGTTTTAGTTATAAGACCAACTAATATTACAGAAATGGGTATTATAGCACATAGCCTTGGAAATAGACATTTACAAGCACAATTTGAAGATGGAAAAATGATAATTCAATATGATGCATTAGTAGAAGGTGAATTAAAGCGAGATAAAATAAATTATTCTAGAGAAAACTTAAAACTTAAAAAAGCTTTTAGGCACGTGGAATTTGGGCACACTCATACACATGCCAATTAATAATAACGTTGCAGATGTTTTAAAGGTAATTCAAATATGTGATTCAAATTTCCCAGTTGGTTCATTTAATCATTCATATGGTATGGAAACGTATTTAAGATTAAAAAAGATTTATAATACAGAAACTTTTAGAGAATGGTTAAAGGTTTATTTAAATGAACAATTTATATTTAGTGATGGGTTGGCAATAAAAATGTTATATGAATATTTAGATAATGGTGATATAGAAGGTATATGGAATCTAGATAATCGTATTACTGTTCAAACTATAGCTATAGAAAGTAGAAATGGTGGGAAATTAGTTGCAAGTAGAATGGTTAAACTATTCTTGGATTTATATGATTTTGATTTATTAAAGGAATATAATAGAAAAATGACTAATAAAGAAGCCTTTGGACATCCAGCAATTGTATTTGGAATGTTAATGTATTCTCTAGGTTTTAATTTAAAGGAAGCTATAATTTATCATATGTATAGTACAGTTTCTACACTTATTAGTAATGCTGTCAGAACTATTCCTTTAGGGCAAAAAGATGGTCAGTTATTACTAAAAGAGTTTAGTGAAAATTTTGAAAGTCTATATAAGACTATTATGAATTTAGATGATGATTATTTTGGAGCTAATAGTCCAGGATTAGAATTGTCTCAAATTAAGCATGAAATTATGGAGTTTAGATTGTTTATGTCTTAAGTAGCTTTAAATTTGAAAAATATTTTTGCAATAAAGCTTTATATTGAATTATGAAAGGGTGTTGTATATGAAACCAGTAGTAATAGGGGTAGGAGGACCAGTAGGTAGTGGAAAAACATTACTTATAGAAAGATTAACGAGAGTAATGAATAGTGAATATAAATGCGCTGTTATAACTAATGATATTTATACTAAAGAAGATGCTAAGTTCATGGTTAAAAATTCTGTTTTAAGTGAAGATCATGTTATTGGAGTCGAAACAGGAGGATGCCCACACACTGCAATAAGAGAAGATGCATCAATGAACTTTGAAGCATTAGAAGAGTTGAAAAGAAGATTTGATGATTTAGATATTATTTTCTTAGAAAGTGGTGGAGATAATTTAGCTGCAACATTTAGTCCAGATTTAGTAGATTTTTCAATATATATTATTGACGTTGCACAAGGAGAAAAAATTCCTAGAAAAGCAGGTCAAGGTATGATAAAGAGTGATTTATTCATTATAAATAAAATTGATTTAGCACCATATGTTGGAGCAAATTTAGAAATTATGAGACAAGATACATTAGCTTTTAGAGATGAGAATAGTTTTATTTTTACTAACCTTAAAACTGATGAAGGAATTCAAAGTGTAATTAGTTGGATTAAGAAAAACTGCTTATTAGAAGGAATTTCATAATATGTTTAAGGAAGCTAAAATTAAAAGTGAATATTCTGGAGTAATAGACTTAGTATTAGAAAAAAAAGATAATAAAACAATTGCAACTAAAAAGTTTTATGAAGGATTAGTAAAGGTGTCTCCAACTATCAAAATGGATAGAGAAAATATACCTACATTTTATTTATTACAACTTGGTGGAGGGTATATTGAAGGAGAAAAGTATAAGAATGTATTCAAATTAAAAGATGATGCAAGAGCTATTATAACAACTCAAGCAGCAGCAAAGGTATATAAGTGTTTAAATAATATTAAGACACAACAAGAAACTGAAATAGAATTAGGAAAAAATAGTGTCTTAGAATATATAACTGATAATGTTATTTTATATAAGGATGCTATATATAAACAGGTTAATAATATATATTTAGATGAAACTTCAACATTAATTTATAGTGATGGAATTACGGCCGGATGGTCTCCAGAAGGAGAAAACTTTAAGTATAATAGTGTACAGTTAAAAAGCAATGTATTTGTAAATAATAAGTTGGTATTATTAGATAATTTAATTGTTAATCCTAATAATAATGATGTAACACAGTTAGGTTTTTTTGAGAAATATCTAAATTTTGGAACATTATTAGTTATTAATAATAATGTGGATGATAAATTAATAGAAGAATTAAGAGGAATAATTAGAAAATTAAATCTACCTGTAGATTTTGGAATATCAAAATTAGAGGTTAATGGATTTGTTCTCAGAGTATTAGGAAATTTGACACAACATATAGAGCAAGTAACAGGGGCTTGTCATAATTATATTAGAAAAAACTTTTTAGGATCTAAAGATTTAATTATAAGAAAGTACTAAAAATTTTATTTAAGAGTCAATCAAATGAAAAATTAAGGGAGTGATTCTATGATTATTCATGGTGACGTAGCATTTATGATATTAGCTACAACACTTGTTTTAATTATGACACCAGGATTAGCATTTTTTTATGGTGGTTTAGTTGAACGAAAAAATGCCCTAACTATAATGTTTCAAATATTTATTGCAATAGGTATAGTAGCTTTATTATGGATATTTGGAGGATTTAGTCTAGTATTTGGTGATGACATTGGTGGAGTTATAGGAAATCCATTGCAATTTTTTGCATTTAATGATGTAACATTTACAGTAGATTTAAGATATAGCGAAACAATACCATTTATACTATTTTTTATGTATCAAATGATGTTTGCAATTATTACAGCACCTTTAATGACAGGTGCATTTGCAAATAGATTAACTGTTAGTGGATGGGTTAAAATTTTGATACTATGGATGATTTTAATATACTTCCCAGTTGCACATTGGGTTTGGGGTGGTGGATTCCTAAGTAAACTAGGATTTGTTGATTTTGCTGGTGGAGCTGTAATACATATAACGTCTGGATTTGGATGTTTAGGTGGTATTTATGTTCTTGGAGAAAGAAAAGTTAAAAATGAAAAAGGACCTTTCAATTTAGGATTAGTTGCAATAGGTGCAGGTTTATTGCTATTTGGATGGTTCGGATTTAATGCAGGCGGAACAATAGCTGCAGCAGATATAGCAGCAATCGTTTTTACAAACACAGGTGTAGCTTCAGCATCAGGAATGATAGTATGGTTAATTTTACATGTAATGTATGCTAAGAAAGCATCATTTCTTGAAGCAATAATTGGAGCTATTGCAGGTCTTGCAACTGTAACACCAGCATCAGGATATATTACTCCTTTAAGTGCATTAATTATAGGTGCACTAGGTGCATTAGTATGTTTCTTCTGTGTTGAGTTTGAAAGAAAAATGTGGGATGATGCACTAGATGTTTGGGGAGTACACGGAATGGGTGGATTATTAGGTATTTTATTAATTGGAATATTTGCAGATCCACGTATAAATGGAGTTAGTGCAGGATTACATCAATTCTTAATTCAAGCTTTAGGAGCTGCAATAATAGGAGTTTATTCTATTTTAGTAACATTTATAATATTCAAAGTAGTTGATATGACTAAATCAATTAAAGTAAGTGAAGAAATCCAAAGAAAAGGATTAGATCAAGAATTCTTTGGTGAAAGTTATGAAACTAAAGTGGATTAATAAGATATTTTATAGAAAACACAAAGGAGGAGAAATATGTTAGGCGTAGTTTTAATCTATGTTGGAGTAGTTCTTATTTTAAATGGAATAGGAAGGCTTTCTGATGTAGATGCCAAATCAAGTGCTGTATTTAATGTATTTACTGGTATGTTGTCCTTCATTTTAAATATAGTAGCAGTAATACAAGGTAATTATTTTGCTGCAGGAACAGGATTATTATTTGGCTTTACTTATCTCTATATTGCAGCAAGAAGTATTTTTAATTTGGATGGAAGGTTATATGGCTGGTATTGCTTATTTGTTGCAATAAATACTATACCTTTAGCATTTATCGATGGTAGTACTTTAAAATTTATAGACTTTACAGTTGGAAATATATATTGGATCTTTATATGGTTATTATGGGGATTATTATGGCTAACTGGATTTATAGAACTTGTAATGAAAAAGAATTTAGGAAAGTTTGTAGGATATCTATCAGTATTTGATGGAATATTTACTGCTTGGATTCCAGGATTCTTATTACTAATAAATATGTACCCTAAATAAAAAAATATAAGAGGCTAAATACTTAAGTATTGGCCTCTTAATTAATTAAAATAAATGGAGGAATAATGAGAAAAAAAATTTTTATATCTTTAATATGTATATTAATTATATTTAATTTAATTACACCAATTACTATAAAAGCTTATAAATTAGGTGAAAAAAGTGAGAGTTTTACGGTATGTATAGATCCAGGTCATCAAGGGAAGGGAGATAGTAAAGGTGAACCTGTTGCACCTGGTTCTAGTAATAAAAAACCAAGAGTATCATCGGGAACTGCTGGAGTTGCAACAAAGAAAGCAGAACATGTTGTTAATTTAGAAGCAGCAATGATATTAAAAGAGTTATTAATTCAAAAAAACTATAATGTGATTATGACTAGAGAAACAGAGGATGTTAATATTAGTAACGCGGAGAGGGCTGAAATTGCTAATAATGCAAATGCTAATATTACAATTAGAATTCATTGTGATAGCATTAATGATGGTGGAAAAACTGGAGCAACAATTTTAGTGCCATCAAAAGATGGTCAGCATACTAAAAATATTTATTGTGAAAGTAATAGATATGCTGAGATTTTAAAACAAAAATTACAAGATAATAATGTTAAAGTTAATGGAATATTTGAAAGAAGTGATATAACAGGATTTAATTGGTCTAGAGTACCGGTAGTTATATTAGAAATGGGATTTATGAGTAATTATAACGAAGATAAGATGTTATCAGATCCATCATATCAAAAACTTTTAATGGAATGTGTTTCACAATCTGTAGATAAATATTGTGAAGAACTTTCAAAAGTTGATTAAATCTAAAGCTACATAATTTTTTGTAGCTTTAAATTTAAGTTTTAGGGGGAGGGAGATTGGGAATTAGTAATAAAAATATAAATTATGGATAAAATAATGTTATAAATCATAATCATAAAATATAAAAAGAAGTTTTATATATACAAATGTACAAGCTAAAAGAAACAATAATGTATAGTGTTGGGAGGTGTAGTCTTGAAAAAGTATGATTTAATTTATTATTGGCAAAATTATTTAGTGAATCAGGATAATGCAGATATTAAACCTAATGCATATGTACTAAAGTTTTCTTTAATAAATTCTTATAGTAGAGATTTCTTTTGTAACTGGTATTCATTTAAATCAACACAAGAGCTTATTGGATTTATTAAGTTTGTTGTAATACCATCAACTTATATAACTAAAGCTTTTGGAAGAGAAGAAGATACAATATTTTTAGATGCATTAGATGATTATGAGACTATAGATCTTATTGAAGAAACTGATAATAATGAAAAGTGTGATATTTTAAGAGAAATAAGACATGATTATGAAATAATAAATAATTTAAAAAATAATTTTACTTTAGATAAATTTAAAAAATTTATTAATATAACAAATTCAAGAGGAAATAAAAACTTTGGAATATTTAGCAAATTAGAATTCTTTAAAAATGTAAATGATATAGGAAAGGAACTAGTACGAGAATTTGAGGATGATAATATGCTTGACGAATTAGAAAATCATATGGATTTAAATAAGAATCAAATATTAGCATTATTTGATGGTATAGACAAAAATCCATTTATGCTGAAAAGATTGGGAACCTATTTAAGTAATACATTATCTTTTTAAAATAACATAAATTTATAAAAAATAAACCTTGATAAAAATTTCTTATAATAATAATAATAAGAAAAGTTAAATCAAGTTTTATTTTTTTTTATTTAAAAAGAATTAAAAGATTTAAAATTATATATTAGGAAATAATTAAGTTATAAATAAATATTATGGTAATTTCACATGAAGTATTAACAAGAATAAAATTAGATGGTATATTAATAGATGTCGAATTATAAGAAAAAAGTATTTTAAATAGATGCGAAAAGAAAATAATGAAAGATGTGATTAAATGAATAATAAATTTTTACCGATAAGTAAGGTTGATATGGAGGAAAGAAATTGGGAACAATGTGACTTCATAATAGTAACAGGAGATGCATATGTTGACCATCATAGTTTTGGTACTGCAGTTATTTCTAGAGTACTAGAACATGCAGGATATAAGGTAGGTATTATAGCTCAACCAGATTGGCATAGTACAGATGATTTTATGAAGCTTGGAAGACCTAGACTTGCCTTTTTAGTTAATGCGGGGAATATGGATTCTATGGTTAATCATTACACTGTAAGTAAGAGAGTAAGAGAGAAAGATTTATATTCTCCAGGCGGAAAAATGGGCCTTAGACCTGATAGAGCGACTATAGTATACTGTAATAAGATTAGAGAAGCATATAAAAATATAAATATTTGTATTGGTGGAGTAGAAGCAAGTCTTAGAAGATTTGCTCATTATGATTACTGGTCTGATAAAGTTAGAAAGTCAATATTAACAGATAGTGGAGCTGATCTTTTAATATATGGAATGAGTGAGAAGCAAATTGTAGAAGTTGCTAATTATTTAAATGAAGGATTTGAGGCAAAGTACATAAGACATATACCTGGAACATGTTATTTAGCTGATAGCTTAGATGAAATATATGAAGATCATATTGTCATTCCTTCATATAAAGAGGTTTCTAGCGATAAAATTAAATATTGCGAAGCTTTTAAGGTTACATATCAAGAGCAAGATCCTATGAGAGGAAGAACCATAGTTCAGGATCAAGGTGATAAATTCTTAGTAGTAAACAAACCAGAAGTTATTTTAAACAGAGAAGAATTAGATGCTGTTTATGATTTACCATTTACAAAAGAATATCACCCTATTTACGAATCAATGGGTGGAATTCCTGCATTAGAAGAAGTTAAGTTTAGTATAGTAGGATCAAGAGGATGCTTTGGAAACTGTTCATTCTGTGCAATAACATTCCACCAAGGAAGAGCTGTTCAAAGTAGAAGTAAAGAATCAATAGTAAAAGAAGCAAAAGAAATGACAGAAATGAAGGATTTCAAAGGATATATTCATGATGTTGGTGGACCTACAGCAAACTTTAGAAAACCAGCATGCAAACATCAATTAACTATAGGTGCATGTAAAACTAAACAATGTTTAAGTCCAGGCGTATGTAAGAATATGGAGGTAGATCATAAGGAATTTATAGATGTACTAAGAAGTGTAAGAAGTTTACCTAAAATAAAAAAGGTATTTGTACGTTCAGGAATAAGATATGATTACGTAATGGCTGATAAGGATGATACATTCTTTAAAGAATTAGTTGAACATCATGTAAGTGGTCAATTAAAAGTTGCACCAGAGCATGTATCTGAAGAAGTATTAAAGCATATGGGAAAACCAGCAGGAAAAACTTATGAGCAATTTAGACAAAAGTTCTTTAAATTAACTGAAAAAGCTGGAAAAAAACAATATATTATTCCATACTTAATGTCAAGTCATCCAGGAAGTACATTAAAGGAAGCAATAGAACTTGCAGAATACTTAAGAGATATAAAATACCAACCAGAACAAGTACAAGATTTCTATCCAACACCAGGGACTTTATCAACTACAATTTTCTATACTGGTTTAGATCCTATAACAATGAAGCCTGTATATGTTCCTAAGACTAAAGAAGAAAAAGCTATGCAAAGAGCACTTTTACAGTTTAGTAATCCAAAGAATTATAATATAGTTTATGATGCTTTAATGAAGGCTGGAAGAGAGGATTTAATAGGTAATGGACCTAAGTGTTTAATAAAATCTAAGGAGCAAAGATATAAAGAATCACATGGATTAGTTAGACCAAAATCTAAGTGGAATTCAAAAGGCAAAAATTCTTCAAGAAACAATGGAAAACAAAGTAATAAAAATTCTTCAAATAAAGAAAGAAGAAATAACTTTAAGCAAAATAAAGATTCTAGAAATTTTAAAAATAATAGAAGTTCTAAAGGGAAAAATAGTAGAACACGTTAATAAATAATGCAAAAAAGGTATAGTAAATATTTTTTTACTATACCTTTTATAAATAAATATTTAAAATATTTAAGTAAGGGAGCATTTTTTACAAATATTAATTGTATTACCCTCTTCGTCTTTTTTAGTCCAAACTAATTTTACTCTTTTTCTACCACATATAGGACAAGTTCCTCTCCAGTTAGGAAGTGTTTTAATGTATTTTCCACGTTTTTGTTTACTCATTTTTCATCTCTCCTTTCATTATGTTAAATTATATTAATAAAATTTTTTTTTATTACTAAAAATAAAATTAATTTAATGTAAGTTTTTGAAATTAATAACTCGAATAAGTTTTATAAAAAGCCATAAAATAATAGTATCAAAAGATAAAAGGAGGTTGTAATGATGAAGAAGTTAGATACACTTTTAAGTAGAGACGTAGCGAAAAGAATGATTATTGATGGTGAGTCTTGGGAAAAAATAATGGATACAACACATTTAAGATTAAAAGATTTAAAACGTATACAAAGAGATGAGATAGATCCTAGATTTTAATTGATTTTATATAGTGTGTAAGGAGATAATATGAAAAATAAGAGAGAATATACTAAAGAAAATTATTTAAAGAATGGAGTAAAAACTCAAAATAATAATCCTAAAAATCAATATATTACAACAATAGAAGAACCTGCTCTTAATGAAAGTGGTATTGAAGCCAAGAAAAAGGGCTTTTAAAATATAGATAATAATAAAAATTGTAAGCAATATAAAATATATTATTTTTATGATAATGGTATATTTTGTATTGCTTTTTAATATTTTAAAAACAAAGGTCTATTTAAATTTTATTTGTTAAATTAATGTCATAATATCAGGAATATTGATTATTATTTAAATTCTATTATGTAAATAGAATGATTATAATAAAGTATAAAAATTATTTTAAAAGAGGGGGAGAGAAATTATGAACTTAATAGTTTTTGCACCAGTAGGAGCAAGTTTGGCATTAATTTTTGCTGCATTTTATACTTACACAATATTTAAAGTTGATGAAGGTACCGATAGGATGAAGTACATTGCAAGTAGCATAAGAAAAGGGGCCAATGCATTTTTAAGGCGTCAGTATAAAGGTGTTGGAATATTTTTTGCAATTATGTTTATTATTTTATTTATATTAGCTCAATTTAAATTTGTTAGTATTTTTATGCCATTTGCATTTTTAACTGGAGGTATTTTTTCAGGATTAAGTGGATATTTGGGAATGAAAATTGCTACAAACTCTAATAGTAGAACTGCAAATGCATGTACTAAAAGCTTAAATAGTGGATTAAGAGTAGCATTTTCAAGTGGAGCAGTAATGGGATTAATTGTTGTTGGATTAGCATTAACTGATTTAAGTATTTGGTATTTTATTTTAAATTGGTATTATGGAGCAATTCCAGTAGATCAAAGAATTACTATAATAACAACAACAATGTTAACGTTTAGTATGGGTGCATCATCAATGGCTCTTTTTGCAAGAGTTGGTGGTGGTATATTTACAAAGGCAGCTGATGTAGGGGCTGATTTAGTAGGAAAAGTTGAAATTGGTATTCCAGAAGATGATCCAAGAAATCCAGCTGTTATAGCAGATAATGTAGGTGATAACGTAGGTGATGTAGCTGGTATGGGAGCAGATCTTTATGAGTCATATGTTGGTTCAATTTTATCATCTTGTGCATTAGCTGTAGCTGCAGGTTTATCAGTAAATGGTGCTGCAATTCCTATAGTTATTGCTTCTATTGGAGTAATGGCTTCAATAGTTGGTAGTTTCTTTGTTAAGTCTAAAGAAGATGTATCACAAAAAGCGTTGTTAAGTGCATTAAGAAGAGGCACATATTTTTCTGCAATAGTTATTGCTATAGCATCTTACTTTATAGTAAATAACATTTTAGGAAGAGAAAATATTGGTGTTTATTTCTCAATTTTATGTGGTCTTATTGCTGGATTATTAATTGGATTCTTTACTGAATATTATACTAGCGATAATTATAATCCTACAAAGAGTATTGCAGAGTCATCAAAAACAGGACCTGCAACTGTAATAATTACTGGTTTATCAGTAGGTATGAAGTCTACTGCAGCACCTGTTATTATTATAGGTTGTTCTATCTTAATTAGTTTTGTTGCATCAGGAGGATTTAATAATTTTAATATGGGTCTTTTTGGGATAGCAATATCATCAGTAGGAATGTTATCTACTTTAGGAATAACTTTAGCTACTGATGCTTATGGACCTGTTGCAGATAATGCAGGGGGGATAGCAGAAATGGCTGGATTACCTCATGAAGTAAGAGATAGAACTGATGCATTAGATTCTTTAGGAAATACAACTGCAGCAACAGGAAAGGGATTTGCAATTGGATCAGCTGCATTAACAGCATTAGCATTTATAGCAGCATACAAAAATTCAATTGAACAAATGGCTATAACTAATAATTTAGCATTTGAATTTGATTTATCAATATTAAATCCTCAAGTTTTAATTGGGGCATTTATTGGAGCAATGGTTACTTTCGCATTTTCATCTTGCACTATGAGTGCTGTTGGAAGGGCTGCAAGTAAAATAGTTGTAGAAGTAAGAAGACAATTTAAAGAAATAAAAGGTTTAATGGAAGGAAAAGCAGAACCAGATTATGCTTCTTGCGTTGATATTTGTACAAAATCATCTCAAAAAGAACTTCTTGTAATTGCTGCAATAGCAATTATAAGTCCATTAGCAGTTGGTATAATTTTAGGGCCTAATGGTGTTGCAGGATTATTAGCTGGAGCAACTATTTCTGGATTTGTTTTAGCGGTTATGATGTCTAATTCAGGTGGAGCTTGGGATAATGCTAAAAAGCATATAGAAGCTGGCAATTTTGGAGGTAAAGGTTCAGAATGTCATAAAGGTGCTGTTGTTGGAGATACAGTTGGAGATCCATTTAAAGATACGTCAGGACCAGCTATTAATATATTGATTAAATTAATGTCTATAGTTTCTATTGTATTTGGTATGGTAATTTTAAGTTTCCACATCTTTTAAATAAATTACAAAGTAATTTATTAATAAGTAATGGAAAATGGATAATTAAGGGAATGAACTACTTAGGGAGTTTCTAAAAAATATATATTTTGAAGGAACTGCCATAGTAGTTCCAACCTTAATTATCCATTTATTAAATTTATAATTAATAATGTACATCTATAAAATGGAATTTAATATTACTATTGCTCCAACCTAAATCATAAGGTACTAGCATTCTATCAGTATTATGACAAGTTACTAAAGGATAACCTTTAGAATCTAATCCAGTAACAGTAGAAACATGAGTTATTCTTCCTTTCTTTTCATAAGCAACAATATCTCCAGGTCTAAGATTAAAAGAATCTTTATATGTTTCACAATAGTAGCCTTTTGCAATATATGAGCCTCGGCCACTATTTATTAAATAGTTTTTAAAGCCTTGTGCATTAATCCATGCCTTTGTAGCACTTTTATTACAGTAATTCCATATATCATTTTTTTTAAATCCTCCACCTTCAAACATAATTTGAGATGCAAAATTAGCACAATCTCCACCATCTGGATTAAAATTTTTATATTCTTTATTATATTTAAATAGATGTTCTTCATTATCGCTAATACCACAGTATTCATGAGCGTAGTCAATAGCTTTTTGAGTTCTTTCATCTATTGTAAAATCAGGTTTTGTGTGAGATAAAATAGTAGTTTTAATTTCAGAACAATTTATATTGTCAAGTTCAAGTGAATCAGCTAATGGATCAGTATACCATTCTTTTATAATTATATATTTATCATTATCTTTTTTTAGATTTATATAATGACATGTTCCAAGCTTAAAGTAGTTTTCAATATTAGGTTCATCCTCGTAGCTGTAACAAAACTTTGTGCATGCATAACAAATAACATTATAGGTATCCTTTTCTATTTCGTTAACTTTTGAAACTTTAATTATTGAGTTTATTCTTGTAAATGAAACAGATTGTTTCTCACACCAGTTAGTAAAATATTTAGTTTTAGTAACTTCATTTTCATAAGCCCATTTTCCAACCTTTTTATCTAAATCATAAAATTCTTTTAAACCTTCACAATCTCTAGTTAATATAGCTGAATTTCTATTTAAAAAAATATTTTCTATTAAAGGTTGAAATTGTTGTTTTAATTCATTATTATCATCAGTTTCAATAGAAATATTAGTTAATTCTTGCTGAAATGTATTAATACTATTTTCAGGAGATTCTAATGCTTTTACAGTAAGACAGCTTAAATTTGATAAAATTAAAATAAATGAAGTTATCTTATATAAAAATTGATTTCTTTTTAGTAATAAGTTATTCATTTTCATTACTCCTTATTTTTCTTTTGTTAATTCAGAAATTTAATATACAAATAAGTCTTACTATAGTTTGTGCTATCAGTTCAAAATTTATATAAATAATTATAAAAATTATCAAATAGTAAATTAAATTCATAATATAACCATATAATATTGAAAAATGGGGATTATATGTCAGAGAAAGAATTAAAAGATATTTATGATAATGGATTTACTTTAGAGTTTAATAATGATAGTAAAATTGTATTAATTTCAGATGTTCATAGAGGTGATGGAACATATGCAGATTCTCTTTTACCAAATAGAAATATATATATAACAGCACTAAAATATTATTTAAAAAACAATTATACTTATATAGAAGTTGGTGATGGAGATGAATTATGGAAAAATAAAAATTTTAATGAAATAGCATATTTTTATGATGATATATATAAATTATTTAATAAATTTAAGAGTAAAAATGATATTTACTGTATTTATGGTAATCATGATTTTATAAAAAAACAAAAAAATTTCATTAAAAAACAAGAAAAATCTTTAAGAAAAATAGGTGCTAATTATGGTAAAGAGTTTATTAAATTTATAAATAATAATCAGTATTATGCAGGAATAAATTTATTGTATAAACCTCTTGAAGAAAAGATATTAGTTACTCATGGGCATCAAATAGATTTTTGTAATAATGAAATATGGAAGGTAAACGAATTTTTAGTTAGATATATATGGAGATTTTTAAATGGTGTAGCTGGATTTAAAGATCCAACAAGATCAGCAAAAAGTAAAACTAAAAGAAGCAGGGTAGATATAAAGTTACAAAATTGGGCTAGAGACAATTGTACAATGATTATTTGCGGACATACCCATAATAGTAGATTTCCAGATTTATATGATCCACCATATTTCAATGATGGATGTTGTGTTTATCCAGTGTCTATTACAGCTATTGAAATAGAAAAAGGAAAAATAAAATTAGTAAAGTGGATAATAGATGCACAAGATACAGGCTCTCTTTGGGTAACTAGAAAAATTATTGCAGGTCCTGCAGATATTTCAGCATATTTACAATATGCTAAGGAGGAAAGAGTAAGAAGAAATAAATAATATATTATTTTGATATAAATGTAAATTTAAATTATAATATAAATAAAACTAGAGAGGAGAAAATGATGAGCAATTTAACAGGAAAAGTTGCACTTGTTACTGGTGCATCACGTGGAATAGGAAAAGCAATAGCAAAAGAGCTAGCACAAAATGGAGCTAGTGTTATTATAAATTACTCTAAAGATGATGAAGGAGCTAATTCGACTTTAAAAGAAATAAAGGAATTAGCTGGTTATGCTAAAATAATAAAAAAGAATATATCAATTAAAATGGAATGTAAAGAGCTTATAAAAGAGGTTATTGATACATTTGGAAAAATTGATATTTTAATTAATAATGCAGCAAAATCAGAAATTGGATTATTTATAGATGTTGAGGATGATAATTTTGATATGTTAATAAATACTAATCTTTTAGCACCTATGTATTTATCAAAATATGCATTAAATCATATGATATCAAAAGGATATGGTAATATAATTAATATTTCATCTATTTGGGGTGAAGCAGGTGCATCTTGTGAAGTTGTATATTCAACTACAAAGGGTGGATTAAATTTATTTACAAAATCATTATCTAAGGAAGTTGCACCCTTTGGAATAAGAGTAAATTCAATAGCACCAGGTGTTATAAATACAGAAATGAATAATTTTTTAAGTGAAGAAGAAAAAAATCAATTAGTAGATGAAATTCCAATGAATAGATTTGGAGATGTAAGTGAAATTGCAAAAACAGTTCTATTTTTATGTAATGATGATTGTAAATATCTAACAGGACAGATTATTAGAGTTGATGGTGGATTTCTATAATATGTAAAGCTATAGTAAAAGTGGTGGTTAATGTGATAAAAATAAAAATAGATAAAAATAGATCTAATGAACCAATATTTAAACTTGGATTTAAAGAATTAGATGAAAAAGAGAGTAGATTTTTAAAGAGAGCCTTAATAGATGGAAAGGAAATAAAGGGTACATATAAATATGAGATTCCATTAAAATATTTCATTCCAATAATTAAAAATCTAGATAAAAAGAATATAAAAATAGATAGATATAGTAAATTAGCATATTTAGAGTTTTCAGATGATTTTGATGAAAATTATTACTATATTTTAGAAGCTAATGCAAAGTTTATGAAAAAGTGGAGAGAAGAAGGATGTCCTAATATTTTTAAGGTAGAAGTTGATAAAGAAACCTTAGAAGTGAAGAAAGAAATAATATTTAAAAAAATAGATCGTGTCTATATTTAAATAAAGGTGAAAAGTATTTTTACAGTTAGTGGTTAAAAGTTAAGGTTGAAACTTTCTTAGAGGTTTCAACCTTAACTTTTATCTCTTCTTTTTACTTAAATTAGTTTGAAATTTTATTCAAAATCTTCAGTTATTATTAGGTCTTGTTTTTTTAGTGTGAATTTAAATATAACGCTATTTTGACCATTATTTATTGAAAAATCACTGTTATGAAGAGTTAAAATTCTTTTAACTGTTGCTAAACCAAGACCGTAGCTATTCTTACTTCTATCTCCAGATTTATCAAGCCTATAGAATTTTGCAAAAACATTATCAAGTTCTTTTTCGGGAATAGTAATTCCTTGATTTTCAATGGAAATTGAATATACTAGCTCGCTTTCAAAAACAGAAATAATAATGGTATTTCCCCTAGGAGTATATTTTATTGCATTAGATAATAAGTTTTGAACAACTCTTTCTAATGTCATAATATCCCCTTCTACATATGCATATTGAGGTAAATTAAAAGCAACTTTTAATTCTTTATTTTGCAGTTCTAATGTAAACTTCTTCACCATTCCTTGAAGTAATCTTACTATATTAAATGATTCTAAATTAAGATTAATAGTATCTGATTCAAGTTTAGATAAATCAAGCATATTTATTAATAAAAGATTCATTTTAGTTGCTTCATCTATTATTGTTTCAAGATATGCTTCGGCATCTTTACCAGACACTATTCCGTCTTTTAAACCCTCTGCATATCCACTGATTATTCCAAGTGGTGTTTTTAAATCATGACTTACACTTGATACAAAGTCTTTTCTCATATTTTCAAGATTTCTTTCTTTTTCTATATCTCTTTCTAATTGGAGATTTTTTTCTTGTAATGTCTGCAACGAATTTTCAAGATTAGATGATAAAAAGTTAAGTGTATTAGCTAGGCTTCCAATTTCATCATCAGAAGTTACTTCACATTTAGCATCAAAATCAAGGTTTGACATTCGTTTAGCAATATTGTTTAAATTAATAAGTGGTTTGCTTATTAATTTAGAATAAATTCTTGATAAGAAAATTGCTAAAATTAAAAAACCTATAAATATATAGAAATAAAAGCTACGAATTACAGTTGCGGCCTCTTTTATTGGCTGAACTGATGATACTGAAATAAGTATAGAATCGTTTTTGCTTTGTAGAGACATTGGTGAAATTATTCCTATTTTTTTATATGAGCTATATCTATTAGTAAAGATAGTACTTTGTATTTTATTAGTCCTTAAAACTTCTTCAATTAACTCATGTTCAGATAATAACTCATTACAAAAGTCAGTAAGAGATTTCATATCATCAAAATTACTATCATCAAGATATGATAAGTATTTAAGTTTTCCATCTAAAGAAAAAATAGCAATACGTGAATTATTTTTTTCTTCACAATTTAATAAAGCATTTTTTAATGCATCAGTATCGAAATTTTGATATGAATATAATGTGTTAATTCTCTTAACATCAAGTATTAATGATTCAGTTTTTTTGGATAAATAAAATTCTTCAAAAAACATATTTTGAAATAAAAAAGTTAATAAAAATACTACTGATATAAGACCAAAAGTTATTAATGTTATTCTTTTTGAAATACTATTTTTCATTTTGGACCTCAAATTTATAACCACTTCCTCTAACAGTTACAATATAATTAGACTTTGTGCCGAGTTTTTCACGTAATCTTTTAATATTTGTATCTACGGTTCTTAAGTCACCATAATAATCAATTCCCCAAACATTATCTAGAATCACATCTCTGCTTAAGGATATACCCATATTATCAGATAAGTAAACTAATAGTTCAAATTCCTTTGGAGAAAGTGTTAAAGCTTCATTATTAATTTTTACTTCGTGAGCTAATTTATTTATAGTTAATCCATTATAGTCTTGAGTAGGATTAAAGTCATCATCGTCAGAAATAGTTCTTTTTAATAAAGCTTTAATTTTAGCAATTAAAATTTTAGGAGAAAAAGGCTTTGTTACATAATCATCTGCCCCCATTTCATAGCCAAACAGCTTATCCTCTTCTTGACCTTTAGCTGTTAAAAGAATTATTGGAAGATTGGATACTGTTCGTATAGTTTCTAAAACTGTTATTCCATCAATTTTAGGCATCATTATATCTAAAAGTATAAGATCAACTTTATTGTTCTTAAAAACAAATAATCCTTCATCACCATCAGAAGCTTCTAAAATATTAAAACCTTCTGCCTTTAAATAATCTCTTAAAAGAAATCTTATTTTTAATTCATCTTCAATTATTAATATTGTTTTACTCATAATGCCTCCCTTAAAAATAGTTTGTTAAATAAATTATAAAACATTATTATTTAATTATAAACTATCATATAAAATAATCTACAATATTTTCATATAAGAATTAGAGTATAAGGTATAATATGGTTTGTGGAAATATTAAAATGTTGTAATTATATAGTAAACATATTATATTATAATTCTAGATAAAATTATTCAGATGGGGGAAGGTAGTTACAATGGTGAAAATAAATTTTGATGTGAAAAAGCATAAATTAGATAATGGTTTAGAAGTGATAACAATAAATAAAGATACCCAAATCTCATCAATTAACATAGGAGTAAAGGTTGGTGCCTTAAATGAAACTCTAAGTGAAAAGGGAATTTCACATTATATAGAGCATATGTTGTTTAAAGGAACTGAAAACAGAACGTTTCAAAAGTTAAATGATGATTTAGAGGCCTTAGGTGGAGAGTACAATGCATATACTGATTACTCTCAAACTGTTTATTCTATAAGTTGTTTAGAGGATGAATTAAAAAATGCAATAGAATTATTAAGTGATATGTTAATTAGCTCTAAATTTCCAAAAGAAGAAGTTGAAAAGGAAAGAGGAGTAATATTAGCAGAGATAAGATCTAGCAAGGATAGTGTAGAGGATTTTAGTTTTAAAAAGATAAATGAAGTAGCATTTAAAAAGAGTGCATTAAGATATGATGTTGCAGGCTTAGATGAAAATGTAAAAAAATTTACTAGAGATGAACTCTGCGAGTACTACAAAAGGTATTATAGACCTAACAATGCACTAATAACAATGGTATCATCATTATCTCATGAAGAGGCTATTAAAGAAATATCAGAGCAGTTTAGTAAGTGGGAGCAAAGTGAAGTTGTTAAGGTAGAAGTAGAAGATGAAAAAAATAGAGATATAAAGAAAGTAACAACTAAAGAAAATATAGAACTTTGTACAATAATTTATTTATTTACATTTTATGATTTAGATAAAAAGTATGAATTACCACTAAGAATATTAAATCACAGGCTAGGTGAAAGTGCTAACTCGTTATTATTTAGAGAAGTAAGAGAAAATAGAGGATTAGCATACGATATATACTCTCATTTAGACATTACACAAAATGTTAAGACTTTATATGTATATACAGCTGTTGATGAAGAAGATATTGATGATGCAGCTAATGCAATTGAGGAAATTTTTAAGAATATTAAGTTTAGAAAAATAATTATTGGAGAGAATGATTTAAATATAATGAAAAAAGTTCATAAAACAGCTGTTATATCAACATTAGAAGATTCTGTTGAACTTTGTAGCTATATATTAAGTCAAAGTCTAGAAGGTGAAGATATATTTGAATTTTTAAAGGATATGGAAAATTTAAATACAATAACTGCAGATGAAATATACGAAGTAGCAAATAAAGTTTTAAATAAACCTACTATTCATATATTAAAATCTTCATAAGGTGGCAATAATTATGAATATAATAACTAAAATAGAATTAGGTAAAAGAAATAAAGAGAGAGTTAATATTTATATTGATGATGAATATGCTTTTTCTATAAGTGCTGAATTAGTTTATAAGGAAAACTTAAAAGTTAAAGATACAATAAATGTAGAAAATTTTAAAAAACTAGCTGATGAAGATAATTATATAAAGTGTAAAAATACAGCATTAAGGACAATTGAAAGGACTTACAAAAGTGAAAAGGAATTAAGAGATAAGTTAGCATTAAAAGGGTTTGAAGACCATATAATTAAACGAACAATTAATTTCTTAAGGGAGTACAATTTATTAAATGATACCAATTATGCAAAAATGTATGTAAAAGATAGATCTAAAAATCAAGGAAAAAAGAAGATTAAATATACACTTCTACAAAAGGGAATAGATGAAAATATTATTGAAGAAGAGTTAGATAAACTTGATAAAGATGAAATAAGTGAAGTAGTACATGAGATGGCATTAAAGAAATATAAGGTATTATGTAAAAGAGAAAGTGATGAATATAAATTGTCACAGAAGTTATATAGGTTTTTAATGGGGAAGGGGTATGATTACGATTTGATTAAAGATGTTGTAAAATCTATAGTCAAATCAGAAGATTTGGAATAAAGGGGCAATCTTATGAATGAAATACTCTCTTATGCTATGTGTTTGTTTGTAATAGTATTATGTATTATTGGCAGTGTTAAAATAGCATTAAAAAGAAGAAGCGTGAGTTTTTCATTAGAGAGGGTACTTTATTATTTTTCTATATTAGTAAGTATTTTATTAATAGCTTTAAAAATAGATGTAATACTTGAAAGTATTACTAAAATAGCTGCAACAAGTTTTAAATTAAGTGGAATATATAATGATATTTGTAAAATTGCATTGTTTGTTGTTTTATTCTTTTTGATTCAACTTGTTTTATATAAGATTTTAAAGGTAATTTTAATTCCTATAGTTTTAAATTTAAATAGACAAAATAGTGTACTCTTAGTAGGGGTATCATCTGTTTTGGGAATTGCAAAGGGAGTTATATTTTTATCAATTATTTTTATAGGAATAATTAGCTATAATAATACTATTGGAATTTATAATAAAGTAAACATTTTTAATGAAAATAAAATGTATTCTGCATTATCAGATGCATTGGCAAAAAATACAGGTGAACTTACAGAAGAAATAGTTGAGAATTTTCTTCCAGCTAGCAATATAATTATATATTATAATGGAGTAACATTAGAAGAGGGTATTAAGTCTACAGAAGAAATTGACTCTATGGCAAAAGCATTAACTGAAAATACTGATAATGATATGGATAAAGCTCGAATACTATATTCATGGATAGGAAGTAATTTAGAGTATGATTATGATAGAGCAGAAAAGGCATTAAATAATGAGAAACTAGAAAATAGTGGAGCAATAAGTTCCTTTAATGATAGAAGTGGAATTTGCTTTGACTATTCATGTCTTTATGTAGCAATGGCTAGAGCAGTAAATTTAAAGGTTAGATTATTAACTGGAAGTGCATATGATGGAACTCAATATGGGCCCCATGCATGGAATGAAGTATATATAAGTGAAATAGAAAAATGGATCCCAGTAGATACTACTTTTTATTTAGCAGGTAATTACTTTAATAATGATGATTTTTATGAAGATCATATTATTGATAGTATTGCTGGGGAATGGTAAAATAAAAGCGCTTTTAAAGCGCTTTTTTGTTTTTTGACATTATTAAGTTAATGGCTTTTTCACAATCTTTATCAGAAGCATCTAGGGCCCATGCTCTATTAAAATAAATTAATGCTTTGTTAGTATTTTCAAGCATTGCATAGCAGTAGGCTAAATTAAAATAATACTTACTTTCCTTTTGTATATTTAATGCTTTTTTTAACATATCAATAGCTGAATTAAAATCTTTAAGCTTTATGTAACATACACCAGCGTTATAATATGCACAGCTTTCATTTTCACCTATTTCAATAGATTCTATGTAGTTTTCAATAGCCTTAGTATAATTTTTGTTATTATAATATTTATTTCCTTCATTAAAATAGCTCATAATACCCTCCTAAGTATTTACTGCGATATTTTAATTATTGTCTATAAAATATAATATTATTCATATAAAATTCTTATGTTAAATTAATTTACAAAATTTGGGAAAATAATAAAATTATGCTATAATTATTTTGTATAATAATATTTAGGAAGAGTGGTAAAATGAAATGTTTTAAATTAGGTATAGATGTAGGATCAACAACAATAAAAATTGTAGTTTTAGATTATTATAATAAAGTAATCTATAATGATTATAAAAGACATTTTTCAGATATTAAAACTACTTTAAAACAAGCATTAATACAATGTATCGAAAAACTAGGAGATATTAGTTTAAGAGTAACAGTTACAGGTTCAGGAGGAATTGCAGCTGCAGAGTGGTTAAAGGCTGATTTTGAACAAGAAGTTATATCATGTACAAAAGCCGTTGAGGAATTTATACATAAAACTGATGTTGTAATTGAACTTGGTGGTGAGGATGCAAAAATAACTTACTTGAAAGATGGAGTTGATCAAAGAATGAATGGAACTTGTGCAGGGGGTACAGGTGCATTTATTGATCAAATGGCAATACTATTAAACACGGATGCTAATGGTTTAAATGAGTTATCTAAAGATTCTACTATTATTTATCCAATTGCATCAAGATGTGGTGTATTTGCAAAGACAGATGTTCAACCACTTATTAATGAAGGAGCTAAGAAAAGTGATATAGCAGCATCAATTTTTCAAGCGGTTGTAAATCAGACTATAAGCGGATTAGCATGTGGTAAACCAATAAGGGGAAATGTTGCATTTTTAGGTGGACCATTACATTTTCTTGATGGACTAACAAAAAGGTTTATAGAAACATTAAATTTGAAGAAAGGTGAATATGTTATACCAAAGAATTCAGAATTATATGTGGCTATAGGAGCTGCTATACTATCAGAAAATAGAAGTATTACAACTTTAGGGAGTTTAATATCAGATTTAGATAAGATTAAAGATACATGGATAATGCAAAAAAAATTACCGCCATTATTTAATGATGAGGAAGAATATTTTCAGTTTATAAATAAACATTTAGAAAGTAAGGCTAAAAGAGGAAAAATAGAAGAGTATAAAGGGAATGTATTCATTGGAATAGATGCTGGCTCTACAACTACTAAGTTAGTGGTAATAGGTGAAGATAATGAGTTATTATATTCTATTTATAATAACAATGAAGGAAGTCCATTAAATAAAACAATAGAAATATTAGTAGAATTATATGAAAAACTTAATGATAACATAACTATAGCTAATGCTACAGTAACGGGCTATGGAGAAGGGTTAATAAAAGCTGCTTTAGGTGTAGATATAGGTGAAATAGAAACTATTTGTCATTTTAGGGGTGCAAAAGAATTTATGCCTAATGTAGATTTTATTTTGGATATTGGTGGGCAGGATATGAAAGCTTTAATGATAAAAAATGGTGTAATAAATAACATATTATTAAATGAAGCCTGTTCATCAGGGTGTGGTTCCTTTATAGAGGGGTTTAGTAAATCTTTAAATATTTCTATTGATGAATTTGCAAAGCTTTCAGTTAAATCTAAGAAGCCTGTAGATTTAGGTTCTAGATGTACAGTATTTATGAACTCTAAAGTAAAACAGGTTCAAAAGGAAGGGGCTAGTATTTCAGATATTTCAGCTGGACTTTGTTATTCAGTTATAAAAAATGCATTATATAAGGTTATAAAAATTAGAAATTTTGATGAGTTAGGGAAAAATATAATCGTTCAAGGTGGAACCTTTTATAATGATGGTGTTTTAAGAAGCTTTGAAAAGTTAACAGGAGCAAATGTTATAAGACCTGATATAGCTGGATTAATGGGAGCTTATGGAGCAGCATTGATTAGTAAGGAGAGATATAGGGGGGGAGAAGTATCTACCTTAATAAAAAGGGAAGAATTGAAAAAGTTCGAGATTGAAACAACTTGTTCTAGATGTGGAGGGTGTGGAAATAATTGCTTATTAACAATTAATAAATTTTCAAATGATGAAAGGTTTATTACAGGGAATAGATGTGAAAGACCATTAGGAAATAGTGATAATAAATTAAAAGTACCTAATTTATATAAATATAAATTAAGTAGAATATTTAAATATAAACCATTATCAAAAGAGGAAGCAGTAAGAGGTGAAATTGGAATACCAAGGGTTTTGAATATTTATGAAAATTATCCATTTTGGTTTACTCTTTTAACAAAATTAAAGTTTAGAGTTATAATTTCCCCTTTATCAAGTAAAAAAATATTTAACTTAGGAATAGAAACAATCCCATCAGAATCAGTATGTTATCCAGCTAAGCTAAGTCATGGACATATAATGGAACTAATAAATATGGGGATAAAAACCATATTCTATCCTTGTGTACCTTATGAATATAAAGAAGATAAAAAAGCAAATAATCATTATAATTGTCCAATAGTTACATCCTATCCACAAGTAATAAAAAATAATATAGATGAATTAAATATTAATAATATAAAATATATTTCACCATTTTTATCTCTTGATAATAAGGAAAAGTTGTATAAGAGAATATATGATATATTTAAAGATTATAGTATAACTATGAAAGAGGCTAAAATAGCTGTAGATGTAGCTTTTGATGAAAGAGCAAGTGTAATAAATGATATAAGAAAAAAAGGTGAAGAAACATTAAAATATATTGAAGAAAACAATATTAAGGGAATAGTTTTAAGTGGAAGACCTTATCATATCGATCCAGAAGTTAACCATGGATTAACAGATATAATTACTTCATTTAATATGGCTGTATTTACTGAAGATAGTATTGCACATTTAGGAGATTTAGATAGACCTATTAGAGTTGTTGATCAGTGGATGTATCATACAAGACTTTATAGAGCAGCAGCATTTGTTAAAGAGCGAAATGATTTAGAATTGGTACAGCTTACTTCTTTTGGATGTGGACTAGATGCTGTGACAAGTGATGAGGTTTCTGAAATACTTGCATCAAAAGGTAAGATGTACACTTTAATAAAAATAGATGAAGGAAGTAATTTAGGTGCAGTAAAGATAAGAATTAGATCATTAAAAGCTGCTATGGAAGAAAGAGAAAAAAATAAAATACAATTAAAGGCTATTGATAATAGATATAAAAAAGTTTTATTTACAAGAGAAATGAAAAAAGATTGGACAATACTTGCACCACAAATGTCTCCTATACATTTTCAGTTTATAGAAAAAGCAGCTAGGTCATGTGGATATAATCTTCATGTATTACCTGAAAATGATAAAGAAGCCATAGAAGAAGGTGTAAAATATGTTAATAATGATGCATGTTATCCATCAATTTTAGTAATTGGACAAATGATAAATGCATTAAAATCTGGAAAGTATGATCCTAAGAAAACGGCTATGATAATAACTCAAACAGGTGGAGGCTGCAGAGCTACTAATTATATTGGATTTTTAAAAAAGGCATTAAGGGAAGCTGGATTTGAATATGTACCTATAATATCATTAAATTTATTAGGAATGGAGAAACAGCCAGGATTTAATGTTAGTTATTTATTTATTAAAAAGCTCATGATGTCAATTATATATGGGGATCTATTTATGAGAGTGCTTTATAGAGTAAGACCTTATGAAAAGATTCCAGGTTCTGCAAATAAATTATATAACCGTTGGAGAGAAAAAGCTCTTGAAAATGTCTGCAATGGAAATAAAAGGCAAATGGATGAAAATATAAAGAATATAGTTGAAGAATTTGATAAGCTGGAGATAAAAGATATTAAAAAACCTAAGGTTGGAGTTGTAGGAGAAATACTTGTAAAATATCATCCAACAGCTAATAATAATATTGTTGAGGTTTTAGAAGGTGAGGGAGCAGAGGTTGTAGTACCAGAATTATTAGATTTCTTTTTGTATTGTTGTTATAATTCAGAGTTTAAAAGAAAATATTTATCAGGAAATAGTATTGTTAAAACAGGATGTAATATTGCTATTACTTATATTGAATTATTTAGAAAGTGTGTTATAAGAGAGTTACAAAAAAGTGAAAGATTTGGTAATCCAACCTCAATAAGTAATCTTGCAGAAAAAGCCTCAAAAGTAGTTTCATTAGGTAATCAAACTGGTGAAGGCTGGTTATTAACAGGAGAGATGGTTGAATTAATTGAGAGTGATATAAATAATATAGTGTGCATTCAACCATTTGCATGTTTACCTAATCATGTTACTGGAAAAGGAATGATAAAAGCATTAAAGGCTAAATATCCATTTGCTAATATTATAGCAGTGGATTATGACCCAGGCGCATCAGAGGTTAATCAATTAAACAGAATTAAATTAATGATGTCAGTTGCATTTAAAAATATGAATTTAACTCAAGAAGGATATAATTGTAGAAAAGAGATAAAAATAGATATAAATAAATTAAGAACAAACAACATATAGGTTAAAAGTGGTTAAAAATAAAGAGAAATAAAAATATTCGACAAAATCTTTAAATTTTCTCTTTATTTTTTTTCATGTCTTTACTATAATGTATTTATGTTTTATTACGTTAGATTTGTAGCAGGAGAGATAGTATGAATGAAAACAATCCATATATATTAGTTTTAGGGGCATCAATAGTTGATATTTTTGGTTTCTGTGGAAGAAGCTATGCACAAAGGGATTCAATTCCAGGGCATATAAAAATATCTTTTGGGGGAGTTTGTAGAAATATTGCTGAAAACTTAGCAAGAGTAGGTATAAATACAGAGTTTATTTCTACATTAGGTGACGATGAGAATGGAAAGAGCATTTTAGAGCACTCTAGAAGATTCGGATATAATATGGAGAATTCTCTTTTCTTAAAAGGAGAAAGTACTCCTACATATATGGCAATATTAAATCACAAAGGTGAAATGGAATCTGCAGTTGTAGATATGGAAAGCTTAAATAAGATGGACGAAGCATTTATAGAGGGAAAACATGAAGTCTTTGCAAATGCTGAATATACAATTGTTGATTCAGATAATCCAGTTTTATTAGAGTATATATTAAAAAAATATGAAGGAAAAAGTAAATTTATCTTAGATCCAGTATCAGCAAAGAAAGCAAGAAAAATTCGTCATTTAATTAAATATTTCCATACTGTAAAGCCAAATAGATTCGAAACAGAAGCTTTATGTGGATTTAAAATTGAAACTGATGATGATTTAAAAAAAGCAGGTAGATTTTTCATAGAACAAGGTGTGAAAAATGTATTTATTAGTTTAGATTCAGATGGAATTTACTATATAACTAGTGAAGGTGAAGAAGGAACATTAGCTTGTTGTGAAAGTATTAATGTAAAGAATGTAACTGGAGCTGGAGATTCTTTTGTAGCCGGAATTGGATATGGATATATGAATAACTTAAGTATAAAAGATACATTAAAATATTCAATGGCTATGTCAATAATAACAATTACTCATGAGGAAACTATAAATCCAGCTATGAGTAATGAATTAGTTAATGATTTAATTAATAAGACAGAGTGGAAAGAAAACTAAAGTTATAATAAGACTTATTAGATAACATAAAAGCTTAAAAATTATTATGTTATTTATAGAGTCTTATTTTTTTTTTTTTTTTTTTTTTTATTATTAAACCTTAAAATGTAAAATTAAATAAAAAATGGTATAATTGATTTGTAATTATAAAATTGAGAATGTATTTAGAGGGTAAAATGTATGGATAAATACAGGAAATTTATTGAGATAAAAGGAATAGTTCAAGGAGTTGGATTTAGACCATTTATTTATAATCTGGCTAAAATGAATAATTTATCAGGCTGGGTAAATAATACCGGTCAAGGAGTAATGATTGATATTGAAGGAGATAAAAAATCTCTTAACTATTTTATAAGTGAAATTAAAATTAATCCACCTATATTATCAAAAATTACTTTAATAGATATAAAGGATAAAGAACTTATTAATTATAAAGATTTTTTTATAAAAGAAAGCAATTCTGATTTAAAAGCAACAACATATATTTCTCCAGATTATTCATTGTGTTCTGAATGTAAAAGGGAAATATTCGATAAAAATAATAGAAGGTATAGATATCCACTCACTAATTGTACAAATTGCGGACCAAGATTTTCTATAATTAAAAACTTACCATATGATAGAGATTTTACTACCATGAATGACTTTGAAATGTGTGATAGCTGTAAAGCTGAATATAATAATCCTGAAAATAGAAGATTTCATGCTCAGCCAAATGCTTGTCCTATATGTGGACCTAGAGCTTATATAGTTGATAAGAATAATAATGAAATAATAACTGATGATCCTTTAGATACTGCTATAGCTTTATTAAAGCAAGGAAAAATATTTGCTATTAAGGGCATTGGAGGTTTTAATTTAGTTTGTGATAGTAGTAATGAAGATGCAATTAAATTATTAAGAGAAAAAAAATATAGACCTACTAAGCCATTTGCAGTAATGATAAAAAATATAGAGTCTGTAAGAAAATATTGTAATATAAAAAAAGAAGAAGAGGAACTATTAAAATCTAATAAAAGACCTATTGTACTTTTAGAAAAAAGAGATAAATATAGTTTTTCTGAAATATTGGCTCCAAATAATAAAAAAGTTGGGGTTATGTTACCATATACACCATTACACTATATGTTATTTGATGATGAATTAGATAGTTTAGTGATGACTAGTGCAAATATTAGTGGAGAACCAATTATATATAAAGATAATGAAGCAATTAAAAAATTAAACAATATTGTTGATTATTTTTTAATGCATAATAGAGAAATTTATATGAAAATTGATGATTCAGTAACTAATAGTATTTTAGGAGAAGAAAGGGTCATAAGACTAGGAAGAGGGTATGCACCATATACATTAAATATTGATACTATTACAGAAATATTAGCTTTAGGATCAGAATTGAAAAATACTATTTCTTTAAGTAATAGAAAGGATGTTTTTATTAGTGAATATATAGGAGACTTAAAGAACAGTGAAGTAATAGATTCTTTAGAACACACTATAGAGCATTTTAGCAAAATATATAATATTATTCCTAAGGTTTTAGTATATGATAATCATCCGGATTTTGAATATAAGAAAATTGATTTAAAAAAAGTTTTAAAAATAGAAAGCACTATTAAAATAGTACAAGCACAACATCATCACAGTCATATTGTAAGCTGCATGGCAGAAAACAATATAAATGAAGATGTTATTGGAATTGCATTTGATGGAACTGGATATGGAGATGATGAAAGTATATGGGGTGGAGAATTTTTTTTATGTAATAGAAGAAAGTATAAAAGAGTTGGGCATTTAGATAAATTTTATTTACCAGGTGGAGAAAAAGCAATAAAAGAACCTTGGAGAATAGGGGTTTCACTAATTTATAAAGTCTTTAAAGAAAAGTTAAAAGATTTTATTCCAGAACATTTAAATAATGAAAAAATTGACATAATAAAGACTATGATTGATAGAAAAATAAATTCTCCAGAGACATCTAGTATGGGAAGATTATTTGATGGAATTTCTTCTATATTAGGAGTTAATAATAAAGTTACCTTTGAAGGTGAGGCGGCTATTAATTTAGAAAATATATGTGATGAAAACAATAGTGAAACATATATTTTCCAAATTATAAGAGATAAAGAAAGTTTTATTTTCTGTTTTGATGATATTATAAAAGGCATTATTTATGATATTAATAGTAAAAATAATATTAGTATTATAGGGAAGAAATTTCATAATACAGTAGTAAAAGGTACTATTGAAATGGCTTTAAGTATTAGAGAAGATACCAATATTAATACTATTGTAATTAGTGGGGGTGTTTTTCAAAATGAAATATTATTTAAAGGTGTTATAGAGGGATTAAATAAATATAATTTTAATGTAATAGCTCATAAGATTATTCCTTGTAATGATAGTGGAGTAAGTTTAGGGCAATTAGTAATTGCAAATGAAGTTATAAAAGAAGAATTAAGGGGGAGAGGGTATGTGTATAGCAGTTCCAGCAAAAATTGAAGAAATTTTAGAAAGTGATGCTATTGTTAATTATAACGGAGTCAAAGTAAAGGTAAATATAATGTTTATTGAAAATCCTAAGGAAGGAGAATATGTATTAGTTCATGCAGGATGTGCAATTCAAAAAATAGATGAGGATTATGCAAGAGAAACCTTAGATATATTTAAAGAATTAAGTAATGCTATAGAGGAGTGTAACTTTAATGGAAATATTAAAAGAGTTGAAAAGTAAGGATATATCTCAAAAGCTATTAAAAAAGATAAATAGTAAGGGGAATTTTAATATTTCTATTATGGAGGTTTGTGGAACTCATACAAATGTAATATTAAAAAATGCATTAAAAGATGTTTTAAGTGAAAATATTAAACTTATAAATGGGCCAGGCTGTCCTGTTTGTGTAACACCACAAGGATATATAGATACTGCTATAGAATTATCTAAAAAAGATAATGTAATAATAACTACATTTGGAGATTTAATTAGAGTACCAGGGAGTAATAGCAGCTTATCTAAAGAAAAGGCTAAGGGAAGAGATATAAGAGTTATATATTCACCTTTAGATAGTATAGAAATAGCAAAAAAAAATATTGATAAAGAAGTAGTATTCTTATCAATTGGCTTTGAGACTACTGCACCAATAATAGCACTTAGTATAAAAAAAGCGAAAGAAGAAAATATTAAAAATTATTCAATATTAAATAGTTTAAAAACAATGCCAGAAGCTATGGAAGTTTTGGTTTTAAATCCTAAGGTTAAAATAGATGGATTTTTATGTCCAGGAAATGTTGCAACTATAATAGGTGAAAATCCTTTTTTTAATATAGCAGAAGAATATAAGATGCCTATGGTTATTTCTGGATTTGAGATAAATGATATCTTATCATCTATATATAAATTAATTGAGATGAAAGAAAAAAATGAATATGGATTAATAAATTTATATAGTAGATTAGTGAAGAAGGATGGAAATAAAGAGGCTAATAATTTATTAAGAAATATATTCAAATTAACTGAAAGCACTTGGAGGGGACTAGGAAAAGTTAATAATGCAGGACTAGAATTAAGAGATGAATATAAAAGTTTTGATGTTCTATTTAAGTTTAATATGAGTATGAAGGAAAGTAATAATAATAGTGCTTGTTCTTGTGGTGATATACTAATGGGAATTAAAGAACCAACAGAATGTAAATTGTTTGGAAAAGCATGTACTCCTTTAAATCCAATAGGAGCATGTATGGTATCAGAAGAAGGGACTTGTTCAGCATTTTATAAGTATAGATAAATTTTAGAATTTTAAGAGGTGACTTTTATGGAAATAATAACTTTAGCTCATGGTAGTGGAGGAAAGGCGACTAATAAGTTAATAGATAATTTATTTTATAAGTATTTTAATAATGAGCTTTTATCACAAAAAAATGATTCAACAGTATTACCTCCTTTAAATGGGAGAATAGCTATGTCAACAGATTCATTTGTAATAAATCCTATATTTTTTGAAGGTGGAGATATAGGGAAGCTATCAATTTGTGGAACAGTTAATGATATATGTATGAGTGGGGCAAAGCCATTATATATTTCAGTAGGTTTTATAATAGAAGAAGGGTTAACTATAAATGAACTTGAAAAAATTGTACAATCTATGGCTAAAACCGCTAACGAGGCAGGAGTTAAGATAGTTACAGGTGATACAAAGGTAGTAGAAAAGGGAAGCTGTGATAAGATTTATATTAATACTACTGGTATAGGTATAATAGAAGAAAATAATAGGTATTTAAGTGGAGATAAGGTAAGAGCTGGAGATAAGGTAATAGTAAGCGGTACTTTAGGTGATCATGGTATGTGCATTATGAATAAAAGAGAAGATTTTGGATTTAAAAGTACTATCAAAAGTGATTGTTGCTTATTAAATGAATTAATTAGTGATATATTATCCGTTAGTACAAATATTAGAGTTTTAAGAGATCCTACTAGAGGTGGACTAGCTACTACTTTAAATGAAATTATAGAACATAGTAATGTTAGTATAGAAATTAAAGAAGAGAATATTCCAGTAAAGCAAGAAGTGGCTGCTATGTGTGATATTTTAGGGCTTGATCCATTATTTATAGCTAATGAAGGAAAACTAGTTGTAATAGTAGATAAAAATGATGCAGATAATGTGCTAAGCATTATGAAGAAGAATCCAGTAGGAGAAAATTCTGTTTTATTAGGAGAAGTAATAAATGATGGAAAAAATAAGCTTTATTTAAAAACTAATATTGGAGGTAAAAGAATTATAAATATGCCTGAAGGTGAGATATTAGTTAGGATATGCTGATAATATGAAGTTATAATTGAATCACATATTAAGTATTAAATGAATATTATAAATATGTAGAGTAGTTCAATAAGTGCTCTAATTTTATACAAAAGAGCAGGTGCTTATTATGTACATTGATATTCAGTATGTTTTATATGGGATAAAATCTGGAATGTATAAGTATATAGGTTCAGGTTCAGCTAGAAAGGTTTATGACTTAAATAATGGATTTGTATTGAAGATTGCTAGGAATATTAAGGGAATTGCTCAAAATGAAGCAGAATTTCTAATTTTTAATGAAAGTAAATTAGATTTACTTGCAAGAGTATATTTTGTATCAGATGATTATAAGTATTTAATTATGAAAAAAGCAAAGCCTATAAAAAATGAAAAGGAGTTTTTAAATTATTTTAATATTGAAAATAAAAAAGATATAAAAAATAAAGAAAGTATTAAAGAAATCCATGATAAGTATAATTTAGTTTGGGCTGACTTATATAAATTTACAAGCTGGGGTATAGTGAACAATAGATATGTATTAATAGATTATGGATATACAAAAGAAATATATAATAAGTATTACAAAAAAAATAATGTATAAATATAAAACCACAGTATAAAAGTTAATATTTTTATACTGTGGTTTATTTTAGATAATTAATTTAAGGAATTAATTATTTTAACAGCCTTACAATTGTTTGAGGTTTCAATATAGATACCTTTTCTTTGAGCATAATATGAAGAATACACATCTAAACATTTAGCTAAAGCACAATAAATTTTAGCTAAAGCACCAGGTGTATTATGATTGATAATTACTCTTACAGTATCATTTTCTAAATAGTCTATGCACCATTTTTTAAGAATACATTGGACAGTTCTTAAATCAGAGGAGGATTGTTCATTTTCATTACCTACTACAAAGGTGAAAATATTACTGTCACATTCAATATTTTGATAATAGTAACCATCTAAATTGATACAATTATCATGTATTTCTTTTAATAAATCGCAAATGGTGTCAGAGTCTGCTAAAATAGTAATTTGTGTTCTTATTTCTGCTTTAAAATAAGAACAGTTATTAAAGTTTTTTTCACATCTTGACATGTTACCATCTCCTAAATTTTTTCATTAGTTATAGTACATAATATGATTATGGATACAAAGAGTGATTAATAAGAAAAAATAAATGCAATTATACTTGTATTTAAAATACTCGTAAATGAGTATTAAACTAAAAACAAGAACAAATGGAAAACATCTAATAGGATAATAGAATTTTTATAAGGAAAGAATATAAATGAGGTGATATTATGGGAAACAAAATGAAAAAAACAAAACAACAACATAAAAATGTAAATCATAATCCACAAGTTGAAAGTGTAAAAGCTTGTTTTGGTGAACCTAAAGCAAAAACATATGATCCAACTGATTTTAAAATATAGATAAAGGTAGTGAAGAGATGGATAAATATGATTATGTATTTAGATGGCTAAAAAATGCCTCAAAACCTGAGCGTCATATTGATGAAATGGAATCCTTTGCTAAAAAACATCCTATGATTTTTATGAAGTTTCATAAAGAGTCTGGAGGAATAGTACAATATGAGGAAAATGATCCTAAATATATTAAAGCTAAGGATGAATTAACATTACTATTTGATGAGCATGAGGAAGAGTTTAAACCAGTTTTTGATGCAGTAAAAAGCAAATTTAATTATTAGCATACTTGTGAGGTAAGATTTATGGATAATAATAAGAATAGAATGAAAGATAAACCAAAATCTAAAAATGAATTAAGAAAAATTGATCCAACTGGAAATTCAGAGGTTGGAATAGAAAATGGTGAAAAAATAGGAGCACATGCTCATAATAAAAAGAGCTATAAGACATATGAATGGATGCAAGATAAATAAATAATAAAAATTGTATAAAGTAAAGGTCATACTAACAATTAATTTAATAGTATGACCTTTATTTTGTACAATAATATTAAAGTTAGAATGTAATATTGATATTAATCAGTAGCATTAATATAATAAAAGTAAAAGTTATTATACAAGGAGATAATATATGGAAAATGGTATTGCAACAGTAAATAAAGAAAAAGTAAAGATTAAAAAGCCAATACATTATAAAGTAGTTATGCATAATGATGATTTCACTACAATGGAGTTCGTAGTTAATATATTAATGACTGTTTTTAAAAAAGATATAAATACATCAAATAAGATAATGATGGACGTTCATAAGTTAGGAAGAGGAATAGTTGGGATATATCCTTATGATATTGCCACTACAAAGGTAGCTGTGGCATTATGTATGGCAAAAGAAGAAGGCTTTCCTTTTAATATAACTATAGAGGAGGCATAAGCTATGGAGATAACAAGAGAAGTAAATAATATTCTAGTTGAAGCATATGAAGTGGCTAAAAAGAATAATCATGAATTTGTAACAGCAGAACATATATTGTATGCAATAACATTTCAAGAAAGATTTATTACAGTAATTGAAGAGTTAGAAGGAAATGTTGAGCAACTAAGAAGTAAATTATTAGATTATTTAAATAGTTATATGGAAAGGGATGAAATTGGAAAGGTTCAAGAAAGCTATAATTTTCAGCAGATTATATTAAGAGCAAGTGAACAGGCAATTTATGCAAGTAGTAAGGATATTTCTATGGAGCATATGATATCTGCAATTTATGAATTAGACAATAGTTATGCTCAGTATTATTTGCTAGAAGAAGGAATAGAGAAAAGAGAACTGCTTTATAGACTTTGTCATGATAATTTGGAAAATACTTATTATATTGATGATGAAGAAATTCAAGATGATGATATAGATGAAGAAGAAGTAAATGAAGGTAGTAAAAAAGAATCACTTATTAATACTTTAACTAGCAATTTAAATGAATATGTTAGAAATGATTATAATGATCCACTTATAGGGAGAGAGGATATATTAAATAGAACTATACAAATACTGTGTAGAAGAACTAAAAATAATCCTATTCATGTGGGAGAGCCTGGAGTTGGTAAAACAGCTATAACATTTGGATTAGCTAGACTTATTAATGAGGGAGATGTTCCAGAAAAAATAAAAAATGCTGAAATTTTTTCATTAGATATTGGGGCTACTTTAGCTGGAACTAAGTATAGAGGTGACTTTGAAGAGAGAATAAAAAAGGTGTTAAATGAAATATCTAAGCATGAAAATCCAATAGTATATATTGATGAAATACATACTATTGTAGGTGCAGGTTCAATTGGGGGAGGTTCATTAGATACATCAAATCTTTTAAAACCTTATTTAATGGAAGGAAAGATAAAATTTATTGGTGCTACAACTTTTGACGAATATAAAAAGTATTTTGAGAAAGATAAGGCACTAAGTAGAAGATTTCAAACAATAGAGGTTAAAGAAACTTCAGTAGAAGAAACAATTAAAATTATTCAAGGACTAAAGAGTAATTATGAAAATTATCATAATGTAAAGTATACTGATGAAGCTATTAAATTAGCGGTTGAATTAAGTAGTAAATATATAAATGATAGATTTTTACCAGATAAAGCTATAGACGTTATTGATGAAGCTGGATCATATGTTTCTATGAATAGAAAAGATTCAAATGAGAAGATAATTGATGAAGAAATAATAGAAGAAGTAATATCAAAAGTATGTCATATACCAAAGAATACAGTTGAAAAAGATGAAATTTTACAATTGAAAGAACTAGAAAATAATTTAGAAAAAAATATTTTTGGTCAAGATAAAGCAATTCATGAGGTAGTAAGATGCATTAAAATGTCAAGGGCAGGACTTAATGAAGAAAACAAGCCTATAAGTTCACTTTTATTTGTTGGGCCTACAGGGGTAGGAAAAACAGAACTTTCAAGGATTTTAGCAAAAAGTTTAGGTGTTAAGCTTATTAGATTTGATATGAGTGAATATTCAGAAAAACACGCAGCAGCTAAGCTTATAGGGGCTCCTCCAGGATATGTAGGATATGAAGAAGGTGGGCTTTTAACAGATACAATAAGAAAAAATCCATATTGTGTTTTATTATTGGATGAAGTTGAAAAGGCACACCCAGATATATTGAATGTTTTACTTCAAGTAATGGATTATGCTACATTAAGTGATAACCAAGGAAGAAAAGCTGATTTTAGAAATGTAGTTTTAATTATGACTTCTAATGCTGGAGCAAAGAATATTGGTAAAAGTGTTATAGGCTTTGGTGAAAGAGTAATTAGAGGTGAAGCCATAATGGAGGAAGTTAAAAAATTCTTTACTCCTGAATTTAGAAACAGACTTGATAAAATAGTAGTATTTAACCATTTAAATAATGAAATGGCATTAGATATTGCACGTAGAGAGCTTAATAAATTTAATGAACAATTATCAAAGAAAAATGTTAAGATTAATTTTAATGATAAATGTATTTCTTTTATAGCTAGTAAGGGTACTTCCCAAGAATATGGAGCAAGAGAAATAATAAGAATTATAAATCAAGAAATTAAGCCAATGTTAGTTGATGAAATATTATTTGGAGCCTTAAGTAATGGTGGAGAAATTACTTTAGATATTAAAGATAATAAGTTTATCTATAAATAAAAAAGATCCTCATATGTTTTATTTATAATTAATATAAATTAATATAATTAAGAATATATGGGGGTTAAAAATGGATAACGTATTAAATATTGAGAAGTGTAAAATTTGCGGAGGATTAATTAATATAGAGGGGTCGCTAAATAAGCTTACTAAGATTTGTACATGTTGTGGGTATTTTTATAATAAAGAAAATAAAGTTGAATATTTAAATCCATGTGGAGCTTATAAATTAGTTACTCTTAGTGGAATTGGACAAATAGGAACATTAGGTGAGAATATTACTGAAGAGCAAGCTGTAAAAAAGTTTAATTTAAGTGATACTTCTAGATTAAATATGGATAAAAGTTATATTAATTATAGAAACCCACAAACAAATGAATTTAAAATTATTTTTGGAAGTGGTGAGCCAGAAAGTTATAATGAATTTATTAGAAAATTATAAAAATAGAAAGTTTTTAGTATACTTAATTAGTATTTTGGTCAATAGTTAGTAATAACTATTGACTAAAATAAAAAATAAAAGTTATAATACATTTGTTGACAAAGCTAAAAAAATATCATAATATAAGAACAAATAAATATTTAAAAACAGTGATAAAGAGGAGTAAGGAATAGGACGTATTAAGAGAGGAAGGTCTAGGCTGTAAGCCTTCTATATTGAATATCCTGAAGGTAGCTTTTGAGTTTCTTTAGTGAAATAGTAGTAACTAAAGACGGCTTGTCTAAGTCGTTATTTGAATTAAGAGCCTATAAGAAGTAAACAGAGTTTGCTTAGTAGGAATAAAGGTGGTACCGCGAGTCTTCGTCCTTTTTTAGGATTAAGGCTTTTTTTGCGTTATATTGAATGAGGTGCTAATTAAAGTTTGGTTAATGAAACTGATTTAACAACTGAGAGAAACTTAGTTCTAGTAAGTACAAAGATTTAAAAATTAAATTATGGAGATTATAATTAAAGTAATATTATTTTTAGGCACAAATAAAAAAACATTAAATTAGTAAAGTAGTCTTTATATAAGAACTTTAAATATAGAAAATAAACTATTCAGGAGGTTTTATTGATGGAAGAAAAGAAGAACTTAGCCACAACGTATAATCCAAAAGAATTTGAAGAAAGAATTTATAAAACATGGGAAGAAAAGAAATATTTCACTCCTGTTGTTGATAAAACAAAGAAGCCATTTACAATAATGATGCCACCACCAAATATAACAGGGAAGCTTCATTTAGGTCATGCATTAGATAACACAATGCAAGATATGCTTATAAGATTTAAAAGAATGCAAGGTTACTGCACTTTATGGCTTCCAGGAACAGACCATGCTTCAATTGCAACTGAAGTTAAAGTTGAAAATGAGCTATTAAAAGAAGGTAAAGTTAAGAAAGAAATGGGAAGAGAAGCTTTCTTAGACGAAGTTTGGAAATGGGCTGAAGAGTACAAAGGTACTATTAGAAATCAGCTTAAAAAACTAGGAGTTTCATGTGACTTCACAAGAGAAGCTTTTACAATGGATGAACATTTAAACAAAGCTGTTAGAACAGTATTTGTTAAATTATATAATGATGGATTAATCTATCAAGGAAACAGAATAACTAACTGGTGTCCAAAATGTACTACTGCTTTATCAGATGCAGAAATAGTATATGAAGAAAAAGAAGGTAGCTTCTGGCATATAAATTATCCATTATCTGATGGTTCAGGATATTTAGAAATAGCTACTACAAGACCAGAAACATTACTTGGAGATACTGCAGTTGCTGTTAATCCAAATGATGATAGATTTAAACACTTAATAGGTAAAACATTAAAATTACCTCTAACTGATAGAGAAATACCAGTAGTTGGTGATGATTATGTTGATATCGAATTTGGTACAGGTGCAGTTAAAATAACTCCAGCTCATGATCCTAATGACTTTGAAGTTGGTAAGAGACATAACCTTCCAATAATCAGAGTAATGGATGACCACGGTGTAATTAATGAATTAGGTGGAAAATACCAAGGTTTAGATAGATATGAAGCTAGAAAACAAATGGTTAAAGATCTAGAAGAACAAGGATTATTAGTTAAAATTAAGCCTCATACTCACAACGTAGGAACACATGATAGATGTAACACTGTAGTTGAACCTATAATATCACAACAATGGTACGTAAAGATGGAATCTTTAGCAAAACCAGCTATAGATGTTGTTAGAAATGGTGAAACAAAGATTGTTCCAGAAAGATTTGAAAAAATATACTTCAACTGGATGGAAAATATTCAAGACTGGTGTATTTCAAGACAATTATGGTGGGGACACAGAATACCTGTATTCTACTGTAATGACTGTAACAACATTATGGTTGAAGTTGATGCACCATGTAAGTGTTCAAAATGTGGTTCTGAAAACTTAAGACAAGATGAAGACGTACTTGATACTTGGTTCTCATCTGCATTATGGCCTTTCTCAACTTTAGGTTGGCCAGAAAAAACACCAGATTTAGATTTCTTCTATCCAGGTAATGTATTAGTTACTGGATATGATATCATATTCTTCTGGGTTGCAAGAATGATATTCTCAGGATTATATAACATGGATAAGACTCCATTTGATACAGTATTAATGCATGGTATTATAAGAGATGCTAATGGTATCAAGATGAGTAAGTCTTTAGGAAATGGTGTTGACCCATTACAAGTAATTGATGAATACGGTGCTGACGCATTAAGATTCATGTTAGTTACAGGAAGTACACCTGGAAATGATATAAGATATATCCCTGAAAAAGTTGAATCTGCAAGAAACTTTGCTAATAAGATTTGGAATGCTTCAAGATTCGTTATGATGAACCTTGATAAAGAATTAATGAATAAATATGCTAATTGCAAAGATTACAGCTTAGCTGATAAGTGGATTCTTTCAAGAATGAACACTGTAGCTAAAGAAGTAACAGAAAACTTAGAAAAGTATGAGCTTGGAATAGCTAACCAAAAGGTTTATGACTTTATGTGGACTGAATTCTGTGACTGGTATATAGAACTTGTTAAACCAGTATTCTTCAGTGATGATGAAAAAGCTAAGGGAGTAGCATACAACGTATTAAATACTGTATTAACTACAGGATTAAAATTATTACACCCAGCTATGCCATATATAACAGAAGAAATATATACTACATTAACAGAAGGAGAATCTATAGCAATTTCAACTTGGCCAGAATACTCTGAAGCTTTAGCAGATAAAAAAGCTGAAAAAGATATGGAATTCATTATTGAAGCTATTAAAGGATTAAGAAACGTTAGAGCTGAAATGAACGTTCCACCATCAAGAAAAGCAAAAGTAATTTGCTATATTTCTGAAGAAGCTAAAGAAGCATTTACTGCAGGTATTCCTTACATGGAAAAACTAGGTTCTGCTTCGGAAGTTGAATTTATAGCTGATAAAGCTTTAGTTCCTGAAAATGCAGTATCATTAGTAGTTAAGGGTGGAGAATTATTTATGCCATTACTTGACTTAGTTGATAAAGAAAAGGAACTAGAAAGATTAAATAAAGAAAAGAAAAAATTAGAAGGCGAAGTTACAAGAATTGAAAAGAAGCTTTCTAATGCAGGATTCGTAGCTAAGGCACCAGAAGCTGTAATTAATGCAGAAAAAGAAAAAATGGTTAAGTATCAAGAAATGCTTGATGCAGTTTTAGTTAGAATAGACACTTTAAAATAGTTTTAAGTTAATACTTTGGCAAGTGACAAGTTCATAGGATTTGTCACCTGCCATTTTTATTATTTATAAATAAAAATGGGGGATATTATGAATTTACTAAAAGATAATGTAGTTAAGTTATATTTTAAATATTTCTTTCCTACTATGTGTGCTGCCTTATCTACATCAGTTTATATTTTATTTGATACTATATTTATTGGACAGGGAGTAGGGAGTAAAGGTCTTACCGCATTAAATATTTCATTACCTATTTATTCAATTTATTTTGGAACTGGTCTTTTAATTGGAATAGGTGGATCTACTTTAATGTCTATTGAGAAAGGAAGAGAACGACTTGATAAAGCTAATAAAATATTTACTTTATCATTTATATTAGGACTTATATTAGCAACTATTTATTGTATAATTGGCTTTGTATTTCTAGAAGAAATTGCTTTAGTATTGGGTGCTACAAAAGAAATTATGCCTTTTGTAAAAGAATATATGGTAGTAGTTGTAATTGGTACTATTCCATTTGTTATGGGAAGTGTAATGGCTCCCTTTATTAGAGCTGATAAAGCACCTAAAAAAGCTATGTTTACTGTTATTTTTAGTGGCTTTTTAAATATTATATTAGATTATATATTTGTTTTTCCGTTAGATATGGGGATGAGAGGAGCTGCAATAGCAACAGTTTTTTCTTATACAATAAGTTGTTTAATTTTATTAACTCATCTTTTATCTAAAAATAATACATTAAGATTTAAGAAAGACTTTTATAAATTATCTTATATTACTAGAATATTTAAATGTGGATTACCTAGTCTTTTTATAGAAGTATCACTAGGGTTTGTTATATTTATTTTTAATATTCAGATTTTAAAAATTATTGGTGATGATGGTGTAACTGCTTATAGTATTATTTCCAATACTGGGATAATAGCCGTTGCCTTATTTAATGGAATAAGCCAAACAATACAGCCATTAATAAGTATTAATATGGGAGCAAACTTAAAAGAAAGAGCAACTAGATTAAGAAATTTAGGATTATTTACTGCGTTAGTTATAGGAGTAGCTTTCTTTATACTATGCATTATTTTCCCAGAGCAAATAGTGAGAATTTTTGTTAATCCCAATAATGAAGTTTTAGCTATAGCTATTAATTCAATTAGAACTTATTCTATTGCATTTATTGTTATGGGAATAAATATGGTTAGCGGAGCTTATTTTCAATCTATAGAGTTAGCTAAAGAGTCATTTATTATTGCTTTTTGTAGAGGTCTTCTATTTGTTTCTATTTGTGTATTTGTATTACCATTATTTATTGGGATTAATGGTGTTTGGCTAAGCGTACCTATAGGAGAATTATTAACTTTAATTGCAACTGTTATTTTTCTAAAGAAAAATGCATAAAATTATTCATTTCGTGGAAAATATTATTAAGAGGTGAATAATATGAGTAATAAAATAGTGCAAACAATTAAAAATAGTAGTGGCGAAATTATGCAATATGTATTAGAAAATGGCCAAACAGTTGAAAAGGCTCAAGGAGTTGAAATGGCTAAAAATGGTCAAATTGATGGTGTAATTATTGCTCATTCTAAGAAGGGTGAAGAATATTTAAGAACTAAACCTGATGGAACTGAAGGAAATAATTTATCATCAATGTCTAAACAAGATTAAATTTTAAATTAGTTTAATATTAATTGATAGAAAATAACGTCTAATAAAGTTTAAATAAGCTTTTTAGACGTTATTTTTTTATAAATTATTTGAATTTATAATTATGAAGTTATTAATTAAGAAACTATTATATTTAATAAAACTATCTATAGGAGTTATGGAATTGATTATAATTATAAAACAGTGACAAGTTCTATTGTCACTGTTTTATGTTTTAAAAAGTAATATATAAATAAAATAATGAATTTATATATATATATATTTATCAATAATATTATAGGATAAAGCTTTATTGTAAAATATATACAGCGATTATAAACTATGTTAAAATATATACAAAATTACATTAAATAGGGGGATTGTATGACTAAATTTACAACTACATATATTATTGGGGTAATTGGTATAGTTACATGGGCATTAACTATATTTTTGAGAGGTACACAATTAAGTACTGTAAATAGTATAGCATTCATATTAGGAGTAATGCCTAATATATCAGCAACATGGCTTTTTATATGGATTGCAGAGTTTATATGTGAAAAGTTATCAAAAGTGTTTACATTTAAAATATCAATAATAAGTTGTGGTGCCATTTTAATATTGGCATTTATCTCGGAAATAGTACATGATTTATTTTTAAATAGTCCTTTTGATGTTAACGATATGATAGCAACAATTTGCGCTATTGCTGTTTATTTTATTGTAATTAAAGTCACTACTAGTAAGGTGATGAATTATAAATAATGAAAAAAGTTCTATTATAATTTTATAAATTAGTTTCATGAATGAGCTTCAATAATTGAAGCTTATTTTTTTTATAGATACTAAAATATTATTACAAATTTATATATAATAAAAAAATAATATAAGTTATGAAACAAAAGTGTATTATAAATAGTCTAATATATATAAGTATTATAAGAGGTATTAGAACTATGAAGAAATTTTTAGAAAAGATAATTTTATCTGAAAAAGATTATGAATATCTAACAAAAGGAATAGCAGCTGGGGTTGGACTAGGTATAATTATAGGGGTTGTAGCTGAAAATATAATTTTATTTTTTGCACTTGGAGGAGTTATTGGAATAATAGGAGCAAGTTTGCTATCTATAATAAAGAAAATTAAAGATGATATATATACATAAAAAGTGATTAAATATATGGTATAATAAGTAAAAATATGTTTTTATTTGATGCATAAAAAGGTGTAAGGGGAAGAATAAGATGAGAAAAAATAAGATTATTTTAGTATTGGTACTTAGTTTAATATTAATAGGATGTACAATAAATAAAAATTCTAAAGTACAGAAAGAAACTAAAAATATTAAGGTTCAATCTCAATTAGAAGAAAATAGTGTTATATCTGAAATAGAAAATAGCAACTTAAGTAATATAATAACTACTAAAAATGAAGTAATATCTATTAAAAGTAATGCTGGTACACCAAACTTTGAAGCTAGAAATAAAGCTGTTTCAGAAGAATACATAAAAGCTATAACTATAGTAAAGGAATTTTGTAAAAATAATTCATTAGAGATAAAATATGTTCAACCAATTAGTGATAGAATTTCTAGCTTAAGTGATTTATCAGATGATGAGCATTATTTATTATTAAAGAATTTAGAGAATTTAGGAGCAGAAACAATACAATATTTCACAGATGAAGAAAGTTTAAATATCGATTTAAGTATAAATACTACAGAAGCCGCTAATTATGTTGATGATTCTTTTGTGGTATTTGGTAAAACCTATAGTGACGTAGTATATAAGGCTTCAATTCAAAATGTAAATGAAAATTTTAAATTTAAAGATTCTAAGTTAGATGAATTTAGAAATATAATACTTAAAGATAAGATATTAGATTACGATAAGTTAAATGACTATATTAAAAAGATTTACTCAGGAGAGTATGATTCAAATACTGTATTTTTTAATAAAATTGATGATGATAAATATGAAGTAATTAGAATAGAAAATAATAATTGCTATTATAAATTAGTTTATGATCCTGTATTTTAAATTTATCCTGTGTAAATATCATAATTTATACGATCATAAATTATTAATATTTATTATATAAGTTACTACGGTAAGTATGTTTATAGGAGGAGTAATGGAGGAAAAATGAATAAGGTATATTTAGATGTAACAAAAAGAGAAAATTGTGCAGCTATATTTATAGAAGATACGGAAGTAATTAAATCAGGTACTACTGTTTATCATATGAATTCAAATGATAAAAATGAAACTTATCAACAATATGCTGATGAGTATGATATACATTTTATTTTTGATGATAATATTCCTAAAGTATCATTTTATACAGTTCCTCAGGTAGATGTTTTTGCAACTGATAGGGAAGGTGGTTTAATTGGAACTGTGGGTTCAATGACAGATTTACAAAGTGATTTACCAATATGCTATATAAATAAAAATAGAGAGTGTTTTCTAATTGCAACTAGTGGAAAAGAGTTTTTGGAAACAACTACTAATTGGAAAAATAATCTTAAACCCTACAATGAAGTTATATTTTATAAATCTAAATTAGAAGCTGAAAAAGAATTAAGATTTATCAATTTTTGATAAAGTCATAATAAGAGATTATCCAGATGTTTTATGGTATGGAATTTGTTCAGTAAGTAATAAAGGTGATGACTGTGCACCACTAATTAGTTTTAATAAAAGTAGTATAGTTAAATAATCAGTTATTAATTGATTTAAAAGTTATATTCTGAGGATGATTTTAAATATTATTCCATGTTAGTTTTTAAATAAAATATTAGAGTAACTAATATTTTATAGTAGATATATTGGAGGTAAAATGATTAACAGTAAAAGTAAAAAATATATGTTAATAATATTTATACTTTTTTTAGTATTATTTAATATATTTCAGTTTAGCAAAATAAGAAGTTACAAAACAATTACAAAAACTAGCGACAATGAGTTTGGTATTCAATTAGAGTTAATTTGTCATGGTATAGAAACTATTGAAGAAGCTAAGGTTAAGGACTCTGTTGATGAAAAAATATTAGGTACAGCTATATTATCGTCAGCCACAGGACAAGCCACATCGGTATATATACAAACATCATATTATGAGGAAAATAAATTGCTATATACAGCTTTATGGAATTTAAATAATACAATAAGCAATAATACAAGGATTAACAATTTATTAGAAACACATGATTTCAGCACGCTTATTCCAATAATTAGAAGTTTAAAAGAAAATCCTTTGGATAAAGATGTTACAGAAAAACTATATTTATATTTTAGAGATATTCAATTTTAAAATTATATATAGTAAGTTAAATTCCAATTTTGCATTAGGTGATATAGAAATTTAAAGAAAAGCTAGTAAACTTTTATTAATAAAAAGAGGGAGTTTGTTTCTAAACAAGCAGCTCAATTAACTGAAAGATAAGTTGCTAAGGTTACTATTTTTAAATATTAAGCAAAAGCGGTTGTAAGTATTTGTAGGCGATTTTGCTATTTTTTTTATTGAGTTTTATAGATATAAAATGGATTGTTTATTAGAGGTGAATTTATGAAAATAAGAGATTATAAGGTGATAGACAAATTAATGCAGCAAGTACATAGTTTACATTAAAGGTAATAGCAAAATAGGTATAATTTAGATTTTTAAAAAGAAAATATAAGGGGGGAAGGAGTAAAATGTTTAGTAATAATGATATAAGAAACATTTGCAATAGCTACGGGGTTGATTTTAAGCAGATAAGCAACGTAATAGATACTTCTCATGATGAAGATGATAAAAGATATAATTACATAATTGATAATAAATATGTATTAAAAATAACCAACTTTGTAGCAATTACCGAAAGGTTTTTGGAGGATATAAGTAGACTTATTGAAAGATATATAAGTATAGGAGTATACTGTCCAAACATTATTAGAAATAAAATGGGAACTTTAACGTATGAATTTATTAAAGAAGGTAAAAAGTATACATGCTATATGGAGGAATATGCTTTATACAATTTCTATAAAGAGGGGGAACTTATAGATTATGACTTTAAAAAGACAGTAATTAAACATATTGGTGAATTAGCAAGAAATTTTACTAACGTTGATTTATCTAACAATAGGTCAATGTGGAGCCTAATAGAATTAGGTCCATTTGATATTGATATAGATGAAAAGCAAGAAAATTTAGATAACCTTATTAAGAAATTAAAGGAAAAAGGATATAATAAGCTAGCAAGTAAGTTAGTAGATGAAAATATAAAAGCTAGAAATAAAATAGAGCTTAGTCTAAATGAATTACCTAGGTGTGTATATCAAGGAGATTTAAACTACAGTAATATCTTAGTTGATGATAATGATAACTTTGTAGGAATAATTGATTTTAATATGTTTGGAACAGAGGTTAATATTAATTGCTTTTTAAATGAGACAATGTATTATTTAACAATTGAAGATTTTGAAATACTAACAGCAAAAGAAATATATAGTAAAATGAAAATAATACAAGATGATATGATGCAATATATACTATCGTCATATAAATTAACAGATATTGAAAATCTTTTGTTAGAGGAGTATAGAAAGGTTATTTATATTTCATTTTTCCCTAATGTTATGCTTTGGATTGAGTTAATAGATAAATCTGATATATGTGATAAGGTTATAGAGCTTTTAAATATTATTTTAGTAGAATTTAGATAAATATTTGTATTATTATATTATATTATATTAAAAAAGGAGAGATAACTATGATAACTATATCATATATATATATATAGCTGCTATATTAATTGTAACTTGGGCTATATATAGAATTATAGTATTAATTAAAAGTAAAGAAAAAAACATATTAAGAGAAGTTATGATAAATATATTCTTCATATATTTTCTAATATTAATTAATTTAACTATATGCAAAATGGGGATGTTACAAATAAGATTTCAACATAGATTTTATATTAACTATATACCATTTGTAGAAACGATAAATATGTTTAAAGATAATTTTATGGGTATAGGAAACGCTATTTACAATGTAGTTGGTAATGTTTTGTTATTTGTACCATTAGGCTTTTTAATTCCACTATTATTTAAAAAGAAAAATAAAATTTTTAATATAGCCTTATATGGATTTTATGCATCCCTTGCAATAGAGCTTATTCAATTATCTACTCCAATTAACTTAACTGATATTGATGACATAATATTTAATACTTTAGGTGCAGTTTTAGGTTTTTTCATATTTAATTTATTTTATTATGTTATAAAGAAAACAAAACTAAGGAATTTTATTAGTAGAGTTACAAGTAAATATGATGGTAATTTAGTAGTATTAAGTATTAAACCCTTAAGTATTATGTTTGGTGCAGTAGTACTTTTTACTATTATAACTATATATAATTCAACTATATCTGCTAATAGATCTAATGAGGACATTGCAAGAGCCGTGTTCAAGTATAGTAGCAACACGGATTTTGAAGCTGTAAAAGATGTTGCAGGATATAAATTGTTTTTAAGAGATGAAGGGGATTATATAAATCTTATAGGTGTAGAGAGTGTTTTAAATGATAGATGGCTTGATAGTAGAACAAGTATGGGACAGTATGAAAAAAGCAATGGAGATTATAGTATTAGCACTATCTATGATAATAACAATGAAGATAATATTTCAATGTCTATTGTGGTGTTTGGTAAAAATAAAAATGCAAGTAAAGTAGAGGTAATCTTCAATGGTAGGAACTATGTTGAAGAAATAAATCCCAATGAATACTTTCTTGTTGTATTTCCAAGCTTTGAGGTTTTAGAAAATAATGATATAGATAACTTGTATAATGGTGAAGAGAGCAAGAGCCTAAATATAAGATTTTTAGATTCTAATGAAAATTATTATAATGAGATGAGATTTGCAAATTAAATTTTATCAATATCTAGTTGTCAAAATGAAATAAAAATTAAATGGCTATAGCTAAAACATGTTCAAATTCTTTCATTAATTCTTGATTTGGAATCCTTAAATATCCATCATGGTAAACTAAAAAGCTAGGATTATCATAGCAGAATATATTTCTAAAGGGAGCAGTTCATTATGAACTGCTCTATAATTTTATGAAAAATAAAATTATATTGAACATATTTATTGGGATATCCATCTAATATATGTAATACTTAGCTAAGTAAAGTAAATAGGGGGAGTAAGATGGATTCAATGAATGTATATGGTAATGATATATTTGAAGTAGATGTAAAATAATATGAATATGGTGATTTAGACCATATGAGCAAAAAATATAACCTTACCAAATGAGCATAATGAGAAACTTGACAAATTCAAATTTTAAAAGATTATAAGAATAAGTTATGAGAAATCTACTTGAAGAAAAAATTCAAGTAGATTTTGTTGTTTGTAAAATAATGTATTATAATGGTATATAAGTAATTGTTTTGGAGGGAATATGGGAAAAAGAATTTTAATAATAGAAGATGATCCAGATATATCTAATATTTTAAGATATACATTTAAAGGCGAAGGTTTTGAAGTAAGACATGCATTAAGTGGTGAAGAAGGAATTGAGATTTTTCATGTCTTCAATCCAGATGTAGTGTTATTAGATTTAATGTTACCAGGAATTAATGGGTTCGAGGTATGTAAACAACTCGCCAAATATAGTGCTCCAGTTATTATGTTAACTGCTAGAAATGATGTTGTTGATAAAATACTAGGATTAGAATTAGGTGCTGATGATTATATGACGAAGCCTTTCAATATACGTGAATGTGTTACTAGAGTTAATGTAGCATTAAGGAGAATTGAGAAAGTTAATACAGTGGAAAGTGAAAATGTTGATTATATGAAAATAGGAAATATAGATATTTATAAGGAAGCTAGAAGGGTTTCTGTAGATAATGAAGAGGTTAAACTAAAACCTAAAGAGTTAGATTTATTGTTTTATCTTATAGAAAATAGCAACAGAGCTTTAACTAGGGAGAAGATTTTAGACTCTGTATGGGGATATGATTACTTTGGAGACCCAAGAACAGTAGATGTACATATAAGAAGATTAAGGCAAAAGCTTAAAGATAATAATTCTATAGAAACTGTATTTGGGACAGGCTATATGTTAAGGACAGATAAGGTATGAAGATAAGATATAAATTTGGTATTGGATTTATAATTATATTTTCAATTTCATTTATAATTTTAAACTTTCTTATAAATGAGATGAGAACTAATTTTGTTATTAATGAAGTTAAAGATGAAATGTATTTAGCATATAAGAGTACATATAGGTTTGTTAATTCTTATGCTCAGTATAACTTAATTGATTTAACTAAAGAAAATATTATAGAACATATACCGGAGATAGCAACTAATATTAGTGAAGATAAAAGGTGTGAGCTTTATGTTTTAAATGAGAATAATGAACATCTATATAAGTATAAGCTAGCTAACGGTTCTATTAATTATGATGTTGATAGAATTAATAAGTATAGTTATGAGGAAATAGAGAATAAAAATTTACTAGATATTTATTATGAAGACGAAAAATTAACTGCAGCTACAATATTTCCGTTGTATATGTATAAAAAATATATTGGAACTATAATTTTAACTAAGGATTTTACTGATTATTATAGTAGTATAAATGATTTTATTGGAGTTGTTAAGAGTGTTAATATAGTTGTTTTTATTGTTATGATACTAGCTGTTTATTTATTGAGTGGTAAGATTGTAGAACCTTTAGTAAGGTTAAGAGCAGCTTTTAAGGAAGTAGAAAAGGGAGAATATGATATAGATATTAATATTAATACAAAGGATGAGATTGGTGAGTTATCTAAAGGGTTTTCTTCAATGAAAAGACAAATAAAGAATCAGATAATTACTATTAGCAATGAAAAAGAAAAGGTTGTAGCTTTAGAAACTACAAGAACAGAATTCTTTAATAATGTTACCCATGAATTAAAAACTCCATTAACTACAATATCAGGATATGTTCAAATATTACAGCAAGAAAATTTTAATGATGATGAATTTCGTGATTATGCATTAGAAAGAATAGAAAAAGAGAGTGATCGAATGCATAGGATGGTAGTCGCTTTAATTGAGGTTTCTAAAAACAAAACTGATATAAAGAAAGAGAGCAAAACCTTAATAAATATAAAATATACATTAGAAGAGATAATAAAGGATCTATCTATAAAAGCTCCAAAGTATAAGCTGAATGTAAAGGCAGATATTTCAGATGCAATTTTAGAATGTAATGAAGAAGATATTAGAAGTATATTTATAAATGTTATTGATAATGCTATTAAATACTCAAAAGCAAATACAACTATAAATATTAAATCTATAGAAGAAGGAGAGTTATATATTTTTGAAGTTGAAAATTATAGTGATGAAATAAGTGAAGAAGGAATTAAAAATGTGTTAAAGCCTTTTTATAGGGAAAATATTGAGAAGTCTAGAAAGCTTGGCAGTAATGGATTAGGTTTATTTATATGTGAACAAATAGTTGAAAGCTATGGAGGAAGTATAGAATTTAATTATGATGAAAAAGTAATTGTAACAATTAAAATACCTAAAAATAATCTGATTTGGTAACATTTTGATAACATCTTATAATAAGTTGACAACATTAACTATTTATAATGAATTTATAGAGGAGGTAAAACTTATGGTAAGAAATACAATAAGATCAATAATATTATTTAGTATAGTATTTTTAACTTTTAATATTATAGGATGTACTGGTGAGAAGAAAGCTTTAAACCAGTCAATAATTCTTACAGAAGATGTTAAATCGGACACAGAACCAGAATTAAAGGTTATATCAACAAAAATAATTCCTTTGGAAAATCATATAAAAGATTTTTCTAATATTTACATAGAAAGGGAGGATGGATCAACATTAATAAGACAAAATTATGTTAATGGATATTTAATGAACAGTATAAACGTTAAAATTGATGGAGATAAAGCTACTAGTGAATATAAAAAATCTATTAGTGATGAATATAGAAATATAAATAAAACATTTTACTTAAATAGTTTAGACAATAATAAAGTTTTAATAATAGATGGATATAGCGAGAATACATTTAAGACAGAAGAAAGTTTAATAAATAATGAACAAAGTAGATATGAATTATCAGGAGAATATTTAATTGAAATTATGAATGATACAACAATTAATAATATTACGAATGATTATATAAGTTGGACAAATTTGAAAACTAGTAGTAGCGGAAGAATTAAAATGCCAGAAGAGTTAAGTTTTATTTTACAGTGTAATGTTGTAGGAGATAGGTTATTCCTATCAGCAATAAGTACTTTAGCGATAGAAGCTCTTAATGGGGAAGTAGGAATAGAAGATACTTATATGTATACTTATAGCAATCCGGATACTTTGCTAGTGATAGACTTAACTACTAATAAGTTAATTGAAAAAAATACAATAGGTAGCTTCAGAAATTTTCATGTTATAAATGATGAAATAATTATTTTTACATCATGCAAAGATTCTGAAGAAGTGGTTGAAATGTATAATTTAAATAATAAAACTAGAAAAGAGTTTATGAAATATTCAACTAAACAAGGAGAGGGATTAATAACTTTAAAGGGACTAAATTTATTTCCTAGTAAAGATAAAATATACTACTGTGAAGATGATGGAGAAAAAGTTTCGCTAAAGATAGCAGAAATAAATGGCATGGATATAGAGAATAGTATAACTGCATATGAAGCTGATAAAAATGAATTAGAGGAGTTTTATATAAGTAACATATCTGTAAGTAATGATGAAAGAGAGATTAAGGTATTTAATAGAACTTTATCAGAATATGGATTTGTTATAGATAAGATAATAAAAATTAAGCTGAATAAATAACTTAAGATAATTAGTAAGGAATTTAATTGTAGGGAAAAGAAGGATTTAAACATAGATAATGGTAAGAAAGAGGGGAGTCTTATGAATCAGTATAAAAAGATAAAAAATAAATATAAAAAAAGTTTAATAGTTATTATTTCAATATTTATATGTTGTTTAATATTAATAGGATCAGGATATGTCTATGTTAGAAGTAAGATATATGTTAAGAGTAACAATTCAACTGTATCAGATAAACAAACTAATAATAAGTTAAATGAAGAAAGTATTGAATTGAAAGAGGTTGATGGAATTACAAATATATTATTAATTGGTGCAGATGGAGTGGACTTTTCAGTTGAGGAGGGAAGGTCAGATTCTCTAATAATTGCAACCTTAGATAGTAATAATAAAAAGGTTAAATTAACATCACTATATAGAGATACAATAGTATTTATACCTGGATATGGAGAAGATAAGATAAATGCAGCTTTTAGTCTAGGTGGAGTAGAACTTGTAATGGATACTATAAGATATAATTTTGATTTGAGTTTGGAAAAGTATGTGATGATAAATTTTGAAGGGTTTGAAGCTATAATTGATCAAATAGGTGGAATTGACATTGATGTTCAAGAGTATCAATTACATGAATTGAATAAATATATAGGAATTGATACTGGTGGTAATGATTGTTCAGTAGAAGAAGCAGGTTTACAAAGGTTAAATGGTAAACAAGCTTTATCCTATGCAAGAATAAGAAAAGGTGTTGGTGATGATTTTGAAAGAACTGAAAGACAAAGGGAGGTTCTTTTTAAAGTTGCTGAGAAATTACAAAAAACTAATCCTATTAAGTACTTTGAAATCGGAAACGAAATGTTAGACTATGTAAAAACCAATATAGATATTATTGAGTGTGTAAACATGGCATATACTATTTATAAATTTTCAAATTTTAATACAGAGCAACTTAGTATACCAGCTTTAGAGCTTTGTGTAGATGAAGAAATAAATGGGAATATGGGGTTAAGAATGGATAGTTATAAAAATGCTTTAATACTTAATGACTTTATTTTTAATGATACTTTACCAGATTTCATATTAAATAGAAGTACGGAAAAAGATACAAGTATTTATTATGAATATAACGGATTTGGAGAATAATATTAAATTTAGTGAATTAGTTATTTATTAAATTACCTGCCCTCTGTTTAATTTAAAACAGAGGGTTTTTTAAATATTAATTACTTTTAATTTTTTATTATTTTAAATATTACAAATAAACATGAAATTAATGGAACCTTTTAAAAGAGAAGGTAATCTAACAATTAGATATGTACATATTAAGTGGGAGGAAAGTAGATGGAGGTATTGGTACGAAAAGCAAAGAAGGGTGATGAAGAAGCATTTATAAAGCTTATAGATAACTATATGCTTCAAATGTACAAAGTTGCTAAGAGTAGGATGTCTAATGAAGAAGCTATAGGAGATGCAATTCAAGAAACTATAATGTCTGCATTTAAAAATATAAAACAATTAAAACGTCCAGAGTATTTTAATACATGGCTTATTAGAATTCTTATAAATAACTGCAATTCCATAATGAAAGATAAGAAAATTGATTATATAGATGATTATAGCAAATATGAAAAAGGAGATAGTATTTGTGTTGACAGTGTTGAGGATAAATTAGATTTTGATCGAGTTCTTAATATATTAAGTGATGAGTACAAGGAAATTATTGTTTTATATTATGTTAATGGTTTTTTGATAAAGGAAATAGCAGAGATATTAGATATTAAGGAAGGCACAGTTAAAAGTAGATTAAGCAGAGCAAAGGAAAAATTAAGGGTGTTTTATATTAAGGAGTATGTTGGGAAGGATGTGAGTCATTTATGAATTTTGATGATAAGTTAAATAAGGTAGTAAATGATGAGATAAATATTCCAGAGAGTATTTTAAAGAAGAAAGATATTGCCTTTGAAGAAATAAGAAAAAGTAAAAAGAAAAAAAGAAGATTTAATAATGGATTTATAGCTGCAGCTGTTTTATTAATTTTAGTTACAGGAATTTTTTCTATTAAAGGAGAAAACGTACTAGCTACAATAAAAGAATTTATATTTAAATACAATCAAGGTGTTGAAAAAGCTGTTGAAAATGGATATTACAAACAGCTACAAGATTATACAGTTTCTAGTGATGGTGTTGAAATTAAAATAGATAAAGTAATATTAAATAGCAAAACTTTATTTGCTTCTTTTGTAATTAACTTTGAAGATAGTAATTTAATAGATGAATTAGAAAGTATTTTTGTAGATATGGATATTGATTATGAGGATAAAAAAAATCAACAGCCTATGTTTATGTCAAAGTCAGAGGTTGATATAGAAAATAAGGAAGTTCATTGTTACTTTACTTATCCATTAGATAAACAAATAAATGGTAATTATTTGAAAATAAATATTAATGAAATTACTTTAATGACTAATAGTGAATCAAAATTATCATGGGATCCAAGTGTAAGTGAATTAGATAAAGAATCATATACGGCAAGGGGAATCAAAATATTTAAAAAGTTTAAATCTTTATGGTCATTTGATTTAGATGTTAATTCTATTATTCAAGAAGATATAAATTATAGTTATAGCAGTTTAGAAAGTACAGGAGAAATGGAGCTTGTTTCAGCTGAATTATCACCTACAGCTATGAAAATAATTATTAAAGATTGTAGTGAATTGAATTTTTATGAGTTATCACTGATTATTACGGATATGAAGCTAACTAATGATAATGGAGAAACCTTTGGTATTTTAGAAACTATAATTTCAGAGGAAGAGGATAATGTTAAGTATATAAAAGTAATATTTGAAGCAACAGTTTTTGATGAAAATGAAAACCTATATTTAGAAATAATTAAAGATGATGGCACTATTGTGAAGTTCAAACTTAAAAAGAATTAATAATATAAGGGATTATGAGTATTTAAGGGGGAAGGGAATTATGAGAAAGAGAATAATTAAAATTATTCAAATATATTTAATATGTATTTTGTCTATTTCTTTAATATCTTGTTCAAAAGATATAGAAGTATCAGAAGTTAATGCTACAGAAGTTAATGTAGAGACTGAAAAGAAAGATATAAAATTAAAGGAAGAAATAATAGAGATTTCAGATGAAGTAAAATATATAAGTAGTGTAGTTAAATTGGATAATGGTGATATTGAAGCAGTAACAGATGATATAGACTTTGATACTAAAGTATATATTTCACATAATAATGGGGAGACTTGGGAAGAAAAAGCAATAAATGTTCCAGAGATATATGGAACTCGTGTTAGATATGTTAATCCTATTAAAGATGGACGTATATTATTAGCAGATATTATTGATGAAGAAACTGCAATTCAAAGAATAAGATATGTGTTAATAGATAATGATGGTAGTTTTACAGAGATAGATAAAGTCTTTGAAGAGGAAATAAACGCTGAATTTGGATTTAATGGTTCGCCAATTATGTTTAATTCATTAAGTAATGGTGATTTAATGTACTATTCTGATAATAGGAATGAAGTTATACAAATTGACAGTAGAAGTTTTGAAGAAAAGAGAGTATATAAATGTGATTCTTATATTGAGCGCTTTATTGTTAATGAAGATTATTTAATAATTAAATCAGCTGAAAGTATATTATTATACGATATTAATACTGGAGAATTAATAAAAGGTTTAGATAAGCTTGAAGATGCTTTAGATGAAGAAAATGCAGAAAGTTATTCAGCATTAATTAATAGTGAAAGTGATAATAATTTATTCTTTTTACAAAATGAAGATATAGTTACTTATAATTTGGATGATGAAAAAATAACACCTGTAATTACTGATAGTAAGTATTTATGTGATGCAGGTATAAATGGGATAAAAATAATTGAACTTAGTAATAATGAATTCTTATATACTTTTAGCAACAATATTACAGGGCAAAGTTTTCTTGTAATTTATAGATGTGATGGAGTAGATATGAAGATTGAAGAAAATGAAATTGTTGTATTTTCTTTAACTGAAAATAAGAATTTAAATGAAGCTATCACTAGATCTAATATAAAGAATAAGGATATTAATATTAAATATGAAGTAGCTTTAAATGATGAAAATGGAAAAACAGTTTCTGATGCAATTAAAAGTCTTAATGCTGAAATTATGGCTGGAAAAGGACCAGATATAATATTATTAGATAATCTTCCTGTTGATTCATATATTGAAAATGGAATTTTAGCTGATATTAGTGAAGTAGTTAATTTAAATAAAGATAAATCATTTGTTAATATAGCATCTGAGTATAAAAGAGATGAAAAGATTTATGAAATTCCACTTAGTATTTCTATTCCAGTGTTCATAGGACCTAAGGAAGTTATAGAACATATAAATGATATGAAGTCATTTTTAGATGTTGCAAAAGAAGAAAGTGCTAAAAGTGACAATAGGATAGTACAAAGTCTAGGAACTCCTGAAGAATTTATATATTCTTTATATTATGGATTTGGAGCTAATTGGATTGATAGTGATGGAGTGATAAATAAAGATACTTTAACTGATTTTTTAGAAAATGCAAAAGAAATTTATAATTTGTGCAAAGTCAAGGAAGATATATACAAGGAAGAAAATAAAGTTGAGGATGGAATAAGAGTTAGTTTAAATAGTAATAGTGATATATTTATGCCAGAAATGAACATTAGAGAAATGACATGCTCACCTGATAAGCCTTTATTAGCATATGGGCAAATAGGAAGTAGATCAGATGTATATTTATTAATAAACATGCTATTATATCAAGATAATATAGATTATAAAATAATCACTAATGAAAGTGGTAACTTTTTTGCACCATCAACTAAGATATCAGTAAATAATAAAAGTAAAAATAAAGATAATGCTATAAAGGCAGTAAAGTATTTAATTGATGAAATTAATGAAACAGAAAAAATTACTTTAAATAGGGAAGCTTTTATTAATGGATTAAAAATTCCAAATGATAGTATAAATGAGTATGTTTTTGATAGTGATAAGAATCACTATATTAAATATATTGAAAGAGATGTTGATAATAATGGAGTATTAATTAAAACTCCTCAATATTGGTTAAATGATGAAGATATAAATACTTTTGTAGATATAATAGAGAGTTTAGATGTAGCACCTAAAGTGAATTTAATATTAGTTACAGAGGTAGCAAATAAGTTTTCTAAGATAATAGATAATGATTTGGATATTAATAAGGCTGTTTCTGAAATTATTAGTGATGTAGAAGTATATTTATTAGAATAATTAAATTAACTATTAATTTTCATATAGTATATTTAATATTTGTTCTATTGCTGTTGTTAGTGGGATATATTATTCAATAAAATTACAAAATTTGTTGTATTTTTTTACCAATACAATTATTCTTACTTCAATAGTGTTTTTTTGGTTAAAGAAAACTGAAGATAAAGATATAAGTAGAATTTCAAAAAATCTAGCAATAAAAAAGTGTAGGAAAGATAAATATTTTACATCTGAAAAAACATTAATATTAAAAGATAAAAAACTTTTAATATATTGTAATGATGATGAACTAGAAATAAAATTAGACAGATATGTAGAATTAAAAGTGATCGATAAATATATATTAATAGTGTCAACAAGATGGCTTAGTTATAAAAAGAAAATAATAATCCCAAGTAATAAATTTGAAACTGAAGAACAAATGAGTGAATTTATAGAGATTATAAAATCTATGATAGATAAAAAGTAAGTATTTATCTGGTAGTAATATTTATATTATTATCTTTTAAAACAGCCCCATAAATAGGAGTTTTGTGAGCAGTATAAGATATACTTTATATAAAGGAGTTATAGGAGGAATATTTTGAATAGTGAAGAGAAAAGACCGACAATAAGGATGTTGCTTTTGGGAGGAATCGTTGTAGCTTTTATTATAACTTTATTTGGGTATAGAGTTTCACATAATAAAAGTTATAAAAATGAGGCTGTAGAGCGAGGGGAATCAATTTATTTAAATGGAAAAGAGTATTGTTATGGTAATCCTGAAGAGACGTATACTATTTCAAATATTTTAATTTGTAAAACTGATAGTGGTAAAAAAGTATATGAGATAAAGGAATATACAAACTATGAATATATAGCGGTTTATTCTGATTGGGATGGCACAATTTATAAAGAAATTAAATATAATAAATAAATTATTTAGAAGCTGAAAAAGAATTAAGATTTATTAATATTTAAGTTTTAAACCATATAAAAAGTTCCTAAGAGCAGGATGTATAATGAAGTAGAATATATAAGCAGTTTAGTTAAATTGGATAATGGCAATATTGTAGCAGTAACAGATGGTATAAATACTTGTATTAATGAATATTTGTATGTAATAAGTAAAAAAATATTATTTTTAGGTGAGGTGCATATGGATTTAGTTTTTATAATAATTAGTTTAGTATTAGCATATGTAATTGAGGTAATATTATATGGAGTTAGTATAGTAATAGGAAATAGTAAAGTTAAGATAAAAGGCTCATTAATAATGCCTATTGTATCCATAATTCCAACTATACTATTGTTAATAATAACAAGGATAAATATATTTAAAATAGAAGAAATTTTAAATGTACCATTATGGATTATTTTGATTATTACTGTAGCTGTAGTTGTATTATTAATATCACAAAATAACATAAAAGAACAGATATCTAAAACAGAAATTATTATAAATGGATTTGAAGGAATTATGATGGAAATTCCACAGAGAATGTTTATGCAAACTTTTATTTTTGTTTTTTTAGAGAAATTTAACGTAAATAATTCAAGTATATGGACTGTAATTATTAATGGAATTGTGTGGTGTCTAGGGATAATAACACAAGGAATTCTTATAAAGAAAAAGGTAAATAAACAATTAATGATTGATATTGTTTCATCATTTATCTTTTCTATTGGAATTGGATATGTATTTGTAAAAAGTGGACTAATACTATTACCAATAATAGCTCATTTTTTAGAAAGAGTACTTTCAAAAACTATTATGAATATAAAATATAAGATTTCTAGTAATAAGAATATTGTTGGAAATTAATTAGTGAAATGTATTAAAGTTATTATAGGAAACCAAGTGGTTTCCTTTTTTTGTGTAAAATATATCATATAATTATAAGTGGATTAATATTTACCAGAAAATTATATTCTAGAGCTAATAGAGAAGAAAGAAAACTAATATTATTTATAGGAAAAAAATACTTGAATATACTACAAATGTGTAGTAATATAAAAATATACTACAGACGTGTAGTGTTAAATGCGAAAGGATTGGTGTACATCATGGGTAAATTTCAAAAATTATCAGATACAGAAATGGATTTAATGTCAATTATATGGAGATTAAATAAAGAAGTGACATCTTCTGAATTACTAGAAATAGTTGAAAGGGATAATGGTAAGACCTGGTCTGGTCAAACTATATCAACATTTTTATCTAGAATGATGGAGAAAGGTGTTTTAACTTCACATAAGAAAGGAAGAACAAATTATTATAGAGCTGCTGTTACTATTGAAGAATATAGACAAAAAGAAGCAGAAGGGATAATAAATGATATGTATAAAGGATCTGTTAAAAAGTTCCTATCAGCATTGTATTATGGTAAGAAAATTAACAAGAAAGAAATTGATGAATTAAAGGAATGGTTTTCTAATAAGTAGAAAGGTGAATATATGAATGAATTATTAAAGCTAGTTTTAAAATTAAGTGTTTCAGGAAGTGTATTCTTTTTACTATTTTTTATTTTATCTTATTTTACCAAAAAAATATTTTCAGCAAAGTGGCATCTATTTATGTTAAAGCTAAATATGATATTTTATCTTATTCCAATTACTTTAATTTATAATAGTATTCCTAAGCATAGTAAAGGTATTGGAATAGGAAGATTTAATATTATATTTAAACCTATGGAAAGTTCAAATTACTTTGCGGATATAATAGGATATTTATTTTATATTTGGTTAATAGGTGTGAGTATACTTATTATTTGGAATTTATATTGTTATAAAAGGTTTATTAAAAGTATTAAAGAATCATATTATAGTGATAAAAATTTGGAAGAGGCTATTTATAACTGCAAGGTAGATTTAAATATAGCTACTAATATTAAAGTTAAAAAAAGCTATCTAGTTAGTTGTCCTATGATTATAGGAATTATTAAACCTACAATTATTTTTCCATCAAATATTGAATATAGTTCAAAGTTAATACCTGTAATAATGCATGAGTTAATACACTATAAAAGAAATGATTTATTATTTAAGTTATTACAATTGATTATTACAGTTATTAATTGGTTTAATCCAATAGTTTATATAATGAATAATAGTTTTGAAAAATGGTGTGAAATATCTTGTGATGAAATTGTTGCAGAAAATATGTCTTATGCTGAAAGAAAAGAATATGGTAATACTATTTTAAGTATTATTGAAAATGTTAATGATGTTCCTAATTTTTTATGTTTCTATTTGTGTGGTGAGAAAAAGTATATAAAGAGGAGATTATTAAATATGTTAAATACAAAGAAGACAAGTAACTTTAATAGGGTTTTTGGCGGATTATTAGTTAGTGCTATGATACTAGGAGGTTCAGCAATAAGTGCTACAGCAACAACTACTAATGAGAATGTTAAAAACTTTAAAATTGAAGCTAATGATGAAAGTATAAGGAGTTTATTGGAAGAAAGAGTAGATGAATTTAGAAATGAGATTAATCTAGGGGAAGCTGTTAGGGGAGCAGTTGTTGTTGTTGATACTAAAACTGGAGAGGTTCTGGGAACTTCTAGTTATAATGCAGAATAATAGTGTGCAATTAATATAAATATTTTATAATATATTAGTTTAATTAAGGTGTTTCAATGAGTGAAGCACCTTTTCCTATTTTAAGGGATATTGTTATTTGATAAATTAATATAAGGAATAAGATTTAATATATGGTATAATAAGTAAAACAAGGTCGAGTATTTAGTTAAAGAGAAGATGTGATTTAGATATATATAGAAGAGGTGAGGTATGATTATTTGTCCAAAATGTAAAACAAAGCTAAAATATAGAGTTATAGAAAAAATTTTACAGGAAAAGCTAATAAATTAAAGTGCAATATATGCAATATAGAAATAGAAACAACTAAGAAAACTAATAAAATAAATTCAATTATTGCAGCATTGCCATTGCTTTTACTTGTATTTTCTGGACATGATATTATAAATTTTATAACGGATTTTACTCAAAATGATAGTATAAGTCAATGGATATTAATTTGTATAGGATCAGTTTGGGGAATAATTATTTACAATGGAAATTTTCCTTGGACTGAATATGAAGAAGTTAAATAATTTCACCATAATAATTTTTAGGAGGTGTTAATCTTTGATAGAAGTTAATAATTTAAGTAAGGCCTTTAAAGTGTCAAAACGTAAAGCAGGATTAAAAGCAGCTACCAAATCTCTTTTTAGGAGAGAATATGAGATTATTCATGCTCTAAATAATGTATCCTTTAGATATTTATAAAAAGTGGGTATTAAAGTTCTTAACATATATAATTCCATTAGCTTTTATAAATTATTATCCATTTCTTTATTTAATAGATAAGGCAGGAAAAAATCAAGTATTATATATGTTATCACCATTATGTGCTTTTTTATTTATTATTCCATCTATAATGTTATGGAAAATAGGGGTAAGTCATTATAAATCTACAGGGTCATAAAAATAAATTGAAAGTCAATTTTTAGATGTTTTTTGAAATTATAGACTTTGATTTAGTAGAGCTATCTAAAGACTGTGTATTAGCAACATATAAATTAAATAGCGTATTGAATAAATTACTATATTAGATTTCATAATAAATATATTTTTAGAATAGACTAATAATAATTTGTTTTAGGGAGAGATATTAATGTGGGAAGAGTTAGGGGTTAGTAGTGGAACAGCTATTATTATTTTAATTGCATTATATTTTGTTATTAAATGGGCTGTTAAAAATGGAATTAAGGATGCATATAGAGATATTACTGAAAAAAAGTTATAGTTAATAGGAGATCAAAATTTGGTTTCCTTTTTTATTTGTAAAATATATCATATAATTATTACATAAATAGTAAGTTATTATAACATGTTAAGGTAGGAAGAATTAATGAGGGAAAGAATTATTAATGGAATCAATTGTGAAAGTATTGAGAGTTTTATAGCTATATATAATTGTTCAAGGAAATATTGTATTGATAAAATAGATGAAATACGTTTTAAATATAAGGAAATGGATAATAAATTAAATAGTGATTTAATTTATAAAATTCTAAGTGGCTTAAAAGATGAAATTCTGAAGGATAGCATAAGAATAGATATTTTAAAGAATATTTTAATTTCACTAGAAAAATATAATATTCAAAATGAGGAATTATGTAAAAAGCAAAAAGAGTTCATTAAAGAGATTTATAGACAAACAATTATTGATTATAAAAAGTATAGACATGAATTAAAAAATGAAATAGATATAGTATGTAAAAATGAAATAAGAAAATTGGATTATTATATTGATAGTATAAATATTGAAGAGGCTAAATTTGATTATATAAGATTATTTTATAGACGTGTTTTAACTGAGAATGAGTATTGTAAAAAGAAAAAAGAGGTATTAACTAGAGTTGATAAATTTAAGAATTGTAAGAGTATAAAGGAAGAAATCTTTATTAAGGATTATAAAGATATGATTTATAGTGAAATTGAAAATAAATATAAAAATGAATATATATATGAGTTAAATCTTTCTGATTATTCTTATATTCTAGAAGTTGGAGGATTAAAATTTACAACAACTAGTGGATTTAATACATATTGGTTTCATGATAAATTAGATTGGGTAATAGAAAGAAATCATGAGGGATGGTATCATATTTATTTTTGATGATAGGAAGTAGATTAATAAAGTTTAAAGGATAAAACAAATTATAAATGGAGAATAATATATGTTTACAATAATGATAATAGAAGATAATGAACAACTTCAAAATGAAATTGGAAGTTTATTAATGATAAATGGTTATTCAGTTTTGAAACCAAAGGATTTTAATAATATACCACAAGTAGTAAAAGAGAGTAAACCTGAGTTAATTTTATTAGATATAAATTTACCAAAGGATGATGGATTTAAAATTTGTACAGAAATACGTAGCTTTTCAAAAGTACCAATAATTTTTGTAACAAGCAGAAATACTAATATAGATGAGCTTATGGCAATTACACTAGGTGGAGATGATTTCATTACAAAACCATATAATACGCAAATACTTTTAGCTAGGATAAATTCACTTATTAAAAGAGCATATCCTAATGATTCTAATTTAGATATAATCCAGTATAATGGGTTAAAATTAAATATTTTAACAAGTACAATTGAGTATAATGAAAATAGTGAAGAGCTTACAAAAAATGAATTAAAAATATTATATTATTTATTAATTAATAAAGGAAAAATTGTTTCTAGAGTTGAAATTATGGAGTATTTATGGGATAGTTCAATGTTTGTAAATGATAATACTCTTACAGTAAATATTACAAGAATAAGAAATAAAATAGAGGAAATAGGATTGAAAGATTTTATTAAAACTAAAAGAGGACAAGGTTACATAATATGACTATAAAAAGTTACTTAAAAAGCAAGAGTGGAACAATAGCTTTAAATATTATAGCCTTAATAGTTTTATCAATATTTCTTTTAAGTATAGGTAATGAATTTAAAGTAATAATGGTAATTGTATTGTCATGGATTATTACTTTATTAATTTATCATTTTATTTCTTATAGGAAGAGAAAAAATTATTTTCAGTTAATAGAAAAATCTATATTAAATATAGATAAAAAATATTTATTAAGCGAAGTTTTAGAAGTACCACCTTTTCTTGAGGCAGAGCCTTATTATTATATTCTAAAAAAATCAAGTAAATCAATGAGAGAAGAAATAAATAAGGAAAAATCAAAGCTCAAAAACTATAAAGAATACATAGAACAATGGATTCATGAAGTAAAAACACCTATTTCCCTTATAAAATTAATTGAAGAAAATAATAGAACAACTAAAAGTTCAGCAATACTTATGCAGTTAGAAGAAATTGATAGATATGTAGAACAAGCTTTATTTTATGCAAGAAGTGAAGATGTGAATAAAGATTACCTTGTAAAGGAAATAAGCTTACAAAGTTGCGTAAATAGTGTTATTACAAGAAATAAGCAAGGGTTTATTTTAAATAATATAGATATAGAAATTGATAATATAGAAAGGTTTGTATATTGCGATAGTAAATGGCTTGAGTTTATTTTAAATCAAATAATAGTAAATTCTATAAAATACAGAAATACTAAAGATTCAAAAGTTAAGGTATATTGTGAAGATATAAAGAATGGAATTAAGTTAATTATTGAGGATAATGGTATTGGTATTGCTTCTGATGAATTAGATAGAGTATTTGAAAAAGGTTTTACAGGAAATACAGGTAGAGTAAATAGTAAGTCTACCGGTATTGGATTATATTTATGCAAAAAGTTATGTGATAAGTTAGGATTATTAATAGATATAGAATCAGAAATAAATTGTTATACAAAAGTTAGTATTACTTTTCCTATAGGAAGCTTTACAATGAAAACTTATGCAGTTAAATAATGTATTTATAGTGCTAGTTAAATTAGTAATGTTACAACATTGTCACCTAAAAGTAATATTAAATCGAATCTAACATGTTATATATAAGTTAAAATATCCTTGAGGTGATAATTAATGAACGAAGTATTAAGAATAAATAATATTGAAAAATATTATGGAAATAAGGGTAACATAGTTAAAGCTATTGATGATATAAGCTTTAATGTGAAAAAAGGTGAATTTGTAGGGGTGATGGGGCCTTCAGGATCAGGTAAGACAACTCTATTAAATTTAATAGCTACAATTGATGAAGTTAGTTCTGGTAATATTTATTTAGATGGAAAAGACTTAACGGAAATAAATCAAAAGAATATAGCAAGGTTTAGAAGAGAAAATTTAGGATTCATATTTCAAGACTTTAATTTGCTAGATACATTAACTATTCATGAAAATATAGCTTTAGCATTAACAATAAATAAAACTAAGAAAAGTGAAATAGATAGTAAAGTAGTAAATGTTGCTAGAAAATTAGGGATAGAAGATTTACTTTCAAAGTACCCCTATGAGGTATCTGGTGGGCAAAAGCAAAGAACCGCTTGTGCAAGGGCATTAGTAACTAATCCTAAGCTTATATTAGCTGATGAACCGACAGGCGCACTTGATTCAAAATCAGCTCAAATGTTAATAGAAATGATATCAAATTTAAATAAAGATTTAGATGCAACAATATTAATGGTAACTCATGATTCCTTTACAGCTAGTTATTGTAATAGGATATTATTTATTAAGGATGGAAAAATATTTACAGAGTTAGCAAGAGGTGAAAATACACGTAGACAATTCTTTAATAAGATATTAGATGTAGTAGCATTGTTAGGTGGTGACGTAAGGGATGTACGCTAAACTAGCAATAACTAATGCAAAAAAATCCATAAAGGATTACTCTATATATTTTATAACAATAACATTATGTGTAAGTTTGTTTTATGCCTTTATGTCATTATCAAGTTCAAGTTATGAGTTAATAACAGAGGATTCTTATAATTTTGAAATGCTACAGGATATAATGAAATATGCTACATATGTAATAACTGCATTGTTAGCTATATTGGTGGGATATGTAAATAAATATGTAATGAAAAGAAGGCAAAGAGAATTTGCAACATATATATTACTAGGAACAGAGCAAAAAAATGTAGCGTTGATGTTTTTCATAGAGACATTAATAATAGGTTTTATAGCTATTTTCTTAGGAATATTTGTTGGAACATTATTTTCACAAGTAGTTACAGCATTAATATTATTAACGGCAAAACAAGCAATAGTTTTCAACTTTAGATTATACATGGATACAGTAGTAATAACTTTTATATTCTTTTTAGGTATGTTTTGTATTATTGGTATAAATAATATAAGAGTCCTTAGAAAATTAAAACTTATTAATATGATTAATGCAGAAAAAAGATCAGAATTTCAATTTAAAAGAAGTGGTAAGGTATATGGAGGAATTTTTGTTTTAGCAATTATTTTATATACTATTTGTGGATATTGTACATTATCACTTATAAAAGAGGCTAATGAAAGGACAGTTACTTCAATGGTAGGTGAAGCCGTTTATACAACCATATCATTAGTAAGCTTTATTATAGCAACATATGCTTTGTTTTATTCTTTAGCATATATACTAATTTTAGTTAAAGAGAGATGGACTAATTTCAAGTATGAAGATACAAATCTTTTCTTAATAGGAACAATAGTATCAAAGCTTAAAACAGCCCCTATATTAATGGCAACAATATCTATAACTTTTTTTGGTGCAGCTGTTAGCTTTATTGTAACCTTAATAATGTCACAATGGAGTCTTGGATATTTAGATTATAGAGCTCCTTATGATATAGATGTAAGAACCTATTATAATATTGATGAAAATCGTAGATATGAAAGTATTGATGAAATCCCAAACTTTGATTATGAAGAGATTGTTAGTTATTTGAATAAAGAAAACAATTTAGAAGACTATTGTATTATAGATAAATATTTTATAAATCCAGAAGATTTTAATATAACAGATAGATGGACAAGACCTTTAAATGTAATTAAATTAAGTCAGTTTAATAAAGCGCGTTCAATGCTTGGATATGATGAAATTAAATTAAAAGAAGATGAATTTACAACCCATTGGGCAAAGTCTATAGAAGAAAATCAAATACAGTCATTTATAAAAGAAAATTCTAAGATAAATATAGGTGGTAAAGAGCTAAGGTTAAGTTCAAATGATTTTTATAAAGAAAGTTTAGGCGAAGGAATATTTAATTTATTTACAGATACAGTAATTATAGTTCCTGATAATATTTGCAATAATTTAACATTAGCTACATCTAACTTAATAGGAAATTTAAAGAAGGATTTAAAGTATGAAGAAGCCTTAGAAGTAGAAAATAGCATTATTCCTAATTGGTATGCTGATAATAATAAAGAAATTATAGAAAAGTATAATAAAGAGTATGTAGATTATTCTGAAGAGCTAATAGCTATACGTATAAAATCAGTAGAAACTAGCGAAATGTTAAATCTTAATTTAGGAATGAGAATATTAGGAATATATTTAGGTATAGTTTTACTTATGATTAGCTTAACAGTACTAGCACTTCAACAATTAGCAGATTCAATTGAGCATAAAAGTAGATTTAATGTTCTTAGAAAGCTAGGAGTTGAAGAGAGTAAGATTAATAAAATAGTCTTAAAGCAAATATCTATTTACTTTATAGTACCTGTTTCTATAGCTATAGTAGGTGTTATAGTATTTTCATGTAACTATTTTAAGCTTATAGAGACAGAGATAGCATTTTATGTAGGAGATAAAGCTTTTATAGCTAATATTGTATTAGCAGTTATTTTACTAATAAGTATTTATATAGCTTACTTTTTGGGGACATATTATACTTTTAAGAGAAACATTAATAATTAAATTAAGTAAATATATTGAAAGTTGGGAGCCTAATTGGCTTCCTTTTTATTTTGTAAGATATAGTATATAATTATTACATAAATATTAATTTTTTTAGTAAATTTAAATATAAGTTAAGATTAAGATGAGGTAAATAATGAGATACGAAGAAGCAATGAAATACATAACTGAGGTTGGTAATTTTGGTTCAAATTATGGATTAGAAAGAACACATAAGTTATTAGAGTACTTAGGTAATCCAGAAAAGGAATTAAAATTTATACATATTGCAGGAACAAATGGAAAAGGTTCTACAACTTCAATGATAACAGAAATATTAATGGGTTCTGGATATAAGGTTGGAATGTATACTTCTCCATTTATAGAAGAGTTTGAAGAAAGAATTCAAATTAATAGAAATAATATTCCAAAGGAAACTTTAGCAGCGTTGATGGATGAGGTTAAGCTTTCTGTAGATAAGGTAATAGAAGATGGATATAATCATCCTACAGAATTTGAAATAATCACTGTTTTAATGCTTTTATACTTTAAAAGAGAAAATATAGATTTTGGAGTTATAGAAGTAGGTTTAGGTGGAACATTAGATTCAACTAATGTTATTACACCAATACTTCAAGTAATAACTTCTATAAGCTTTGATCATACTAATCTTTTAGGAAATACATTAGAAGAAATAGCAGGCGAAAAAGCAGGAATTATAAAAAAGGGAATTCCTACAGTAATATATCCTCAACAGGAAGAGGCTTTAAAGGTTATTAAAAATAAGTGTTTTGAAATGGATTCAGAGCTTTATATTGCTAACAGTGATAATTTAAAATTTGAAAGTGTAGTAAATGAGGATAAGCCATATCAATTATTAAAATATAATGATGAAATTGATATATTATTACCTTTACTTGGAGAGCATCAAATAATTAATTTAAGTGTTGCAATGAAAACAATTGAAGTTTTAAATAATAGAAATATAACAGATATATCAATAGATAACATAACAAAAAGTATAAAAAGTGTTATTTGGAAAGGTAGACTTGAAGTTTTATCAAATAATCCTTATGTTGTTATTGATGGGGCACATAATATACAAGGTATACAAACACTAAGCAAAAATATAAAAAAATATTTTGAATATGATAATTTATATTTAATTTTAGGTATTTTAGCTGATAAAGATGTTGAAGAAATGATTAAAGTAATAACACCAATGGCTAAAAAAGTATATGCTGTTACTCCTAATTCAATAAGAGCAGAACTTGCAGAGGACTTAAAAAAAGAAATAATTAAATATAATGAAAATTGCCAGGCTTATGATGATTATAAAGAAGCATATTTAACTGCATTAAATGATGCAGATGAAAATGATCTTATTTTAGCTAGTGGATCATTATATATGGTTGGAGATATGAGAAAAATAATTAATAAAAATTAAAAAGCGTGTGTTTTAACTTAGATATTAAAATAAAGGTAGTTAATTGACAATAGAAGATTGTTAATTAACTACCTTTTTTGTATAGAGACTTGACAACGTTTTAAGATGTGGTAGAATTTGGTTGAATATTATGTAATATATAATAATCAAAAAAATCAAATTTAGTATAAATATCAAAGTGCATTTTAGAAGGATTTATATTAAAAATAGTTTTTAAAGATGAAATTTATGTGGATAAAGTGATTGTATATAAAAAATTATAATAGGAGGTAAAATATGTATTCTAAAAAGATATTAAATATATTTAAAAAGTATTATCTTGAGGAGAAAATTAATAATAGTAATATTAATGAGGTTAGAGAATTTTTTGATATGCTGGAAAAGAAAAAGTATACTATAGATGAACAGTGCTTTTATGATTTAGATATGGAAAATGTTTTTCATAAGGTTGATAGAACTTCATCTAGTGTTGGGGAAGCTGTTTTATACAAAATTATGAGAGAGCCTATAATGAATGAAGAAGCTTTAAAGAAAAGAAGTAAGGTAATAGATAAAATTGTTGAAGATAAGGATTTAAGAGCAAAGCTTCAATGTATATTTTATGAATTAGGTTTTGATAAGAAAAATAGATTTTTAGAAATGATGAAAAAAGAATTTAAGAGTAATAAGTTGAAAAGAGATTTATATACTTTATTTGGTATAGTAAATTTTATACTAATAATACTTACATTTGCTACTTTTAATAAATATATAGCATTTTCTGTATTAATACTATTTATAATTGCTCCAAGTATAGAAGCTAAAGAGAGAAAAAATGTAAGTACTAATGGACTTGTGTATTTATCAGCAATGTTGAATGCGGCAATAAAAATAGTAGCCTTAGATAAAAAAGAAAATTTAGGAGGCAAAAGAATAAAAGAATTGTTGAATAGTCTTAGAGATATAAGAAAAAATACTTTTTTAATTAGTTTATCAAGTATGTATGGTGGAATATTAGAACCGTTTCTATTACCTTTTTTAATAGTAGAAGGCTCATATTATAGAGTTATAGATAAGCTTAGAGAACAGAAAGATGAATTATTAGAGTTATATTACGAATTAGGTAAAATTGAAGCTTATATTTCAGTAGGAATTTATAAAGAAGTTGTTAAAGAAAATATTTCAGAACCTATATTTATTAATGAAACTAAATTAAATATAGTAGATGGAATTCATCCCTTACTAAAAAATCCAGTAGAAAATTCTATAATTATAGATAAAAAAGGGATAGTTCTAACTGGTACTAATATGTCAGGGAAATCAACGTTTTTAAGGATGGTAGGAATAAATGCTATTTTTGCACAGATATTTAATTTCACATTATCATCTAGATATGAGGCTTCATTTTTTAATGTAGTAACATCAATAAGTCCAAATGATGATGTTAATAATGGAAAAAGCTATTATTTAGCAGAGGTAGAAGCTATTCATAGAATAATAAATTCATTAGAAGGTTCTGTTAGATCTTTATGCATAATAGATGAAATTTTTAGAGGAACTAATCCTATTGAAAGAATTTCTTCATCTACAGCTATATTAAATTATATAAATAAGAGAGATGCAATTACTTTTGTAGCTACTCACGATAAAGAATTAACTGATTTATTAAAGAATAAATATGATTTTTATTATTTCAGTGAGAATGTTGATGATAATGAAGGATTATCTTTTGATTATAAGTTAAAGTCAGGAGTAGTTAAATCTAGAAATGCTATTAGATTGTTAGATTATATGGGGTACCCTAAAGAGATTGTAAATGAAGCTATGAGCTTAACAAGTATAATTGAAAAAAATATATAAGTGAAAAAATGGGGAAAGTATATATGGAGATTATTTATATATTATTAAGTTTAATATAAAATTAGTTATAGAAGTTCTTTCATCATTTATTTTTTTCTATAGGTATAGGAGATGTTTTTATAAGAAGTAAGTTAATTATTTTGCCAATGATAGGTAACTTTTTAGAAGGAGTTATTTCAAATTTCATACTATCTAAATATTCTAAGAAAATGGTTAGATAAATTAATTAATAATTATAAAGAAATTAGTAGAGGTTGTATAGTAAAATACGACCTCTATTAATTTATCCATAAAGATTTTATATATGCACTGATAGGTATAATTAGATATATATATTATAAAAAATATACACTAAAATAAAATACTCGTAAATGATTATAAATATAAAAGAAAAACATCCTAAAATTTTGAATTTATTGAAAAGCTAATCATTTACTATTTTTTAAGAATATACTATACTAATAAATAATGAAAAATAAAGGAGGATACGTTTATGTCAAAACATTTACATATTATGGCACCAGAAGGAGCTATAGCAGAAACAGTATTATTACCAGGAGATCCATTAAGAGCTAAATTTATAGCAGAAAACTTTTTAGAAGATGCAGTTTGCTATAATGACGTAAGAGGAATGTATGGATATACTGGAACTTATAAAGGAAAAAGAGTTTCTATACAAGGAACAGGAATGGGATTACCATCACATTCTATTTATGTAAATGAATTAATTCAATTTTACGGAGCTAAAAGACTTATAAGAATAGGATCTGCAGGTTCTTGTAGTGATGATGTTAATGTTAGAGATATAGTACTTGCACAAAGTGCATCTACTAATTCAGGAATTAATAAAAGAAGATTTAATGGTCTTGATTATGCACCAACTGCAAACTTTGACTTATTATATAATGCATATAATATAGCAAAAGCAAAGGGAGCTAACGTAAAAGTAGGTAATATATTATCAAGTGATTTATTCTATGATGATACTAATCATTTCTCATTAAAAACATGGGCTGATTATGGAGTTTTAGCAGTTGAAATGGAAACAGCTGAATTATATACATTAGCAGCTAAAAATGGTGTAGAAGCATTATCTATTTTAACTATATCAGATCATATTTTTAAAGGAGAAGAAACTTCTCCAGAAGAAAGACAAAATACTTTTACAGATATGATGGAAATTGCTTTAGAATTAATAAAATAGAAGAAAATAAAAAGACAAGTGAGAGCTTGTCTTTTTATTTTTTTAATTATTAGAAGCTTTATATTCTACTAAAGCCTTAGATAGTTGATCTGGACATGATGTTCCTTTTCCCCTACAATCTATTCCTTGTAACTTTTCAATAGCTTCATCAATATTCATTCCTTTTACAAGCACTGAAATTCCAAATAAATTACCAGGACATCCCCTTACGAATTCAACATTTTCAATAATATCATTTTTTATGTCTACATGTATTTCTGTAGAACATACTCCAGATGTTTTATAAACAAACATTTGTATTCCTCCTAATATCTAAGTAATAATTTACTTTTTAATTATATATTGACTTTGTAGAAAAATAAAGAAAAATAAGAAATAATGTAATAGTGACAAACTTATTGAAAGCTGCATATATTAAAATACATAGAAGTTTTAAGGGGGTGTAGTTAATGAGTTCTATTGTTTTATGCAATACAGGTGCAGATTCACTTTCTAAAATTGATTTAGATACATTTGAAGTAAAAAAAATATTATTTAAGTATTCTGAAAGACCAGTTGGTCCTCACGGAATAAGAAAGTATAATAATGAAATTATAACTGCAAATAACTATAGTGATTCTATATCAATTTTTTCAGGAGAAACTTTTGAGGAAATAAGTAATATTAAAATTGGACCAAAACCTAATGATTTAGTTAAAGTTGAGGATAAGATTTATACAATTTGTGGTGAATCAAATTCAATAGTCGTTTATGATGTAACTCAAAATAGGGTGTTATGGGAGCTTTATACAGGAAATTGGCCACATAGCATTGATTATTGTAAGAAAAGAGAATTATTACTTGTATCGAATTTAGAAGAAAATTGCACTAATATTATTAACTTAGATGATTATCAAATTGTAAAAACCCTCTTAACACCTGAATATCCTACAAAAGTAAAAATATCTAGTGATGAAAAGTTTATTTATATATGCGAAAGTTATTTAGGTAGTGATGAAAATGGATATTTAGATGTATTTTCCGTGGAAACATTTAATAGAGTAGCTAGAATTGAAGTAGGAACATCTCCAATAGATATGTATGAAGATGATAAAAGTATTTATGTTTCTAACTTCACTGAGGGAAGTATAAGTGTAATTGATAAAAATTCATTTCAATCAGTTAAAACATTATATATAGGCGGAATGCCTAAAGGAATTTTAAAAAAAGACAATAAAATCTATATAGGCGATTACTTAAAAGGTAGATTGATTGTAGTTGAAGATGAAAAAATAAAAAAAATCATAGCAATCGAGTCAGAACCCAATGCTATGATTTTATTTTAGTTTTCATCAGAAAAAAGTACTTGAACTATTTTAGTATAAATATCCGAAGGATTTTCCTTCCACCTATTGCAAAGCGATGTTGCTTGCTTTTTAGTAGGAACAGAAATTTTTAGATCTATAAGTAGTGTTTCATCCTCAAGAGCCTTTAAATCAACAACAAAAGAATTGTTTTTTTCGATAGTGTAGTCACTATGAATTGTTAATTCTTTTTTTATATTGTCTATTGTTTTTGAGATATAATTATCGATTATATCTCTTTTTATTGGAGAAATTCTGTCATTAAATATTGAAAGAACATTTTCTCCTTTACTAGTTATAGTTATTAATATCTTATTATTCTTTTCAATATACTCAACAAATTCAGCAGTATCTAATTCACTAATATATTGTTGAAGTGTAAAGTAATTAATAAAATTATTTTCAAGAATGATTTCAGTAAGTTGTGTTTTAGAAATAGGTTGTCTTAAGGATTTTATAACATATAATACTAAAAGTTTATTTTCTGCTAGTTCAGCTGAATTTTCGTACATATTAAACCTCCAATATGAAAGTGTCTATTTAATTATAACATAAAATTTGTTAGATGGAATATTGTAGTCATAATATTATAAATTAAGAATATAAATTAATAATAATTAAGTTTAGGAGTAGTGTGATGAAATTTAGCAAAAAATTAAATATTAATATTTTTATAATTTTTATGGTTATTATTGTATCAGTTATCTATAGTGGAAAAATTAAAAATACAGTAGCAACCGAAGCTAAAGAGGTTCCTATATATAGAGTTTGTACAGAAGAGAAAAAAGTAGCTTTAACTTTTGACGTAAATTGGGCAGAGAATGAGTACATATATGAAATATTAGATGTATTAAATGAAAATAATGCTAAAGGTACGTTTTTTATTATGGGAGGATGGGTAAATTATTCTGATGAAAATAGAGAAAAGCTAATGAAGATTAATGATGGTGGACATGAAATAGGAAATCATAGCTATATTCATCCAAGCTTTACTAAGATTAATCATGAAAGAATGGCTGATGAAATAAAGAAAACAGAAGATATTGTTTATGCAGCTACAGGTAATAAAACTAAAGTATTTAGATTTCCTAGTGGGGATTATAATCAAGATGCTTTAGAATATGTTAGAAGTTTAGGGTATGAATGTATTCAATGGGATGTAGATTCTATAGATTATAAGGAATCAGGTGCAGATGTTGAATATAATAGGATAATGAAAAATATTAAGGAAGGCTCAATAGCCCTTTTTCATAATAATGCAAAGTATACACCTCAAAATTTAAAGAAAATCATCAATAAATTAACTGAAGAAGGTTATCAATTTGTTACTATAAGTGAGTTAATTTATGATGATAATTACTATGTAGATGAAAAAGGTGAACAAATTAAAAAATAAATATTAGAAAAATATTGAAAGTTATGAGGTATTTGTATTATAATGGAAATAAATCCTTGATATTTTTATAACAGCAATAAGAATTTTATTAATTACTAAGGGAGAGAGGGGTAAAGATGGACAATTTGATGTTAAATAACAAGATTTATCTTGAAGGAAAAATTGTAAGTGGTATGGAGTTTAGTCATGAGATGTATGGGGAAGGTTTTTATACTTTCCTAATGGAGGTAACTAGGTTAAGTGATTCTGTAGATTTATTAAACATTACGGTATCTGAAAGACTTATTAGTAATATGGATTTATCTATAGGTAAAGAAATAGTAGTATTAGGTCAATTAAGATCTTATAATAAATTTGTAGATGGTGCAAATAAGTTAATATTAACAGTTTTTGCTCGAAACATAGAGCCATGCATAGAAAAGAGTAAAAATCCAAATGAAATATTCTTAGATGGGTATATATGTAAAGAACCAGTATATAGAAAAACACCATTTGGAAGAGAAATAGCAGATGTATTATTAGCTGTAAATAGAGCTTACAATAAGTCAGATTACATCCCAACAATTGCTTGGGGTAGAAACTCAAGATTCTGTCAAACATTAGAAGTTGGCGATAATATTAGGGTATGGGGAAGACTACAAAGTAGAGAATATCAAAAGAAGATAAATGAAACTGAAGTAGTTAAAAAGGTTGCTTATGAGGTATCAATTTCTAAAATGGAAAAGGTATCTGAAGAAGAAAGAGCAGAAAATAGTACTCCTAGTCATGAGGAAGGTGCTGTATAGTACACAAAAAAAAGGCTCCCACAAAATGGGAGCTTTTTTTTATTTTCTTAAATCATCTAAAATTTGAGTTTTATCCTTTGTTTTATCATCAACATTTTTAATTATTCTTGCAGGTGAACCAGCAACAACCACACCAGCTGGAACATCTTCAGTAACAACTGAACCAGCAGCAACAACAGCACCAGCTCCAATTTTAACACCTTCTAAGATAACTGCATTAGCACCTATCATAGCATCGTCTCCAATTTGACAAGGTTCCTTGCTTGGTGGTTCTAAAACACCAGCAACAACAGCACCAGCACCTAAGTGAACTCTCTTACCTAATTGTCCTCTAGCTCCAATAACAGCATTCATGTCTACCATAGTACCTTCACCAATTTCAGCACCGATATTTATTACAGCACCCATCATGATTACAGCGTTTTTACCGATAGAAACTCTATCTCTAATTATTGCACCTGGTTCTATTCTTGCGTCTATTGATAAAAGATCTAACATTGGTATTGCTGAGTTTCTTCTATCATTTTCAACTCTGAAAGATTTAATCTTGTGTTTGTTTTCTAATATTATTTCAGTAATTACATCACTTTCTCCAAATAATATGTAAAAATTGTTTTCTCCATAATGTTCAACGTTTCCTAGTGAAGTATCGCTTAGGTCTCCATTAACATATACTTTCACTGGAGTTGTCTTTTTTGATTCTTTGATAAATCTTGCTATCTCATATGGATCAGTTAAATTATAATTCATAAAATCATCCTTTCTTCATTTGCCCCAAATATTTATTTAAGCATTTATATTATAATAGAATTACAAATTATTTTAAAGAGACATTAGTAAAATAGTAGAAAAAACTTTACTGAATAGTATATTTGCTATAAAATTACTTGAGAGTAATGTTGGATTTAATATTAAATAAGGGGGCAAAGAATATGAATGAAAATTTAGATAGAGTAAAGATATCTGGAATAAGAAAATTCTATAATGAGGTACAAAAGGTTGAAGGAGCAATTTCATTAACATTAGGTCAACCGGATTTTAAGCTTCCAACTTCAATTGAAGAAGGATTAGTAAATGCAATACAAGAAAATAAAACTACATATACAAGTAATTCAGGTATAGTTGAATTGAGAGAAGAAATAAGCAAATACCTTTTAACTAAGGATATTGCCTATGAAGCAGATGAACTTTGTATTACGGTTGGTGGTAGTGAAGCTTTATTTAATATATTTACTGCATTATTAAATAAAGATGATAAGGTTCTAATTCCAACACCAGCATATCCTGCATATGAAAGTATAGTTACTATATTAGGTGGAACTGTAGTAAATTATTCTTTAGATAATGAATTTAAAATTGATGTAAAAGACATAAAGAATAAGATTAAAGATATGAATATAAAATATTTAGTTTTATCATTACCTAGTAATCCTACAGGAGCAATCTTATCAAAGGAAGAAAAAGATGAATTAATAGAATTAATTAAAGAAAATGATATATTAGTTATTACAGATGAGATATATGAATCTTTATGTTACGATGAATATTATAGTATTGCACAATGTAAAGAAATTAAAGAAAAAATAATTTATGTAGGTGGATTTTCAAAAATGTTTTCCATGACTGGATTAAGAATTGGATATTATGCATGTTCTCAAATGTTGATGAATGAGATTATAAAGATTCATCAATATAATGTATCTTGTGCACCATCTATTTGCCAATGGGCTGTTTATAATGGATTAAAATATGGCTTAAAAGATGTAAGTCATATGAAAGAAGTTTTTAGAAGTAGAAAAGATATGGTTGTAGGAAAATTAAAAGAAATGGGATTGGATGTAATTACACCTAAAGGAGCATTTTATGTGTTTCCATCAATTAAAAAATTTAATATACCTTCTGAGGAATTTGCACTTAGATTATTAAATGAGGAAAAGGTAGCCTGTGTTCCAGGAACTGCATTTGGAATTGGTGGTGAAGGATATTTAAGAATATCATATTGTTATTCTGATGATGAATTAATAGAAGCGTTAAAAAGAATAGAGAAATTTATTAATAAAATTTAACAAAATATTACTTGAAATATGCATTGTTATAAAATAATAATGTATATTTCTTTTTTTTATGCAAAAAATGTCCGTAAGTGATAATACAAAAATGAAAAAATGTTCGTTTGTATGTAAAAAGCTAAATTTTAAAAATTGAACAAATTATTAATAATTTTACATTTTAAAATTGGAAAAAGAACTATACCTTAAAGAGGGTGAATTGGCTAAAACAGTAAATGTAAACGTTAACTTGGAGCGAGATATTATATTGTCATATTATAAAAAAAGTGTACATTTATTTAATAAAATACTAAATGTAAAGGCTAAAAATTAACGATGTATTTTGACAAAAGTGGTAAATGTATTATAATTAATATAAATTATTAACATTTAGCTTTAAAAAAATAAGATGGGGGTTGTACACAAATGCTAAAATATGTTGGAAAAAGAATTTTAACTAGTATAGTTACAATTTGGGCAGTTATTACAATTGTGTTCTTTCTTGTAAGAATAATGCCAGGAGGACCTTTTGAAGGAGAAAAAATCACTGCTGAAATGAAAGAAGTATTAAATGAAAAGTATGGGCTAGATAAACCGGTAGGAGAACAATATGTTATCTATATGAAAGGTTTATTAAAAGGTGACTTTGGACAATCTATGAAATATAAAGGTAGACAAGTTATTGATACTATAAAAAATGGATTCCCAAAATCAGCACAAGTTGGAGCAGTTGCTATTGTAGCTTCTGTAGTAGTTGGTATTTTATTAGGAGTAGTTGCAGCGTTAAATGCAGATAAGTGGCCGGATAGGATATGTATGATAATTGCCACATTGGGAATTACCATACCGAGTTTCGTAATAGGATCCTTATTAATATTCTTATTTACAGTAAAATTAGGTGTACTAGGAGCAACTGGTCTTAGTAAGCCATCAAATTATATAATGCCAGTAATAGCACTATCAGGAAGTTCAATGGCATTTATAACAAGATTAACAAGAAATAAATTAATAGATGTTTTAAAATCAGATTATATAAGAACAGCAAAAGCTAAAGGTTTAAGTGGTGCAACAGTAATATTTAAACATGCATTAAGAAATTCATTAATTCCTGTTGTTACATATTTAGGACCTTTAACAGCTGGTGTACTTACAGGTTCATTTGTTGTAGAAAAAATATTTGCTATAGCAGGTCTTGGTAATGAGTTTACATTAACAATAACAAATAGAGATTACACAGCGTTATTAGGAGTTTTAGCGTTCTACTGTACATTTATAGTAATTTGTAACTTAATTGTTGATTTACTTTATGTAGTAGTAGATCCAAGAATTAAACTAGAAGGATAAAAGGGGGAGAGTTAATTGAAAAACGTAGTTGTAGAGAATTTAGATTTAAATATAGATAGTGAATTATTTTCTCCTTTAAGTTCAGAAGAGAAAAAGGCAAATGAAGTAGTAAGACCTAGTGTAGGTTATTGGGCTAATGCATGGAGAAGATTAAAAGCTAATAAAGTAGCGTTATTTTCATTAGTTATGATAGTTGTAATAATTGCTTTTGCAATATTAGGACCAATTATTGTAGAAAAACTTTTTGGTTTTACTTATAAATCAACAGATAAAACTGCATCAAACTTATGGCCAACAGCACAACATTGGTTTGGAACTGATAACTTAGGAAGAGATTTATTTGTAAGAGTTATGTATGGTGCAAGATATTCACTTATTATTGCATTTGCAGCTTCAATATTAAATCTTGTAATAGGGGTTTTATATGGAGGAATTGCAGGATTCTTAGGTGGAAAAGTTGATAATATAATGATGAGAATAGTTGATATATTATATTCTATTCCTACATTAATATATGTTGTTTTATTAATGAGCGTATTAAAGACGGAAGGTTCAAGTGGAATGTTTGCTATTATAGTAGCAATGGCAATTTCTTCTTGGGTAGGTATGGCTAGAATTGTTAGAGGAGATATTCTTCAATTAAAGCAACAAGAGTTCGTTTTAGCAGCTAAAACATTAGGAGCATCAAAGTCAAGAATATTATTAAGACATTTAATACCTAACTGTTTAGGGTCAATTATAGTAACAATGACATTATTTGTACCTTCTGCAATATTTACTGAGGCCTTCTTAAGTTATATTGGTTTAGGTTTAAATGCACCACTTGCTTCTTTAGGAACATTAGCAAATGATGCAAAAGGTTTATTAACAACACAACCTTATCAATTATTATTCCCTGCTGCTATGATTTGTTTAATCATTTTAGCATTTAACTTATTTGGTGATGGATTAACTGAAGCTTTAGATCCTAAACATCAAAAATAGGAGGAGAAACAGATGAGTAAATTATTAGACGTAAAAAATTTAAAAACATCATTTAAGACTCATATTGGAGATGTTCAATCTGTTAGAGGAGTATCTTTTCATTTAGATAAAGGAGAAGCTCTAGGAGTTGTTGGAGAATCAGGATGTGGTAAGTCAGTAACGATGATGACAATAATGAGATTATTAGGTGAGAATGCAAAGATAGAAGCAGAAACAATCACATTTGATGATAAAGATATAACTAAGCCTAATGAAAAATTAATGCAAACTATAAGAGGAAATGATATGTCAATGATTTTCCAAGATCCAATGACATCATTAAATCCTTTATTTACAGTTGGAGATCAATTAACAGAACATTTAATTAAACACAAAAAGATATCTAAAAAAGAGGCAAAAGAAAAAGCAATTAAAATGCTTGATATGGTTGGAATTCCAAGCCCAGAAAAGAGATTAAAACAATATCCACATGAATTTTCAGGTGGTATGAGACAAAGAGTTATGATTGCAATGAGTTTAATATGTGAACCTAAACTTATAATTGCAGATGAGCCTACTACAGCATTAGATGTTACTATACAAGCTCAAATTTTAGATTTAATGAAAGATTTAAAAGAAAAATTAGATACATCAATCATATTAATTACACATGATCTTGGAGTTGTTGCGGATTTATGTTCAAGAATTAATGTTATGTATGGTGGACTTATTGTTGAAGAAGGTACAACAGAGGATATATTCTACAGAGGAAAGCATCCATATACATGGGGATTATTAAGAAGTGTGCCTAATCCAAAGAGTGAATTAAAAGAAAAATTAATTCCAATTGAAGGACAACCACCAGATTTATTAAAACCACCAGTTGGATGTCCATTTACAGCAAGATGTGATTATGCAATGAAAATTTGTAAGGAAAAGCAACCACCTCTATTTGAAATAGAAAAAGGACATAAAGCTGCATGTTGGCTATGTCATAAAAATGCACCAAAAGTTGAGTCACCAATAAGGGGGGAAGAATAATGGAAAATAAAAATGACGTTATTTTAGAGGTTAAGAACCTTTGTAAATACTTCCCTGCAAACAAAGGATTATTTTCTAAGAAGAGCTTTGTTAAAGCAGTAGATAATGTTTCTTTCTCTATTAAAAGGGGAGAAACTTTAGGATTAGTAGGAGAATCAGGATGTGGTAAAACTACTACTGGAAGAACTATATTAAAGTTATATGAACCAACTTCAGGAGAAATAATTTTTAATGGACAAGATATTACAGGCTTAAGTGAAAAGAAAATGGTATCTTTAAGAAAGAATATGCAAATGATTTTCCAAGATCCATATGCATCACTTAATCCAAGAATGACAGTTGGAGATATAATAGGGGAAGCAATTGATATTCATGGTCTTTTCAAGGGAAAAGAAAGAGAAGATAGAATAAGATATTTATTAGATAAGGTTGGATTGAATGGAAGTCATATAAATAGATATGCTCATGAATTCTCAGGTGGTCAAAGACAAAGAATTGGTATTGCAAGAGCACTTGCAGTTCAACCAGATTTTATAGTATGTGATGAGCCAATTTCAGCACTAGACGTATCTATTCAAGCTCAAGTTATAAACATGCTTGAAGAATTACAAGAAGAATTTGGATTAACATATTTATTTATTGCACATGACCTTTCAATGGTTAAACATATATCAACTCATATTGGAGTTATGTATCTAGGACAAATGGTTGAAAAAGGACCAGCAGATGCTGTATATACGAATCCTAAGCATCCGTATACTAAGGCATTATTATCAGCAGTTCCAATTCCAGATCCAAAGGTAGCAAAAGCTAATAAGAGAATTGTTTTAGAAGGTGATATTCCATCTCCTATAGATCCACCACCAGGATGTAGATTTAAAGGTAGATGTAAGGAAGCAATGAAGGTTTGTAGTGAAGTTAATCCTGAACTTAAAGAAATTGAACCAGGACATTTTGTTGCATGTCACTTATTTAAATAGAAAGTTTTCATTAGCTAAATTTAATATTTAGCTAGTGTATCTAAAAAATAGTAGTTAGGTAATACCGTTTACTATATATCTACGGTATAACTTCAACTAACCAAATTGAAAATTTGGAGTAATATAGGTAACACTGCCTCCTAAGGTCGGCGGTGTAACTTCAACTAACCAAATTGAAAATTTGGAGTTTCAGTTATCAATTGCATTAGCAATTTATATAAAAAATATTAAGGGGGAACAAAAAAGATGAAAAGTTTAAAACTTAAGAAACTATGTGCAGTTTTAATGGCTGCAACAATTAGTACTTCTTTATTCATAGGGTGTGGAAGTGACGATAAGTCTACTGGAACATCTGGATCAGGAAGTACAGCAACAACAAATCAAGATTTAGTATTTAACCTTGGGGAAGATCCAGAAACAATTGACCCAACATTAAATACTTCTTCAGGTGCAGGTACAATAATTGTAAATGCTTTTGAAGGTTTAATGGTATTAGATGAAAATGAACAACCTAAAGAAGCAGTTGCTGAAAGTATGGAAGTGTCTGAAGATGGCTTAGTGTATACTTTTAAATTAAGGGAAGATGCTAAGTGGTCAGATGGAGAACCAGTAGTAGCTGATAACTTCAAATATTCTTGGTTAAGAGCTTTAGATAAAGCAACAGCTGCTGAATATAGCTATCAATTATATTATATTAAAAATGCTGAAAAATTCTATAATGGAGAAGTATCTGCTGATGAAGTAGGAATCAATGTAATTGATGAACATACATTAGAAGTTACTTTAGAATCACCAACTTCTTACTTCCCACAATTATTAGCATTCCCAACATATGCTCCATTAAGAGAGGATATTGTTACAGCTGATCCAGAAGGATGGGCAACAAAGGTTGACACTTATATTTCAAATGGACCATTCAAATTAGTTAAATGGGATATGAAAGATCAATTAGTTTTCGAAAGAAATGAAAACTACTGGGATGCAAGCAATGTTAAATTAGATACATTAACATTTAAGTTAGTAACTGATGAAACTACTGCTTACTCTGAATTAAGAGCTGGAAACTTTGATATAGTAAATAGTGTACCATCAAATGAAATTGAACCAGGTAAAGAAGAAGGATTAGTTCAAGTTGTTCCTAAATTAGGTACTTATTTCTTTGCTGCTAATGTTGGTAAACAAGATACTTTAAGTGCTGATGTTAAAAAAGCTTTAGGAAATAAATTAGTTAGACAAGCATTAAATTTAGTTATTGATAGACAAGAAATAATAGACAATGTAGGTAAAGCAGAACAAATTCCTGCATATAGCTTTGTACCACAAGGTATCTTCAATGAAGATGGAAGTGAATTCTCAGATAAAGAATATTATGATCCAACAGATATGGATGGAAATATTGAAAAAGCTAAAGAATTATTAAAAGAAGCTGGTTACGAAAATGGTGAAGGTCTTCCTACATTTGAATTAATGTACAACTCTGAAGGTCAACACAAAGATATCTGTCAAATAATTCAACAAAACTGGAATGAAATAGGTGTTAATGTTGAATTAACTAACCAAGAGTGGGCTGTTTTCTTAAATACAAGACAACAAGGGGATTATCAAATTTCTAGACATGGTTGGATTGGTGACTATGTTGATCCAATGACATTCTTAGATATGTGGGTAACAGGCGGAGGAAACAACGACTGTGGATTTAGCAATGCTGAGTATGATAAATTAGTTAGTGATGCAAAAGTTGAAACTGATGCTGCTAAGAGAATAGAAATGTTAAGAAAAGCAGAAGATATCTTAATGGATGAAATGCCAATATTCCCAATCTACTACTATACAACAGTAATGGCTTGGAATGATAATGTTAAGGGTGTTCAAGTTTCTACATTAGGAAAAGTAACATTTAAAAACGCTTATAAAGAATAATTAAAAAAGAGAGTCATAAGACTCTCTTTTTTAATTTCCAGCTGGATTATAGTGTTGACTTGAAACACCTTGTCTTTTAACTGATTTATGCTTTAAATTAGGGTTATGGTTATGACCTTCTTCAGTTATTGGAGTTTGATAATTACATTTTTCCATTCTAGCTTGTTTATTATCTGGTTGACTATCTTTTGGCATTATTCACTCCTCCTAAAATTCATATAAAATGTACAATCTTATTATGTGTTAATATATTTTTATTTATTCTTCTATGGACACTAATGCTTTTATGTATTATATTATATGTATAAAAATAAAATTAAAGTATTTTTATGTAAAAAGTGTATATAAAGGGGAAAAAGATTAGAATGTTAAATGGAAAAAATGAAATTTATAAGGGGAATTTATTGGAGGATAATGTTTTATTTAGTATAAGTGAAGGTACTTGTAAATTAGAAGACAAAAATTGTGTCTATTATAGAATACCATCTTTAATACAAACTACTAAAGGAACTCTTTTAGCATTTTGTGATGCTAGATATGACACTGCAGATGATAATTTAGGGAGAATATCTTGTGTTGTTAGAAGAAGTGATGATTGTGGGAAGACATGGTCAGAACCAATATTAGTTTGCAAATATCCTAATTTGGATGGAAAAGAATATAGTAGTGTATCTAGAACTATGGACACAACGGCATTAGTAACTGAAAGTGGTAAAATATTTACTCTGCATGGTCAATGGAAAAATAATGCCTTTAACTGGACTAGAACAGAAACAACACCAGATACTGATTGGAAAGCTATCATATCTATGTCAATAGATGAAGGAATTACTTGGTCTAATACTGACATTAGCTCATTGGCTAATGAAGATGGAGATATTGTTTCGTTTTTAGGTGGTGTTGGTACAGGGATACAAATGGAAAATGGAACACTAGTATTACCTATAGATGTATGTAGAAGAATAAATGGACAAAACAAAACGTTTTCTTCTATTATTTATTCTTTAGATGATGGTGAAAGTTGGAATATGCCTAAGGGATATGCCGAAGCAGGAACTAGTGAGTGTGATATTTTAGAAATTGAAAATGGGACACTATTATTAAATTGTAGAAGAGAGTTTAATGATAGAGGATGTTATATATCTAAAGATATGGGTAAAACATGGGAAGTTTATTCACCATTGCATAATGGTATTAGCAACAATAAAAACTCATCGGCTTGCCAAGCGTCATTTATAAAAATTATTCTTTCTGATAATAGACAAGTTGGATTATTATCAACTCCTAAGAATTTAAATGGAGGAGTTAAAAGAGATAATTTAACTTTATATGCAGCATATGACTTTATGAGCTGGAAAGAAATAAGTGTATTATATAAAGAGAATCAAAGTGAAGTAGGTGGTGGATACTCATCTTTATGCAATGCTATAGATTCTGATAATTTAAATCATTTATTTTTACTTCAAGAAAAAGATGGAGAAATAGTATTTAGAGATTTTACTAATTTATTAGAAGATATAATATCAGTATAAATAGTAGAATAAGATAATAATTATAAAAAAATAAAGAGTCTAGTAACTAAAATTAAATATAGTATTATAGGTATGGAATAGATAGTGTAATATAAACACTAATTCCATACATTTTTTTATATACTAAATTAATTAAGTATAGATTAGTAAATTAGTATAGTTGGTAGAATATACTTGTAGTATGCAAGAACAAATGTTTGTATAATGAAATTATAATTTTTACAAAGGATGATAAAAAATGAAGGTGCAAGAAGTAAAATTAGATAATAACCAACGAAGATATTTATTAGTTGATGATAGTGGACTACCTATAATACCAGTAGCAAAATATCTTAAATATATAGATAATAGTGAAAAAAGTTTTAATACTCAAAAGACATATTGTTACTCATTGAAACTGTACTTTGAATATCTTCAAGAAATAGATATAGATTATAGAAATGTGAATATAAATATACTTTCTGATTTTGTAGGTTGGCTTAGAAATCCATATGAAAATAATAAAGTAGTGAATTTAAAGCCAATTAAAGCAAAAAGAACAGAAAAAACAGTTAATTTAACTATAACAGTTGTAACTAATTTTTATGACTACTTATATAGAACAGAAGAAATCAATAATGATATGGTTAATAAACTTATGAAACAAGTATTTACTGGTGGTAACAGACATTATAAGGACTTTTGTAAATGATAATATAACAATGAACAGAAAATGGAAAATAAAAATGTACAAAAATGATCATTAGTTATATCCTATTT
>NZ_JAASHM010000059.1 GCF_019734195.1 Clostridium sp. K13 | reverse complement strand
GAAAGATTGTCGCAAGCCAATATGCGTCTGCTAAGATGTTGGTTCGAAAGATTATTAAGCTCTCTTATGTATTAAGAGAGCTTTTTTTATTATTAGGGGGGGAATTTTTAAGTGAATAAAAATGGAATTTACATAATAAAAGATAAGTATTTTATAGATTTTCCAGATTCTAATTTAAAGCAAAACAAAGGGGAAAATAGACCAAGCTATTATGCAGTTAAAGAGGATAGTGGCATATTGTGGGTAATTCCAATGACAACTCAAGTAGATAAAATGAAAGAGAGAATTGCTAAAAAGGAGGCTCAAGGAAAGAAGTGTGATGTATTTCATGTAGAAAATATATGTGGAGCAGAACGAGGCTTTATAATAGGGGATATATTTCCTGTCTTAGAAGAATATATTGAACGTGAATATACAATATCTGATAAAGCGGTTGTAATAAAAAATGAAAGAGTTATAAAGGATATAAGAAAAAAAGCGAATAAGGTTTTAGCTTTAATTAGAAAGGGAATTAAATTACATAATAAGCAACCCAATGTACTAGAAATAGAAAAGAAGTTGTTAGAACGTATAAAACAATAATCAAACTGCGTGTTTTATCCAATAAAACTGCGTAAAAAATCAATATTACAAAAATAATATTTTATAAGGCTAGTAATATCAAGGATTTAATAAAAAACTTCGCATTTTCATACAATGACGCAGTTTTTTTATTTTGTTCATAAAATAATAAATGAACAAAACTAAAAAGGGGGTAGCAAATCGTTACTCCCTTTTTGCTTTTGATTATTAATTTTAATTGGTGCAAACTTGAACTAATTACCAAAGAAGCCGAGGGGGAATTTACCCTTGAGTGATTACCCACTAAAAATATTTAATAAAAAAGTAATAAAAAGTTATTGACATAGCCGTACTAGTACGGCTATAATAATTATAGGAGGTGAGCAAATGGAAAAACAAAAGAAAGTTAGATTTGAATTAAAAATAACAGAAGATGAAAAAAGAATGTTAAAAGCTTCAGCAGCTCAAAACGGAAAACCAGTTAATAAGTATGTTATTGATTTGGTAAAAGAAGATAATAAGAAAAAAGAAAAATAAAAAAAGCCCACCCATATGGATAGACTCTAACGTGACAATTAGATTATATCTTAATTGGGTGGTTAATTCAAGGAGGATTAATTACCAATGAACATAAAAACATTAAAAAATTACATAGAAAAATGTAATTCCCACAACGTTATACCAACCCTAAAGGGAGCAGTAATATATAAAAGATTTGGGGTGGTGAGATAATGGATAAAGAATTTAAGAAAGAATGGATAATTAAGATAATTAATAAAATTGAGGATAAAGAATATTTAGATTTTCTTTTCGGTTTTACTAAGGGATATGTTGATATTCAAAGAAAGAAAAGGGGAAATAAAAATGAAAAATAATAATTTAGATGAAATAATAATTAAATTATTAGAGATTCAAAATAAATTAAAATAATAACTTAAAGAGGATAACGTAAATTTGGCGTTATCCTTTTTTAAAAAAAAATTTCCCGCGGCGTCTACGAATGAATAAAATAAAATTAATATATTACATTTGGCAAATTAAGGAGCGTTTTACATGGATAATAAAAAACTACATGGATTTAGAAAAAGAGGAACTGAATTAGCTTTTAAAAGATATGCAGGAAACATAGTAGAAGTTAAAGAAGATATAATTCCTTATAGCAAAAGAGAATATGAATACTCAAATTATTTAACTAATTTTATTATGGCTGGAACTCCAGTAAAGAAAGAGATTCTTATTGCAGAAAATTTATTAAAAGAACTAGAAGAAGAAGCATTGAGAAAAGATGTTGATTTATCAAGTTTAATAACTATATATTTGCTTGAACAATTAGAAAGAAATAAACCAACAAGATTATTTGCAAAGGGGAAAACTAAAGGAAAATTAACTTATATTTTAAATAATTTATATGAGAATTCTAACTTTATACAATATGCAGAGAGTAAAGAAGAATTTGAAGAAAATATATTTTCAAATAGAGAAATAGAAGAAGTATTAACATATGAAACAACTATATTTGATGAATATATATATATAGAAAAATACCTGATGAATAAAGGCTATAGTAAAGAGCAGATAGAAGAGCTACAAAAAGAAGAGTGGCAAAAGTTTGGAAGAACTAAAAATAATGGCGTTTATATGGTAAAGCCATATTCATTAGATAGTGAGCAAAGCTGGGGAATAAATGGACGAGAAGTATTGAATTTTAAAAGAATGATTCCTGTTTTTGTATCAGTTAGATTAGGATTTCATTATATGTTAATGAAAAAACCAAATACACCAAAAACATATCAAGAAATAGAAGCATTGATAAATAAAGGGGGTAATAAGGTTTGGGATTCATACGTAAGATTTTTGGAAGAAGAGATTCAAAGGAAATACAATCCGAAAAAAGCAGAGTAGAAGTAATGAATGGTGGACCAGCAATATTCACTCAGTTTAGTGGCAATGCATATGAAAGTGATATTTATAGGTCAGCAGTTGATTCAATAGCAAGAAATGTGGCTAAGTTAAAGCCAGTTCATGTTGTAACAATAGATAGAAATAGAAAAGATGGAGATAATTCTTTAAACAGAATATTACAAGTAAGACCTAATCCATATATGACTTCATATGACATGATATATAAGATAGTAACTCATTATTATTTATACAATAATGCATTTGCTTATTTACAGAAAGATGAAAATGGAAAATTAACAGGAATATATCCATTAAGTCCAGTAAATATGGAATATTTAACAGACTTAACAGGAGAATTATATTGTAGATTTTTCTTTATTGGAGATAAGCAGGTAACACTACCTTTTAGAGATGTTTTCACCATAAGAAGATTTTATAATTCAAATGATTTATTAGGTGATAAAAATACGGCAATATTAAATACTTTGGATTTAGCACATACACAGAATGAAGGTATAGCAAATTCAATAAAATCTAGTGCAACAATAAAAGGATTATTGAAGTATAACCAAATATTAAGTCCAGAGAATTTAAAGAAAGAAAAAGAAGAATTTATAAAAGACTATTTATCCATAAGTAATAATGGAGGAATAGCTGCATTAGATAGCAAAATGGATTATGTTCCTTTAGAGATTAAAGGAACAGTTATTGATAGTGATCAACTGTTAGCAATAAAACAGAAAATATATGATTACTTAGGTGTATCAGAAAAAATTGTTAACAGTACATACAATGAAGATGAATGGTCAGCTTTTTATGAAAGTGTAATAGAAGCATTAGGAGTTCAAATTTCATTGGAATTAACGGATAAAATATTTACTCAAAGAGAACAAGCCTTTGGTAACTCAATAATCATGGAAGCTAATAGATTACAATTTGCTAGTAATACAACCAAAGTAAATATGTTAAAGGAATTAATGCCATTAGGATTATTTACAGTAAATCAAGCATTAGAAATATTAAATTTACCTAGTGTAGAAGATGGCGACAGAAGAGTACAAACATTGAATGTTGCTAATACGAAAATCGTTGATGAATACCAAATGAATAAAAAGGGGGTAAACAATGAAGGAAATAAGAAATACCCAAATACAGAGCAATAATGAATTGGAGTTAATAGGAACACCAATTGTATTTGAGGAAGAAACAATAATTAATGACCCTATGGGAAGTTATAAAGAAGTCATAAAACGTGGAGCTTTAGATTCGGCAGACTTGAGCGATATACGTTTATTATATAATCATGATTTAAATAAATTACCACTTGCAAGAGTACCAAAAACAATGCAATTTAGCGTTGATGATAAGGGACTTCATATGAGGGCAGTTTTACCAAATACCGAAGAAGCTAAGGCAGTACATACGGCAGTATGCAGAGGTGATTTAACTGGAATGAGTTTTACATTTAAAGTACCAAAAGACGGCAGTTTTTATGATAGCAAAACTAATACTAGAACAATAACTAAAATAGAAAAAGTTTATGAGTGTAGCGTAGTTCCTTTTCCAGCTTATCAAACAACATCAGTAGAAGCTAGAAATCAGATAATAGCAGAGCAGAATAAGGACAAGCAAAAAGATATGTTAAGAATAAAAGTAAATCAAATATTGAAAGGAAGTATTTAAAATGAAATTTAAAAATATAGCAGAAGCATTTAATTATTATAGAAATCATAGTAAGGCAGAAATTGAAAAGAGAACCGCAGAAATAGGAAATTTAATTAATACAGACCCTAATATAGATATTCAAGAATTAAATATTGAACTAGAGGGATTAAAACAAGCAAAAGAAAATATTGAAGAAAGAAGTCAAGGATCACAACAGTTTAATCCAATAACAGGAATGAGTTTTGCAGGAGCAACGGAAAGTGTAAAAGGAGATGTATTTGAAAGTACAGAGTATAGAAATGCATTTTTCAAAACAATGTTAGGGCAAAAGTTAACAGATGTAGAAGAAAGAACTTTTAAAAGAGCTATGGAAATAGTTGATACAGAAAAAAGAGCAGATGCATTTAGTACAACAACTAATAGTGCTGCAATTTTACCAACTCAAACATTAAATGAAATAATCAAAAAAGCTAGAACAATAGGAGGATTAATATCTCATTGTAGAAGCTTCAATATTCCATCTAATATATCAGTACCTATTGGAACACCAAGTACAAAAGCAAATTGGCATACGGAAGGTGAAAAGGTAGATTCAGAAAATCCATCAGAAAAAATTGCTAAAGTTTCATTTGCTGGATATGAAATAATAAAAATATTTTCTATTTCAGCAAGTTCAAAGAAAATGAGTATTTCAGCATTTGAGAGCTATATTATCGAAGAATTAACAAATTGTGTTATGGAGTGTATAGCAGATTCATTAGTAAACGGAACTGGAGTAAATCAAGGAACTGGAATAGCAACAGGAATTACATGGAATGGAGAAAATAGCTTTACATTTACAGATAATGTGGTTTATACAGATTTAACTAAAATGTTAGCAAAATTAAAAAGAGGATATTCAGCAGGAGCAAAATGGGCTATGAATAATGCAACTCTATATAATTCAGTTTATGGAATTGTAGATACTACAGGTAGACCAATATTTATAGCTGATCCAAAGAATGAAAATATAGGTTACATATTAGGAAAGCCAGTTATTATTGATGACAATATAGCAGATGACACTATATTCTTAGGTAACTTTAATTACTTAGGTTACAACATTCCAGAGGGCATAGTTGTAGAAACATCAAGAGAAAGTAGCTTTAAATATGGGGTAATTGATTATAGAGCATTAGCAATAGCAGACACTAAACCATTAGTTTCAGAAGCATTTATAAAATTATCAAAAGTAGAATAAAAGCAGGGGTGTCCAATTTGGACACCTTTTTAATAAAGAAGGTGAATAGATGATATTAACATTAGAAGAAGCAAAAGCAAAGTTAAGAGTTGATTTTGAGGAAGATGATGAGCTTATATCAGGATTTATAGAATCAATTCCAGATTATTTAGAAACTAAAACAGGTTCAAGATGGGAAGAAGAACCGATTAATCCATTAGTTAAAATACTAGCAGGGTATTTAATATGTTCAATGTATGACAATAACTTTGAACACTATGAAAAACCTATAAATAACCTTTTGATGGTATTAAGTTCAATGGCGAGGACTGAAAATGAGTGAAGTAATAAAAAGCAAAATAAAAGGATATAGGAAGCTAGAGGAAAAGATAATTAAAAAACATAATGAAAAAATACAGAAAATTGAAAAAATAATTAATATCCTAGAAAATAAATCTCAAATAAAAGAAGATGATAATTTTGAAACTATAGTATTTAAAAAATATTTAGAGTTAGAAAGTGTAAGAGCAGTAGCCAATTACATAAACGAATTAGGATATAGAGTTAAAACAAATAGTTATATTGGAGAAAGAAAATATATAGGCACAGATATAACAAAAATAATTTTAAGTGATTTAGATATAGATAAAGAGCTTAAAGAAGTTGTAAAACTTATTCAAGAATTAAATTATGAACATATGTCAAAAAAATGGGGGTGATGTAATGACAGAGCCTATAAAAGATAAGAGCGTAGTAAAAAATATAATGAAAAGTTTAGAAGGTGAAAACCAAAGAAACGCCATTATGTTTGGATTAGGGATATATTGCGGATTCAGAATAAGCGATATTTTAAATTTAAAAGTAAAAGATGTAAGAAGAAAGTGGAATTTAAAAATAAAGCAACAAAAAACAGGAAAGATGATAAATATTCCATTAAATAGAGAATTAAAGAAATTAATTGATGAATACACAGAAGATATGAAAGATGATGATTATTTAATCAAGAGCAGGAAAGGAATTAATCAACCAATAACAAGGACACAAGCTTATAGGATTATGAAAGAGATAGAAGAGTATTTTAATATAGAGAACTTAGGGTGTCATGGAACAAGAAAGACATTTGCATATTGGTTATATATGGACAATAAGAAGGATATAGGATTAGTTCAAAAGGCATTAGGACATCAATCAAGTGCAACAACATTAGCGTATATTGGTATGGATACAGAGAGATTAAATAATGCAATAAAGAAAATAAAATATTAATTTAGATTAAATAAGTAATGTTTTTTATATGAGGTTACATTGATATTTAAGAGTGTTAATAAATGGCATAGTATCAATTGCTAAGGTGGTGTAGGTGGGAGGTAACATTCTCATAGTAATAATACATTCAAGATAGATATAAAGATAAAAATAAAGGAGGAATAATGGCTAAAGAATATGCTAAAAGTTTCTACAATAGTATGAAGTGGATTAAGTGTAGGAAAGCATTTATGAAGAGTAAGAATTATATATGTGAGAGATGTGGAGATATAGCAAAGATAGTTCATCATAAGAAACATATAACACCAGATAATATAACAGACCCAAATATAACTTTAAATTGGGATAACCTTCAAGCGTTATGTTTAGATTGTCATAACGTAATGCATGGCAATAGCAATGCAACAATAAACGGAGTTACATTTGATGAGAATGGAGATTTAATCTATACCCCCCAGGTCAATGAAATGGGGCAAATAGTGTAACGTCGAGTGGCTACCTAATTAAGCCCCTCCAAGAAATTTTAAATTTTAGGGTAGGGTAAAACAAAGAAAGTAGGTGAATTTTAAGAAATGTTTGAGAAAAATGAAGAGATATCAAAAGAGATGAAGCAAGTTAAAAAAGTTTTAAAATTAATTCCAAAAGATAGGCTACCAATAGCACAAAATATTTATAATGAACTTTTATTCATTCAAAGGACTTTAGATAAATTGAAAGAAGAAGTTGAAACACAAGGAACAACAACATTATTTAAGCAAGGACAACAAGAATTTTTAAGAGAGAATCCAGCATTAAAGGGATATAATACAACATTAAAAAACTACAGTAATTTATCAAAGCAATTAGTAGATTTATTGCCACCAGTTAAACCAGTAGAAGAAGCAGATCCATTAATAACGTTCATTAATAATCAACAAAAAAAGGAGAATCCTAAAAAGAAGAAATCCAAAAAGGAGCAACCCAAATAATGAATTATGTTATTGAATACTTTGAAAAGATAAAAGCTGGTGAATATGTTGTATCTAATAGAGTGTACAAGCAATATGAGAAAATGGTAAATGATATTTACAATTCGGATAAATATATATTTGATGAAGAAAGAGCATTAAGACCAATAAAATTTATTGAAACATTTTGCAAACATAGTAAAGGTGAATGGGCTGGAAAGCCAGTAATATTAGAATTATTCCAAAAGGCTTATATATCAGCATTATTTGGATTCATAGATAAAGAAACTAATTTAAGAAGATATAAGGAAAGTATGTTTTATGTAGCAAGAAAAAATGGAAAGTCAACAATGCTTAGTGGGATAGCTGCTTACATGATGATAGCAGACAATGAAGCAGGAGCAGAAATATATTCATGTGCTACAAAGAAAGACCAAGCAAAGTTAGTATTTGATGAAACTCTAAATATGATAAATCAAAGTCCTTATCTATCAAAGCATATCAAAAAGAGAAAGAGTGATTTATATTTCCCTTTAACTATGAGTAAGTTCCAACCGCTTGGGAAAAATTCTGACACATTAGACGGATTAAATGCACATTGTGTAATTATAGATGAATTACATGGCGTAAAAGATAGAAATTTATATGAGGTAATGCAACAATCACAATCAGCAAGAAGGCAACCGTTATTAATAATGATAACTACTGCTGGAACAGTAAGAGAGTGTATTTTTGATGATATTTATGAGTATTCATGCAATATTGTAGATGGAACTTTCGAAGATGATACATTTTTGCCGATAATATATGAATTAGATAAAAAAGAGGAATGGTTAGATGAAAGATGTTGGAGTAAATCGAATCCATCATTAGGAGCAATAAAAAAGCTAGATGACCTAAAAAGGAAAGTAGAAAAAGCAAAGAATAGTCCAAAAGATTTAAGCGGGGTATTAACTAAAGATTTTAATATAAGAAATACCTTAAGTAATGCATGGTTAAACTTTGATGATATTAATAATACAGAAACTTTTGATATAAAAAACTTTAAAAATTTCTATGCAATAGGTGGAGCGGATTTATCCATAACAACAGATTTAACATGTGCAACATTATTATTTATAGATAAGGAAACAGAAAAAAGATATATACATCAAATGTATTGGCTACCTAGTGAAAATTTTAATGAAAGAGTTAAGATTGAAAAAATACCATATGATAAATGGCTAGAAAGAGGTTTGATAAGGCTATGTAATGGCAATAGCATTAATTATAGTGATGTTACGGCTTGGTTTATTGAAATGCTAAATAATTATGGAATAACACCTTTATGGATTTATTATGATAATTATTCAGCTAAATATTGGGTTGAAGAAATGAAAGCTCATGGCTTTAAAATGGAGAGATGTATTCAAGGGGCAAAAACTTTGAGCTTACCAATGCAACAGTTAGGGGCAGACCTTAAAGCAAAAAAGATTAACTATAATAATAATCCAATTTTAAAATGGTGCTTAACTAATACAGGAGTTTGTGAGGATAGAAACGGAAATATAGTACCGATTAAAAATCAATCAGCAAAACAACGTATAGATGGAGTAGCTTCAATGTTAGACGCTTATGTTGGTTTATATGAACATTATGAGGAGTTTATAAGAGCATTATAATTTATAAAAGAAAAGGTTGAAATAGTATGAGAAAAAATTTAAGAGCTAATTACATAGAACGTAACGGAAAAGCAAAGCAATATTATTATTCTGAAATGGTACAAGCTAGTGAAAAGGTAAGAATTGATATAAATAAGTCGAGTGATCCAGTTGAAATGTTAGAGTTAAGTTTACTATGTATTTACTTTTTAACTGGAGATAAATTATTTTACGAGCAGAATAGACAGAAATTAATTAACATTATTGCCAGTTATGATGGAAAAAGATTTAATTATGAAAATTAAAATTATTGAAAAGATAAGTATTAATTTGTGGAATATTTGGAAATGTGATGGTATAATAAATTTAAAAATAAAAAAAAGACCTCGCACTTTCAAATATACGACCAATATATTTGAAAGCAACTTAATAGGTACACGTACTACCTAAGAAGCATTGAAGCCTTTTAACTAAGGACAGTATATCATTTAGTTAAAGAATTTTCAAGCCTTTTAGGATAATACCTAGAAGGCTTTTTTTGTTTAACTAAATGAAGAGAGGTTATATACATGGGAATATTAAAATTAGAATATGATTTAGGATTTACACATATAGTACAAGCTTCAAAGGGAACAATGAAAAGACTTGAAGCAATTAGTCCAATAGAAATAAATTCAGAAGAATATAAAAATAAAAAAGATATATATTACACACCTAATACATTCAATTCACCAATAAAAAGGGAAAGAGAATATTTATGGCAATTACATAGATTTTATATTGATATAGACCATAAAGCAGGAACTGAACCAATAGACCCATTTGAAGTAGTTGGAGCAGTAGAGCAGTTAGTTGAAGAAAAGAAAATTCCACAACCAACAGAATATATAAATAGTGGTAGAGGAATACATATATATTGGGATATTAATAACTGTCATATAATGCTTTTAGACCTTTGGGAAAAGATAGAGAATCATTTATTTAACACAATAAAAGAATTGGAAAGAAGCATAAAAAATATATCAGTAGATACTAGAGTAAAAGACCCTACAAGGCTTTTAAGATTACCTGGAACTATAAACAGTAAAAATAACAGTAAATGTTACAGTATGCTTAAAAATGAGGGGAATATATACAATATATTTGATTTAAAAAAGGCTTATATAAAGGTGAATAAGCAATATAAGAAGAATAAAAGTAAAATTACCTATTTACCTACTAAAAACTTATATACGTTAAATATGAGCCGTATAGAAGATTTTAAGCATATAGTGAGTTTAAGAAATGGAGATATTAAAGGATATAGAAATACTTTAATTATGCTTTATAGTTATCATTATAGGCTTGTAAATGAGGTTACAGTTGAAGAGTTAATTAAAGTTACTAAGGAGTTTAATAAAAGCTTTAGAGAGCCATATAATGTAAAAGAATTAACTTCAGTATGCAGAAGTGTAAACAGAACTGTAAAACACTTTCAAGAGGATAATAGCAAAGGATATAAATTCACGCATAAATATATAATTAATGCTTTAGATTTACAGGAGCATGAGCAAAGAGAGCTATTAACCATAATATCTACTAGAGTTAAGTATGATAGAAAAAATAAAAAGAGAAATGAAGCAAGAAGAAATGAAAAAGGATTAACTTCAAGACAACAAGGCAAAAAGGATAGAATAAATAGTATATTGGAGTTAAAACAACAAGGTTATAATCAAAGCAAAATAGCAGAAAAGCTAGGGATAACAAGACAAGCAGTAAGTAAATTATTAAAAGAATTAAATTAATTTATATTTTGTCAACTGAAATGGGTCTTTATAAAGTGTGTATAGCGAACTTTTTCCGTTTTCTATTGATAGAATAAGATAATTAAATAGATATTAAGACCATGGCTCAAAATTGAGCAGTTAAAATTATAAAAAGGTTATTAGGATATGAGGGGGTTTCCCTTGTATCTTTTTTTATTTAAATTTTTACTGTATTATTTTTAATAAGTGAACAGTATCATTTCTAATAAATGAACATAGGGGGTATTGAGATGGATAATAAAAGAGAAATACAAACATATCCATTAACAGTTGGTAAAGATAATACTATAAAACAATTTGTTGAGAGGTTTTATATAGTACCAAGAGATATGAATTTTACTGAAGAAGAAAAAAAAATTTTAGAGAAATATTCTTGTTATATATCAAATCCGATTATAGCAGCAGGGAAAAATGGTTACATAGTTCAAAGAAGAGGAAAAAAATTAACCAAGGAGCAAGTAGAAATAATAAAAAATGATACTGGAAGTTATAGAGCAAAGGCAAAGAAATATAATTTATCACTTGGTACCATAAGTAAAATTATGAATGATAAATATTAAAGTAACGTTGCAGTAACGTTACAGTAACGCAATAGAAGAAGAAAAAGAATAAGAAAGAGAAGAAGAATAAGAAAGAGAAGAAGAATTAAGATGACTCGGAAATATTTCCGTCATTACATAAAATAAGAATATATTATTGAGGTAATATTTGGTAATATAATATATTATAATAGTTTATTTTTGTAATATATTTATTATAGGGGGTTACAGATGAATAGGGAGGAATTCAATCAATTAGATATAAAAGGTCAAGTTGACTATTTTAATGAGGAATTAAAGCAAGAGAATAATAATTTCAATGCTATATGTAAGAGCCTAGGAATATCAAAAAATACTATATTAAATAGATTTAAGGTTAATGGGTTTGAGCCATTAAGAGCAGGACAAAGGATAATAGGATTTTCCCATCACGTTGGGAAAGAAGAAAATAAGAAAACTTTAGAGTCGGATAACATGACTTTAACCACTCAAAATTGTTCAGTTGAAATAAAAAATTTAACTGCCGAAAATTCGGCTGTCAAAAATCCAATTTTGGATAGCGAAAAGTTGATGGTGAAAAATAAAAGTAAGGCGAGTGATCCAAAAGATATAAATTTAATTTTAAAGAGAATTGAGTTGCTGGAGCAAAAAGTTGAAACATTACAGAGTGAAAAATTGCATTTACATAAAGAGTTAGAGAGTGAAGGTATTCACTCTGATAAAAGTTTTATAAGTAGTTATGACAAAACTACAACTAAAACATTTAAAATTGATGTAGAAGTATATCAAGAGTTAGAAAAGATATTTGATAAATATAAGATGTATAAGAAGCAGGATATAGTTAGTAGTTTATTAAAATATGCGTTAGATAATATTAAGTAATATTTTATAATATTTAGTAATATAGAGAGTTATAAAAAATAGTATTTACTTTTACACTGATGGTGCTATAATAATAGTATAAAAGTGAATATCATTTGAAAGAATGAAAGATTGTCGCAAGCCAATATGCGTCTGCTAAGATGTTGGTTCGAAAGATTGTCGCAAGCCAATATGCGTCTGCTAAGATGTTGGTTCGAAAGATTATTAAGCTCTCTTATGTATTAAGA
>NZ_JAASHM010000058.1 GCF_019734195.1 Clostridium sp. K13 | reverse complement strand
AAACTTATATAATTTTCAAAGAGCGAGCAATTCTATGAAAAATCAAGCTATTTTTTCATATCAGCTTAACAGATTCACAATGATAGAAAATATATTTTCTATCATTGTTTTATGTTAATTTTAAATAATGATACGTTGTTTTTATTACCAGTTTAGGATACAAATAAAAATATATTGGTAGTACTATTTTTAAATTAAAGGAATATACTTAATGATGTAAAGGTATACAAAATGTGGGAGGGATAATTTATGAAAATAAAAGTTACATCACTTTCAGCTGTTAAGGAGACATATTTAAGTAAAAAAATAGGAGAAGATAAAGGATTTAGAGTAAAGTATATAAGAGTAAATACAGATCCTAATAGTTTAGAAAGCTATGGAGAAAAAGAAGACATATTAAGATGCTTAAAAGGCTGTATTAAAGATAATGGAAACACTATAGATTATAATGAAATAAGTGAAATAGTGGATTCAAGTAATATAATAGGAAATAATTTCTGGAATGAGGATGATTTTGAAAGAACTTGTAGATTTGAATATAGGAATTATTTTGATTTCTCAGAGTGTAAATTTAAATATTTATAAAAAATAAGGGACTGATGTAGCAGTCCCTTATTTTTATAAAAACAATACATCTTTATAACGTCTATTATTTATATAGTAATTTTTTAGTAAACCCGTAAAAACCTTTTTTAACTCAATTAATTTTGGAATATTATTAATAATTTTAATGAGTACTTCTTCAAATAATGTATTTTTCATATAGTTATCATCATTGATGAAAATTAGGAATAATTCATAAATTAAATTAGATAAATCTTTACTAACATGTTGTAAAGTGTAATCATCATTTAAATAATTAATAACAGCCTTTAAAGAAGTTTTATCTCCAAGAGTAAAATAGATTAGAGATTTAATAATAGTATCAGGAATTATTATACGGTGATCTATTAAACCTGTATTATAATTTAAATATTCTAGAGATTTTTCATAATCATTTAATCTATAATAACTCCAAGATAAAATAGAATTAATATGTTCAATAAAATAAATATTATTAAACTTCTTAGCCATATTTAATGAGATTTCTAAATAGTGAATAGCATCACTATAATTATCTAACATAAAATAAACTTCAGCAAATTTCTCATATGTATCCATGATACTTATAATATTTCCTTCTGAAACATACAAATTTAAGGCTTTTTGAATTGAATCATAAGCTTTAATAGGATTATTTTCTATTCTATAGGAATATGATAACCAAAAGTAGCAATGTCCACTTTCCTTATAGCTTAAAGCTTCATTTAACAAAATTTTACCATCCTGTTTATTATCAGATAAAATTAATATATCAATTGCTGTATAGAAAGTATATATAAATTTTTGATTATTTGATAATAAATCAAAGGAAGATAAAATCATATTTTTTGCAGTCTCAAATTTATCTCTATTAGGTGTAGATGAGTATCTTGCAAGTTTTGCTAAAAAATAATCAATAATTAAAGGCGAAGATATATATTTATCTTCATCTCTTTCTAATATATCAAAGAGTTTATTTGTATAATCAAATTCATTGAAGTTTAAATTATCAAAGAAATCTTTTAAATAGTTCATACCTTTATTTATAAATAATGGAGAATCATTAAATTCTAGACCAAGTCTATTGAAAATTATAGAAAGAACATCTTCGCTAGGTAATAATTCTCCATTTTCAATACGGCTTAAGTATGAGGGGACGCATATACCTTTTGATAATTGCTTTTGACTAATATTATTATTTATTCTATTAAATTTTATTATTGAACCAATCATTTTTTTATTATTACTGTATGTATCAATCATGTATTAACCCTTTCATTTATAACCATAAAATAAATCTTATTAATAACAATAAATATAAAAATATCATATACCAATTTATAATATATCATAAATGATAACTAAAGTATCTATTAGAAAGGATATTAAAAATAATATAAATTAAGTAATTTAATAATTAAAATGTTAAAACAACAGATATTTAAAAAAAAATGATAATACTATTTAAAAGTGTGAAAGTTTAAAGGAAAAACCAAATCTTAAATACAATTATATATAGGAAATTTAACACAATAAAAATTTTGAAATTTATTGACGATATTTTTTTTATTAGATATAATGTAAATGTAAACAAAGAAAAAAACATAAAAAATTAAATATTTTTCCAGGTGGTAAAATAATTTAATTTAAGTTAATTTTCTTAGTATTACATTAATTTTTGAAACTGATTGGAAACGGTACCTAAAATTGTGATAGGGGTAGACAAGCAGTAGTTTTAAAAGTATAATGGGTTATATTAAAAGGTTATGAAATCAATTACAATGATTTGAATTGACGTATTAATAATTAATTTACAAAGGATTAATAGTTAAATGGATTTTTTAAAAAGTGGAAACGGTTTCTGGTAAAGTGAAATTTGGAATCGATTTCTAAATGCTAATTATAGTGTATTTAAGTTAAATTTTATTAACTTTAAATAAATAGATTTTGAAAAGTGGAGGAGAATATTATGAAAAAACTATTAGTTACATTACTTGTAGCTGCAACTTCAATTAACTTTGTAGCTTGTGGGTCAAGTGATAAGGGAGAAGAAAGTGTTAGTACTGGAGCATCAGCAGCTGATGAAAAAGTAACTTTAAAAGTTCAAGTAGAAAAAGATTGGGTACCTTACTATGAAAAGGTTAAAGAAACAGTTGTAGAAAAATATCCAAATGCAACAATAGAATTTATAGAAACTGGATCATTCGATCACTTAGACGTTTTAGACCAAACTGATGCAACAAACTCTGACGTAGCAGATGTATTTGCTTTACCAGCTGATAGATTATATGGATTAGCTAAAAACCAAGTTTTAGCGGCTATGCCTGCTGATAAAATGGCTGAAGAAGTTGGAGGATTTGCTAATTTTGATAAGGGACTAGGCGGAAATTTTGAAATTGATGGAGAATATTTAGCATTCCCTTACAATATAGAAACTTTAATTGGATATGTAAATGTTGAAAATGCAAAAGCTGCAAATATAGATACAACTCAAGATATTGAATTCACAAGCTTAGGATATAATCAAATTTTAACTACAGTTCATGATGCTTGGTATGGAGTTGCATTTACTAACTCTGCTAAATTTGACTTATTAAGCGAAGACTTAAAAAGTGATGGAATTAAAGAATGGTCAGAGTTAACAGATGAACAAAAATCATTATTTGAAGGATTATATAACTATTGGAAAGCTCACAAAGAAAACAATACATCTTTATGGGACAAGGATGCAGCTGGTGGATATATAGATGAGCAATTTAAAACTGGCGGAAGTGATGTTATAAAGATCGATGGACCTTGGGCAACTACAACAGTAAAAGATTTAGTTGGAGATGCTTCAAATATGGAAATTATACCATTAAGCCAAATTACATTTAACGGACAACCATTAAAACATTGGAAAGGTGGATGGGGTCTTGGAATAAATGCAAGATGTGAAGAAAATGAAGCTCAAATGGAAGTTGCAGAAGCTTTCATTAAAGAAATAGTTAACCCAGCAAATGCTAAAGAATTATTTGAAGCAACAGGTAAAGTATTAGAAAATGCTACTGCTGCAGATTATGAAGGAATAGATGAATTACAAAAGAAAGTTATAGATGCTACTTATACTAGTTATGAAGTTGCTGAAAGTAGACCACTATTCAGTGAATATGGACAAGTTTGGGAAACTTGGCAAAACTCTTTATTATCATGGTCAGCTAAGAACCCTGCAAACGCAGAAGAAGCTTACAAAGAAGTTAAAGCTTCATTCGATGGTATGATGGCTAATTTTAACTAAGATGATTTAGAAAAGAAAAGGGGGACTTAGTCCCCTTTTAATACAATTACCTATATAGAAGTTATATATAAATAATATTAATTGATTTTAAGATTAATAATTTTAAATAGTCTAAGGAGGATCCACATGAGAGATAGTATAGAGATGCCAAGAGGTACATTTTATACAATTGAAGCAATATGTGCAGTAATTCTAATGATCACATCATTAGAAATGTTAATTAAAGCAAAAGATACAAGTTTATTTAATATGTGGTTATCCAATGGAAATTTAGGGAAAGATTTATTGAATCAAACAGTAAACCAATTATATTCTACATATTTAAATGTATGTATATCAACATTCTTTGTTAGAGTAATAACTCCAATGGCAGTAGCAATTCATAGTTATTTTACATTTACAAAGCTTAGAGTAAATAAGATGTTTGTAATAATTTGGAGTGTGATAATAGTAGGAGCATTTGCACTAACGTTTTTAGGAGAACAATATTTTTCAGTATTCTTTATCGGGAGTGGAATTGGTTATTTAGCATTAATTTTAACAATGTTTTATTTAGGGAAGTGTTTAAAAAATGTTAAAAGTTTATAAAAATGAAATTATTCAGAGGGTATAAAAGGAGGTAACAGGGTTGAAAAAATTCAATAAGTATTTATATGATAATATTAATCGAGAGTATGATAGAAGAAATTTATACCTTTATGAAGTTTCGGCTTTACAGGAAGAAATTGAAGCTGCAACTGGTAAGGAAAAACAAGAATTAAAAAATAAATTAAATGAATTAGTTAAGAATAAAAAAGATCATGCTTATAATAAACAATTAGCGGAATATAAAGAAAAGGAAAAGCAATTCCTTAGAGAAATTAAAAATAAGGTGTCAGAGTATAGAAGTAAGGTTGATACTACTTTACCTAAAAATGTTCAAAATTTACAACTAAGACTTTTTAAAGCAAAGGAATTAGTGAAGTTTTATCAAAACTATATAAAATTAACTTATGATGCAGAATTAGTTTATGAGCAAAGTAAGTTAGAAATAGCTCAAATACCACCAGTAATTGAGTTTGCAAAAGAGTGTGCAAAAGAATTAAAAGAAGCACAAAATAAGCTTTCAAAAATAGATAATGTAAATAATGAAAAATTCAATGCAGAATTTAAAGCGTTTAAAGAGGAAGAAAATAAAAAATTACAAGAGAGAATTAAAGAAATTAAGACTAAGTGTAAAGAAGGATTAATTTCAGGACAAGCAAAAGATAACACAATAAAAGAATTAAAAAGAAAATATAAGGAAGTTTTATTAGTAAAATCATTTGAATGTGAGAAAACATATAATGAGGAAATAGTAAAAAATAAGAAATATGAACTTTCTAAAACGGTTAAACAAAAAATTAATACTGTAAATATTAATGTTGCAGATTTAAGAAGAGTTTATCCAATTGAAACAGAAAAGACTATGCCTTGGGTATCTTGGGTTACATTTTTAATTCCAGGTTTAGCTCAAGTAATAAACAAACAATATATAAAAGCGATAATTATGTTCTTTGCAACAATATATATATATTTAATGGCAATTCCTTATTCTCTAGGATATGGAAATTATAAAGGTGATGGTATAGCAGGTCTTATAACACTAGCAGCAGATGGTGGTAGACTTGATAGATCAATTATCTTTATGATTGAAGGTATATTAGCAATCTTTTTACTATTAATAGGAATTTTCTTAATGCTTATATGCTTTAAGGATGCAAATAAAGTAGAAAAAGATACAATCAAGGGTAGTAGATATAAGAGTTGGGTTGAAACTAAACAAACAGTATTTGAAGATGGATTCCCTTATTTAGTTTTATCTCCAGCCGCAATAATAACAATATTTATAGTATGCATTCCAGTTGTTACAACAGTACTTTTAGCATTTACAGGCATGGGACCAGACACTCAAGCTAAATTCGGATGGGAAGCATTAAAGAACTATAAAATGATATTCTTAGGCGAAGGTATGATAGGAGCAATATTCTGGAGAATACTAGGATGGACTATAGTTTGGACTATTGGAGCTACAACTTTAGCAATAGCTTTAGGATTTATTTTAGCAATTGTTCTTAATAACGATAGAATTAAGGGAAAAGTATTATTTAGATCAATTTATCTTTTACCATGGGCAGTACCAGCCTTTATTTCAATACTATTCTTTAGTATATTAGCAGCAGATGGAGGTACAGTAGTTAACTATTTAAAAGAAGTCTTTGGACCAAACTTTTCAATAAAGAATGATCCATTTATAATAAGATTAACATTAATTTGTATACAAGCTTGGCTTGGTAGTGCATATATATTCTTACTATCCACTGGTGTACTTCAATCTATAAATGCAGAGTTATATGAAGCAGCAGATATAGATGGAGCAACAAGCTTTAAGAAATTAAGTAAGATAACAGTACCATTAGTACTATTCCAAACAGCACCACTTTTAGTTGGACAATATACATTTAACTTTAATAATTTCAGCATTATAGCTTTATTTAATAATGGAGGACCATTTGATCCAAGTAAATATGGTAATTTAGCAGGTTCATCAGACCTTTTAATATCTTATATATTTAAATTAACAATGAATAGTCAATATCAAGCTATAGGGGCAACAATTACTGTTATTATTTCTGTAGCGCTTATGATAATTGCATATATAGGATATAAAAATACAGATGCATTTAAGAGGGGGTAGGAATGATGAGTATATTTAAAAAGAAAAAAAATGATTTATATCTTTCTGATAAGCAACCTCTTACTGTTGGAGGAAAAATTGCACTTGGTGTATCATATGCCTTCTTAATATTATGGGCAGTGATGGTAATAGTGCCAATAGCACAAATAGTAATATCATCATTCAATGGAGCACAAGCAAATAGGCTTATAATTGGTGGAGAATTTAGTTTCTCATTTAAGCACTTTGAAACATTATTTAAAGATACACTTTATTTAAAATGGATGGGTAATACTTTATTTGTAAGTATTGCGACAGCAGTCTTAGTAATATTAATAGTTTCATTTACTGGATATGCTTATTCAAGATATAGGTTTAAAGGAAAAAAAGCATCACTTATGACAGTTATGCTTATACAAACAATACCAACATTCGTTGGAATCACAGCATATTTCACAATGTATTCTATTGCATCAGATATTATGCCTGGTTTTACAAGACAAATGATGCTTATACTTATATATGCAGGTGGAGGTATAGCAGGTAATACTATTATCTTAAAAGGATATTTAGATTCAATATCTACAGAGCTAGATGATGCAGCTAAGATAGATGGATGTTCTAGTATGAAGATATACAGACTTATCATTATGCCAATTGCAAGACCAATGCTTGCAATAATAGGTTTATGGTCATTCATAGGACCATTTGGTGATTACTTATTACCAAAGGTATTATTAAATTCATCATCTGATTATACATTAGCTGCAGGACTACAAACTCTTATAACAGATGAGCGTACAATTAATCAACCAGCCTTTACAGCAGGAGCACTTTTAACGGCAATACCTATAGTAATATTATTCGTTGTATTACAAAAACAATTAGTATCAGGTCTTTCAAATGGGGCTACAAAAGGATAGGATAGGAGATAGTAGATATGAAGGTAACATTAAATAATATAGGAAAGAAATATGAAAGTAGAGAAGATTTTACGTTAAGACATATAAATTTAGAAATAGAAGATAAGGATTTCTGTGTAATATTAGGACCATCAGGATGTGGTAAAACTACATTGTTACGTATGATTGCAGGTCTAAACTCAATTACTGAAGGTGATTTAATATTTGGTGAAAAGAGAGTTAATAAACTAGCTTCTAAAGATAGAGATATAGCTATGGTTTTCCAAAGCTATGCTCTATATCCACACATGACAGTTTATGATAATATGGCATTTTCTTTATCAATGAGAAAAGAAAGAAAGAACATTATTAATGAACGTGTTACTGAAGCTGCAAAGCTATTACAAATAGAAAAATATTTATATTCTAAACCATCAGACATATCTGGAGGTCAAAGACAAAGAGTTGCTTTAGGAAGAGCCATAGTTAGAAAGCCAAGCGTATTCTTAATGGACGAACCTCTTTCAAACTTAGATGCTAAGTTAAGAGAGCATATGAGAGTTGAATTAGTTAGAATTCATAAAGCATTAGGAACTACTTCTATTTATGTAACACATGACCAAGTAGAAGCTATGACAATGGCAACTAAAATAGTTCTTATGAATGATGGTAAGATACAACAAGTTGGTAAACCATATGAATTCTATGAAAAGCCACAAAACATGTTTGTTGCTAAATTTATAGGATCACCTACAATTAACATGATAAAAGGGAAGATGGATGGAAATAAATTCGTATCTGAAGATGGATTAATTTCTTTAACTCCATCAGATGAAGACTTAAAATCATTAGCTAGCTATGATGGTAAGGATGTATACTTAGGAATTCGTTCTGAAAGATTTGTAGGAGATTCAGAAAAAGATGCATTTGAATGTACAATTGATGTAATAGAAGTTTTAGGAAAAGAAAAAACTTTATATGTTAAATTAAGTAGTGGAAAAGATTTAGTTATTACAGTTCCAGGATATCATCCATATGAAACTGGAGAAAAGCATAAGTTTGGATTTGACTTAGGTGCTTTACATTTCTTTGATGCAGAAACTGAATTAAGAATAAACTAGTTTTATTAAAGGTTAAAGTTATTATATATAATAACTTTGGCCTTTTTTATTTTTAGATAAATTCATATTTATAAAAGTACTTATTTAAGAAAATTCGGAATATAGTTTTAAGGAGATATAGGAAGGTAGATAATAGTAGCTAGATTATTTAATAAAATAAAATTAAATGAGAGGAATTATAGATTCTATGAATAACTTTGAAATTTTCACGGGAATATTTGGAGGCTTAGGATTATTCTTATATGGAATGAAACTAATGAGTGATGGACTTGAAAATATAGCAGGCGAAAGGTTAAAGGGAATATTAGAGAAAATAACAAGCAATAAAATAATGGGAGTATTAGTTGGAACTATTGTAACGGCTGTAATTCAAAGCTCTAGTGCTACTACGGTTATGGTTGTTAGTTTTGTTAATGCTGGTCTTATGTCTTTAGTACAAGCTACAGGAGTTATATTAGGTTCTAATGTAGGTACTACAATAACAGCACAAATAGTAAGCTTTAATTTGGAAGTTGTTGCACCTATATTTATAGGAATAGGCGCTATACTTATGTTATCATCTAAGAAAAAAAAGATAAAAGATATTGCAGTTATTTCAGTTGGATTTGGAATATTATTTATGGGGATGGGATTAATGTCCTCATCAATGAAACCAATAGCAGAGTTGGAAATTTTTAAAGAGATAATTATAATTATGGGGAGGTATTCAATACTTGGTGTTTTAGTTGGAGTAATAATGACAGCAATAGTACAAAGTTCATCAGCAACTACATCAATATTAGTTGCACTAGCAGCAGCAGGAACAATAGATATGAAGATAGCCTTTCCAATAGTTTTAGGATGTAATATAGGTACTTGTGTTACAGCAATAATAGCATCTTTAACAGCAAATAAAACAGCTAAGAAGGCTGCTTTATTACATCTATTGTTTAAAATTTTCGGAACTATAATATTTTTACCACTTTCAGTTTATGTAGTAAAGGTTGTAGCGTATTTAACTCCTAATAATTTAGGAAGACAGGTTGCAAATGCACATACTATATTCAATATAGTAATAACTCTAGTAGTATTACCTATATCGGGGTATTTTGTTAAGTTTGTAAACAAGGTTTTACCAGATGAAGAAGAAAAGGAAGTATGTGGTGCAATATATCTAGATAAAAAACTCTTAGAAACTCCAGTTGTTGCAAGTACTCAAGTTATTAAAGAAACTATAAGAATGGCTAAGATTTCAAGAGACAACTTTCAATTAGCAATGAAAGCGTTTTTTTATGGAGATTATGAAAATATAAAAGGTGTATATGAAAATGAAAATATAATTAATACACTGGAAAGAGAGATTACAGAATATTTAATAGCATTATCACAACATAATTTGCCTAAGGAAAATGCAGAGTTAGTCAGTGAAGTATATCATACCATTAATGATATAGAGAGAATAGGTGACCATGCAGAAAATATTGTAGAATTAGCTACAAGTAAATTTAATAATAATATTGAAATGTCTAAACAGGCATTAAAAGAGATTGAAGAGATTTTCGAAGCAACACTAGATTCATTGGATATTGCTATAAAGTGTTTTTCTAATTATGATATAAGTAATGATAAGGTTGTTAATGAAGTTGAAGACCGTATAGATATGCTTGAAAAGCAATTTAGAAATAATAATATAGCAAGGCTAAATTCAAAGCAATGTTATGCAAGTTCAGGAGTTATGTTTTTTGACTTATTATCAAATCTTGAAAGAATAGGGGATCATGCTAATAATATAGCTACAGTTAGAGAAAATCATAGTTATAAGATATACTCTTAGAAAGTTATCTAATAATAGAGAAAATTATCTTTTAATTAGATTATCTATGGAAAAGGTTTGATATAAATGTTGTTATATAATTACTTTAAAACTCATATAAATTTAATATGTAAATGATTTAGATTAAATTTTTATGGGGGGAGAAGCTATAATGCAAAGATTAAACTATTGTTTAGATTGCCAAAGAGTATTTATAGTAAAAGAAAAATGTGAATATTGTAACTCAAGTAATGTAAAGGAGTTAAAAAGAGGAAAATCAGTTAATATAATAGGCAGTAAAAATAAAGGCAGATATCTGAAGTATAAAGAAGGTAAGGTTAGTTTAATAATTTATACAGAAGATAAACAAAAATTAATTAAAGAGTATGATATTAATAGTATAAGGAAAATATTATAGAAAAACACAGAATAATAATAGAAAATGGTGCTATTTTTCATATATAGCACTATTTTTATGAAATACTTAAACAAAATATAAGAATTATGATATAATTAGTATGAAGTGACAAAATTTATAGTTTGAAGGTAGAATATGATAGATAAAATTATAAATTGGTTTATAAGAGATTTACAGAAACATAATAATTATAATGAAATACAAGTAGAGCAAATGAAATACTTTATGAAAGTAACAACATATGAGTTTATTAAATTAGTATTAGTTTTATTAATATTTTTTTTGCTTGGTTTTTTTAAGGAATGTTTTGTAATTATTATTTTTATGATGAGTACAAAGCCTTTTACTGGAGGATATCATGAAGATACTCAAATTAAGTGTTTTGTGGGAACATTAATAATTGTATCAAGTATAATTTTAATATCTAAAAATAGTAATTTAGATATTGTAACCTGCATTATACTAAATTTAATAAGTATTTTTTGCATATATAATCAGATTCCTATAATAAATGAAAAGATGCCATTAACAAAGAAAAAATTAATAAAAAGAAATAGGTATATTGGCATTGTAAATACTTTAGTATTTTTAGTTATATCAATTATTATGTTCAATCTGAAATGGTTTTCCCAAACAATAGTATGGACATGCGTTGTTCAAGTAATGCTTTTGTTTAATAAATATAAGAAAATAGGGGGTATAAAAAATGAAGATTAAAAAATGTATAGGTTCTTTTATATTAATGTTATCTGCTATTATGATAAATGCAGGAAATGCATCTATTGCTACAATCGGTGTTGAAGAAATGCCAGAATCAATTAAAAAATTAAGATAAAGTAGAGATGTACAAATGATAATAAAGATAGCAGATTTAACAAACACAATATTACAGTGTATAATGATTATTTGTACTATAAATTATTGTATAGATGATAAATATAAGAAGAGTAAGTCACAACAGGCACTTTGTATAGCTATAATGGTTATAACTGTTCTAATTTCAACAGCAATAATGGGAAATTCAAATTTAGGAGCTATTGTTATTCATGGTATGTTATTAATGTTAGGAGCTATTGCTTTCAAAAAAGATTCATTGGGAGCTACTATTGCATTTAGTATAATATATTTGCTAATAAATATAAATGTAATAATTTGTGGCAATATCTTTCATGGATATATAAGACCTAATATTAGAAATGAATACATAGAATTGGGTATTGTATTATTTATGTATGTACCACAATGTATAATGACCTATATTGTACTTTTAAAAAGAGAAATAATTTATAAAGCTTATAGATTTATTAGATCAAAAAATTTATCTGCAATATCATTAATAATAGTAACAATAATTATTGATTTTATTAATTTCTTTAATTTAATGATAAATGAATTTGAGGATCCATTATTTAAGGAAATAATATTTATTTTACTAGCTATATTTATGATTGCAATTACAATCTATTTTGCACATATAGAAAAAAAGTCAAAAGAGATTTTACGATTAAATAATGCATTAGAAGAAAAAATTAATGAACTAAAAAAAGTAAAACATGATTATGGGTCTCAGATTTCATATTTATATGGAATGCATCTTATGGGTAAATATGATAGATTAGGTGAATTATTAAAAGATATAATAAATGGACATAATAATATTACATCTGAAGTTAAGATAATATCTAATGATTCAATAATATCTATGATTGTAAATAGTATTGATCATAGAGGAATAAATATAATAGTTGATGAACAAGCAGATTTAAATGAAATATATATGTCAGAAATGGAATTACAAAGAGTAATTTCTAATATATTAAGAAATTCTATTACTGCAATGAATGGTAGAGGTGTAATTACTATTAAAACTTATTATGGATTTAATAAATTTATAATTGATATAAAAAATAATGGATCTAAAATAGAAGAAAATATTATAAATAAAATATTTGAGGCAGGTTTTTCTACAAAAGAAAATAAAGATAAAGATAATGGTTTTGGGTTAGCTATAGTTAAGGAACTTATAGAGAATTACAACGGGAATATCTCTGTATCTAGTAGTGAAGAGGCTACTTCATTTATAATAAAGCTACCATCTAAAAAAAATAGTTCTAAATTAGGTATTTGTTAATAAGGGAATGTATCAAAACTAACAATTAACCTAACAGATAAATTGCGAAGCAATCTATTAAGTGAAGAGTGAAGAAATAAGAGTGAAAAGTTAAGGAAATTATTCAGCTAAGCTGAATTAAAAAATATATATTTTAAGAAACTGCTATATCAGTTTCAACCTTAACTTTTCACTATTCACTCTTACCTTGAATAAAATTGTTTCGCAATTTTTTTTTTTATGTAAAATAGAATTTTCATACATCTAGATAAGTGTAATACTAAAAAGATTAATATATAAAATATGTGACTTAATCACATATTTTATATATTAAAAATGTAAAATTATAAATAAGATATATATAATGTGAAAAAACGAAATTATTTAAATTAATAGGAGGGGTTAAATTGATTAATAAAAAAATGGAGTATATAAATAAACTTTATGAGGCATATCCAGTACTTGCTCAAATTGATGAAGAAAATAAGGGGATATTAGGAGAAAAGGCTATATTTAAAGATCTTTTTGCAGATGAATATTTATCTACAAATGAAGGTGAATGTATAGGCTTTTTATTTGTTATAAGTGGTAGTATAAAAATAAATAAGTTAAATGAAAGAGGAGAAGAAACTAATCTTTATAATATAGAGCGTGGTCAATTATGCCATGAGGCATTAAGTTGTTTTATGAACTGTAAATCATTAAATATTATTGGAAAGGCAATACAAGACTCTAAAATATGTGTTATACCTTTTGATGTAGTTAATAAATATTTATTACAAGATACATTGTTTTTACAATATATTTACAAAGATTTATATGATAAGCTTAAGATTATTATAAATGTTAAGGAAGAAGTAAGACATGAATCATTAACAAATAGGTTAGTAAAATTACTTATTGATAAAAAAAGCAGAAATATATATATAACTCATAATGAATTAGCATTTGAACTTGATTCAGCAAGAGAAGTAGTAAGTAGAAAGTTGAAGGAGTTAGAAAAAAGGGGATATTTAAAATTAAGTAGAGGAAAAATACAAATAGAAAAAGATTTAAATGAAGTTTTAAAGTGATATATTCACAAACTAAAAGTAGTTTTATGAATAATATAAAAGTATAAGTTAGTTAAAAGTGTGATAGATATTAAAGTTTAGTTTAACCAATAAAGTTTAATTTTTATTAATTTAAGTTTTGTAGATAATGCAAAGGAAGGAATATTATGTTTGGATTTTTTAATAGAAACAATGGAAAAGTAGTTAATGTTAATGATATTGATAATTTAATAGGAAAGGTAGAGATTATAGATATTAGAGAACCATATGAGTATAGTGGAGGAACAATAAAAACTTCTAAAAATATTCCAATGCAAACACTCTTAAGTAATCCAGATAAGTATTTAAAAAAAGATAAAGAATATTATATACTTTGCCAATCAGGAGGAAGAAGCTCAAGAGTTTGTAGTGAGTTAAGTAAAGAGGGATTTAATGTTACCAATATTGCAGGTGGAGTAGGATCATATTTAGGAAAACATAGATCTTAATAAAATTAACAAATTTAATATTTTAAAGTTGTGGAGATAGATGATATGGTTCAAATACTTCATAAAGAAATGGTTGACCATGGAATAAATTTAGTTGTTGATGATAAAGTTGTTAGTTTTGAAAATGATACAATAGTATTAGAGTCTGGAATTAAGATAAAAGCAAATGCTGTTGTTATGGCAATTGGAATAACACCGGAAATAGAACTCGTTAAGAATGCAGGTCTTGAAATAGGTGAAACAGGAGCAATAAAAGTAGATAGTAATTATAAGACCAGTGATGAAGATATTTATGCTATTGGAGATGCAATAGAAGTGTATAATGCGCTAACTCATAGCAATACTAAATTATCATTAGCAGGTCCAGCTCAAAAAGCTGCTAGAAGTGTAGCAGATAATATTAATGGAAAAATTACAATTAATAAGGGATATATAGGTTCATCAGCAATTAAAGTATTTGATTATAATGCAGCATCAACTGGATTAAATGAATCCTTAATACAGGCGTTAGGAATGAATATTAAGTATGATAATGTAATAAATATAACAGGAAGCTTTTTAGGATTATCATTTTATGAAGCTTATAATGATAAAATTAGAAATAGAGAATGCATTGTAACTAAATATAATTTAAATAGTATAATTTTATTTATTACATAATTCCTTTCAAGGTATATAGATACTATATATTTCTTGAAGGGAATTTTAATTTATTTATGCGTTAACAAAATATATTTATATAAATATTATAATATAGATGAATTTTTAGGAGGTTATATTTTGAATAAATTCTTAGTGGATGATTACAGGAGCATTAAGAAAAATATTATTTTAGCTATACCTATTTTATTTATAGTAGGTACTCCAATTCATTTTTTGTATAATTTAACTGGTGAAATACCAATGATAGGCGCAATAACTCCAGTAAATGAAAGTGTTGTAGAACATTTTAAATTAGCTACTATTCCACTTATTTTATGGTGGATTATTAGTTATTATATACTAAGGAAAAAAGTAAATATAGATTTTAGAAAGTGGATTTTTAGTGCTGCTATTTCAGTATTAATGATTCCCATTGTTATTACTAATTTTTATTATACTTATAGAGGTGCATTAGGAATTTCATCATTTATATTAGATGTATTTTCCTTACTTCTTGCATTAACAATAGGACAAATTTTAGCATTTCATTTATATAAAAATATTAGGAGTACAAATGTAAAATTAATAGTAGGAATATTAATAATTTTACTAATAATAGTATGTACAATAGTTTTTACATTTTATCCAATACACATACCTATGTTTAGAGATGGAAATACAGGATTATACGGAATATAGAAATAAATTGCGAACTAAAGCTTAAGTCTGCAATTTAAGCCGAATTTTCCTAAAGTTAACGACTTGTAATACAAATTTGTAGCAG
>NZ_JAASHM010000057.1 GCF_019734195.1 Clostridium sp. K13 | reverse complement strand
AGTGTATAAAATTTTGAACAATTAAAAAGGAGTTGTATTCAGACTGAATTTATTAATTCAATCTGATACAGCTCCTTATATTTTAAATATTAGAAACAAAAAAAAGATTATTCAAAATAATTTTGAAATAATCTTCTATAAATTAATAAAAATTAAGTTGTTTAATCTCTCTACAATTAAATATTTTTAAATTAATTCCAAAGACTTATTAACATTAAGAATCCAGGAATCCAAGCTGTTACGATACCCTCAAATATACCTAGGTATCCAACAAATTTACCAAGAGGTTTCTTTAATACGCATTCGATAAAACCTGTTAACCATAATAATCCCCATAAGAACCAAATGATTCCCATTCTCCAATCATCTCCACCAAAATGATTGAATGCTAAAATTCCACAAGGAATAGAGTTTATAGCAACAAATAGACTATACCATCCATAAAGTCTTGTATCTAAATTGAAAAGAGTATTACAAGCTACATAAAGATATGTAAATCCAAACAATAATCCTGTTGCAGCGGCATAGAAATCCATTGGTTCCCCAGTGAATTTGGCATGAACAATAACAATAATATTACATATTACCGATAAGCCTCCTGTGAAAATATTCATAACAGTAACAGATTTATCACTTATATTGCTTATTCTTGCTAAGCCGTTACTTATTAAAACTATTCCTACATATAATAAAACTAATCCTAACATAGTTAGATCCTCCTATAAAATATAAATTATTTTATAGAGAGAACAAAACAACTTAAGTTAATCAACATATAAATTATATAAGCTTTATTAGTTATTAAAAATGACGGTTGATAAGAATTGAAAGAAATATATTCGAAGTTTTATAAATGTCAATGGAAAATGGAATATTAATTTTAATAATGAAAATTATACGAAATAGGAGACGAATAAGATGAAAACTTTAATAAAAGGAATATTTCAATTTATAGTTACAATATTTATATTATCTATAGTTGTATTTTATATGTCGAGATTATCACCTGGGGATCCGCTTAAGGCTTATTATGGTGATTCAGTTGAAAGAATGGGTTTGGAACAGAGAGAAAAAGCAATTGATAATTTGGGGTTAAATAAACCTATTTATATTCAATATGAAAGTTGGATTAATAATACTATAAAGGGTTATTTTGGAATTTCGTATAAATATAAAAGAAATGTTGTTGAAGTTATTAATGAAGTTTATAAAAATACAATAGTACTTGGAGGATTATCTTATGTATTAATTTTTATAGTTGCTTTGCTTTTAGGGATATATTCTGCAATTCATGAAGATAAGCTTATAGATAAGATAATAATGATGATTGGGAATATTATAACATGCATACCCTCCTTTTGGATGGCAATAATATTAATTTTAATATTTGGAGTTAACCTAAAAATTTTACCCACTAGTGGAGCTTACTCTATTGGAAAAGTTAATGATATTGGAGATAGAATTATTCATTTAATATTACCAGTTATAGTTTTAGTAATAAGTCATCTATGGTATTACGCATATATGGTAAGAAATAAGTTATTAGAAGAAATGAGGGAAGAATATGTAGTATTAGCTAAAGCAAAGGGTCTTAATAAATACCAAATAATTTATAAGCATTGCCTAAGAAATATAATGCCTTCATTTATGGCAATAATGGCTGTTTCTACATCTCATATTTTAGCAGGAACATATATAGTTGAAAGTATATTTTCATACCCAGGTTTGGGAACATTAGCATTCGAAAGTGCTAAATATCATGATTATAATATGCTTATGATAATATCTATTATTACTGGAGCCATTGTAGTATTTTCTAATTTTATAGTTAAGATAATTAATTCAAAAATAGATCCAAGAGTAGAAGAGAATGGAGGAAATAGTTTTGAATTTCCAAAGTAGTGATTTTGATATAGTTGATAAGAAAAAAATATGCATAGATTTTAAGAAGATAGAGAATAAAAAACTTAGTAGAATTAGAGGTTTTCCTATGACATCAGTAGTTATATTGATGTTAATAGTGATAAGTTGCTTATGTTGGAATGTAATAAGTAACTATGATCCTAAATATATGGATTTAATAAATTGTAATATTGCACCTAATAAAATATTTTATTTTGGTACAGATTCAATGGGGAGAGATATTTTTTCAGGAATATGGTATGGGGGAAAGATATCATTATTTATAGGAACTTTTTCTACTATAATATCAACTTTTATAGGAGTACTGTATGGAAGTATTAGTGGTATGTCATCAAAATATATAGATTACATAATGATGGAAGCTATAGGAATAATAATTAGTATACCGTCTATTTTACTTGTAATATTTGTACAAGCTATTGTAGGAAAAAATAATGTATTGGGAATTTCTGTTGTAATAGGAACAGTTAGTTGGATGAATATAGCGAAAGTTGTAAGAAGTGAAGTTAAGCAAATAAGAAATAGTGACTATGTGATAGAAGCTAAAATTATTGGAGGAAGTTTTTTATATATATTAAAACAACATTTATTTCAAAACTTTATATCGTCAATAATGTTTATGATAGTCAATAATATTGCAAATGCTATTGCCATAGAAGCTACATTAAGCTTTTTGGGAATAGGATTACCAGTTGAAATAATATCATGGGGAAGTATGCTTTCATTAGCGCAACAAGCGTTACTATCAAATTATTGGTGGATAGTTGTAATTCCAGGGGTATTTTTAGTTATAACTATTTTTTGTTTATCTAATATAGGAGATTACCTAAGAAGAAAAAATATAAAAAAACATAATAATTTATAGAGGTGAAATTTATGAAATTAAAAAAATTTAAATTAACTGCTGCTTTAATTAGCTTATTGATATTAGTTGGATGTGGGAGCAACACAAAAGATAATCTTAATGAAAAAGTATTAGTTTATGGAAGTCATAATTATACAAGTATTAATCCAGCATTATATGAACATGGAGAAATAAATTTATTGTTATTTAACGGACTTACTGCTCATGATGAGAATGATAATATTGTTCCATGTCTTGCTGAAAGTTGGGAATATGATAATGAAAATTTAACATATACTTTTAATTTAAGAAAGGATGTAAAGTGGCATGATGGAGAGCAGTTTACGGCGGAGGATGTTAAATTTACTTTTGATACAATAGGAAACCCAGATAATAATTCAGAAATAAAAACCAATTATGAAGATATTAAGGAAATACAAGTAATAGATGATTATACTATAAAATTTATCTTGAAAAATGAAAATGTTGCATTATTAGATTATTTAGCTGTAGGAATAATACCTAAGCATATATTAGAAAATCAAGATATATCAATTGCGGAATTTAACAGAAACCCAATAGGAACTGGACCATATAAAATTATCAATTGGGATGAAGGACAAAGTATAACATTGGTAAAAAATGAGGAGTATTTTAAAGGTGAACCTAAAATTGATAAGATAGTCTTTAAAATAGTAGATGATTCAAAGGCTAGAGTAATGCAATTAGAAAGTGGAGAATTAGATTTAGCTCAAGTTACACCAAAGGATATATCAAACTTTGAAGGAAATGATCAGTTTAATATAGACATAATGAATACCTCAGATTATAGAGGGATAATGTATAACTTTAATTCATCATTATTTAAAAATAATAGGGAATTACCTAATGCATTAAGTTATGCTATTGATAGAAAAGCTATAGTAGATAACATTCTATTAGGATATGGAGATATTGCTTATTCTCCAATACAAAAGAACAAATATAATGATGAAAATATGGAAAAGTTTGATTATAATCCAGATATGACCAAAAGTATCCTTGAAGAAAATGGGTGGGTACTAGGAAGTGATGGTATTTATGAAAAGAATGGAACAAAGTTAAGTTTTGAGTTAGTTTGTCCAGAGGGAGATCAGGAAAGAATAGATATAGCTAATTTTTCAGCACAACAATTAAAAGAAGTTGGAGTTGATGCAAAAGTTGCTATTAAATCAAATATTGATTGGGAAAATCAAGATTCATATTTAATTGGGTGGGGAAGTCCATTTGATTCAGACGATCATACTTATAAAGTATTTTCAACTGATGGAGGAGCTAACTATGGATATTATTCAAATAGAAAAATTGATGAATTATTAAAAAAAGCAAGACAAATAGACATTGAAGAAGAAAGAGCAAAGTATTACACAGAGTTTCAAGAAGAGCTTACAAAAGATATGCCTTATACTTTTATAGCATATATAGATGCAATTTATGTAGCAAAAAGTAATATAAGTGGTATAACAACGGACACTATTTTAGGGCATCATGGGGTAGGAATATTTTGGAATATAGAAGATTGGGATATATAGTAGTTAATTTATAGAATACGAATTATTATAAGTATTGTAGTACTATTAGGAGAAAATTTAGTATGGATAAAATATTAAAAGTTAAAAATTTGGAGGTTAATTTTATAACTAATTATGGAGAGATAAAAGCTGTAAGAAATGTATCATTTGATTTAAATAAAGGTGAAGTATTAGCTATAGTTGGAGAATCAGGGTGTGGAAAATCAGCTTTATGTAGAAGTTTATTAAAATTATTGCCTAGAAATGGATATATAAAAAGTGGAGAAATTTTATTTAAAAAAAATGATTTATGTAAAGTTTCAGATGAAGAAATGAATAAAATAAGAGGTAATGATATATCAATGATATTTCAAAATCCAACGACGACTTTAAATCCAACTATAACTATAGGAAAACAAATATTAGAGGCTATAAGAATTCATAATAAAATAAATAAAGTAGATGCTAAAAAGATAGTATTACAATTGATGGACCTTGTAGGAATTGATAATGTTGAAACAAGATATAATCAATATCCTTATGAGTTTTCAGGGGGAATGAGACAAAGAGTAGTTATTGCAATTAGTTTAGCAAATAATCCTGATGTTTTAATAGCAGATGAGCCTACTACTGCTTTAGATGTAGTAGTTCAATACAAAATACTTAATCTTATTAAATCAATTCAAATAAAAAATAATATATCAATTGTTTTAATAACTCATGATTTAGGAGTTGTTGCTAATATTGCGGATAGGGTTGCGGTTATGTATGCAGGAAAAATAATTGAAATTGGAAAAAAGAATGAAATACTATTAGAGGCTAAACATCCATATACAAAGGCATTATTAAAATCAATACTGTATAAAAACAAAGAGAATAGTTTTATAGAGTGTATAGATGGAATTCCACCTAATTTGTTAGATCCACCTAAAGGTGATGCATTTGCAATTAGAAATAAAAATCCATTAAAAATAGATTTTTTAGAAGAGCCACCTATGTTCAAAGTTACTGAAACTCATTATGCAGCAACATGGATGCTTCATCCAAATGCAAAAAAGGCAAGAGAAACGTTGAATTATGAATAGAATTGGAGTAAACAACAATGAGTAGAGAAAAACTTTTAGAAATAATAAATGTTAAACAGTACTTTGAAATAAATAGAAATAATTTTATAAAAGCATTAGATGATGTATCTATAAATATATATAAAGGTGAATTTTTAGGATTAGTAGGTGAATCAGGGTCAGGAAAATCAACGTTAGGTAAGAGTATAGTTGGAGTTAACAAATTAACATCAGGTAAAATATTATATGATGGAATAGATATAAGCATTAAAAAAAATCAAAAAAAAATTATAAGTGAAAATATTCAATTTATATTTCAGGATTCTACATCATCTTTAAATTCTAGAATGACTATAGGAAAAATTATAGAAGAACCATTGAAATTTAAAAAGGTATATAGAAATAAAGAAGATAGAGTACAAAAAGTATATGATATGCTGAAATTAGTAGGAATAGATGAAAGTTATATAAATAAATATCCATATGATTTTTCAGGTGGGCAGAGACAAAGGGTAAACATTGCAAGGGCTCTATCAACAAATCCTAGTTTTATTATTGCAGATGAACCAATAGCGTCATTAGATATTTCAATGCAAGCACAAATAATAAATTTATTTAAAAGTTTAAAAGAAAAAATGAATTTAACATGTCTATGTATATCTCATGATTTAGCTATGTTAAGATATATTAGTGATAGAATAGCAGTTATTTATAATGGTAAAATAGTTGAAATTGCAGAAACAGAAGAGTTATATAGCAATCCAATTCATCCTTATACAAAAGAATTAATAACATCTATTTTAACTGTTGATATTAATAATAAATTTAAAGTTGATATTAATGAGAGAAGTAAATTTATTATTGATAATGATAATAGCCGATGGATAGAAGTTAAAAAAAATCATTTTGTATATCTAAGTACTTAGATTGTATATTTATAAAAAAAAAATCTTACACAAAAATTATGCTTTAAATCGAAAGTTTTATCAATTAAAACTTCCTTTTGATATAGATTGCATAATTCCAGAAAATGATTCGGTTAGATTACTAAGTCAGTTTGTAGAGGAGATGGATTTAACTGAACTATATTCTACTTATTCTAAGATAAGAGAAAATCAAGTATCGCCAACGAACATGCTAAAAATTATACTTTATGGAGATATGAATGGTTTTTATTCTTCACGAGATATAGAAAGGACATGTCTTAGAGATATAAATTTTATGTTTTTACTTGAAGGGGCATCCGCTCCGGATCACTCAACATTTGCGAGATTTAGAAGTTTACATTTTGATCCGTGTGCTAAAAAGATATTGGCTGAAATTACTGATTTTCTTTATGAGATGGGAGAAATATCAGGCAAATCAATATTTATTGATGGTACTAAAATGGAAGTTTATGCAAATAAATATACATTTGTTTGGAAAAAATCTGTGACAAAAAATATGTCTAAATTATTAATAAAAATAGCCAACCTTGTAAAAGAATGTGAAGAACTTTATGATATTAAATTGATTTATAAAAATAAGGTGCAGATGAGGCATGTAAAAAAGATAAAAAAAGACTTTATGAATTAAAGAAAATTGAAAATATTGAATTCGTCCACGGATGTGGTAAAAGAAAGTCATCACTTCAAAAATCTATAGAAAAGCTTGAAGAGTATCTTTTAAAACTCAAAGAATATAACAAGAAAGTATACACTTGCGGAGAGAGAAATAGTTATTCAAAAACAGATAATGATGCTACTTTTATGAGAATGAAAGAAGATGCTATGAAGAATGGTCCACTTAAACCTGCTTATAATGTACAACATGGTGTGGATGCGGAATATATTTCGTGGCTTACTGTTGGACTACAGCCAACAGATACAACAACACTTATCCCATTTCTTAAAAGTATGGAACAAAATTTAAATTTTAAATACTTAAATATAGTTGCTAACAAAATACAATCTAACCGAACTGGTAAGCATTTATTTGAGATAAAAGAAGCTTCATAGTTAAATTTTTTAAGTCTTTTTTATTAGCTTTATTAAAGTGCGCCTATTTTTAAATAAAGTTTATTCCTATAATAAAATGTGCCCTAAATTTTATGATAGTATAGAAAAGGAGCTATCGCTAGCGAATTTTTTTATTCGCTATTGCGACAGCTCCATTTTTTTAATTTATTATAACTTTTGTACCAGAGTCAATATTATCATAAATCCATTTAGCATCTTCTGTTTTTAATCTAATACAACCATGAGAAGCTGGAGTTCCTAAAGTGTTATCTACAACTTCGCTCTGATCTTCGTTATAAGGAACAGAGTGGAATAAATAATCTCCATAGAATTGAACCCAGTATTTACCGCCTTGTTCATATTTATCTGAATAGAACCAATCACCACGTTCGCGTACATCAAAAATTCCTGTTGGAGTTTTTTCAGTATCTATACCAGTAGAACAAGTAAAGGATTTAACTGTATCCCATTTATTCATGGAGCCCTTATAAACATATGTAATTTGATCAGCTAAATTTACGTATACTAAGTAAGGGGTTAAACTTTCTATGTTTAATGTATTTATATTACTACTTGTAATTGCTTGAAGTAGTTGACTAGAAGTTAAAGTTAAATTTTGAGTATCATTAGAACCTATAGAAGCTAAATAATTTTCCTTAGCTTCAGCTATAGAGTTAATTTTACTAGTAATATCAGCATCATCTTGAGAAATTATAGAAGTATCAACATTAGACAATAAATTTATAGCTTTAGTATAATAATCATCTTTAACTAAAGCGTCGGCTTCTTTAAATAATCCATCTTTATAATCGTTTATACATTTATCTATGTATTTAGTTGCATCACTATAATATTTTGAAGAATCAGGTATCTTATTTAAAAAATCTATAGCAGCAGTAAAATTACCACTATTACAATTATCTAATCCCAAATCTAAAATTGCTTCATAGTCAGAATCACTTTTTGGAACATAAGTATCATCCAATGAAATTATTACTTTATTTAAAGATGAATTTAATACATCATAGCTTTTGATTTCATTTAATACTAATAAAGCTTTTGATTTATCATCTTCATTATCTAAAACAGAATCACATATATCTTTTACTACAGATGAAAAATATGTGTTTAAATCCTTATTTAAAGTTTTCTTTTTTAATTTTAAATAAATATTATCTTCTGAAATAGTTTGTTTTGCAGTAGTAAAATCGCAACTGTTAAATTTAGAAAAAAAGCTTTCTATAATTAAAGAATACTTATAGTTTATATAGTAATTAGCAGCTAATACTAGTAATAATCCAGCAAAAACAATTGTAATAATTTTAAAAATACTTCTTTTAGGTTTTCGAAATAAATTATTCAATTAAATACCTCCTTTTGTTTTATTATTAATACTTGACTAATTTATTTGTTTTTAAACCTAGAATGAGTAAATTTACAAAAAGTACACAAGAAAAAATAGTAAAATATGTTATAATTAAAGAATGAAAATTAACCTATTAATTTAATATACTTATAAATTAGACTTATGGAGGAGCAATGAGTAATAAAGTAAAAATGAGAAATAAATTTATTTTTAGTATTAACCCTAAGAAATATGTTTATTTATATAAAGAAAAAATAAGTAAGGCATTTTTATATATTATAGTGCTTTCTATAATTATTGGACTTATTCAAGGTGCTATGAGTACTATGGTTATTTCAGGATTAGAAAAAACAACAGAAATGATTTTAAAACAAGATGAAGTTCAATTTGAAATGAAGGATGGAATACTAGATTTTAAAGCATCGCCAATTAAGGATGAAGAAGGTCAGGCATTGCTATATATAGATACAAGCAAGGGAATTGAAGAATTAGATAATTTAAGAAGTATAACTGTTCATAAGGATATAGTAACGGTATTGCTTAAAGATGGTTTCATGATTAAGAATGGATCAGAGGATGTAACATATAAATATTCTGATTTAGGTTTAGATAAAATAGATTTTAATAATGATTTTTTAATAGCTGCATTTGAAAAGGTTGATATAGCTAAATATATAATTATTCCAATTGTGATAGTTGCTAATTTTATTCAATTAATAATATATGCAGTATTGATATCATTAGTAGGAGTGTTAAGTAATTTAATTGCAAATAGGAAGATAGAGTATGGAAATTTATTTAATCTTTCATTATATGCTGTTACATTACCTGCAATAATTAATTTAATATTCCCAATAGGAGGATATTCTATATTAATAGGTGGAATTATATTAATGTTTGGATTAAGCTATATATCTTTTTATAATGAAAAGCAAGATATAGAAAGTAATTAATTAAATGTAAAAAATTTTAATTCTTGAAAAATAATAATTTTTGTGTTAACATAGATTTGTTAACACTATGGAGCGTTAGTTAAACGGATATAACACGCCGCTACGGACGGCGCATTAAGGGTTCGATTCCTTTACGCTCTGCCATTAAAGAACTGTTGAAATTCAACAGTTCTTTTTTATTTATAAAATTTTATATTACTAGGAAAACTATTTATAGAGTTAAAATAAAGAGGTATAGATATATGATTGATATATTAATAAATCAAGTAGATGAACATAATGAAAATAGTATCCTAGCAACCAAAGAATTTAATCCAAATGTAGTTTATTTTATAAAGGATAATAATTCAGAAGAAAAAATGAAAAGTCTCAGATTATATTATGAAAAAAACTTTAAGTCAGTTAAAATTGAAGAATTTATAGTAAAAGAGGGAAATCAACAAGAATTAGAAAAAATGATAGATAGTATAAAGGATAAAAATATTCTTATTAATTTAACTGGAGGAAAAAGAATAAATTCATTGATTTTGTTAAATTTGAGTATGAGAAATAATATTACGGCATTATATATAGATATTAAGAAGAAAATATTGTACGAATTTAAGAACAATATAAAAATATATGAAAAAACTTTTGAGGATTTAGAAATTGATGATATTGTAAAAGCTTCAGGTGGAAAAATTGTTGAGGATTCTTCAGAATTATGTAATAAAAAAGACTTAATTTATTTTGCAGAAAAAATATCTAGTAATCTAGAGTTATGGCATAAATATAAACAACAATTATATGAAGCTAATATATTCGAGCATGATTCAAATGAAGGAAAAAAAATTTACATTCATACTGAAGGATTAGAGAAAGAGGAAGTAAATTTATTAAATAAAATATTAGCTAAGCTTGAGGAAATGAAAGAAATTAATTATAGAAAACAAAATGATAAGATAACAGTTAATTTTAATAATGATTATTTAAAGGCATTTATTTTTAAGAGTGGAACATGGCTTGAGATAGAAACTAATAAGTTAATCAATAAAATAGAAGAAGTTGATGAGTCTAAAAATGGAGTAATGTTTTTATGGAATGATGAAAATCAATCAGTAAGAAATGAGTTAGATGTTGTTGCTGTAAAGGATTGTGTTCCAATTTTTATTTCTTGCAAAGATAGCGACAAATATAATGAGATGGCACTAAATGAGTTAAATGTATATGCTTCTAAGTTTGGTGGAGAAAATTCTTATAAAATATTAGTAGCAACAAAAGAGCCAATAAAATCACCAGTAAAAGTAAGGGCAAAAGAAATGGGAATCCATTTGATTATATTTGATGGTAATGAAGAGAAGTTTATTAAAGAAGTTAAAGCTATAATTAATAAATAAAAATAACTAAAGTGCTAAGCACTTTAGTTATTTTTTTCTCCAATCTTTTCACCCATAATAACTTTTGTTTCAAAGCCAAATGAAGATTGAATAAGTATATCATCATCTACGTTTACTGTATCTGGTTTAAAGAAAAGTATTGTAGTAGAGCCACCAAATTTAAAATATCCTTTTTCATCTCCTTTAGAAACTTTTTCATTTGGTTTATAACTTTGTATTATAGAGCCAACACAAGTTGCACCTACTTCAACATGAATTATATCACCAAAGTTCTCAGAGTGAAAAACAGACCATTCACGTTTATTCTGACAATAAAGTTTAGGGATTTTTTCCAATGCAGTAGGATTTACAGAATAGTAATTTCCTCTAACTATATTAGATTTTTCACAAACACCATCATCAACAAAATGCAATCTGTGATAGTCCGTAGGACATAATCTTAAAACTAAACAAGTACCACCATTATATTCATTCGCAATATTATCATCTTCTATTAATTCAGAAAGGCTGTAGTTAATGCCTTTTACTTGTATTAAGGAATCTATATTTATATTAGTATAAGCTAATAAACGACCATCACCAGGAGAAATTAATATGTTTTTATCGTAATCAATAGGTCTTGCTTCTGGTATAAGCTTTCTTACAAAAAAATCATTAAAGTTTTTAAAGTCGGAAGGATCAGTAGTACATATATCCATATCAATATTAAAACCTTTAATAAAAGAAGGAATTTTTTTTATACTAAGTTTACTGTCACAATAATTACCATATAATTTAGAAAAAAGTTTTCTTTTTATAAATAATTCAACTAAGCCTTTACCTATTGGAGATTCATATGCCCATTTTATGTATTTTTCGCCTGCAACATCTTCAGTATCATATTTATTTGTTTTTCTATTATAGACTTGTATCATAAATTTACCTCATATTAATTAGTGTAATAAGAAAAATACTATTATATATTATATGTGAAAATATAATATATTCTTATAATATATTAACATATTTTCTTTTAATAGTTTATTAACATTAATATAATAGAAAAATTATTTGAAACTATAGAGTTAAAATTATAGAATAAGTTTAAGGGAAAGAGTTTAATTATGTTATGGAGGAAAATATGAGTATAGAAATAAAAATAATAAAAGCAACAATAGATATATTTAAAGAAAAAGGTGTTAAATTTACAATGGATGATATTGCTACTAAGCTAGGTGTTAGTAAAAGAACACTTTATGAAAATGTAGATAGTAAAGAATGTCTATTAAATTTAATAGTAGATACTGTATTTGATTCTATAGCTGAAGAAAGCAAGCAAATAATTAATGATCAAAATATAGATGATATAGAAAGAGTAAAAAGGTTACTAACTATATTACCGACATCATTTAAAACTATTGATTATACTAAGATTTATGAAATAAGAAAGTTCTATCCTAAAATTTATGAAAAAATAATAGATAAGTTGGATTCTGGATGGGAACCAACGGGTGAATTGATTAATAAGTGCATAGAAAAAGGATTAATTAAAAGAGTAAATTTAACTTTAATGAAGAGTGTTTTAATTGGTGGTATAAGAAATTTATTGGAAGATGATTATTTATATAAGGAAAATTTAGAGTATCAAGAAGTAATGAAAGATATTGTAGATATAATGTTTGAAGGTTTAGTTATTAGATAAAAATTATATGAAAAAAGCCAGCAAAGCTGACTTTTTTGTATTATTCACCGAATTTTTCTAAGAATTCGTCATATGTCATTGTTCTATCTAAGATAGATCCATCATCATTTATTCTTACTATTCTATTTGCAACTGTTTGAACGAATTGGTGGTCATGAGAAGCAAATAATACGTTACTGTTATAATCTTTTAATCCATTATTTACAGCAGTAATTGATTCAAGGTCTAAGTGGTTAGTAGGACCATCTAAAATTAATACATTTGCGCTAGAAAGCATCATTCTAGAAAGCATACATCTAACCTTTTCTCCTCCAGATAATACATTAGCTTCTTTTAAAGCTTCTTCTCCAGAGAATAACATTCTTCCTAAGAATCCTCTGATATAACTTTCAGATTTTTCCTCAGAGAATTGTCTTAACCAGTCAACTAAGCTTAACTTACAATCGTTGAAGAATTCAGAGTTATCTTTAGGGAAGTAAGCTTTAGTTATAGTGATACCCCATTTGAATTCACCAGCATCAGCTTCCATTTCTCCGTTTATAATTTTAAATAAAGTTGTGATTGCAATTTCATTACCAACGAAAGCAATTTTTTCATCTTTATTTACTCTGAAGCTTACGTTATCTAAAACTTTAACTCCATCAATAGTCTTAGATAATCCTTCAACTACTAATATGTCATTACCAACTTCTCTTTCAGGTTTGAATCCAACAAATGGATATCTTCTGCTTGATGGTTGGATATCGTCTAAAGTAATTTTATCTAATAACTTCTTACGAGATGTTGCTTGCTTAGATTTAGAAGCATTAGCACTGAATCTTGCGATGAAGTCTTGTAATTCTTTAATTTTTTCTTCTTTCTTCTTGTTTTGATCTTTAGCCATAGCTGTTGCTAATTGACTTGATTCATACCAGAAGTCGTAGTTACCAACGTATAATTTAATCTTACCAAAGTCAACGTCCGCCATATGAGTACAAACTTCATTTAAGAAGTGTCTATCATGGGATACAACTATAACTGTACCTTCAAAGTCACCTAAGAAAGTTTGTAACCATTTAATAGATTTAATATCTAAGTGGTTTGTAGGCTCATCTAGGATTAATATTCCTGGATTACCGAATAGAGCTTGGGCAAGTAAAACTTTAACTTTTTCAGCCCCAGTTAATTCTGACATTAATTTGTAATGTGCATCAGTTCCGATTCCTAAACCTTGTAATAATGATGATGCTTCAGATTCAGCTTCCCAACCGTTTAATTCAGCAAATTCACCTTCTAATTCAGCAGCTTTAATTCCGTCTTCATCTGAAAAGTCAGGTTTAGCATATAAAGCATCTTTTTCTTTCATTATTGTATGTAATCTTTCATTACCCATTATAACTGTTTCTAAAACAGGGAATTCATCATATTTATAATGGTCCTGACTTAATACAGACATTCTTGTATTTGGAGCAATTATAACCTCACCTGTGTTTGGTTCAACCTCTCCTGATAATATTTTTAAGAATGTAGATTTTCCAGCTCCGTTAGCTCCAATGACACCGTAACAGTTACCAGGAGTAAATTTGATGTTAACATCTTCAAATAATTTACGAGAACCGTATCTTAAACTTACATTTAAAACATTTATCACTCAACATACCTCATTTCATTTATTATTCTTTCGCTATTATAACATAAAGTTTTTATCTTTTCATTGAAATATGCAATATTATATCAGTGAATTAGTGAGAATTTTTCAAAAAAAATCATTGTAAAATTTTTATATGCAAAAAATGATTTAATATCGAAAAAAAGAATTAATATAAAAAGTTGTAATAAAAAAGAAAAAGCCGAAAAATTTTCGACTTTTTCCTTTTTACATTAAAGGTGCAAATATAGTTATTACAGAATATATGGCACGTTTATATAAAGGAATAGAATTCCATAAATCTGTAGTAACTTCTTCAGAAACCTTAAGTATTTCTATAAAATCATCACGTACTTCAAGAACGCTGTTTGTTTTATATAAAAAAGTAGCACATTCAAATTGAAGATATAGGCTACGGTAATCAAGATTAATAGTTCCAACAACAGCATAATCATCATCTACTACTATGGTTTTTGCATGAATAAATCCAGGGGTATATTCATATATCTTAACACCAGATTGAATTAAAGCGTTATAGTTTGAACGAGTCATACCATGAACATACCACTTATCGCCAACATGAGGAGTTACAATACATACATCAACGCCTCTTTTGGCCGCTTGACATAATGCAGTACGAGTTTCATTATCTATTATTAAATATGGACTTGTAATATGTATGTAATCCTTAGCTTGATTAATTAAATTTAGGTACACTGTTTCTCCAACTTCTTCATTACTCATTGGATTATCTGTATAAGGTTGAACATATCCATCGTTAGAAAAGTCTTCTTTGTGATGCACATGGGGACGATATTTTTCGAAATCTTCTTTTGTCTTATAAAGATTCTCCCACATAGTTAAAAACATTACAGTAAAACTCCATACAGCATCACCTTTTAAAATAATAGCTGTATCCTTCCAATGTCCATGAACATTTATTGCATTAATGTATTCGTCAGCTAAGTTAATGCCACCATTAAAAGCTGTATGTCCATCAATAATTATAATTTTACGATGATCACGATTATTCATTCTTATAGATAATGATGGGACAAAGGGATTAAATACGCAGCATTTTATACCGAAGGATTCTAATTTTTTTGCATAACCAGATGGTAATAAAAATAAACAACCAAAATCATCATAAATAACACGAACATCTAATCCAGCAGCAGCTTTTTCTTTTAAAATTTCTAGTATTGTATCCCACATTGTACCTTCTTGAATAATAAAATACTCTAAAAATATGTAGTGTTTAGCATTTTGTAGTTCATCAATTAAACGTTCAAATTTACGCTCACCTAGATTTAAATATTCAGTTTGGGTATTTTTATAAATTGGACAATGTGCATATTTAGTAATGTAATTAGATTGATTTGAGGCTACTTTATTTTCAGATAATATCTCATTATTCACTAGATTATCTTGTTCTAAATATAATTTTAAGTCTTCAGTAATTGGAGCGAATTTTTTTGAAATTTTATTATGAGTAAATTTACTACCAAACAAAAGATAAAATATACCTCCGAATATAGGAAAAAGTAAAATTGGTATAATCCAAGCTATCTTGTATCCTGGATTTGAGTTATTATTAAGAATAAAAAATACACAGGTTAAGCTTAATACACCACAGATTCCATAAAAATAAACAAAATAATTTTGAAAATTAATCATAAAAAGAATTAGTATTAATAGTTGTATAAATATTAATAAACCAATAATACCAACTCTTCCTAATAAAATTTTTAAAGTGTTTTTCAATGTTCTCGCCCCCAATTAAGTTTAATTATTATTAAATAATGTATAATGAAAAATATTATAACAAATAATATAATTGATTTAAATAATATTTATTTAAGACATAAAAAATACTCACAATAAAATTTATTGTGAGTATTTTTTATCAGTTTGTTGAAAAACCCCCTGTTTAAAAACAGAGGGTTTTTCTATTATTAGTTGTGGATAAAATTTAAAATTCAA
>NZ_JAASHM010000056.1 GCF_019734195.1 Clostridium sp. K13 | reverse complement strand
AAAGGGAGGATTCGAATTCGAATCCTCCCTTTCTTATTCGGCTAGTATCAAAAGTTATTTTGATACAGCCCCTTTTTAATAATCTATTTTATTTATTAACCATTATTACTCTCTTAGCAATACTTGCTGAATGATCTGAAATTCTTTCAATATTAGTTAATAAATCTAAGTATATTATTCCAGAATCTATACTGCAAAGATGTTGATTTAATCTCTTCATATGTTCATTTCTATAAGCTTTATCTAACTCATCTACATCTTCTTCTAATTCTATAGCATTATTTGCAATACTCATATCATTTTGTTTCATTGCTTCAAGTGATAAATCATATGATTCTAATGTTTTATTATAAATTTCCTTTATTTCATCTAAAGCTCTTTCAGAAAATTTAACATTATTCTTTATAGCATTTTCAGCCAATTCTGCTATATTTTCCGACAAATCTCCTATTCTTTCTATATCATTTATAGTATGAAATAATAAATCTAAAGATTTTCTCATATTATCGTCTAATGATCTATTTGATAGCTTAATTAAATAATCTATAATTCTTTTTTGTTGTTCATTTATTACTTTTTCTTTTTCGAATGTTTCATTTATCTGCTTTTGAGACTTATTTATTAAAGCATTAGTTGCACTTGTAAAGCCATCTTTCGCTTTTTTTCCCATTCTAAGAGATTCCCTAATTATATTTCCATAGGCTATAGCAGGTGTTTCTAACATTCTATCATCTAAATATTTAATAATAGTAGTGCTTTCTTTTTCTTCATCGTCTTTATCAGGTATTATTAACATAGCTAGCTTAACTATAAATTTAGAAAATGGAAGTAAAAGAATAACATTTACTATGTTAAACAAAGTATGTGAATTTGCTATTTGTCTAGCAGAATCATTTGGATTTAAATATTGTACTATCCAAGTTATAGGTTTATTTAAAATAATCATAAATAAAATTGTACCTATTATATTGAAACACAAGTGCATTGTAGCAGCTCTTTTAGCATTTTTATTTGCACCTACACTTGATAAAAGTGAAGTTGTACAACTACCAATATTATCTCCATATAGTATTGGTAATGCTCCAGATAGTGGCATTAACCCTTGGGATGATAATGCTATTAATATTCCCATAGAAGCACTTGAACTTTGTAATATAGTTGTCATTAAAAATCCAGCAATTAATGCTATAAATGGCTCTGTTGAAATTTTAGCTAGAATACTTTTTACAATTGGATATTCTGATAGTGGTGCAACCGCTTCTTTCATAAATCGCATACCTATAAATAGTATTGCAAATCCAATTAATATTTCAGAAATATTTTTAAGCATAGGTTTAGATTTTGAACCTATCATATATAGTACTATACCAATTCCAAGGGCTATAGATGATAATATACTCACATCAAAAGAAACTAACTGTGCTGTAACAGTTGTTCCTATATTAGCACCCATTATTACTCCTATTGCTTGATAAAGACTCATTATACCAGCATTAACAAATCCAACAACCATTACTGTTGTTGCTCCACTACTTTGAATAATTCCTGTAACTACCGTTCCTACTAATACTCCCATTATTGTACTACTTGTTAAAAGCCCAATAGCTTTTTCTAATTTAGGACCTGTTGATTTTTGAAGGCCTTCTCCCATTACGCTTATCCCATAAAGAAATAGACCTAAACCTCCTATAAGACTTATTAATATATGCAAAAATACCCCTCCTAAAAAACTTACTATTATTATTCTCCTTTTTAGAAGACTAATTTATACATATAATAAAATAATACTTAATTGAATTTATAGAAAAAAGGATTCACATTGGAATCCTCTACTTATTATCTGATATGATATTTAAAATTTGCTTAACATCACCATTATATCTTTTAAATTCAGTATTTAATACTTCAAATTTTTCAACTGAAACCTTAAAAACATTTAGTATTATATCTAACTTTTTAATTGTATTCATACTAATATTTCTGAACTTTCTTTTGTAGTACCATATTTACTTTCATAAATTATGAGATTTCTCATCTTCCCCACCTTATAATACTAAAATCCTATTCTTTTATTTATACTAAACTTTTACTTAAGATATACAATTAAATTTTATTCTTCATAAATCATTTTTTTCGTCATTCCACCATCAACAACAAGGTTATGGCCATTAATAAAATCATTATCTTCACTTGCTAAAAAAAGGCATGCATTTAATATATCCTTTGGCTTTCCAACTCTTCTCGATGGATGTTGCTTATGATCTAATTCAGTTAATTCTTCATAATTTTTAACCTGTATCCATCCTGGGCTTATTGCATTTACTGTTATAGGAGTTTCACTTAAAGATATTGCTAGTGAATTTGTAAGTGATATTATTCCACCTTTTGATGCTCCATAAGCTTCCCAATTTGCTTCATTTTGATTCCATCTAGTTGATGCAATATTAATTATTCTTCCATAACTTTGACCTTTATTCACTTCAATAAATTCCTTAGCGCAAATAAAGCTTCCACTTAGATTAACGCTTATTACATCATTGAATTCATCTATTGTAATATTATTTATAGATTTATTAAAATGTGAAATAGCTCCATTATTAATTAATACATGTGCAAATTGACTTTCTGCTCTTATTTGCCTAAAAGCTTCTTTAATTTCATTACTATTTCTTAAATCTACTCTTATAAATGATATTTCTTTTGGTAATTCCTCATGACACTTTATATCTAAAGCATATACTTTATACCCTTTTTCATTAAATCCAAGTGATAAGTGATACCCTATTCCACCTGTTCCTCCAGTAATTACACAAACCTTTTGCATACATATCCCCACCTTAAATATACTTATAATTATTTGTTCTTTATTAATTTTATTTTTAATTTAATATCTTCCTTGCATCTATAATAATACCTAAAGTTATATCATCATTATTAACTAAAATAGAATCTATATCTATCCCTTCAAAATTTTCCTTATAAATAATTACTTTACTTTTCTCATAATCTACCTTCATATTGCTATCATTAAACCAGTCTTTAACAAAAGTTTTTAAAGCTAAATTAACAAGAAAATTAGCTAATTTTAAATCAAGAACTTTTACTTCTCCAATATTAATTACTAAATCCTTATTTTCATTGAGACTTGGAGTAATATTAACCTTAATTGGTGTATTAAAACTATCATTTACAGCATAGTTTACATATAAGTCAATACTATTATTTTGAATATCTACTTCAAGATTACTCATTTTATCATTTTTTGTACTCTTTAAGTAATACTTTATACCATTAATTATTGATACTTCCGGTACAATAACCTTTCCCTTAACTCCAATTACAGGTTGATTTATTATTTCCATATTTTCAGCTTTAATTCCTGAAATGGAATTTAAAAAACCTATGGTTCCTTCTTCTAATTTTTCATTAATAATTTCATTTGTTAAATTTTCATTAGGTATATCCTTATCTTTACCATATATATATAATACTATAGCCCCTAAAATAATAGTAATTAGTATTATTATTGATATTATTATGTTTCTTTTGTTTTTCATAATTTACCACCTTTTTCTTTAAAGTTATCATATTTACAAAATACCTTCTAGAAATTATCTTTCTACATAAAAGTTACTATTCTCTATAATCTATCCCTAAAACACTGCTATCATCTTGATCTATGTAAACAATAATAGGTCCAAGAATATCATCATTAGTTGTAAATGTAACTATATATGTTTCCTTATTTTGAATATTAACAGGAGTATTTTCCTCATTTGCTATAAAGTATTCTTCTTCAAATTTAATCTTCTGTACATCTGCAGATTCCCAATTAATTATGGCAGATTTGGTTCTATAATCTAGATAATTATATGCATTTTCCCTAATATATTTATTTGATGTATTATTACCCCCAACTAATTGTACTATACTTATAATAAATAATATATATATCTTTTTCATACTACTCCCCCTTATACCTATTGGACAATTTCTTTATCATAAATGTTCCCAATTTTATTTTTATTACTTTGTATATAAAGTATTTTCACATATATACTTCTGTTATACTAAATTGTTTCTAACAACAATTTAGTATAACAGGAAGCAAATTAAAATATCTCATCATTACACATATGAAAATATACTTGTAACAATGAGATATTTCTTTATAAACTTTAAAGCTTACAATATTGATTTTTTTGAATATATTTATTAACAATAATTCCTATAATAAGTAAAATGGGAAATATGCTTGCAACTAAAATTCCAATCTTAAGATTATCATTAAACATACCTGAAATTCTTCCTACAACTGTTGGTCCAGCTGAACATCCTAAATCTCCTGCTAATGCTAAAAAGGCAAACATAACCGTTCCTCCTCCCCTTATTTCAGAGGCAGACATACTAAAGGTTCCCGGCCATAATATTCCTACAGAAAACCCTGCTATACTACACACAATAAAACCTAATATTGGCCAAGGTGATAATGAAATAATTAAGTAACTTGCTAAACAAAGAACTCCACTATAAATCATCGTTTTTTGAAGATTTATCTTTTCACTAAACTTACCATACAATAATCTTGATAATCCCATCATTATGGCAAAAAGCATTGGTCCAGCTAAATCTCCAATAGTTTTACTAACGCCAAGTCCCTTTTCTGCAAACGTAGATGCCCATTGACTTACAGCTTGCTCACTTGCTCCAGCACACACCATTAAAATTATCATAATCCAAAATAAATTCTTAGATAATAATTCTTTAATTGTTAATCCTCTTTGTCCATCTTCATTTAAATGAGAAACAGGTACTTTAATAAAGAAAATGGTATTAATCATTGGTATAATAGCCCACAATAACGATAAGTATTTCCAATTTCTTATTCCAAATATGGCGAAAAATATAGTTGATAATAAAACTACGCCTACATGCCCCCAACAATAAAATGAATGAAGTAAACTCATTGCACTTTCCTTATTATCTGTTGGACATGCTTCTACTATTGGACTTATAAGTACTTCTATTAAACCACCACCAACAGCATAAATCATAACAGATATCATTAATCCTATAAATGGATCACTAAAACACTCTGGCAATATTGTTAATGATATAAGCCCTAAAGCTGAAAAAATATGAGCTATTACTGCAGACCACTTATATCCAATTTTATCAATAAAGCCTGCCGATAAAAAATCAATTACTAATTGTAATCCAAAATTAAATGTTACTAAAAATGTTATTTTCGATATTGGTATATTATACGATGATTGAAAAGTCAGAAATAATAATGGAACAAAATTATTAATAATTGCTTGAACAATATACCCAGTAAAACATGCATACATAGTATGCTTATAGTTAAACTTCATCTTATAGTCCTCCCCTTTTATTTATTCACAAATTGTATTATATAACACTTTTTCATAAGTTTATTGAACTTTTTATCCATTTTATAGCACAATATCACCAAAATTTACTATATAATCTTATAAGTATATTAAATTATAGATATTATAATATTTAATCTAAATAGTATTTAAAATATTAACTATATTTTCTTAGTTTTTCAAAGTATTATATAAACTATATAATTACACATTATATACATCTGTTATACTAAATTGTTGATAACAATAATTTAATATAACAGATGTATATACTCACACAACCTACTTTTAAAATCCCTTAGAATTTATCATACACCCTTGCATAATTTTAAAAGAAAATTCTTTATACGTATATTTAAATATAATAAATAAGCTATCTCAAATTTTATGATAATAGCTTACATAAAAATATACTTATTTTTATATTATTTAAATAATTTCAGAAATTTTTCTACTCTATTTATTATACTAATAACTGTTTTGATTTAATTTTATTCCAAGATATATATGTACTTATTTCACTTAACAAATCATCATTAACTTCATTTTGCAGAATATTGTTTTTGTAATCAAATAATCGCCAACTTAAATAATGATCTAAATATTTAGTTGCAATACCTCTAAATTTAGAAAGCCATTTCTGAGTATTAATTGAATATCTTATATCAATATTTATTTCATCACACTTTCTAATTTTAACTTTATTTATCTCATTAAAACTTAAATCTTTGATTACTTTTGTACATTCCATATTTAATAATTTCTTTACTCTTACAATAAGGACACTTACTTACATTATTCTTTTGCAATATTTCAATTTCAGAATTATTTCTTATTTTTTCTTTAGAACTACTATCAATTAACGTTTTATAAAAATTAATCATATCATCACCACTTGTGATTATTAACAAGTATAAAAAGTTTTAAACAGTACATTATAACAAATTCTTTTAATAGTTATCTCATTATAATATTTATTTAAACACCCTAAAAATATTATATAAATTATAGTATTTTTTATATAAAAAACTACAGCTATATTTAACAGCTGTAGTTATATTACTTATATATTAATTTTCTATTAAGCTACTCTTATGCCTTTTAATAAACTTACCATTTCCCTTCTTACCAACAAAACTTCCATTAGTATATAATACTTCTCCCCTTTGAATTACAAGTTGAATTTCACCATTTACCTCTTTACCTTCATAACCACAATAATCTACGCTACTATGCATATTATCAACACTCATTCTCCACTTTTTATTTGGATTAATTATAATAATATCTGCATCACTATTAGGCATAATTGCTCCCTTTTCAGGATAAAGTCCATATATTTTAGCTGGTTTAGTAGACATAACTTCTACAAATTTTTCAATAGAAATCTTATTCTTCATAACCCCTTCAGAAAACATTAAAATCATTCTTTCTTCAACTCCTGGAAATCCCATAGGACATGTTGTAAAACTATCTTTTCCAAACTCCAGTTTTGTCTTAAAATTAAATGGACAATGATCAGTAGCAACTACATCAATAGTTCCATTATTAATTCCTTCCCATAAAGCTTCACAATCTTTTTCCTTTCTAAGAGGTGGCGACATAGTATATTTTAAACCTTCGATATCATCCTTATACTTTTCGTCAGTTAACAATAAGTATTGAGTACAAGTTTCAACAAAAACATTCTTTTGCTTTCTTTCATCTATTTTTAGACATTCCTTTAATCCTGTTTCACTTGATAAATGTACAATATATAAAGGAGCACCTTCTAAGATATCTGCTATATATGATATTCTATTAATTGCTTCAGCCTCACACTCTTGCGGTCTGCTCTTTCCATGATATTCTGGAGTCAATAAACCTTCTTTAGAATATTTTTCTCTTAAATTATTAATAACCCCATCATTTTCAGCATGTACAGCAATTATCATACCTAATTCCTTAGCCTTTTTTAAAACATCATATATACCTGAATCATCTAATTTACCATCATATGTCATATAAATTTTCATACTTGTAATTCCATCATTAAAAAGCTCTTCCATCTCTTTAAGAATACTATCATTAACATGCTGAATTACCCCATGGAAACTATAATCTATAACACTTTTTCCTTCTGATAATTTATAATACTCATTAACTTGATGATGTAAATTACACTCCTTAGGACCAAATGCAATATGATCAACAATAGTAGTTGTTCCTCCACATGCGGCTGCTATACTTCCAGTATAATAATTATCAACAGCTCTATGAGCCCCTGCCTGAAGATCAAAATGAGTGTGAACATCAATTCCACCTGGCATAACATAACATCCTGAAGCATTGATAATTTCAGCTCCTACCTCATTAATATTATTTCCTATTGTTGATATTTTTCCATCCTTTATTAATATATCTCCATTAAACTTACCTAATTCTGTTACTATTGTTCCATTTTTAATTAACTTATTCATAAAACTCACCCCATTTTCAGCATTTACCCCTTTATATTTACTATTTTAAAAATATAAGATAAATTCTAAAATACATCATATTAATTAATACCATCATATATATACTAGCAATTTTCATGCCATATTTTTTAACTTAAATAAGTAAAAAATCATATATTTCTAGCTTAAAACTATTCAAAAACCCTATAAAAACTAAAGAGTTATCAAAATGATAACTCTTTTTCTCATTTTGATAACTCTCTTATACCTTGTATTTACTTATTACTCCTAAGTTTAACCATTATTTATTTATCATAATGATAATTTTTTCTTTTAATAATTAAAGTTAAAACTTATTATTTAAATACACCATATCTAGTAATTTGATATTATAATTCTATTTAATTAAGTTTATCTCAAAAACAGTTACATATTTACTATCACTAGAAGACTTTAGCTTAATACTGCCCCCATGCATCTCTACTACAGTCTTAGTTATTGCAAGTCCTAATCCTGACCCCTGTTTTGTATTTCTTGATTCATCTCCAACTATAAATGCTGAAAATATATTATCTCTAATTTCCTTTGGTATTCCAGTACCGTTATCTGCAATAATAATTTTGTAATTATTATTTACTTCCTTTAATTCAACATAAATTTCAGTTCCTGGAGGATTATGCTTCATACTATTTCCTAAAATATTATCTAAAACCCTTTGAAATTGTACTTTATCAAGCTTAAATTCTAACAGTTTTTCAGGAATATCAACCTCTATATTAAATCCATTATCCAAAATCTCTTCATATTTAGAAGCAACATACGCTCTTAAATATTCTGATAAATCTACAGTTTCAAATACCAATTTAAAATCAGGATGCTCTAGTTTACTATATTCATAGAAAATATTAATAAGCTCTGTTAACTTCTTTGATTTAGAGTATATAATATTAAAATATTTTTTATATTCCTCTTCTGATATTACTCCATCTGCTAGAGCCTTAGCATATCCTTGAATTGTAGTAATAGGAGTCTTTAAATCATGTGAAATATCAGCTAACATACTATGCTTATCTTTTATTAACTTATTTCTTTCTAATTCACTACTTTCCAGTTTATTAACCATAACATTAAAACTATTACAAATATCAACGAATTCCTTAGGTCCAGAATAGCTTAAAGGTTCATTATTTTTCCCTTCTGATAAAAGATGCATCGCACCATTTAACTTATTTAATGGTGCTTGAACTTTCTTTTTTAAAAGTATTCCAAAAACAATAATACATATGATACAAGCTAGTAAAAATGATAAAAGTGAAAAATTCATTAATTTATCAATTTTCTTATAAAAAATATTATAATCAATATTTTTTTCTTTTATAATAGCAATTCTATTTTTTCCTTCATTATTTGTATAAGTATACTTACTCAATGTATAATCACTAGGATAATTTTGGGTTAGATAACCTAGTTCTTTTTCTGTATATCTAGAACTCTCATTACTATTTCCAGTTGAATCATAAAACACATTTAAATTGCTATCTAATATTTTAAACCAACTATTTTGTTTATCATAATAAGCATCTCCATACTCATCGAAAGTATATTTATTTGATATTAACAATTTATACTCTTCATTATTTTCATTTACAAATTCATATATACTTATATCATTATTATAAGAATCATAATTAGGTATAAAATCTAATTCCCTTTCTGTATAGCTATCTTTATTATGATTTTTATTAGAATTAAATATAATATTATTATTTTCATCTAATATTTCAATTACTCCATCAATACCAGCAATTTTTTTTATATTTAATTTGTTAAAAATTTCCTCATTAAGTATTACCTTCTCTTTATCACTTAAACCTAATGAAAATGTATATGTTTTTTCTAATATTAAGTTAGATACTGAACTTATAATTATTCCACAAATCATTACTATAACAGTAAAAATCACATAATATTTTATTAATAATAAAAATATTCCACCTTGTTTCCTTTTACATTTTTTCAAACTTGTAACCTAACCCCCTAACAGTCTTCACATAAATAGGATTTTTAGAATCTGACTCTATTTTTTCCCTAATTCTATAAATATGAACCATTAGAGAGTTATCATCACTTTGATAATATTCCCCATTTATACATTCGTATATTTGTGCTTTAGTAAAAACTCTTCCTGGTTTTTTCATTAATAAAGCTACTATTTTATATTCTGTTGCTGTAAATTGTATTTCTTCTCCATTTTTTCTTATGATTCTAGCATTATCATCTAACGTAATTTCTCCAAGAGTTATAATATTATCATTTTCAACATTTTCCGCCTTAAATTCATAACTTCTTCTTAAAAGGGATCTTACTCTTGCAAGAACCTCTAGAGGATTAAAAGGCTTAGTTAAATAATCATCAGCTCCTAAATCAAGTCCTAGAATCTTTTCACTATCTTGATTCTTAGCAGAAAGAATTAAAATTGGTATTTGAGTTACCTCTCTTAATTTTTTAGTAAGCTCATATCCATTCATTTTAGGCATCATTATATCTAAAATAGCCAATGAAATATCATTTTGTAAAACCTTAGCAAAAGCTTCTTCACCATCATTTGCTAAAATTAATTCATATCCATCCTTTTCTAAATATAATTTTAATAAACCAATAATATCCTCATCATCTTCAGCAATTAAAATTTTATTATCCATATTATTTTCTCCTCATACATTATTCATATCTTAACGCATCAATAGGATTTAATTTAGCAGCCTTGCTTGCAGGATAATATCCAAAGAATACTCCAATAGCCATACAAAATCCAACTGCACCTAATATTGCACCTATATTAGGTTTAACATTATATCCCATGATACTTGCTCCTGTTGCACCTAAAGCAATTCCTACTATAATTCCTATAATACCACCAATTATACATATAATTATAGCCTCTACAATAAATTGAATCAAAATTACTCCTCTACCAGCACCTAATGCTTTACGAACTCCTATTTCTTTAGTTCTTTCAGTTATTGAAACCATCATTATATTCATAACACCAATTCCACCAACTAAAAGTGAAATTGCAGCAACTGCACTTATAGCTAATTTTACACTATTTATCATCTTATTTGTTGACTTCATCATAGATTCCATACTATATCCCATAGGAACTATATTTTTATTTTTCTTATATTTATTGGCAAAAAACTCATTAGTTTTGCTTAAAACATCTTCTACGTTAGCATTATTACTAGGAAGAATTGTTAAAGAACTATATCCACTATTATTATTTTTTGCAACTGAAATTGGAACATATACACTTGTAGTTGTTTTTTCTTTACTAGATCCTACTCCTAGTGCTTTGCTTCTATCAAATTCATAAACACCACATATATATACTCTAACCATATTTTTTCCTACTGTAATTTCAAAGCTCTTACCTAAAACATCTTCAGATGAGTATTCGCCACCAAAATAATCTTCTACAAATACATCACTAACTACAGCTAGCTTTCTGATATCACTTATATCTTTACCTGAAATTGTTCTCCCTGCAATTATATTAATGTTCTCCACTTTAAAGTAACCACTATTTACTCCATATATATCAATATTGGCTTTATTTTTAACATTAGTAAGCTTATTATTACCTACATTTTCTGAAATAGATACTCCAGCTATTTGATCTCCTAATGTTTTTTCATAATCATTTATCATATCATCAGTAATATAATCCTTTTCTGTTGGCTCAACATAATTAGAGGCTTCATTATCAAAATTTAATACATATTCACCATTTTCATTGAATTGATAATTGCCTTTTTGTTCTAAATATAAACTTATATTTCTAGCACCAAACCCAGACATTTCATCTGTTATAGAACTAGCTAAAGAATCACCTATTGTAACAATTGTTATTACTGAAGCTATCCCAATTATTATTCCCAGCATTGTTAAAATCGAACGTAATTTATTTGCTAGCAAACTACTTATAGATAGCTTAATATTTTCAAATAATCCCACTAAAGTACGCCCCCTCTTCTGTCATCTATAACCTCTCCATCTTTTATTGTTATTACTCGAGGGCATTCTGCTGCTAATTCCTTACTATGTGTTATAAGAATTATAGTCTTATTTTGTTTTTTATTTAAATCATGAAAAATATCCATAACAATACGGCTTGTTTCACTATCTAATGCTCCTGTTGGCTCATCTGCTAAAATTATTGCTGGATCATTTGCAAGACTTCTGGCAATTGCTACCCTTTGCTTTTGTCCACCTGAAAGTTCATTAGGTTGATGGTGACATCTTTTATCCATCCCTACTTTTTCAAGGAGCTCCATAGCCCTCTCTGTACGCTTTTTATTAGATATTCCAGCATAAAGCATTGGTAATTCAACATTTTTAAGAGCCGAAGTTCTTCCTATTAAATTAAAGTTTTGAAAAACAAATCCTATTTTTTGATTTCTTATATTATTCATCTCCTTTTCCGAAGCCTTTTGAACATTAATTCCATCTAAGTAATACTGTCCATTTGTTGGCTTATCTAAAACGCCAATAATATTCATCAAAGTAGATTTTCCTGAACCTGATTCACCTACTATAGCAACAAATTCACCTTCATATATTTTTAAATCAATTCCATGAAGTATCTCTAGTTCATTAGGTTCACCTATATAATATTTTTTAATAATATTTTCCATTTGAATAAGGGGCTTTTTACTCATAACTTCCTTCATCAATATTTCCCCCCTCATCTATGACCATAGTATCATTAGATTCACCATTTTCTACTATAGCCTTAATTTCCATACCTTCTCTTATTTGACTTCCACTTACCTCAACGTAATAATCATTTTTTGCTCCAATCGTTACCGGTACTTCTTTAAAACTACCATCTGCTTCTTTTATAAATAATGAAGCATTTCCATCAATATCCTTTACAGAATCAATTGGTGCTAAAATAACATTCTTTTTACCAGAAATAATAATTTCCGCCTTAGCATTTGTTCCAATAAACATACCTTGTCCATTTTCTATAACTATTTCAGCTGAAAACCCACTTCCACTATCACCACTATTAGCTACTGGAGATATTCTTACAAGCTCTCCTTCTACCTTATCTTTTAATGTATCACTAGTAATTATAGCTCTCATTCCTGTTGCAACTTTTTGAATATCGTATTCAGGTATATTTATTGATAAAATAAGATTATCAGTAGATTGAATTGTTGCAACTGCCCCTTCAGTCATACTTCCTACATTAACTTTTAGTTCTGTAATTTTACCACTAGTCTCTGCTTTCAATACTGTACTATTTAATTTTTCTTGAAGCTCTTTTAATTCTTCATTATTATCAAGTTTTTGTATTTGTTTGTATGCCTCATTTGCACTTGCTTGTAATGATTCCAATTCTGTTTTATCACCATTTAATGAAGTATTTCTATTTGATATAGCTTCATCATATTGACTTTTTGCATTATCTCTTGATGCAACTTTTTCATTATATATAGATAAAGCTTCATTATATTTGCTAGTTATATTATCAAAATCATAAATTCCTTTAGCTTCTTCTAATTCTTCTTTCTTTTTTTCTAACTCATTACTAGATTCTATATAATTTTTATATTCTTCTGACTCACTATTTCCGCCACTTCTTATCCACTCTTCATAATATCTCTTTTTATTATTTTGAGCATTATTAAACTCATTTTGCTTACTTTTCAAATTATCAATAACACCATTATATGTATTTTTTATATTATTTAAAGTAGCTTCAGAATTACTTAACTCTAAATTTAATTTATCTAAATTACTTTTCGCTAATTCAATTGCCTTGCTTAAATTTTGATTATTTTGTGATTGTGTACTTTTTAATGTATTTAATTGGCTTAAAAGCTTATTATAATTTTCTTGTAATACTTGTTTTTCTTCACTTATAGCTTTCTTCTTATTTTCAATTTCTTTAACAATATCACTATCATCTAAAATACAAATTACATCCCCCACTTTAACTATATCACCAACTTTAACATTTACAGCTTTAACCTTAGCCGTAATAGTTGATGATACATTAGATACCTCTCCACTTTTCACATTTCCACTTACTATTATTGATTCATTAAGATCACCCTTTTCAAGCTGAACAGTTTCTTGAAAATCTTCAAATGCTATCTCTTGTTTATTTCCTACAATTTTCCCTTTAACAAATATTACTCCACCACCTATAACAAATGCTGAAATAACTACTATAACTACTGCCTTCTTATTCTTTAATATTGACTTTTTTATATCAAACCTTTTCATACCCTACATCCTTTCAAGTTTTATATGATAATTGTAGAGTATTAAAATAAAAATATTATTTCTAAATTCTTAATATAACCTTAATATGAAACAAAAATAGAAGGGTTCCTAAATTCAATTATAGCTTAATTTATTTCGTTATTTATCCATGTACCCTCTTTATTTTCTCTAAGTTCCTTACATTTTCTTATTACGCCTTCAAAATCACTATCAAAAACAATTTTAAATTCATCTTTATTAGTTAATTGATATATTGGCACATTTTTCTCTCTCATAAAATATTTATCTTTTTATTATTTATTTTCAATCTCATAATCTCCCCTCACAAAAATTATAAGTAATTTATAAATATATTTTATAATGTATTTTATACAGAAGTTAATTCTAAAATTTAATTCATTATTACAAAATTTTATCAAACTCAATTCACTCTTATATATCAATAACATAATTTAGATAATATATTTGTATCATTATATAACTTTTATGAATAACATAATGTATAAGAAGTAATATCTTATAATTTAAAATGTAGGTGATTTTAATGTCATATTGTAATAAAAAAACTTCTTTTGATGTATCAATAGATTATCAATTATATCAATCTGGAAAAGGAAAATATTTCATTGGTCAAACACCTGTTTTAACTGGTGAAAATGAACATGCTATAGCTATGTTATACAATCCATCTAATTCAAATAGAAATATTTATGTAAATGCTATTACTATAACAAATATTTCAGATAATAATTTATCAGCTGAATTTTATTTAAGGTCATTATCTAATAAAGGTAAAATTAGCAATTTAGTTAGCTGTGCTAATACAAGTATTTACCCTGAACCAAATCCTAAAGGTCAAATTAAATATTTAAATCCTGCTTCAAAACCTCCATGTGATGGTGTTTCAATATTTAGTAGAATAGTATCTCCAAACTCAACTCTAGTTGTTGATGGTGGCCAAATAATACTTGGTCAAGATCAATCTCTTAGTGTATATATTGGTGGATTTTCACCTATTATAATTGATAATATAAGATTTGCATTTGGCTGGTGGGAAGAAAGAGTTTCTAATAATAATGATTGCTAATATTTAATTATACTAAAAATTAGGTATTGCTAATATTATAAATATTAGCAATACTATAATATTTATAATAACACTTTCATTTTAATAAACATATATATATCAATAATTAATATTTAGAGGTTTTTCATGGGTAATATTAATAACTATGTCACTACAATTTCAACAGGAAAAAATCCATAGAGATATTACAGAATATAATAACTTTTCATCTTTTTATTAAATACATATTATGATTTTCCAAAGTTCACGTCTTGCTATAGTTTCTAAATTTTCTTTTACTGTTAAGTTAGGTGCTACATCCATTTCCTATGGTGAAACTTTAAAACTCATTTTCATGATTCTTAAAAAAATTATAATATTGACGTACATTGTCAAGATCAGTCCACCTCTTTATGTCAACTGGATTTTCATCTAAATCATATATTTTAGCACCTTTTAAAGAAAGTATAAAAGGGGAATGAGTTGCTATAATAAATTGGCATCCTAAATACCTTGCATGTTCTTCAATAAATTTAACTAATTCTATTTGACGCTTTGGTGAAAGACTATTTTCAGGCTCATCTAATATATATAATCCACTCTCCTCAATTTTTGAAATAAAATATCTAAATGCATTTTCACCATTAGAATATTCTCTTACATTATCCATTAAATTATGACGTACATATTTAGATTGTGTTTTACTTCTAGATTCATTTACCTTTCTTAACTTATCATAATCATCTATTGATTGCATTTGAAACCTATTATATTTGTTATCTAAATACTCTTCAAAAAGTTTCTCCCTCTTATTATCAATTCCTTCATTAATATTTCGAATATTTAACATATAATCAAACACATCATCACTTGTTATAATTCTACTTTTTTCTGGGATATCATTTTCAATATTTACTTCACACATATCTACATACCTTGAATAAAAATTAGATTTATTATATATAGAATCCCTATGTACTTTTATCTTTTCTGCTATTATATTTAATGCTGTTGATTTTCCTGAACCATTCCCTCCATATAAAATAGTAATTCTATCAAAGTCAACTCTTTCAAATTGATTTTTAGAAAGAATCTTAAATGGGTAAAATGAATCATAACAAGTTCTCTTTTCATCTAATATAAAATCATATTCTCTATTTTCATTTACAAATTTAAAGCTATCTAAATATATCATTATTCCATTAATACCTTTCAAAATAATTTTTAACAATTTAATTTTACTCTTTTTTGTAATAAATTTAAATATTAGTACTATTTATTATTAAATGTTAAAATTAAACTATATATTTATATTTGATAGTGTAAAGTTTCGTATGAAAAAATAGCCTATGGCTAATTTTTAATAAAAATTAAAAAATATCGTTGAAATAT
>NZ_JAASHM010000055.1:5098-18065 GCF_019734195.1 Clostridium sp. K13 | reverse complement strand
CCGCCGTGTACCAGACCGGTACGCACGGTGGTGTGAGAGGTCGGTAGATAAAATAATTATCTGCCTCCTACTCGATTATAAAATTAATTGTATTAATTAAAAGATAATTTTATTACTAAATAATATATAAATTTATTTTCCTTTTACGACAAAATGCACAAGCTAATTCTTTAAAGTTCCCTTATAAAAAATGTATGTTCGTATTTAATAATTAGTAAAAGAATTTTTACAAAGAAAATATTAATGTTTTTATTGGAAAAAAAAGGGATTATGTCTTACGAAACAAAAAAGTAGTAAACATTAATTGACATAACTCTAATTATAAAAATGATATTATTTTATTAGGAATTTTATGAGGAGAATGATAAATATGGATTACGGTATTGAAGTGCCAAGCTATAGGCGAGTGAATAATGAAAAAGAAAAAAAGAAATTAAGTTTTGAAAATGGAGTATTTGGTTTAGTTATGGTCTTAATTTCCGGAGCTATGCTGAGTAGAGTGGGATTTGGGTTTGTAGAAGGTTTGTATTTAGCACCATTTGGGATAGGATATCTTCTATCGATATCTAAAAAAAGTGATATAAAGAGAATAGCTTTAGTTTTTGTAGCGGTAGTAATAGGATATTTAACTGGCGGTAGTAAGAAGATAGATATTATACTTTATATTTCATTAGCAACAGTAATATTGTTATGTAAAATTATTTGTAATGCTTTAAATAAAGGGTTGAAAAATAGAATTTCATTTTTAGCTATTGTTGTAACTGCTATATCAGTAGGGTTATTAATAGGAGAACAAAGCTTAGAAATAAATTTAGTATTTTCTTTAGCAAAATCTATAGTTATAATACCTATATTTTATATTCTTAATTATGCTATTGGATGTATGCAAGAAATAAATACCAATTATTTTTATTCTACAGAAGAGTTAATTAGTATTGCTATATTAAGCTGTCTTGTTATAGCGGGAATAGGTAATTTTGTTATATTTGGAATTGAAATAAGAACTATAATAGCATTAACAATGGTTATTACAACGGCTTATGCAGCGGGAAGTAATTCAGGTGCAATCTTAGGAATAACTATGGGAATAATAATAGGAATTGCAAATAATGATTTATTAATATCTACTACTATGTATGCCACATGTGGATTAATTGTAGGAGTATTTAAAGAGACAGGAAAGGTATTTTCTGTTTTAGCATATGCAATATCTTTATTTATGATGTTAACTTATACTGGAAATATAACAATTCAATCAATTATAGAAGTTATTATAGCAGGAGTTATTATGATGTTAATTCCGGCAAAAACTATTAAAGAAATATTAAGAGAACTTAATAATGAAGAAAAAACTAAAATTATAAGTGACGCTCAAGTTGAAGGAATAAAATTAGAGTTTATAGATAGATTAGAGTCTTTAAGAGGATCTTTAACTGCAGTTGCAACATCTATTGAAAGTTTATCAGGTAATGAAAAATTACTTATGAAAAATAAAGGAGCTGCAATGATTGAAAGCCTGGCAGATAGAGTATGTCAAGAATGTGAAATGAATAATAAATGTTGGGGAAGAGAACTTCACAGTACTTTTTCAGATTTTGGGGAACTTATGTTAAGTTGTGAAAGTAAAAAATTATATTTACCAAAAGACTTAAATTTAAAATGTGTAAAAAGAACTACATTATTAAAAAGTGCTGAAGAGTTATTTTCAACTTATACTATTAATGAGGCATTAAAATCTAGACTTATAGAAGGACGAAGTGTTATAGCAAATCAAGTAAATAATATGGCTACTACAGTTTCAAGTATACTTGGAGATTTCAATAATAATGTAGATAGTTGTTTAGAAATAGATAAATTATTAAGAAAAACTTTAGTAAAACATAAGATAAGATATAATAATGTATATTCATATACAGATAGAAAAGGGCGTTTAAAAATAAAGATAAAGATAGATAGTTATGATGGAGAAAATTATTGTAGAAAGTTAATTATTCCTGTTATTAGTGAGCTTGTTAGAACACCTTTAAGCATTGCTGAAGATGGATGCCAAATTGATCCAGAAACTAAAGAATGTTCAGTAACTATAGAGGAGTCTTATAAATATAATGTAACTTCTTATGTTTCTTTTAATGTTAAAGATGGAGAAAAGTATTCTGGTGATAGTTATAGCTTTGGGCAAAATAAAGTAGGAGAATATGTAACTATAGTTAGTGATGGAATGGGATCAGGTCCAGAAGCTGGTTTAGAAAGTGAAGCTGCCATAGAATTGATAGAAAAATTTATGGAGGGTGGTTTTAGTGAAACAACTATGCTTAATGCTGTAAACTCTATAATGGGTATGAAGTTTAGTGAAGATGAAAAGTTTACTACCTTAGATATGAATTCTATAGACTTATATACAGGTGAAACAGAGTTTATTAAAGTTGGAGCGAGTATGAGTTTTATTAAAAAAGGAGCAGAAGTTGAAGTGATTAATAGTTCATCTTTACCATTTGGTATATTAGATGATATAAATATTACACCAATTAAGAAAAAGGTAAAGCAAGGAGACATAATAGTTACAATAAGTGATGGAGTAATAGATGGAGATAAAACAAATATTGGTGATTATTCTTGGATAGTAAGCTATTTAAAAGGTGAACAAAATAATCCAGAACTAATTTCCAGGGAAATATTAGATTTAGCGAAGAAGAGAAGTAATGGAAGAGTAATTGATGATATGACTATAGTAGTTTCCAAGCTTTATGCATGTTAAGAAAAATTTAATTATTTATAATAAAAAATAGAGTATATCAGTAAAAATGTTTTAAAGGTGCTCCAATGGAGCACTTTTATTAACATTTTATAGAGTTTATTTAAGTATAAAGTTAGTACATAGTATATTTACATTAAAAAAACGTAACTGTATTATAGAGGTATATTAAAAAAATAGGAGAATACAAGTGTTAGATAAAGTAATAGATTATATAAGAGAAAATGAAATTATTAAGCAGGGAGATAAAATATTGGTTGCATTATCTGGAGGGCCAGATTCTGTATGCTTATTACACATATTATATAGATTAAAAGATACATTTAATCTAAAATTAGGTGCTATTCATATTAATCATATGTTAAGAGGTGAAGAAGCTGATAATGATGAGAAATATATAATTAAGTTATGTGATGAATTAGGAATAAATCATTATGTAAAAAGAATAAATATAGAGTATGTTGCAAGAGATACAAATGTATCTTTAGAAGTTGCAGGAAGAAATGAAAGATATAAAGCGTTTGAAAAAATAAGAGAAAAGTACGAGTATGATAAAATTGCAGTTGCTCATAATGCTAATGATCAAGCTGAAACTGTATTAATGAGAATTATGAGAGGTACAGGATTAGAGGGGTTAACTGGAATAAAGTCAAAAAGAATAGATGGAATTATTAGACCGATATTATGCTTAAATAGACAAGAAATTGAGGAATATTGCGAAAAAAATAATCTTAATCCTAGAATAGATGCTAGTAATTATGAAAGAATTTATAGTAGAAATAAAGTTAGATTAGATATATTACCTTATATGAGAGAAAATTTTAATAAAGATATAGTTGATACATTAAATAGAATGACATTATTATTACAAAAAGATAATGAATTTATAGAAGAATATTCCAAGAAATGTTACAATGTATATTGTGAAAATCATGATGGAAAGTTAAAGATATCTAAAGGGTTATTCGAAAAAGAAATGGAATCAATTGTAACTAGAGTTATAATAAGAGCATTTAAGGAAATTTCTAATTCGCATCAAAATTTTGAGATGAAACATATATATGAAATAGTTAATTTAGCACATAAAGAAACAGGAAAAAAACTAAATTTAACTAATAAAATTTTGTGTGAAAATTTATATGGGGATATTATTTTTATTAATGAAGAAAAGCAGAAAGATAATGATTGTAGCTATTGTGAGATTAAAATAAATAAAAGTAATATTTCTGATAAGGTTATTTTTAATGATTACATTATAAAGTTTGAAATAATTGAGAATAAAAATAAGGGAGAATTTCCTAAAAATAGCTTAATAAAGTTATTTGATTATGATAATATAGAAAAAGAGATTGAAATTAGATATAGAAGAGATGGTGATAAGATTGTTCCTTTAGGTATGAATGGCAGTAAAAAGCTTAAAGATATTTTTATTGATCTAAAAATACCAAGGGAAGATAGAAATAATATTCCTATTATATGTTTTGATAATAAAATTTCATGGATTTTAGGATACAAGACATCTCAATTATTTAAAGTAACTCAAGATACAAAAAATATATTAAAAATATCATTTGACAGAAAGGAATAAGAATATGTTACAAGATATAAAAGAAGTGTTAATTAGTGAGGAAGTTATAAATGCTAAGGTGAAAGAGTTAGCAGGAAGAATTAGTAATGATTATAAAGGAAAAGATTTATTAGTTGTTGGAGTATTAAAAGGTTCTGTAATATTTGCAGCAGAATTAATCAAGAATATAACTATACCTTGTGAAATTGATTTTATGGCGGTATCTAGTTATGGAACATCATCTGAAACAACAGGGGTAGTTAGAATACTTAAGGATTTAGATCATGAAGTTTCAGGAAAAGATATTATTATAGTAGAAGACATAGTGGATAGTGGAGTTACATTAGATTATTTATTAAATTATTTAAAAGGTAGAAAGGCTAACTCTGTTGAGATAGTATCATTATTAACTAAGCCATCTAGAAGAAAAGTAGATATAGAATGTAAATATATTGGATTTGAAACTCCAGATGAATTTTTAGTTGGATACGGACTTGATTATGCTGAAAAATATAGAAACTTACCTTTTGTAGGAATATTAAAAAGAGAAGTTTATGAGAAATAATTTAAATTAATTTTATAAAATTAAAATACACAAAGAAAGGGGGGCCTTGAATGAAGAAATATTCAAGTGCTACTGTATGGATAATAGCTATAATATTATTATTTTTTGCCGCATCATTTCTTTTAAGGGGAGAAAGTAGTTCTGACAGAATAGTATTTAGTGATTTCCAACAAAAGTGGATAAATGACGAAATTGAAAGTGTGAGAGTAGACCCAGATAAAATGCTTGTAACAGGGCAAACAAGAGATGATAAAAACTTTACAGTATATGCACCAGATTCTATGGTGGAGATGTTAAATAGTCAATATGCAAAAAATGATATTAAGATAGAGTATGTTGCGCCATCTAATAATAGTGTATGGCTTAGTATAATACCAAGTGTTTTAATAATAATATTATTTTTAGTGTTTATTTTCTTCTTTACTCAACAATCACAAGGTGGTGGTAGTGGTAAAGGTGTAATGAACTTTGGTAAAAGTAGAGCTAAAATGATGTCTCCAGATGCTAAAAGAGTAACATTTGATGATGTTGCAGGGGCAGATGAAGAAAAAGCCGAATTAGAAGAAATTGTAGATTTCTTAAAAGCCCCATCGAGATATACTGAAATGGGAGCTAGAATACCAAAGGGAGTATTACTTGTTGGTCCTCCAGGAACAGGAAAAACTTTACTTGCAAAAGCTATTGCAGGAGAAGCTGGTGTTCCGTTCTTTAGTATTTCAGGTTCTGATTTTGTTGAAATGTTTGTTGGTGTTGGAGCATCAAGAGTAAGGGATTTATTTGAGCAAGCAAAGAAAAATTCACCAGCATTAATATTCATAGATGAGATTGATGCTGTAGGTAGACAAAGAGGTGCAGGTCTTGGTGGAGGCCATGATGAAAGAGAACAAACTCTTAATCAATTATTAGTTGAAATGGATGGGTTTGGAGCAAATGAAGGTATCATAATGATAGCAGCTACAAATAGACCAGACATACTTGATCCAGCTTTATTAAGACCAGGTAGATTTGATAGACAAATTGTTGTTCAAAGACCAGATAGAAAAGGAAGAGAAGCTGTATTACAAGTTCATACACATAAAAAACCTTTAGAGGTTGATGTAAGTTTAGAAGTTTTAGCGAAAAGAACACCAGGATTTAGTGGAGCAGACTTAGAAAACCTAGCAAATGAAGCAGCGCTTTTAGCTGTTAGAAAAAATAAAAAAGCTATAGGTATGGAAGAGTTTGAAGAAGCAATAACTAGAGTTATTGCAGGGCCTGAAAAGAAAAGTAGAACTATTAGTGAGCATGATAGAAAACTTACTGCTTATCATGAGGCAGGTCATGCAGTGGTAATGAAATGTTTAAAACATTCAGATCCAGTTCACGAAATAAGTATTATACCAAGAGGTATGGCTGGTGGTTATACTATGCATTTACCGACTGAAGACAGAGCCTATACTTCTAAAGAGAAGTTACAAGATGAAATGGTAGGTCTTTTAGGAGGAAGAGTTGCTGAAAAGCTAATATTAGGAGATATAAGTACTGGAGCTAAGAATGATATAGATAGAGCTAGTTCAATTGCTAGAGCAATGGTTATGGAATATGGAATGAGTGATAAAATTGGTGCTATTTCATATGGTTCTGATAATAATGAAGTATTCTTAGGAAGAGATCTTGGTAGAGGTAGAAACTTTAGTGAAGAAATTGGTGCTGAAATAGATAAGGAAGTAAAGAAATTTATTGAAGTAGCATATGAAAGAGCTGAAGATCTTCTAAAAACAAATATAAATAAACTTCATGCAGTTGCAAAGGAATTATTAGATAAAGAAAAAATAGATGGAAAAGAATTTGAAATGATTTTTGATGCAAATTAAAAAGTAGCCGTAAGGCTGCTTTTTTTTGAATATTTAAGTTAAATAACGAATTAAAAGTTTGGATTTAGAATAATATTAAAGAATATATACGAATATTTAGATAGAAAATAATAAAAATGTTCGATTTGTGTTTAAAAAAGAAATTTATGGTGATATAATTAGGTATACATAAAATTTGAAAATATTAAGGAGGTTTATTATATGAAAAGTGATATTCAAATAGCTCAAGAAGCAAAAATGGAACCTATAGTAAAAATTGCGGAAAAGTTAAACTTAGGTGAGGATGATATAGAACTTTATGGAAAATATAAATGTAAGATTTCTTTAGATATGTTGAATAATAACAAAGATAAAAAAGATGGAAAATTAGTTCTTGTTACTGCTATAAATCCAACTCCTGCTGGAGAGGGAAAATCTACAGTTACAGTAGGGTTAGGGCAAGCGTTATGTAAGACAGGAAAAAAAGCTGTAATAGCTTTAAGAGAGCCATCTTTAGGTCCTGTATTTGGTGTAAAAGGTGGAGCTGCTGGCGGTGGTTATGCACAAGTTGTTCCAATGGAAGATATAAACTTACATTTTACTGGAGATATGCATGCTATTACTACAGCTAATAATTTATTATGTGCAGCTATAGATAATCATATCCATCAAGGAAATAACCTTAGAATAGATTCAAGAAGAATTATATTTAAAAGAGTTATGGATATGAATGATAGAGCTCTAAGAAATATCGTTGTAGGTATGGGTGGTAAAGTTAATGGTTTCTTAAGAGAAGATGGATTTATGATAACTGTTGCATCTGAAATAATGGCGATTCTTTGTTTAGCTACTAGTTTATCTGATTTAAAAGAGAGAATGGGAAATATATTAGTTGCATATGATTTAGATGGAAACCCTGTGTATGCAAAACAATTAGAAATTCAAGGGGCAATGGCATTATTAATGAAAGATGCAGTTAAACCTAATTTAGTTCAAACGCTAGAAAATACGCCTGCTATAATTCATGGGGGACCATTTGCAAATATTGCACATGGATGTAATTCTATAGTTGCGACAAAAATGGCATTAAAATTAGGTGATGTTGTTGTTACTGAAGGTGGATTTGGTGCAGATCTTGGAGCTGAAAAATTCTTAGATATAAAATGTAGATATGGTGATTTATCTCCAAATTGCATAGTTGTTGTTGCTACAATGAGAGCGTTAAAGCATCATGGGGGAGTTAAAAAAGAAGATTTAAATACTCCTAATGTAGAAGCGTTAGCTAAGGGAATAGTTAATTTAGAAAAACAAATAGAGAATATGCAAAAATATAATGTGCCAGTAGTTGTTGCCATTAATAAGTTTGTATCAGATACAGAAGAAGAAATACAATTTATTAAAGATTTCTGTGCAAAATTAGGCGTAAAAGTTGCTTTAAGTGATGTGTGGGCTAAAGGCGGAGAAGGTGGATTAGAATTAGCTAATATAGTAAATGAAGTATTAGACAATGAAGAATCAAACTTCAAAGTATTATATGATGAAAAAGAAAGTATTAAAAATAAAGTTTTAACTATCGCTAGAGAGATATATGGAGCAAAAAATGTTTTATATACTCCAGCAGCCAATAGACAAATTGCTGAGCTTGAAAAATTTGAATTAGATAAGCTACCTATTTGTATGGCTAAAACACAATATTCATTATCTGATAATCCATCTCTACTAGGTAGACCAGAAAACTTTGATATAACTGTTAAAGAAGTTAGAGTATCAAATGGTGCAGGATTTATAGTTGTTTTAACTGGAGATATAATGACAATGCCAGGTTTACCAAAGGTTCCAGCAGCTAATAGAATGGATATTCTAGAAAGTGGAGAAATTGTAGGATTATTTTAATTTTTAAAATTTACAACACTTGACAAATAACATGTAATTGTTAAAATTAAAGTATTAGTTTTAATTACTGTTTAATATTACAATAAAAGCAGCTTTAGGGCTGCTTTAATTATGTTAAGGTGGTGCGTTTATGATTCTACTGGTAGATGTGGGGAATACCAATATAGTTATAGGAGTATATAAAGATAATGATTATATAGCTGGTTGGAGAATTTCTACTGACTCTAAGAAAACTTCAGATGAATATGGAATACAAATGATACAGTTATTTAATCAAAATGATTTAAACCCAAAAGAAGTTAAGGGAATAATAATATCTTCTGTTGTACCTAATATAATGCATTCTTTAGAGAATATGATGAAGAAGAGTTTTAATATAGATCCTATAATTGTTGGACCGGGTGTAAAAACCGGTATAAACATTAAATATGACAATCCTAAAGAAGTAGGGGCAGATAGAATAGTAAATGCAGTTGCTGCTCATGAAATGTATAGAAGAAACGTAATAATTATTGATTTTGGTACAGCCACTACTTATTGTGCTGTTACTGAAAGTGGGAATTATTTAGGTGGATGTATTTGTCCAGGGGTGAGAATATCATCTGATGCTTTATTTGAAAGAGCTGCAAAACTACCAAGAGTAGAATTAGAATTACCTAAAAGTATAATATGTAAAAATACTGTAGCTAGTATGCAGGCTGGTATATTATATGGGTATATAGGGCAAGTAGAATATATAGTTAACAAGATAAAAAGTGAAATGATTGATATGGGATTTGAAAATCCATATGTAATTGCAACTGGAGGATTAGCTAACTTAATAGCAAAATCAACTGATGTAATTAATAAAGTTGATTCAAGCTTAACATTAGAGGGGTTAAGAATAATTTACGATAAAAATAAGGAGTAAACAAATGAAAATAGGAAACCTTAATTTTGAAAAGAGTGTTTTCTTAGCACCTATGGCAGGCGTTACTGATATATCATTTAGAGGTCTTTGTAAAGAAATGGGCTGTGGATTAGTTTATACTGAAATGGTAAGTGCAAAGGCATTATATTATGGAAGTGAAAATACCAAGAGTTTATTAAGAATTGCAGATGAAGAAAAACCAGTAGCTGCTCAAATTTTTGGAAATGATCCAAAAATAATGGCTGAAGTTGTACAAAGTCATTTTAATAAATTAAATGATATATGTATTTTGGATATAAATATGGGGTGTCCAGCACCTAAGATAACAAAAAATGGTGAAGGTTCAGCATTGTTATTAAATCCTAAACTTGCAGGAGAAATAGTAAGTGAGATTAAGAAAGTTTCAAGTAAACCTGTTACAGTTAAATTTAGAAAAGGATATGATGAAGATAATATTAATGCAGTAGAATTTGCCAAAGTTATGGAATATTCTGGTGCAGATGCGATTGCTATTCATGGAAGAACAAAAAAACAAATGTATGAAGGTAAGGCTGATTGGGATATAATAGGTAAAGTAAAGAAGGCTGTTTCTATCCCAGTTATAGGAAATGGAGATGTTTTTACTCCTGAAGATGCTTTAAGAATGAAAGAAATTACTAATTGTGATGCTATAATGATTGCAAGAGGAAGTATGGGAAATCCATGGATATTTAATCAGATAGAGAGTGTGCTGAAAGGTGAAGAGATATTGCCTATAAGTGCTGAAGAGAAAATTGATATGTGTTTAAGACATTATGAGCTAGCAATAAAATATGATGGTGAGTTTAAAGCAGTAAGAGAAATGAGGAAACATGCCTCATGGTATCTAAAAGGATTACCTAATAGTGGTGAGTTAAGAAATATTGTAAATAGTTTATCTACAACACAGGAAGTAGTAGATATATTACAAAGTTATAAAGAAGAAGTAAGACATATATACTTATAAAAGTATATAATATGTTTTAACAATATATTAATATATAAGTAAATAAAATAGCTAGTTATTTTATTGACAGATGAAATAGCTTGATTTATAATATTTAAAATGATTTTAAGATTACTAAGTTTCTGTATTCGATATGTGAATACGGTTAAGCTTTGAAGGGGAGAAAGATATGAGTCAATCAAAAAAATTTATAATGACTTACGAAGGTGTTAAAAAACTTGAAGAGGAATTAGAATACTTAAAAACAGTAAAAAGAAAAGAAATAACAGAGAAGATAAAAGTAGCTTTAGGATATGGAGATTTAAGTGAAAATTCTGAGTATGATGAAGCTAAAAACGACCAAGCCTTTACTGAAGGAAGAATAATTCAATTAGAAAATATGTTAAAAAATGCTGTAGTTGTTGACGAAAGCGAAATTCCAAAAGATAAGGTATCAGTAGGTTCAATCGTTAAAGTTATGGATTACGAATTTGATGAAGAAGTTGAATATACAATAGTTGGTTCAGCAGAAGCAGATCCGATGAATTTTAAAATATCAAATGAATCACCAGTGGGTAGTGCATTAATAGGAAAGAAAGTTGGAGATGTAGTAGAGGTTGCAGTTCCAAGTGGAATGAGTAAGTTTGAAGTCTTAGAAATAAGAAGAGACTAATTTGGAGGTATAGTGAATGTCAACTGAAGAAATGAATATGCAAGAACTAGAATCACAATTCAATGAACAAGAAAGATTAAGAAGAGAGAAACTAGTTCAATTACAAGAAGAGGGAAAAGATCCTTTCGATGTATATAAAGTTAATAGAACACATAGTTCACAAGCGATTAAGGATAACTTTGAAGAGTTAGAAGGTAAAGAAGTTACTGTTGCTGGTAGAATTATGTCTAAGAGAGGGCAAGGAAAAGTTGTTTTCTCTGATATACATGATAGAGATGGGAAAATTCAATTATTCATAAAGATTGATGAAGTTGGAGAAGAGGCTTTAAAACAATACAAGACTAATGACTTAGGTGATTGGGTTGCTTGTACTGGCGAAGTTTTCAAAACTAAAACTGGAGAAGTTTCAGTTAAGGCAAAAGAAATCCAATTAATCTGTAAGTCTTTAAAACCACTTCCAGAAAAATGGCATGGATTAAAGGATCCAGATCTAAGATATAGACAAAGAGAAGTAGATATTATAACTAATCCTGGTGTTAAGGAAACAATAATAAAGAGAACTCAAATTATTAAAGGAATAAGAGAATTCTTAGATAATAGAGGATTTTTAGAAGTTGAAACACCTATATTAGGTGCAATAGCTGGTGGTGCTGCAGCAAGACCGTTTATTACACATCATAATACTTTAGATATAGATATGTATTTAAGAATAGCAACAGAATTATATTTAAAGAGATTAATAGTTGCTGGTCTTGAAAAAGTATATGATATGGGAAAAAACTTTAGAAATGAAGGTATGTCAGTTAGACATAACCCAGAATTCACTATGATTGAATTATATGAAGCTTATGCTGATTATAATGATATGATGGAAATAACTGAAAACATGATTGAGTATGTTTGTAAAAAAGTAAACGGAACTACAAAAGTTACTTACCAAGGTACTGAGATTGACTTTAAAGCACCATGGAGAAGAATAACTATGGTTGATGCTGTTAAGGAATATGCAGGAATTGATTTCAATGAAATTAAAACAGATGAAGAAGCTCAAGCTATTGCTAAAGAAAAGCACTTAGAATTCCCAAAACCATTAAATACTGTTACTAAAGGTGAAGTATTAAATATGTTATATGAAGAATTCGGCGAAAAGCATATGATTCAACCAACATTCATTATAGATTATCCAGTTGAAATTTCACCTCTTACAAAGAAAAAGAGAGGAAATGAAATGTTTACTGAAAGATTTGAAGGGTTTGTATTTGGTAGAGAATTATGTAATGCATATTCTGAATTAAATGATCCAATTGTTCAAAGAGAAAGATTTGCTCAACAAGCTAAGGAAAGAGAGCTTGGAGATGATGAAGCTTACATGATAGATGAAGAATTCATGAGTGCGTTAGAAACAGGTATGCCACCAACAGGTGGACTTGGAATAGGAATAGATAGATTAGTAATGTTCTTAACTGACTCTGCATCAATAAGAGATGTTATACTATTCCCAACAATGAAACCATTAAATTAATAAAAAGCCACCGAAAGGTGGTTTTTTTATTATGAAAATAAATAAAAATGAAAGTACTTTAAATAAGTAAAGTAAATTATTATATCTTAAAAACGGGTTAATATTGTTAATGATTAGCTATAATATATTAAATTAAAGAAAAAATAAAAAAGTTTTAAAAAAGGTATTGCATTTTACATAAAAGCTGATATAATAAATTATGCAATGACATTCCGCGATAGCTCAATGGTGGAGCACTCGGCTGTTAACCGATAGGCTGGAGGTTCGAGTCCTCTTCGCGGAGCCATTT
>NZ_JAASHM010000055.1:0-5003 GCF_019734195.1 Clostridium sp. K13 | reverse complement strand
TTCCGCGATAGCTCAATGGTGGAGCACTCGGCTGTTAACCGATAGGCTGGAGGTTCGAGTCCTCTTCGCGGAGCCATTTTTATTTTTAAGAGTTTTGTAGGAGCAGATAAGGTCTGTTGATACAAAACTCTTTTTTATAATTTAAATAAATATGTAATATTGTTTTTGTTTTAAATTATATAAAAGTTTGATTAAGTAAAGTTTTAAATTTAACCTTTGTAAGGATGTTGAAAAAAGCTATTATAATTTAGCTTGACATATAAAAGTCATTTGATAAAATTAATATATGCATAATTTAATAAACACGTTGAGAAAGAAGAGTAGTTTTAATATTCCTTTTAGAGAGATGGTGGTAGGTGCAAATCATTAGGCAATTAAAATGAAGGGAGCTTTTGAGTGTTAAGTTAGAAAGTTGGGCTTTAGCCAAGAAGGGTGGAACCGCGGAATTTATTTCGTCCCTTTATGGTTATAAGGCTTTTTTTATTATAAAAAAATATTTAGGAGGATTAAAAATGGCAGTAGAAAAGACTATGGATAAAATCGTTGCTTTGTGTAAAAGCAGAGGTTTTATATTCCCAGGATCAGAAATATATGGAGGACTTGCTAACTCATGGGATTATGGCCCATTAGGAGTAGAATTTAAGAATAATGTTAAAAAAGCTTGGTGGAAAAAATTTGTTCAAGAAAGTCCTTATAATGTAGGAGTTGATTGTGCAATACTAATGAATCCAGAAGTTTGGGTTGCATCAGGACACGTTGGTGGATTCTCAGATCCATTAATGGATTGTAAAGAGTGTAAATCAAGATTTAGAGCAGATAAATTAGTAGAAGACCATATGACTGAAAGTGGAGTAGAAGTTGCTTGTGCTGATGGATGGACTAATGAAGAGTTAATGGAATATATAACTAAAAACAATATAGTTTGTCCTAAGTGTGGTAAAATGAACTATACAGATATAAGAAAGTTCAATTTAATGTTCAAGACTTTCCAAGGTATAACTGAAGATTCAGCTAATACAGTATATTTAAGACCAGAAACTGCTCAAGGTATATTTGTTAACTTTAAATCAGTTCAAAGAACTTCAAGAAAGAAAGTACCATTTGGTATAGCTCAAATTGGTAAATCTTTTAGAAATGAAATCACTCCAGGTAACTTTACTTTCAGAACAAGAGAATTTGAACAAATGGAATTAGAATTCTTCTGTAAACCAGGAACAGATTTAGAGTGGTTTGGATACTGGAAAGATTATTGTTGGAAATTCCTGAAGAATTTAGGCGTTGCTGAATCTAACTTAAGAATGAGAGATCATGGCGAAGAAGAATTATCTTTCTATTCAAATGCAACATCTGATATAGAATATTTATTCCCATTTGGTTGGGGAGAACTTTGGGGAATAGCTGATAGAACAGACTATGACTTAAAGAAACATGCTGAGCATTCAGGAACAGATATGACATACTTAGATCCAACAACTAATGAAAAGTATGTACCATACTGTATAGAGCCATCATTAGGAGCAGATAGAGTTGCTTTAGCATTCTTAGTTGATGCTTATGATGAAGAAGAATTAGAAGGTGGAGATGTAAGAACAGTAATGCATTTACATCCTGCATTAGCTCCATATAAGGCTGCAGTATTACCATTATCTAAAAAACTATCAGAAAAGGCTGATGAAGTATATTCAATGTTAGCTAAAAACTTCAATATTGAATATGATGAAACAGGAAGTATTGGTAAGAGATATAGAAGACAAGATGAAATAGGAACTCCATTCTGTATAACAGTTGATTTTGAAACTGAAAATGATGGATGTGTTACTATAAGACATAGAGATTCAATGACTCAAGAAAGAGTTAAAATAGAAGAGTTAAATGACTTTATTGCAAAAAGTTTAGAATTTTAATTATGTAGAGTTAGAAAATGCTTGAAATAGAGCACTTTCTAGCTCTATTTTTATGTAATTTACTAAATATAAATTATTATCAAAAATATTAAACTTTAATATAATATAGTGTGGTCAAATAACTTAAGTGGAGGATAAGATGTATAATAACTATCCTATAAAGATAATAAAATGGTCCCAAATTCCTTATTCTGGATAAGTGATACTACCTAAAGGAATTGATTATAATGCAGGATATTGGCCGCTGAATTATTTCAATTATGCAGGAAATGGAGTGTTTGCTAAAAATAATGGAATGGTTGTTTTTTTGAATATTGAGAATCCAAAAGATATAAATTTTAAAGAAGAGTTAAGAGAGCTAGAATATTCATTAAAAAATATTACAGAAAAACAAATAAAAATTGTTGATTATTGGAGTGATAAAGCTTTAATTGAGAGTATAATGTCAATAGCTCTAAAATTAGTATCAGAATACGATAAATCACCTGGAATGACAGTTAGATTACTATCTATATTAACTAAAGCTATTAATGATGCCTATATAATAGCATCATATTTTAAGTATTTTTGGGACTATCCACGGCCGATCCAATTAAAAGAAAAAATAACTACAAGAATAGATACGCCTAAATCACCAAGTTATCCTTCAATATATTCTGTAGTGATGGCTACAGCTATGGAAGTATTAATATATTATTTTCCGAAAGAAAAAGAAAAACTATTAAAGATACATCAAGATGTATCATCATCAAGGTTATATGCTGGAATACATTTTAAGGCAGATTTATATGAAGGTACAAAGTTAGGAAGACAAATAGGATCAATGATAGTTTTAGAAACAAGTAAGGAAAGAGATGTAAAAGGGAAAAAAATTGATGAACCTGCAGAAGATATATTGGATGTAGATATAATTCCTAAGTATTAAGCATAAATTAATAGTTATTATTTTAGATGTTTGAGATGTCCTCAAGCATCTTTTTGCAAAGTAATGATATAAGTTGTTGTAATTATAGAATATAAGAATCTATAATGATATAATTATTTATATGTTGGAAAGAATTAATAATATAAAAATATATAGGTTTATATTAATATGTGTGGAGGCAATTAATGAAGGATTTTTGTGAGTTTAAAAATTTTATTAATGGAAAAAAAGTTGCTGTAGTAGGAATTGGGGTTAGTAATATACCTTTAATTAATTTTTTAGTAAAATTAGGAGCAAATGTAACTGGATTTGATATTAAAAGTGAGGAAGCACTAGGCGATATTGCGGTTGATTTTAAGAAAAAGGGTGTAAAATTACAGTTAGGAGAAGGATATTTAGATAATTTAACAGGATATGAAGTAGTATTTAAAACTCCTTCCATGAGAATTGATTGTGATGCTTTAGTAAGAGCAAAACAAGAAGGTGCCTATATAACATCTGAAATGGAAGAGTTTGTAAGATATTGCAAAGGTAAAATATATGCTATAACAGGATCAGATGGAAAAACAACAACAACAACAATAGTATCTAAATTATTAGAAGCTGAAGGATATAAAACTTGGGTAGGGGGAAATATAGGTACACCGTTATTTTCTAACATAGAAGAAATAGAAGAAAATCATATGGTTGTTTTAGAATTATCAAGTTTTCAACTTATGACTATGAATTTACCTGTTGATGTAGCGATTGTTACAAATTTAGCTCCAAATCACTTAGATATGCATAAAGACATGCAAGAATATATAGACTCTAAGAAAAATATATTCTTATATCAAGATAGTAACAATGTTTTAGTTTTAAATAGAGAGAATGATATAACTTATGGATTTGAGAAAGAAGCAAAAGCTAAGGTGAGAGAGTTTTCTTCGATGAGAGTGCTTGAAAATGGAGCATACTTTAATGACGGTATATTATATTTAGAAGGAAATGAAGTTTGTAAAAAAGAAGATATAGTAATTAAGGGAATGCATAATGTGGAAAATTACTTAGCTGCATTTATTGCTACTAAAGATGATGTAAAAATTGAAACTATGAAAAAAGTAGCAGAAAGTTTTTCAGGAGTAGAACATAGATGTGAGTTAGTGAGAGAAATTGATGGAGTAAAATATTATAATGATTCTATTGCATCTAGTCCAACTAGAACTCTTGCAGGTCTATTTGCTTTTGAAAGAAAGGTTATATTAATAGCTGGTGGTTATGATAAGCATATACCTTTTGAGCCATTAGCTGAAGAAGGATATGAATTTATAAAAGAACTAATACTTTTAGGAGATACTAAGTATTTAATAAAAGAAGCTTTTGAAAAATTAAAATTAGAGAAAAATATAAATATTCCAATTGTTATGGTTGAGTCTTTAGAAGAAGCTGTTAGTAAAGCAAAAGAAATTGCTAGTGAAGGTGATATTGTAACTTTATCACCAGCATGTGCATCTTTTGATATGTTCCCTAATTTTGCAGTGAGAGGGAATAAGTTTAAGGAAATAGTTAATTGTTTATAAAAGTAAATGAAAAAAGGGATAAGAGCTAATCTTATCTCTTTTTATGTTGAATAAAACCAGTATTATTAAGTTGTTTTTAAAAAGATATAAACTTAAAAGGGAATAATAGTAAAGGAAGATGTAGATAAATATAGAATTTCATCCTTGAAAAAGTGTTATATTACATAGAAATGGTATCAACTCAACCTAGAGTATCATTATAAGAAAAGCAGAGAAAAGAAAAGAAAAAAAGAGTAAAAGTAAAATAAATATGCTAAAAATAATAAAATATAAAGTTTGCATATTATTAAACATGTTAATATAAAACACGTCGTCGGGAACAAACAACAAGTTAAGACATGGCGATGAGGTAACAACACAAAACAAACTGAAAAAAGTTTTTTAAAAAAAGTGTTGACAGCCAAAAAGATAAATGATATTATAAATAGGCAGTCAAGTTGATTGCGAAATGATCTTTGAAAATTGAACGGAATATAAATTAAGTAACCAGCAATTCTTTTGAGAGTCTTAAAACAAAGACTCAAAGTAATTTGAGCAGATGATTAAACTTTTTAGTGAGAGTTTGATCCTGGCTCAGGACGAACGCTGGCGGCGTGCCTAACACATGCAAGTCGA
>NZ_JAASHM010000054.1 GCF_019734195.1 Clostridium sp. K13 | reverse complement strand
TAGGCTTATAGAGTCTGGGATTTATTTTTTTTTTTTGCAAAAGGGGCCTCGCACTAATTATTTAGTGCGACAGCCCCTTTTATACTTTTAATATTTAAAGCTTTACATTTAAAGTTTAAAGTTAGGAAACCATATTTTTATTTCTCTTTCTGAGCTTTCAATGGAATCCGATGCATGTACGCAATTTTCTGTTATTCCTTTAGCATATTTTTTTCTTATAGTTCCTTCTTTTTGTTCCTTTGGATTTGTAGCTCCATTTATCTCTCTAACCTTACTAATACAATCTTTTCCTTCTAATATTAATGCACATAATGGACTTCGTGTAATAAATTAAATTAATGAATTATAAAAACTCTTTCCATAATGCTCTGAGTAATGTTCTTCTGCTATTTTTCCTTCTACTAATTCCATTTTCAAAGCAACAATCTTTAATCCATTTTTCTCATAAAAACTTAGTATATCCCCTATTATATTTTGCTCTACAGCATCTGGCTTAATTAATACTAATGTTTTTTCCATGACCCCACCCCTAAATTTTATTTTTACTCATAGTATTATATGATATATATACTATTTTTATATATGCTATAATTCTAGATATATATAATTATAAGGAGGTTTTTCTATGGTTAGATATTACATAATTGTTGAAGGTCGTGTACAAGGTGTAGGTTTTAGATTCTTCTGTACAATGAATGCTCGTACAACTGATTTAACTGGCTGGGTTAGAAATATGGATAATGGCATGGTAGAAATGGAAGTTCAAGGTGAAGAAAAAGAAATTGAAAAATTCATCAAAACCATAAAAAAAGGAAATCGCTTCATAAGAGTTGATGAACTATATCAAAAGAAAATAGATGTACTACCACAAGAACGTACCTTCACAGAACGCTATTGAAATAAACTGCGAACTACAGTGAGAACGAAAATGGAATATTAATTTTTTCTCTTCATTGTTTTTCTTAGTTCTCCGACTTATAGTTAACGACTCCTGCTACAAATTTGTATGATAAGTCGTTAACTTTAGGGGGATTAAGCTTAAATTGCAGACTTAAGCTTTAGTTCGCAGTTTAGTCATATTGCATTAGGTTGTATTTTTCAATAAGTGATATTAATTTATCAGCATATATTGGCTCTCCCCCCTCATTTTTAACTGTACTGTATCCTGCATCTTCTAATGCTTGAGCTTGACTTTTGTAGTTTTTTGCATTAAATAATCCATATTCAGTATACCTTGAGTTTTCATATAAAAACTTTCCATGATCTTCAATAGATTCGTTAATATTATCGTACTTTCTAAAATTAGCTACTGTAGAATCATTATAATTTTCACTGGTTGTTATAGTTGCAACTGCTCCATTCCATCTTGAGTCTGCTTTAATTCCAAATAAATTATTATGAGTAACTGCTAATTCAGAATTGCCCCAGCCTGATTCCAATATGGCTTGCGCCATAGTTATTGATGGTAATATCCCATATTTATTATAATTACTTTTAGCTCCTTCTGAAATTTTTTGTAAGAAGCCCATTTTTTCACTATCTATATATGTATTAGAATATACTTCTTGATTACTAGCCTCTAAATTTTCTTCTTCAGTACTATTTCCCTTCTCTTTATTCTCCATAACAGATACTTCCTGCAAACTGTTTATTTCATTAGAAACGTTATCCTTTAAATTAAAAATCATTATATATAATATAACAATTGTAAATATACTGGCTAAAAATATTTTTCCTAACTTTACTTTTTTACTTTTTTGTGCATAAGTTCTCAAACCATCATACTTAATGTTTTTTCTCATTTTCAACTCTCCTATAAATTTAAAATACTCTATATATACAGTTAGTATTTTTATCTTAAAATTCTTTATGCATTTTAAGTAATTATTTTTCATTCTTTCATTTTTTATTACATTTAATAATATGAATTTATTACACCTTTAATACTTAACTTTTTAAAGAAAATAAAGAACCTATGTATATTTTAAAAATATACATAGGTTCTTTATTTTCTTAATTAATCTGCAATTTTTTATCTTTTAATATATCATTTTCTATTTTTAACTTTTCAAAAAACTCATTAGTTTCATTTATTACTACATGTCTTAATGCTATTAATCCAACTAAATTTGGTAATGCCATTAATCCATTTACTATATCAGCTATTATAAATACTAAATCCAATGATAAGAAAGGTCCTACTCCTACAAATATTATAAATATAATTTTATACGCCTTTATTCCCTTAACTCCTGTTAAATATTCAATACATCTTTCTCCATAATAATTCCATCCTATAATAGTAGTAAATGCAAAGAATATTAATCCTATATTTACTATATACTTTCCTACTATAGCAAAAGGTAATCCTTGTTGAAATGCTGCAGTAGTCATTGCTGCTCCTTCTAATCCACTATCAAAGCTTCCAGTTAAAACTATAGCTAAACCTGTCATTGTACAGATTATTATTGTGTCTATAAATGTTCCTGTCATTGAAATTAATCCTTGCTTTACTGGAGATTTAGTTTTAGCTGCTGCCGCTGCTATAGGCGCACTTCCTAAACCTGCTTCATTAGAAAATACTCCTCTTCCAACTCCTCTTTGAATTGCTATTGCTACAGTTATACCAGCTGCACCACCTAATGCTGCTCTAGGATTTACTGCACTATGAATTATTAGCATTATAGCTTCTGGTATCTCCTTAAAATTAAACATTAATACCATTAATGCTCCTAATATATATATAATCGCCATTGATGGAACTATTTTTTCAGCAACTTTAGATATTCTCTTTATACCACCTAATGTAACTAATGCTACTAATATAGTTATAATTAATGCACTAACCCAAGATGGAATATTAAATGTAATATTAGCTGCTGATGCTATAGAATTTACTTGACCAAATGTTCCTATTCCTAAAAGTGCTACTCCAACACCAAAAACAGCAAACATTTTAGCTAAAAACTTATTTCCTACACCTTTTTCTATATAGTACATAGGTCCACCAGACATTTGTCCATTTTCATCTACTTCTCTATACTTAATTGCTAAAACACCTTCTGCATACTTAGTTGCCATTCCAAAAAATGCTGCTACCCACATCCATAAAAGAGCTCCTGGACCTCCTGCTGCTATAGCAGTAGCAACACCTACTATGTTACCAGTACCTATTGTTGCTGATAAAGCTGTACATAGTGCTGCAAAACTTGATACATCACCCTTTGCTTCATCATCACACTCTTCATCATCTTTTGAAAATAAATATTTTAATGCTAATGGAAGCTTAAATATTTGTAATAATTTCAACTTAAATGTAAAGTATAAACCTGTTCCAACTAATAATATTAATAATGGTGGCCCCCATACAATATCATTAATTCCTCTTAATATTTTTTCAATTACCTCAAAAATTTGCATAAAAAAATCCCCCTTAAAAATTAATTTATAGGAGGAGATTAAAAGTAATTATAAGCTTTAAAGTACAGTAAATACATTAAATAAAAGTGTTTCGCACTTTATTTCAATTATTCACTATTAATTTTTACTCTAAACTACTTTTATCCCCTGTCCTTTTACCTGAGAGTTTCAGTTTAATATTAATTAAACCTTGCTCCTTCGGTGCTCTAATATGAGTCTCTCCAGAGGCTCGTCCAGTAACGGTCCTAATACCTGAAAGATTTACTTCTTCGGTGGATTTAAATCGCTCTCCCATTACCTTCATCCGAACATATTAAATTATAAAGCCATTATATACATTAATTTGAATAAAATCAATATATTTTTTCATTTTTTACATTTTATATAATCTATTTATTGCACTTATTATAGATTTTATTGATGCACGTGTAATATTACTATCAACTCCAACACCAAATGTTTTCTTTTCTATATCATTTCTTTTCATGTAAACATAAGCTGCTGCTTCCGCTTCTGATCCCTTACTTAATGCGTGTTCTTTATAATCCATAATAGATATATTTATTAAATTACTATTATATAAAGCTTTTCCTAAAGAATCTATAGGTCCATTCCCAACTCCCTCTATATCCATTTCTACATCATTATATTTAATTCTAGCTTTAACCTTAGTAGTTTCACTTGCTCCATGATCTACATCAGATATAGATATATTTATTAATTTAAATGGTTCATGTAATTCTAAGTACTCATTCTTAAATGCCTCTAAAATTTCATTTGGTTGAACTTCTCCTTTTGCCTCTGATATTTTTTGTACTACTTCTGCAAATTCTTGTTGCATTACTTTTGGCAACTTATATCCGAAACAATGATCCATTACAAAGGCTACACCACCTTTTCCTGATTGGCTATTTATTCTTACTAAAGGTTCATATTCCCTTCCTAAGTCATTTGGATCAACAGGTAAATATGGTACTTCCCATAATTTAGATCCTCTTTCCTCATACTTCTTCATACCTTTATTTATAGCATCTTGATGGGAACCTGAAAATGCAGTAAATACTAAATTTCCTGCATAAGGATGTCTTACATGAACAGGTATCTTAACGCATCTTTCATATATTTCTATTATTTCATTTATATTTTCAAGATTTAACATTGGATTTACTCCATGCGAAAACATATTATATGCAACAGTAATCACATCAACATTTCCAGTTCTTTCTCCATTTCCAAACAAAGTACCTTCCACTCTATCCGCTCCTGCTAAAAGTGCTAACTCTGCATCTGCCACACCAGTGCCCCTATCATTGTGTGGATGTACACTTACTATTATTCTATTTCTATCTTTAAAATTCTTACACATATATTCTACTTGATCAGCAAATACATTTGGTGTATCCATTTGAACTGTAGATGGAAGATTTATTATTATTTTATTATCTTGTGTTGCTCCCCAAACATCTGCTACTGCATCACATACTTCAAGTGCATAATCTACCTCTGTTCCTGTAAAACTTTCTGGTGAATATTCTAAAAATACTTTTCCTTCAAAATCAGATGCATACTTTTTAACAAGCTCTGTTCCTTCTATAGCAATTTTCTTTATTTCATCTTTACTCATATTAAATACAACATCTCTTTGCAGTACTGATGTAGAATTATATATATGAACTACAGCTTGTTTAACTCCCTTTAATGCTTCAAAAGTCTTTTCTATTAAATGTGGTCTAGCCTGTGTTAACACTTGAACCACTACATCATCAGGAATATAATTTTCATCAACTAATTTTCTTAAAAAATCATATTCTATCTTAGAAGCTGATGGAAAACCAACCTCTATTTCTTTAAACCCCAATTTAACTAACAAATTAAAGAACTCTATTTTTTCATCTATATTCATTGGATTTATAAGAGCTTGATTTCCATCTCTTAAATCAACACTACACCATATTGGTGCTTTTTCAACAATATTATTTGGCCAAGTTCTTTCCCTAAAATTTATTGTTTCAAATCTCCTATACTTACTATAATTTAACACCTATAAAAGCCCCCTTTTAAATTTAAAATATAATAAATTTGAAATACATTATTTAAAATTAAGTAAAAAAAACACGCAAACACACCTTATATTGGAGCGTGTTTGCGCGGTACCATCCAAAAATTATACTTAATTAAAATAACGGTATTATCCGATAAAGATTACTATAATTTCATCTTTATAGCTCATGAGCAAGTTCAAAAATATTAATTTATAGACTTGCAGCAACCGTCTACTCTCTGAAAAATAATTATTTTTTACTACTCTCAATCCTTGCCTATATTATAACGTTTTTTATAATATTACTATAACAGTATATTTTTGTCAATATAGTAATATTTTTTTATTTTTCTACCCTATTTCTAATTTCCCCATTATAAAAAGCTTTTATATTTTCTATAACTTCCTTAAATAGTCTTTCTCTAGCTTCTACACTTGCCCAAGCTATATGAGGTGATAATATTACCCTGTCCTTATTTTTCATTGATAAAAGTGAATTATTTTCCTTTATTGGCTCTACCTCAAATACATCTAAAGCAGCTCCTCTAATTTTATCCTCATCAATTGCTCTAGCTAAATCTTCTTCAACAACAATAGGCCCTCTTCCCATATTAACTACTATAGATGAACTTTTCATTTTGCATATTGCATCATAATTAATTAATCCTATAGTATTTTCATTTAATGGTGCATGTATTGAAATAATATCACTATTAGCTAATAATTCTTCAAATGATACTCTATTAAATTCACTACTTGAATTTCTTCCTGTAGTTGAATAATATACTACCTTTGCCCCAAAAGCTTCTGCTATTTTCGCTACTCTCTTACCAATATTACCAAGACCTATTATTCCCCATACTTTACCTTCTATCTCATAATAAGGCTTATCTAAGCATGTAAATAATCCTGATTTTGAATATTCTCCACTTTTAACATATTTGTCATAATAATTAACTTCATCTAATAAAGCCAATGTTGCTGCAAATGTATGTTGTACAACTGCACTAGTAGAATATCCAGCAACATTAGCTACTCCTATCCCCTTTTCTTTAGCATACTCTATATCTATATTATTAAACCCAGTAGCTACCTCTGCTATAAATTCTAAATTATTCGCTTCACTTAAATTTTCTCTGTTTAAAACTACCTTGTTAGTTAATATTATATTTGCTTCTCGTACTCTCTCCTTCACCTCATTAGTACTTGTAGTATCATAGTATTTAACTTCACCTATTTCCTTTAACCCCTCTAAATTAACATCTCCCAATGTTTTTCCATCTAAAATTACTATCTTTTTCATTATAAACTCCTCTCTTTATTTAAATAAATAGCAAAAAGACTACTTCATAAAAGTAAATATACAAAGAGCTTAATATTTTATAAGTTAACTATTGAACTCTGTATCTTTCCTTGAAATAGTCTCTAATATATTAAGTTGGTGCAGATAGTGGGACTTGAACCCACACGAGTAATTCCCTCAATAGACCCTCAATCTATCCTGTCTGCCTATTCCAGCATATCTGCATAAATGACTCTCACTATAATTTTAAATTACTAGAAATATAAATTCAATTATTATTTTCCATTTAATCCTTTAATGATTTTAAAATTTTAGCTATATTATCAATATCTTCTATTGTTAAGTCATCATAATTATCTAGCATACTCTTTACATCATCTATTACAATATCTTTATATGTTTTTTTCATGCCTTTTCTACCACCAACAATATATAATGTTAAACTTGTAGTTATAACTCCAATAACTCCTATACCTATTATCATTAGTAATACTGCTATTGTTCTTCCTAGTTGAGTTTTTAGTAAAACATCTCCATATCCAACAGTTGTAAAAGTAACAAAACTCCACCATAGCGCATCTCCTATAGACATTCCTTCTACTAAGGAAATTAATACAGCACCTATAACAATAAATATTGTTGATATTACTAATAAAAAATTCAGTCTACTTTTACGTATCTCATCTTTAACTCTAATTTTAAATTTTATAGCACATATTATAAGCATTATAAACTTAATTATTTTTATGCAATATGATGGATTAATAATACTAGGCAAAATCGTAAATCCTAATACTTTTATATAAACCTTTATAGGAAAAATTGAAAGTAAATCAATTATATTTCTTCTTATAAAACTTCTTTTACCTTTACTTATTGCTAATCTAGTAAAATAATCTCCTATAAAGATTAATCTCACTATATTATCTATATAATAAAAACTCCATCTAACTTCATTTGGTATATTAATAAATATTTCAATTACTAACATCAAAGATAGCATAAGTGCTAATAATCCTATAAAAAAATCATATATACTTTTTTTACTCATGAAACTTATATCCTTTATAAATATTATTTAATATATTTATATTTATGTAAGATATTATATATATATGAAATCAACTTATATATTAATTACCTATAAAACTTGTCCAAAAAGGCTATTGCTTATTTAGCAATAGCCTTTTGTTTTATTTACATCTTCCATACATTTTAGTATATTCATATATTTTATCTGCTAGCTCAGTTGTATAACTTCCTTCTTTAGCTCTCCACTTCCAATTTTCTCCTAATGTAGAAGGGAAATTAACTCTTGTTTCATTACCTAAATTTAAGAAATCTTGCATTAAAGCAATTGATACATCAGCTACACTACTCCAAACACCTCTTATGAATCCCCAATTATATCCTTCAGCATCAGATAAAGCTAAATATTGCTTACAATATTCAACATCTGATTTGCTTCCTGTTAACTCAAACCAGCCTCTAAAAGTATCATTGTCATGAGTTCCTGTATATGCTATACAATTGTTTGTATAGGTATGAGGTAAATAATTACTTTCTTCTCTTGAATCAAATGCAAATTGTAATACTTTCATTCCTGGGAATTTACTTTCTTTTAAGAATTCTCTAACCTCTTCAGTTAAAAAACCTAAATCTTCAGCTATAACATTAATTTCGCCTAATTCTTCTCTAATAGCATTGAATAGTTTAATTCCTGGTCCTTTTACCCATTTACCCTTTATAGCTGTATCTTCACCATAAGGTATTTCCCAATAGCTTTCAAACCCTCTAAAATGATCTATTCTTACAACATCATAAAGTTTTAAACTTTCTTTGACTCTTTTAATCCACCATTTATAGCCAGTTTTCTCCATGTAGTTCCAATCATATAAAGGATTTCCCCACAATTGTCCTGTTTCAGAAAATGCATCTGGAGGGCAGCCTGCAACTGCTATAGGTTTTAATGTCTCATTATATATTAAATACGCTTCCGGATTACTCCAAACATCAGCACTATCTTCTGCAACATAAATCGGCATGTCACCTATAATTTCTATTCCTTTTTCATTTGCATATGATTTTAATTCGTTCCATTGCTTAAAGAAAATGAATTGAATAAATGAACAAAACTCTATTTCATCAGATAGCTCTTGTCTATATCTTTCCATTGCTTCTGGTTGTCTCTTCTTTATATCTTCATCCCACTCTTGCCAACTTGCAAGATTAAATCTTCCTTTAACAGCCATATACAATGAATAATCATCTAACCATGATTTATTTTCATTAATAAATTTATTAAATTCTTCCTTTAAATAAATATTATCTATATTCTTAAAATTATTATAAGCTCTTCTTAATACTTCATATTTAACTTTAAACAAAAGACCATAATCTATATATTCAGCGTTATCTCCATAATTTTCATTTATATATTCTTCTTCATTTAAAAGTCCTTGTTTATTTAATATGTCAAAATCAATAAAATAAGGATTACCTGCAAATGCCGAAAAAGATTGGTATGGTGAATCTCCATATCCAGTCTGTCCTAATGGTAGTATTTGCCAATATCTTAACCCTGATTTAAATAAAAACTCCACATATTCATATGCTTCTTTTCCAAAAGTTCCAATACCAAACTTTCCTGGTAATGAAGCAATATGCATTATAACTCCTGCACTTCTTTCCATATACCTCTGCTCCTTTTATAACAATAGATTTTATTATATAAATTATTTTATACACTAAACTTTTCTAATTATTTAATTCTGCACAAGATTCCCTCTCTATTAACTCTGTATCTAATAAAACATGTTGATTTTCACATTTATCCTTTAAAAGATTGAATAAAATTTCAACACTCTTTATTGCCATTTCCTCTTTAGGCTGTTTTATAGTAGTAATACCTGGATTATAGTAACAACTTACATCCATACCATCAAACCCAACTATTGATATATCTTTTCCAACAGTTAGACCACTATTTGTTACAGCTTTAGCCACTCCCATTGCCATAAAATCAGAAATTGCAAAAATAGCTGTTATATCCTTGCGCTTTTTTAAAAATTCCATAGTTACTTCATATGCAATTTTACTATCATAATCACCAATAATTAAATTATCATCATTTGGTTCAATATTATTTTCTTTTAATGCCTTAATATAGCCCTTATATCTCCACCAGCTAACACAAAAGTCATTTTCTTCACCAATCATTAAAGCTATATTTTTATGTCCTTTTTGGATTAAATAGTTAGTGGCATTATAAGCTGATTCTAAATTATCTATTCCAACAGTAGAATATTTATCTCTACCTAATGATGATACTGTATTAACTGACGTTAATATAACAGGAACATCAATATTTCTAAAACTATCTTCATCTAAGTCAATAAAGTTTCCACCTAAACATATTATCCCCTGAAGTCTCTTCTCTTTTACAAAAGAAATAATATTCTCAACTTCATGCTCTAATACATAATCATTTTGCTGAAGTATCATTGTATATTTATGTTCGTTTATTTTATTTCCAATAACGTTTATAAGCTCTGAGAAAAATGGATTAAAAACCCCTTTAACTAAAACTCCTATATTTTTAGTATTATTTTGCTTTAATATTCTTGCACTATTATTAGGTACATAGTTACTTTCTTTTATTACACGTAAAACATTTTCACGTGTACTTTCTTTCACGTCAGGATGATTATTTAATACACGTGATACAGTACTAACACCAACTCCTGAAATCCTTGCAATATCTCTTATATTCATTCATAAAACTCCCTTAAAAAAAATATTTTGAATGGTTATATGGTATCGTTACCTAGTTAATAAAAATACTACTACATGGATCACAAAAAATATTATTAACATTATCGTGATTCATTAATCTTAATAAATATTACACTAATGATTCACTTATGTCTATCTATAAACTACATAAAATTACTATTTATTTTTCTTCGTTTTCGGTATCGTTTCCAAATACAATTGTATCCTATTCATCAAACTTTTTCAACAGTTAAATTGTTTTTTCTTCCTATATATAAGAAAATTATTTTAAATATCATTGCATTATTAAATTCTCTTATGTCATAGGATGTTACTTTTTGTATTTTATCTAATCTATATATTAATGTATTTCTATGGATATACAACGCCTTGGCTGAATCACTTAAATTTAATCCACATTCAAAGAAAACCTCTATGGTTCTTATCATTTCATTATCTAATTGGGATATTTTAGAATTAACATCATTAGATATTTTATCTTTCATCTCTTCTGATATAGAATCTATTAACCCTTCTAATATAAGTTTCTTATCATCAAATATTATATCTTTAATATTATATTTATTTGCTAATTTTAACCTATATAAAGTTTCATTATAACATTTTTTTAACCTTTTATAATCGGATACCTTACAATATGTTATATAAAATCTTTCAAAATATAAATCATTTATCTTTTCTTTAATATTTTCTACTTCTTGTAAAACATCCTTTTCTATTCCAACTATAACTATATTATTATTATATAATATTACTTTAAGCTTACTATCTAAATATTGTTCTTTTATAACCTCATATACTCTATTGGAATATTCACTTAAAAAAATATTTACTAATTCGAAACTCTTATTTAATTCTGGCCAAACTATTTCTATAACTTCATCATCTATTTTCTTTTCTTCTAATAATGCAATAATTAAATCATCTTTTTTAATTATTATTTCTTGGAATTTATTTTCTAAATAACTTTTTAATAAATCAACAACTAATTTATATTCTTCACTTACAATTATAGTGTATTTAATGTCTCGATAGTCTGATCTTTTTCTAATATACCTCTTCTTAATTTTAAATTTAGGTGAAGAATATATTCCTACTCCATCAATAATTAATTGAAATGGTATTTTAGAGCTGTCATATACATCATTTATCAACCTCTTTATACACTTCACTCTATCCCCCCTAAAAACCTTTTTTATATTTAAGATATTAAAAGCATTATTATCGGTATCGTTACCGACCTTTATAAAAAATTTTTTTCTACCAAGATTTTAGATTAAAACCTTGGTAGAAATTGAAGAAACATTCAAATTTCTTCTATTACTTAAGTGTGTCGGTATCGCTTCCATTACTATTATATACTATTTTGAAAACATTTTCAAGTATTTTTTTCGTTTTTTTCCTTCCAAATAAAGAAAATTATTTTTAATAATACTGCTTCATTAAACTCTCTTATATCATAGTTAGTATATTTTTGGATCTTGTCCAATCTATATATTAATGTATTTCTATGGATATATAATTCTTTTGCTGCTTCACTTAAATTAAGTCCACATTTAAAAAACACTTCCATAGTTCTAATCATTTCATTATCTAATTTTGATATTCCTTTTTTAAATTTATCATAAATATCCTGTTTCATTTTATCTGATACAGAATCTATTATCCCTTCTAATATAAGTCTATTTGCATCAAATACACTTTCCATAATATTATATTTAATAGCTAATTCAATCTTATAAGAAGTATCTTCATAATATTTTTTTAGATTAAAGTAATTATCAACTTCACAATAGCTTATGTAACATTTTCCAGATACTATACTTTCAATTGTATCTTTTATACTTTGAGCATGTTCTAACAAATCTTCAAAGTTACCAATCATAAGTATATTACCCTTATATAATAATATTTCAATTTCACTCTCTACATAACCTTGTTTAATATATGATAATAATTCATCACTATAATTATTTACATATATATTTATAAGATTAAACTCTTTTGTAATAACTGGCCAACTTGCTTTTATTACTCCATCATCTACTTCCTTACCAGTTAATAATAACGAAATTATACTATTTCTATTTAAATATACACCTTTTAATTTTTCCTCTATACAAAATTGTAACAAATCAATTGTAGCACTAAGTGCTGCATTAGTTCTTATGCAGCACTCAGTGTTATTATAACAAAAATATTTTTCTATATAATTTTGTACTAATTCAAATTCTGGTGTAGAAAATTCTCCTACTTCATTAATTATTAATTGGAAGGGTATTTTACAACTACTATATATTTCATTTACCAGTTTCTCAATACACTTCACGATATCTCCTCCAGAAAACTAATTATTATACAATTCTTATTTCTGTTTCTTTATCAAATACATGTAACTTTTCTGCTCTTAAGTGAAGCTTTGCAACTTCTCCAATTTTTAGATTAGTTGTTCCTTCAACTCTTACATTTAATGGATCTTTTCCACATCTAGTATAGATGTAACTTTCAGCTCCCATAAGTTCTATAACTTCTACATTTCCTTTTACTATGCTATTTGGATTTGCTGCAATAAGTTCTGCATCATCACTTAAATGTTCTGGTCTAATACCTAATGTTACAGTTTTTCCAACATAACCTTCTTTAACTAAAGTTTGTGCATTTTCTTTAGGGAATACTATTTTGTTATCACCAAATATAGCAACAACTTCATTTCCTTCTTTTTCAACTTTTCCTTCTATAAAGTTCATTTGTGGACTTCCAATAAATCCAGCAACGAAAAGATTTGCAGGATAATTGTAGATATTTTGTGGTGTATCAACTTGTTGGATAACTCCATCCTTCATAACTACTATTCTAGTACCCATTGTCATAGCTTCTACTTGGTCATGTGTTACATATATAAATGTTGTTTGTAATTTTCTATATAATTTTATAATTTCAGTTCTCATTTGAACTCTTAATTTAGCATCTAAGTTTGATAAAGGCTCGTCCATTAAGAATACTTTTGGATGTCTTACTATAGCTCTTCCTAAAGCAACTCTTTGTCTTTGACCTCCAGATAAAGCCTTTGGTTTTCTCTTTAATAAATGTTCAATGTCTAGGATCTTTGCTGCTTCTGTAACCTTTTGTTCAATTTCAGCTTTTGGAACCTTTCTTAATTTTAAAGCAAATGCCATGTTATCGAAAACTGTCATATGTGGATATAAAGCGTAGTTTTGGAAAACCATTGCTATATCTCTTTCCTTAGGTTCAACGTCATTTACAAGCTTGTCCCCTATATATAATTCTCCCTTTGATATATCTTCAAGCCCAGCGATCATTCTTAATGTTGTTGATTTACCACATCCTGATGGTCCAACGAATACTATAAATTCTTTATCTTCAATTTCTAAGTTAAAGTCCTTAACTGCTGTTACGTCTCCTTGATATATTTTATAAATATGTTGTAATGATAAATTTGCCATTTTTATTCCTCCCATAAATTAACTTCACTTGTTATATTTATTGTACACCTTGTAACTGTTTTCATCTATATGTAATATTTCCAAATATGAAACCTATTATTTGTAATTTTATCTAAAATATATATAATGTTTGTATATTTTCTCTAATTTTATTGATATATTCACAAAAATATTATATATCATTACTACATAACATTCAAAATCATTAACATAAAAGCATAAAATCATTATGCCTTTTTATGCTAATGATTTTATGCCCATCTATTATTAACTATTCATTTTCCATTTGCTTTTTTATTGCTTTTGCAAATTCTTTTTGCTCTTTTCTATCTTCCTTTTCAAATTCTCTTATATCTTTATCTAATTCTTTAGCAAATTTTTTCGCATCTTTTTCTTCTTGTTTATAACCCTTTTTTTCTTCTCTTAATTCTTTTCTAACTTCATGATAAGCTTCTTTTTCAGCTTTCTCTTCTTCCCTTACTTCTTGCTTCATTTGATGTTCTAATTTATGAGCAAACTTCTTTTCTTCATGTCTTTCATGTCTTTCTTCTTTCTTTTCTTCATGATGTATTTTCATTTCATTTATTCTTTCTTTTATGCTCATAACTATTATCTCCTTATAATAAAATTATTTTACTGCTTTTAATGCCTCTTCATAATTAGGTTCATTTATAACATCTTTGCAATATTCAACATATGTAATTTTATTATTTTCATCTACAACAAATATAGCTCTTGTTAAAAAACAAAACTCTTCTATTAAAGTTCCATATTGTTTTCCAAAACTTTTTTGTTTATAATCTGATAAAGTTATTACCTTGTCTATACCAGCATTGCCACACCATCTTACTTGTGCAAATGGCAAGTCCATAGATATAACATATACAGTGACATCTGAAAGCTTTGTTGCTTCTTCATTAAACTTTCTAACTTCCATATCACAAACAGATGTATCTATAGATGGAACTACTACAAATATTCTTTTCCCCGAAGTATCTTTTAAGGTTAAATTTTTAAAATTATTATCTACTACAAGAAAATCAGGCGCATTGTCTCCTACATTAAGTCTAGGTCCAACTAAAGTAATTGGATCTCCATTAAATGTTATTTGCATGAACTAAACCTCCTTTAAATTATTAATGAATGGTCCATTAATATAATTCCCCAAGTACATAAATTTTAATTATATAAAAAATAAAATCCAATGATATATTTATTACATCATTGGATTTTATTATATTTATAGTTCTATCCATTCACTTATAGTATTTTCTTTAATAAAGCCTCTTTTTTTATACATCTCATAAGCAATATTATTTTTTTCTATTACTATTAATGCTATATTAGCTACATTTTTATTATTTAAGAATTGTATAGCAGTCTCTAAAAGTTTTTTCCCTAAACCTTTTCCTCTATAGCTTTTACATAATCCTATATCAAACATACCTTCATTAATTTCTATTTCACAATTCATAAATCCTATTATATTATCATCATTTTTAACCATAAAATAATATTTGCTTTCTTCTTTATTATTTAAATATCTATTAAGATCTTCATTATCTAGCCAGGTTCCATGAGGCATATCACTAAATGAATCATTAAACACTTCAAGATACTTTTGTGAATTTTCTATTGTTAATTCTTCTAACACTAAAACATCTTCTTTAACCGATTTATCATTTAATTTCATTTTTATTGCAGAATAATCCCTATATAAATTAACTTTTTTCAAAGTATTTAATATAGTATTATTCCTTATTCCTAATTTAACACTTTTAGCTCCATAGCTAACTGCAAGCTCTTTTGCTTCTTTAATTAACAAAATTAAAAAGTCATCTCTATTTTCTAATTCATCTTTAATTTCTATATTATGAATAAAGGAAGTGCCTAATGGTTTTATACATTCCAAAACTACAGCTATCTTAGCTATTATCTCTTTATTATTAAATGCAAATATTATACCATTTCCCTTATCATATATTTTCCCACACAATATATCATCAAGCTTGTTAATAGAATCAATATCTTTATTTTTTAAATTACTGAAATGTAACGCTAACTCTTTTTCCATATTATTCATTTCTATATATTTTTTAAAATATATTTTATTCTCAATACTATTTTTCATTTTTAATATCCTTTATTCTTTTACCCAGTACTTACTACAATCATTTGATCTATCTAAAAATCCATATTCAATTAGATATCTTCTTATAGTAGCATTATCTTCATATATTCGTTTTAAAATTCTATTTATTTCTTTTTCTGAATAAATTTTCCCCTTTAAAAAATTTTTCATTATTTCTTCTAAAATAATAATCTTCTTCTTTTCCTTTGCTGGGAAGTTTTTAAGTGCGCCCTCTTCTGTCATATAACTCTTAATTGTTTGTATTTTTTCCTTATCGGTAATATTAAATCTATCATCTAATGTTGTTGCTCCTGCATGAGCATCACATATCTCTTCATTATCCATTTTGCATATACTCTTATTTGTATTAGAAGCTAATAAATTCATCATTGCTAAAAATAATTTTGCTTGCTTTTCTTTTTCTCTTAATTTATATCTGTGATTTCTTACTGTTGATGTTGCTATACCTAGTTTAGTAGCTATTTCTTTATCAGTTAACCCTTGTGCAATCAATACTATTAATTCTCTTTGCACTTCTGTAATACCTGTATAACCTGTATTCATATTTAATAAATATTCTAGTATAGACTTATGCTTTTTCCTTATATGAATCTCTGTAGCCTTTTTAGCATCATATAAATATGAATCATCTTCATAAATTCTTCCCTTTGTATAAACTTCATTACAAATTAAGCATTTATAATATTCTTCTTTTTCTATATATCCTTTTTGTATTTCTTCAATACTTGAATCCCATAACTCTGTTTTATTATCTTTACTCATTTTTCTCACTCCTTTTAATATAATTATATGGATATTTCCTATTTTTGTCTAATATTTTATAGACATTTATCATTTAAGTTTACTTATGAAATAAATTTTATTTGTTTTTGTCTGTCAATTTTATATAAAATAAAAATCAGCACTTTAAATTGCTGATTTTTTAATAAATTTAATTATTATCTTTTAATTATTTCTATAAAAGTTTCATTATAAGTAATTTGTCCACCAATATCAGATATACCACTATTAGTTAAGAAATTAGGATTTCCATGTCTCTCCCACCATCCAACAAACATCATTACTATGCTATTACCAATAGAATTATCTACTCTTATTTTAACATCAACTTGTCCATTATCAGATTTTAAGCATATTATTTCTTCATTATCTATATTAAATATTTTTGCACTTTCTTCATTAATATAGGCTATAGCAATCCCCTCTTCATCCATAAAATGCTGACTTGATAAACTATCTCTGCCATGATTAGTTAATAATCTTAATTTATCCTCTTTTTTATCAGCATATATTTCTTTATCACTCTCCTCAAAGCTTATAATCTCAAATTTTCCACTTTCATTTGCAAATTTTTTATCTTTCCAAGCAATATCCTCATGAAGTGTAAAATAATTATTTTTTAAATACTCTAAGCTTATATCACTATTATTATTTTTTAAAGGACTTATTACTTTATCTAAGTACTCTCTCTTTGTTACATATGGATAATTCTTCATTTCTAATTTTTTAGCTAACTCCATAAAGAAATAATATTCATCCATTGCCTCTTCTCTTGGTTCTATTGCTTTTTCATTATAAATTAAATATGGATTCATCATAGAACTAAATAATAAATCTTCACTTTCAAGCTGGCTCGTTACTGGTATAAATAAATCACATTCCTTAGCTGTATCAGTCATAAACATATCAAAACATACCTTAAACTCTACTTTTGATAATGCTTCTTTTAATTTACTTATATTCGGAAGTTGATTTATTAAATTACTTTTAGTTATTACAGCCATTTTTATAGGTATATTTAATTCATAACAATTATTATCACCTTTGCAATTTGTAAATATATCATTTTTATAGTATGTACTTCCTAAACAGCATTTTTCTATAAATTCACTTATTTCACTAACATAAAAATACCTATTTGTTGCAAATCCTTCACTATTATAAGGATCGCTATTTAATATATTAGGATATACTTTGTTGGCATAATTTACTCCACCTCCACTAAAGCCTATCTGCCCTGTTATAGCACCTAAAGCATCGATTGTTCTAATAACCTTTCCACCATTTTTGTATTTTTGTATTCCAAAACCTAATAAAATAGTAGAATACTTTTCACAATATAAATTTACAAGTTCAGTAATTTCACTTATTTTTATGCCACATTCACAGGCTAATTCTTCAATATTTAGTGATAATAAATATTTTTTATAAGCTTCAAACCCATTAACATATAATCTTATATACTCTTCATCATATAAATTATTTTCAATTATTATTTTCCCCATTGCTAATGCTAGTGCTAAATCTCCATTAGGCTTTATCCTAACATATTTATCCGCTAATTTTGTAGTAGATGTTTCAATTGGATCTATTACTATAACTTTACTTCCGTTAGCCTTAGCTTTTCTAATACTTTGCATAGTATGTATAGTAGTATTTGCTGGATTCTTTCCCCATACAAATATATTTTTGCTGTTCATCATATCATCTAATGAGTGACTTCTAGAATCACCAAAGTCTAACTTTTGTGCTGCAATTCCAGCACTCCAACAAGGTCCTCCCTTAGGTAAACTAACTCCCCCAAAAAAGTTAAAGAATTTTTCTCCTACGCTCTTTAACAAAGCTCCATTTCCATATTGCTCATAATACAAAATTGATTTACTTCCAAATTCATTTTTATACTCATTTAATTTTTTTGCCATAATATCTATAGCTTTATTAAATTCAATTTCCTTCCATTCTCCCTTAACCTTAATTAATGGTTTATATATTCTTCTTTCATGCTTTGCCCTATTTAAATGAGCCAACCCCTTTTTACATATAAACCCTTTAGTATATGGATGTTCTTTATCTCCTTCTATTTTTATAACTTCATCTTTATCTACATATATCTTAAACTTACAACAATCAGCACAATCCAATGTGCAGCCATGGCTTAATTGTTTCATTTTATCCTCCTTGTATATTTTTACGATCTGTTAAGTTATATGAACATTGCTCTTCTCAGCCCAAGGAAATACAATAGGTTTGCGATACTAAATAATACC
>NZ_JAASHM010000053.1 GCF_019734195.1 Clostridium sp. K13 | reverse complement strand
TGAATTTTAAATTTTATCCACAACTAATAATAGAAAAACCCTCTGTTTTTAAACAGGGGGTTTTTCAACAAACTGAGATGATTTCTATATAAATATAGAAATCATCTTTAAATACTTACTTATATTATTTTAAATTTTACATAGCTACTCTCTAAAATTAATAATATTTTAATATCAACTTTAATTTGTTCAATATTTCCGCTATATATATTCCTCCACTTACCTCTATCATTCCCTTATTTTTCTTAGTTTTAGGCATTATTTTTATATATTTTCATTATGTTAGAATTATAAATATAAATAAACGAACAATATTATTAATTTACTCATTCATTTGGAGGAACTTATGATAAAAGTTAAAAATAAGTCATTATTAGATAAATATGTTACTAATACTGGTATTTCTAAATTATTCTCACAAAACATTAATAACTTATTAGAGCTTTTTTTCCTTAAACAAAGGTGACTTTTTAATTAGTAAAGGTGAATCCTCTGATTATCTATATTTTTAGTAAGCGGAAAACTAAAAGTTTTTTCTCATTCAACTTCTGGTAAAATGATGTGGTATTCTTAAGATATATATGCCAAAATCTTGGTGAAATGCTTAGCTATATGAATAATAATACCTGTATTAATCTTTACGAATCATTAGAAAGTAGATTAGCTTCTTTTATACTAAAAACAGAAGAAGAAGGCGTTTTTTCTTATAATTTAACCATATAGTACATTATTGTAATCATATTATTCTCGCATATATTTAAAATATGCTGTATCAAATACAAAATGATACAGCACATTAAATTTATTATTTAATTATGTAATTACTTTTTTCTATTGACTTAACATTACTATGTTCTGAAAAATAATTAATTATTAACTCACTTATATCAACATTAATTTCTTTAATCACTTCAGCACCCTCATATGATGGGTAAATTGAAATATTAGTTGCACGATAGTTATTCATGACTACACTATAATACTTATCTAAGTTAATAGCATTTCCATCTTTCTTCATAGAAACAACCCTATATCCAAAGTTTCGTGATAAGTCAATTTCATAATCAAAACCACCAAAAGTATCATAATTATAGTTTTGAACCTTAGGAACTAAGAATCCATTGCTAATCTTAATACTTCCATCTTCAATTACAAAATAAGTTGCAGCTTTTTCAATGGCTTCCTTTAACTTATCTCCCCTAACTTTTAAAACCATTAAAGTATTAGGATAAGGATAGTTAATTAGTACATCTCTAATAGATACGTTCTTCTTAAATCCAATTGCACTATCAAATAATGATAAAGCTGAAAAATCAGCTCCTGAAGCTTCTAATTGTACCTGATGCAAGAAATTAATAAATGGATGTCCATTTAATCTTGCTTCAAAAATATCCTCCATAAGTATATCCTTATCGAATTTTCCAATTTCTCTATCTAAATAATCTTGTAATTCCACTTCAATATTATTAAATATTTCTTCAATATCTCCATTTATTTTATCATTTAATAAAGAAACATCTATTAATTCATAATTTACTTCTTTAGTTTCAGTATCTAATACAATCTTACTAAACTTTTGCCCATTATGTGTAGGTTGTGCACATACTATTCCATTAATCATGGTAATAAATCCTCTATGTTGATGTCCACTTAAAACCATATTAATTGAATCATACTTTTCTAGTAATTCACTTGCTTGATTTTCCTTAGTAAGCTTTTCTGTTGGTGTATTAGCTTCATCTAAGCTTTTTTCAAATCCACCATGATAACATACTATAATATAATCAGCTTTCTCCTTTAACTCATTTTCATACTTTCCATACATATCAACTGGATCTAAAAATTTTAGACCTGTTATATTTTTCTCATGTTCCCAGTTAGGTATAAATGATGTTGTAAGTCCAATACATCCAACCTTAAAGCCATTAAAATCAAATATTTTATATGGTTTTGTATTAAAATCTAGTCCTTCAATATTAGCATTTATTATTTTATCTTCAATAACTTTATATGAATTGTTTAAATAATCTAACCCATAATTAAATTCATGATTACCTATAACGTAAGCATCATAACCTATAGCTTCTAATCCTTCTAATATGGGATTCTTTTGAAGCTTTTGCTTTGATAAATAGTGTGCTAAAGCTGAACCTTGTATTAAATCACCACAATCAACTTTTAAAGAAGCATCATAATTTTTCTCATCATTTATTATATAACTTCCTATCTTAAGTATTCCAAGTGGTTGTTCTTTTACATAATTAGTTGGATAAACATATCCATGTAAATCACTTGTTTGATATATTGCAAGCTTCATGACAGCTTCTCCCTTCAATTAAAGTAAAATTACAAAATTAATTTTTGCAACTTTACTTTTTTATTCATTAGTATAAATTATATTGTTTGCCCCTTTTCAGGTAATAAAACATCTCCATTTTCATTATAAAGTTTTTCAGGACGATAAGAATGAATTGGAACTAATAACTTAGGTTTAATTAAGTTAATTATTTTTATTAAATCATCAGGACGAGCATGCCCACTACATGGCATATGCATAAATTCTATATTATAATCACCAAATCTCTTAATAAATGGTTCATACGAAGGATCAAATGCTCCTAGTGGTTGAGCATCAGCATGAATATAGATTCCACCCTCTTTTAATTTATCTATGTACTTTAATGCTTGAGCATCTAATTGCCAGAAATATTTACTTTCATCATTTAATAATTCTTTAAAGTCAACTTTTAACTTTTCATCTAACCCATATTCTTTATCATCTAATTGATAATAGTGAGTTTGAATTCCAGATGCCTCTTTTACTACATATGAATAATATGCATCTAATACAACAGTTCTTGGATTTGTCTTAATTATATTTAGAATTCTTTCTACATTTGATATGTAATAATTAAATGTTATTTGCTTGTTAGGATTATTATTAACTACCTCATTAATTTTTTCTATAAGTTCTGGTTCATTAATTGCCTCTGTTTCTCTTATTGAATCTCCAAAATCTTGGAATGAAACACTTACTCCTTCTATTAATAATACATCACAATTTTCACTTTCCATGCAGAAGCTTAATGTATCATTTTCTCTATATCCATGAAGTCTAATATCTCCAGTGTATGCTATAGTTAAATCTGGTGTTTGTATTACTAATCCACTAGCTCCATAAGCATCATGGTCAACCGGCATAACTTTAACCTTTATTTGTCCAATTGTAACAACTTCATTTTCTCTAACTCCAATTACTTCTCTTGTATTAGAGTCCTGTTTTTCATATAGTGGAAAAATAAAATCATTATTGATGTTTAAAGTATTTAGTAATGATTTTGTACCTTCTAAAGTATAAAGTGGTATTTCAGGATTTAAATAATTAACTATTTTAGAATGATCTAAATGAATATGAGATAAGAATACAGCAGTATTTTTAAAGGTATTTTCTTTTGATTGATATCCTCTTAATGGTATTTTAGGATCAAAGATATTATTTAAATATGGTACTAAATTTTCATCTAATAATCCTTGTAAATCAGTTGGCTGTACTTTTGCAGCTGGATTATATTCACTACCAAAATCAAAGAAAATATGACTATCTTCATATGCAACTTCAATTATTGTTCCTCCAATTGTTAGAACTCCACTATGAAATGTTATTTTTGTCTTTCTATTCTTAAGCATCTCTTATAACAACTCCTCTTTTGTATATTTCATCTTTAGTTATATGATAACGTATTTTTTTCAATTTACAATGTCTATCTTTTACATTCCAAAAAAAACAACTTTCAATAAAAATTTATTAATACTATATAATGTACTATTTAAATTTATAGACACTACTTATTGTAGAAATTTCATTTTAATATATATGATAATTATTTTTATAAACTCTTACCTTTAGTATATAATTTTCTATTTTAGTGTAAATATTTTTATTTTCTTTAAAAATAGATTGTCCTATTATTATCATTTGCTTATTATTAAATTTCATATCTAAAAAAAACTGACAAAACTGGAATCATAAACTTCTCATTCTACTTTAAATAATTATATTAAAATATGATCTCATAATACCTTCTTATACTTCTTTCAAGTTCTAGCAAATCAACATTTCTACCAACTCTTAGACTTTCCTTTCCTTCAATAAATAATAAAAATATAGGTAATGAAAATACTCCATACTTTGCAGCTAATCCTAAGTTTTCTTCACCATTAATTTCTCCACTTTTAATTTGTGGTAACTCCTTTAATATACTCTCAATTTTAAACTTTATTGCTTCACATGCCCCACAATCCATTCCAGTAAAATAAACTACAGACATTTTATTATTACTTATTAAATCTATTATCTCATTCTCATTAATTAATTTTCTCACTTAACTTCACCCCTAAATTATATAATTTAATCTTCTAAATTATCTTCACCTTACTAAAAAATTATATACATAACTCTAAATGATAAAATAATATATTAAATAAAAAAACTAGTACCTCAAAAAATTCTTAGTACTAGCTTTTATCTCTCTAATTATTGTTTTTATAAAAATATTCTAAAATATCATCAAATGTTTCAAATGCTAACCCTGCTGATTCACAACACTCTATTATAGCCTCTTCCATCTCTTTTATAGGAATATCTTTTATTGTTTCACACTCTATTCCTTCTTCACAATAAGACTCACAAATTGCTTTTTCTAAGTCTTGTTCTGATACCCCGTCTTCTCTAAACATACTTAAAAATATTTCTCTAATATGATTTTCTCTTTCAATTGATGCTAATATATTATTCATGTACCCTCCCAAATAAACTCTCTGAAATAATAAATCCAATGACATTATAGCATATTTTTAACATTTATAGCATTGATGAACATTCAAATATTATTAATATTTTCTTTGCTATTTTAAAGTAGGTCATGAATTATCTATAACTTTATTTACATCAAAAAATCTTTCATCAACACTTTCCTTTGCTCTAAAAAACGTAAATCCATCAATATTAAATCGCGGTGTTATAACACTATTATCCTTAATTGTTGTTGTAGATATTCTTGATACATTACAATAAATTTCAAATCCATACTTCTCTACTAATTCGTAATTATTTCCTTGTAATGTTACTCCAAAGGGAGCAATATAAATATTAGTTTCCCCTACAATAGGCTCAATCCTTATTTTCCACTTTTCAAAATCACTTTCTAGTTTATCATATTGTGGATTTTCGCCAAAATACCCTGTTCCATTATGAGTATATGAATGACTTGCAATACGCCATCCTGTTTCTTTTAATCTATTAACAACTCTTTTAGCCTCATCCTTACTCCCCTCCGAATCAATCCTATATCCTAATACTCCTTCATATCCAGTAACTACCAAAATCCCTTTTTCACCTTTATATGAAAAGCCCAGGTTTTCTTTTATGTAATCATCTAATATTGGTACTATATCACCATCTCTTGTTATCTGCTCTTCTCCCTCTGGTGTACGAACTACTGTAGATATTTCATTATTACTATCAACTACTAATTTATCTGCAAAACCATCCTTAGACATATACTTATAATAATTAACATCATCTTGAGAAATAATCAGTGGTTTTTTTCCTCCTGGCAAATAAATTTCTTGCTGTACCATCTTACCTTCGTTATTTTTCTTAAATATTTCTGTTATATCCATTACAACATATCCATTATTATGTAAAAGTGGCAATATCCCCTTAAATTCATCTATCGTAACAAACCACATATTATATCCATTTGCATCATGTCCAATATTATCAAATGCTAATTCTGGATACACTATTAAACTATGAAAAAATATATGCTCTATAGGACCTTCGTATTTTATAAAACTTTCTTTATAAGCCTTATAACTATCTATTTTTTTAATTATTTCTTCATTATTAATTAAACTTTCATCAGACTGTAATAATTCTATAGCTTCATCTATATAATAACTATTTTTAAATTTTTCTGCTTCACTAATTAGACTTTGTATTTTCTTCTCATTTTCTTGTTCAATAATATTATCTTTCTGAACATAATCTGCCCTTGATGTAGCATTTACTAGTATCAAATAAGCACCTATTATAATAATCGCTATAAAAATTGAAAACAATATTCTTCTTATTATTTTCCTTCTCTTCTCTTTTAAATTTCTCTTTTTCATATTTCCTTTTTCTTTATCTATATTCATTCTTTCTTTCATATACTGTAACCCCCTATCTTTTGACTTATAAATATTAGATAAACTACTATGCATACAGTTGGACTTATATCTTGCAAAAATACAGATAACAACTCTTCATCTGGAAATAATACTACTCAAAATGAATCAACATCTGAAAGTCAATCTGATAATGATAAAATAACTAATTCTAATGACTTAATTAAACTAATAGGAAAATCATCAGATAAAGTAAAAAAATCTTTGGAGATGGTGAAGAAAATATTTACGAAAAAGCTTTGTTAGGTATTTATTATTCAGATGAAGAAATATTAGGAGAAAATGCTACTGTGGACCTTGCTTTTGATGAAAATACACAAAAAGTTTCAAGTGTTTCTATTTCTTTTAAAAATGAAAATGAAGAAATATATAAAAAGGTTTCTGAAACACTAACTAATGATTTAGGTAGCCCTACTACAAAAGAAGCAGGTGGAGAAGATACTCAATATAAAGAAACCTGGCAAAAAGATAACTCTACTGGTAATATTATAAGAATGGGACAATCTACAAATATAACTATTGAATAGTTTTTATTTATTATATCTCATATAAAAGTTAGGGATGTATAAAGATTTATATTAAATTAATCTTTATACATCCCTATTATTATCTTTCAATGACTCTATAAAAATTTACTTTATAAAATGCTAGATATTATTGCAATTCAATAGAATCAAGTTCACCATCAGTATAACCTAATATAACTAAATCTTTAGGTAAAACTACCGTTGAAATATTGCCTGATTTATCTTTAATTTCTACACTAAAACATTGAGACATATCTCTTGCATTTAGTTCATCAGAAGAATCTATAACTATATTAAAAACTAAGCTACTATTATTAGTAAAATCATTAATGTTAGGTGTAATACTAACTTTATCTTTATTTGATTTCCATTTAATATTTATTAGATGTCTTATTTTTAATTCTTCATTGCCATAAGTAAGAGTGTACAATGCTACTTTATCATCAGCATAAAACCATGAATCTTGAGTACTTTCTACAATAGCATTTTTACTTTTAAAAGCCTTTGTAGAATTTATATCTATTAATTTATTTACCTTAGTATTAATACTTTGAATTTTCACATCACAATCATAAATTTTATTAAGTTGTGATCTATTTAAATCATACATAGTATTTTCAGTATTTTTAGATATTGAAATATTAAAGAAATCAACTGCAAAATTATCTAAAAATATTTCTTGCCTTTCTCTAGATAATTGATCTTCAAGTTCTTCCTCAGTTCTTCCCATTTTAGCATCATTTATTTCTACATTTCTATTAAAATAATTATTATTTGCTTTTTCTAATAATGTTACAGAAGTTAAATATTCTGCATTTCTATCTTTTATTTCTTCATAAATATTAAACCCATCTAGACTTACAACATCCCCATCATATTCTGGAACCAATATGGATATATCATAATCTCCATAGGCTCTATCAAAACCTAAAGTTGGAGCAAGTGATAAAACAGCTTGAATATTTTGTCCCTTATTCATCTGATCATTTGCTACATCAAATACAGACTCTCCGCCTCTTGAATGTCCAATTAAAAATAACTTATCAAAATCTATTTTATTAGTTAAATCAATTGTATCCCCTGGGTTATTACCTTCATTAGCTAACTTTAATTTTTCAATTTGCTTATTACTCATAGCAACAGTCTTTTCATTATCATCATTATCTCCATATTTCCAAATATAAGCCATCCTCATATCCATAGATATAGCAATATAGCCACTTTCAGCTAAAGACTTAACTAAATAATTAAATCCAGTATAAAACTCTTTAGAGGCATCTAAATTTTCATGGGATCCATGAGTTATTAATACAAGTGGAAATTTACCTTCTCCCTTTGGAATGGCCATAAATCCACTAACATCATATGGTAGTATTCTTCCTGAAGATGATGTGTAAGTTTCACTTCCTACATTAAAATCTGAAAACTCTATTTCATAATTTTTATTACCACTTTTCCCTATATTAAATACTGGCAACTCAACTATCGAACTATCAGTACCCCCTTCATTATTAGAGATCTCATTATTACATCCTATTATAGTCATCATTAATATTATAACTAATATAATTGATATATTTTTTATCTTCATAGTTTAATCTCCTCTACCTATTAATTTTCCTCTGGTCCCTCACCTATATTTCTAGCTTCTAAATAAAAATCAACATTTAAATCAGTATTTTCACTTAACTTTTCTAATTGTAATTCTGCTTCTTCTTTGGTTTCGAAAGGTCCAAATTGAAGTATGAACATTCCATTACTTAATTTTTGAACTTCCACTCCACTATAATAGTATAAACTTTCCTCAATTTGAGCTAACTGCTCTCCATAATTAAATTCATTTGTTCTTATAAAATAACCCTTTTTATTTTCTATTTCTTTTAATCCTGAATAACTTATTTGTATCATACCTGGATCTTCATATTCAGATATTTTAAAATCAACATCTTCATTTAATTCTATTGCAAGTTTACGTCTTGAGTCATCTAAAGTCATAATATTATATACATCCTTTACCCAAGGTAAATTTATAACTTTTTCCTGTATATTTGTATCATAAATTCCTCTTACTCCATCAAAAGTAAGTACTATTGTATAAGGATATTTTCTATACTCAATTTCATAATGTGGTGTATTTTCTACTAAAGTATCATTTTTAGTAAAATAAATATCTATAGTTTCATTATTTAAAGAATCTACAACCATAGTATTTCCATCTGTTATCATTCCACCACTTTTAAAAGAATTATCCATAGAGAACACTTTAACTATACTACCTAATATAGGTACCTTTATTAATTCTTTAGCAACTACAGATGTATTTGATGCTGAAACTAAAATTGTAGTTCCTATTAAAAATACTGATGCAACTTTAATAAATCCATTATTATTTTATATATCTTTTCACCACGTGATTTTATAAGTTTGCTAAAACTTTCTTTACAACCATCTTTTGCTTTTTGTACTAGTACTAACTGATCCAAGTTATTACCTCCTAATCAATTTACCTTAATTAGATAATTGATTTAAATGAATAGTTTCATTCTTTTTATTTAAATTTAGGATATGCAAAAAAATTTATTTAATATGCTTACAAAAACTTTAATTAAACTTCATTTTTAATTTATAAAAAAAGGCTATCTCTAATGATATATTAATCATTAGAGATAGCCTCTATATTATTTACTATTCCATTAAATATTTATCTACAGATAGTGCAACATTTCTACCTTCTGCAATTGCCCATACAACTAGAGATGGCCCTCTTCTTGCATCTCCTGCCACAAACACCTTATCTTTAGATGTTTTATAATCTGTATCACTTGCGTTGATATTTCCTCTATTATTTAACTCAACTCCTAAATCTTCAGCTATATAATCTTCAACTCCAGTGAATCCCATAGCAATTAAAACTAAATCAGCATTCCAAACTTTTTCTGAACCTTGAATTTCTTTAAGATTCATTCTTCCATCTTCGTTTTTAATCCATTCTACATCAATAGTTTTAAGTGATTTAACATTTCCATTTTCATCTCCATAAAACTCTTTAACACTTGTTAAATATCTTCTTGGATCATGACCAAACTTAGCAATATATTCTTCTTGCCCGTAATCAATCTTTAATACCTTTGCGTATTCCGGCCAAGGATTATTTTCACTTCTAGTTTTTAAAGGTTCACCCATTATTTCAAATTGATTTACTGACTTACAACCTTGTCTAAGTGCAGTTCCAACACAATCTGTTCCTGTATCTCCCCCACCAATAACTATTACATCTTTATCAGTTGCTAAAATATCAGTTCCTTTATTAAATTGAGAACCCACTATTCTTTTAGTATTATTAGTTAAATATTTTACTGCAAAATGAATTCCATTAAGCTCTCTTCCAGTAGCCTTTAAGTCTCTCGGCTTAGATGCACCAATAGTTACTACTATTGCATCATACTCTTTATCTAACTCATTATACTTTACATCTACACCTATATTGATACAAGTTTTAAATGTTATTCCCTCTTCTTTAAGAATATTAACTCTTCTCTCTATAACAGTTTTTTCAAGCTTCATATTTGGTATACCATACATCATAAGTCCACCAACATAATCTTCTCTTTCATATACAGTAACACTATGACCTAACTTATTTAAGAAATCAGCTGCAGCAAGCCCTGATGGTCCTGACCCTATTACAGCAACCTTTTTATTAGTTCTTATTTCTGGTGGATTTGCTTTAATTATACCTTCGCTAAACCCTTTTTCTATTAAATATTTTTCATTAGCTTTAACTGTAACAGCATCACCATGTAAACCACAAGTACAAGCATTTTCACATAATGCTGGGCATACCCTTGATGTAAACTCTGGGAAATTACTAGTTTTTAAAAGTCTTTCTAATCCTAATTCCTATTTTCCCAAATATACAAAATTATTCCACTCTGGAATAAGGTTGTGTAGTGGACATCCTGTTGCCATATTATTTAACATTATTCCTGATTGACAAAATGGAACTCCACAATCCATACATCTAGCACCTTGTTCTTTTCTTGCTTCTTCAGTAAGTGGTGTATCAAACTCATTCCAATGATTTATTCTATTTAGTGCATCCTCTCTAGCACAATTTTTTCTATCGAATTCCATAAAACCTGTTGCTTTTCCCATGATACTACCTCCTTACACTCTCTTCCCTGTTTTTTCATAGAAAGCATTAACTAAAGCTTCATCTCTAGTAAATCCTTTTTTCTCGTTTATTTTAACAAGCTCTAAAACTTCTTTATAATCTTTTGGAATTACCTTTTTAATTTTGCTTATATATAAATCAAAATTATCTAAAATAGCCTTAGCCTTTTGTGAGCTTGTAAGCTTATAATGTTCTGTAATTATATCTTTTAAGAAATTACTATCTTCAGAATTTGGTACTTCAATAAGAACCATTTCCTTATTAACTCTAGAGACAAACTTTTCATTTTCATCTAAAACATAAGCAATTCCGCCACTCATACCAGCTGCAAAGTTTACTCCTGTTTCTCCTAATATAACGGCTTTTCCACCTGTCATATACTCGCAGCCATGAGCTCCACAACCTTCTATTACAGCTGTTGCCCCTGAATTCCTTACACAGAATCTTTCTCCAACAACTCCATTAAAGAATGCTTTACCAGATGTAGCACCATATAAAGCAACATTACCAACAATTATATTTTCTTCAGCAACTATCTTACTATTTTTAGGTGGATATACAACTATTTTTCCTCCTGATAATCCCTTACCAACATAGTCATTACCATCGCCTTCAACTTCTAAAGTTAATCCATTTGGTATAAATGCTCCAAAACTTTGACCTGCTGCTCCTGTACACTTAATCCAAATTGTATCTTCTTCTAATCCTTCTTCATTATATCTTCTAGTTATTTCTGAACCTAATATAGTCCCAAATGTTCTATCTGTATTTAAAATATCAAGCTCTATTTTAACTTTATCTTTATTATCTAATGCAGGTTTTGTAAGTTCTAAAAGAAGTGTTGAATCTTTAACTAAATTAAGTTTATGATCATACTTATTTTCTATATTAAACTTAACACCATTTTCAGAATTAACTTGTGATTTATCTAATACTAACGATAAATCAACTCTTTCTGCTTTCCAATTATTAAGCTTTTCTTTTTTCTTTAACTTATCTACCCTACCAACCATTTCACCAATAGTTCTAAATCCTAGTTTAGCCATATATTCTCTCAACTCTTCCGCAATAAACTCCATAAAGTTCACTACATATTCTGGCTTACCAGTAAATCTTTTTCTAAGCTCCTCATTTTGAGTTGCAACCCCTACTGGACATGTATCTAAGTTACATACTCTCATCATTACACAACCTAAAGCTACAAGTGGTGCAGTTGCAAATCCAAATTCCTCTGCTCCAAGTAATGCTGCAATTGCAACATCTCTTCCTGTCATAAGCTTACCATCTGTTTCAACTCTAACTCTATCTCTTAAATTATTCATAACAAGTGTTTGATGCGCTTCGGCTAAACCTAATTCCCATGGAAGACCTGCATGTTGTATAGACGTCTTAGGAGATGCCCCAGTTCCTCCATCATAACCTGATACTAATATTACATCAGCCCCAGCCTTAGCAACACCTGCTGCAATTGTTCCAACACCTGCTTCTGCAACTAGCTTTACTGAAATATCTGCATATATATTAGAATTCTTTAAGTCATATATAAGCTGTGCTAAATCTTCTATTGAATAAATATCATGATGAGGTGGTGGTGAAATAAGTCCAACTGCAGTAGTTGATTTTCTTGTTTTTGCAATCCAAGGATACACCTTATGTGCTGGAAGTTGTCCACCTTCTCCTGGTTTTGCTCCTTGAGCCATTTTTATCTGTAATTCATCGGCATTAACTAAATATTCAGATGTAACACCAAATCTTCCTGATGCTATTTGCTTAATTTTAGATCTTTTTGAATCACCATTAGCAAGTGGAACCCATCTTTCTCTGTCTTCTCCACCTTCTCCAGTATTAGATTTACCACCTAATCTGTTCATTGCTATAGCAAGTGCCTCATGAGCTTCCTTAGAAATAGAACCATAAGACATTGCTCCAGTCTTAAATCTCTTAACAATTGATGCTACTGATTCTACTTCCTCTAATGGAATATGATTTTCTTCAAATTCAAAATCTAATAATCCTCTTAATGTTAAACCTTCTTCCTCTTTATTTATTAATGTAGAATATTCTTTAAACTTCTTATAATCTCCGGTTCTTGTTGCTTGTTGTAACATATAAATAGTTACTGGATTATATAAGTGATTTTCACCTTCACTTCTTAACTTGTCTCTTCCAAAGTTATCTAAATTCAAATTAAGTTGTTTATACCTCTTATTATAGGCTTTCTCATGTTTTGATACTGCTTCTTTTTCTATATCGTTTAAAGTTAGTCCACCAATTCTACTAGTTGTATTTGTAAAGTATTTATCTATTACAGATTTATCTATACCTAAAGCTTCAAATATTTGAGCTCCTTGATATGATCTAATAGCCGAAATACCCATTTTAGACAAAATCTTAGTTATTCCCTTAACAACAGCCTTATCATAATTATCAGTAGCCTCAGTATATGAAAGTGTAACCATTCCATCTTCAATTAATTCATGAATACATTGATATGCTAAATATGGATTAACTGCTGTAGCTCCATAGCCTAAAAGTGTTGCAAAGTGATGAACTTCCCTCGCTTCTGCAGTTTCTATAATAATATCTGCTAAGCTTCTAACACCTTTTTTAATTAAATAATTATTCATTGCTGCAACAGCTAATAATGAAGGAATTGGTACATTTGCTTCATCTACAAACCTATCACTTAATATAATTACATTAGCTCCTTCTTTAATAAGTTGAAGTGCTTCCCTACACAAGTATTTTAATGATATTTCTAAACTATTTTCCTTAGTTTTATCAAAAGTAATATCTAATGTTTTAACATTATATCCATGACCATCTAATAATTTTATTTTTTCTAAATCTTTATCATTAATAATGGGATTAACTATTTCTATCTGCCTACAGCTTTCTGGACAATCATCTAATATATTTCCTTTAGATCCTAAATAAACATTAGTTGATGTTACAATTTCTTCTCTTATTGCATCTATTGGAGGATTAGTTACTTGAGCAAATAACTGCTTAAAATAATTAAATAATGGTTGCTCCTTTAATGATAATACTGCAAGAGGAGTATCAATTCCCATAGCTGCCATTGGCTCATGCATATTTTGAGCCATTTCATATATATTAGTTTTTAAATCCTCATATCCATAGCCGAAAGTCTTTTGATAAGTTGTTCTTTCTTCCTTATTCATAAATTTTTCTTCATAATTATCTATATTTATGCTTTTAAGTGGCGTTAATCTTTCATCTAACCATTCTTTATATGGTTTTTCTAAACTATATTTCTTCTTAACTTCTGCATCTTCAATAAGTTGACCTTTAACAGTATCCACTAATAAAATCTTTCCTGGTTCTAATCTATCTTTTCTAATAACTCTTTCTTCATCTATATATACCGCACCAGTTTCTGATGAAAGATATAAATACTCATCATCTGTTATATAATACCTTGATGGTCTTAAACCATTTCTATCTAAAACTGCTCCTACTCTATCTCCATCAGTAAATACTATAGATGCTGGTCCATCCCACGGTTCCATTAATGTTGAATTATACTTATAAAAAGCTTTTTTATCTTCATCTATATTTTTAGACTTTTCCCAGGGCTCAGGTATTAACATTAATATTGATCTAGCTAAATCCCTTCCACCCATATATAAAAATTCTAGTACATTATCGAAAGTTGCAGAATCTGAACCTTCTTTGTTTATTATAGGTAATACTTCAGAAAGCTTATCTCCAAATATCTCTGAAGTAATAGACCCCTCTCTTGAGTAAATCTTATTAACATTTCCTCTTAATGTATTTATTTCTCCATTATGCACCATCATTCTATTAGGATGCGCTCTCTCCCAGCTTGGGAATGTATTTGTTGAGTATCTTGAATGAACTAAAGCTATAGCTGATTCAACATCTTTATCTAATAAATCACTATAGAACTCTCTCACTTGTGTTGATAATAACATTCCTTTATAAACCATTGTTTTTGATGAAAGTGATGCTATATAAGCACTACAATCATTTAATTCTTTTTCTGAATTAAATGCTTTTTCTATATTTCTTCTTAATATATATAGTTCTCTTTCAAAAGCTTTATCATTTTCTATACCATTCGGCTTATTTAATATAACTTGTTGAATTTTAGGCATTGATTCTAAAGCCGCTTTTCCAAGGCCACTATAATCTATAGGAACATCTCTTAATAATAAGGTTTCATAATGTTTCTCCATTAAAACCTTATTCATAATATTTAATGCTATTTCCCTCTTCTTTTCTTCATTAGGAAGAAATAATACACCTACTGTATATTCACCATTTTCAGGCAAATTTATATTTTTATCATTACATACTCTCTTAAAGAAATTATGAGGTATTTGAATTAATATACCAGCACCATCACCAGTATTTTCATCTGCCCCAGTACCACCCCTATGCTTTAAATTTTCTAAAATATCTAAAGCATCATTAATAATTTTATTAGATTTCTTTCCTTTTATATTTACTACAGCCCCAATTCCGCATGCGTCATGTTCAAAACTGCTATTATACAGACCCCAATTTTCTTTCATATATAACGCTCCTTTTTCAATAGTCTAGTATTTTCCTCAAAATTGTAAATGAAATTACTTTTTTCAAAAAAATCATTTCCGATTTATATCGAGTTTTTATTTTATTAATATTATATGCGAATTTATATATAATTTCAATTTTTTATTATTATTTTTATATAGTTAGCTTAAAAAATTTAACCATTATGTCTATTAAACTTATTTTTATTAATAATTTATCATTTTGACATCTAAATCAAGATTATGATATTTTAATTTTAACCCTCTCTTTTTTGAATATTTATTTATTTATCCTGTCATTTTTCGAATAATTTAAACGATATCAGCAAGTAAAAAAATATCACATTATATCAAAACATATAATGTGATATCTGATTATTTTATTATTAATTAGGTCTACAAATAATTGCATATCCTCCTCTACCAACAAAAGGACGTATAACCTCATAACATTTCCCATTAATTTTTACTATAATATTACCTTCCTCCTCATCATCCATAAATTCATATTTTAGATTCTCACTATCACAATATTGAACTATTGCATTTTTAGTAATACTTTTAGTAGGATACACAAGATTTTCTTCATATGGTATATCTATATTAATTTTAATCATATTTTTAAGAAACTTTTTAATGATAATAAATACCTCCTATATATTAATAACCTCTTATAACTCTGTTATTTTTAAGGTATAAATAGTAGCTCCACTTATATCAAGGTAATAACCTATTTCTACTTTATTTAACACGCCATTAATTCGTGTAATAGCTGGTAAATCCTTTTCTACATACTCTAACGAAACTCTATTACTTATACAATATTCCTCTAATATTTTAAAGAACTCTTCTTTTGTTTTTGGCTTTTCTTTTAAATCAACTAGTAGTGTATTCTCCTTATAAGATCGACCACTATTTAACTCATTTGCAACTTTACTTAATGAAATATAATCCCAAATCCACAAGGCTATTATTACAACTATATTTACTAAAACTATATAACGAATATAATCAGGAATAAAATTTCCTATAACTGATACAGCTAAAACAATAAGAAATATCCAATAATATATACCTGCCCCCATACTCCCCTCACTTGATTTATGAGGCAAACTTCTTATCCATTGAATAACAACGCCTGTTAACATATACCCTATTAGCACTGGTATAAAATAATTAAATGCTTCTACTAAACCTTCAACATCGTTTGTAAGTCTTAATGTTAATATAGAACTTATTAACAACGTAAATCCAATATATATTCCTTTTAATGTATTTTCTCTCATAATCATCTTCCCCCTAAAATTCTAATTCTAACTTCTTTTAAATATTTTCTAGATATATAAGTTGTCTCATTATTAATTAATTTAGCCTCCATTAATCCATTCATTAAGGGATTATAAACTAATACCTTTTCTAAATTTAATATAGTTGATTTAGAAATCCTTATAAATTTCTCTGGTAATATCTTTTCTAACTCATAAAGTTTGCTTTTATATTCATAAATATCATTTTCAATATGAATTAATAGACTATTTTTTGTTGTTTCTATAAAATAAATATCATCACTTTTTACCTTGTATATTTTCCCATTTTTATAACATGATAACTTAATACTTTTATACTTATCGTTTTTAATATAACTAATAAGAGTGTTTATAGAATCATTACATTCATGTATATGCAAATTTACGTATTCTTCTATTTCATTGTCTATTTCTTGTATTAATACTTTCATATTTCCCCCTTGATTTTTATCTATAAATAATAAGTACTTATTAATATAATTTCTATATTTTATATAATATCCTATAGCAAATACCTTTTCTACATTTTACATCTAAGTGGTACTTTTAAGGATGCAAGTGGCCTACTCCCTCTTACTATTCATATAAATATACAAGTTTATTAACATTACATATATTAAATAATTATTTCATATATATTATTAAAAGAATTTTATTTAGGAGTTTTTATGAAAGACATATTTAGTAAAATAAATAATTTAGAAAAACTTATAGGTAATACTCCTTTAGTAGAAATTTCATTTAAATATAAAGAGAAAAAGATGAAAGTTTATGCTAAACTTGAGTATTATAATTTAACTGGTAGTATTAAGGATAGAATCGCTATATATATGTTAAAGCGTGCCTATATAAATAAAAAAATTAACGAGGATGACTTAATTTTAGAGGCTACTAGTGGTAATACCGGTATATCATTTGCAGCAATTGGTAGTTATTTAGGACATGATGTTCATATATATATGCCAGATTGGATGAGCTCAGAAAGAATTAAGTTACTAGAAAGCTATAATGCTAAATTACATTTAGTTTCGAAAAATGATGGTGGCTTTTTAAAATGTATATCTCTAACAGAACAATGCAAAGACAATTGTCCAAACATATTTTTACCTCAGCAGTTTTCAAACGTAGATAATATTTATTCTCATTATTATTCTACTGGACCTGAAATCTACTCAACTTTAAAAAAACATCACTTAGCACCTTCAATTTTTGTTGCCGGTGTAGGTACTGGTGGTACAATAATGGGAATATCTAAATTTTTAAAGGAAAAAATCACCATTTAAAAACCTATCCAATTGAACCTGCATCATCTCCAACACTTTCAACTGGTACTCATACTGGTTATCATCGTATTCAAGGAATTTCTGATGAATTTATACCACCAATAGTTGCTTTAAATCAGTTAGATGAAATTATAAGTGTTGATGACGGTGACGCTATAATTATGGCTCAAATGCTATCTAAAGAATTGGGGCTTGGTGTTGGAATTTCATCAGGAGCTAATTTTATAGGTGCTATTAAAGCTCTAAATTTAAATAACTCAACTTCAGGTGCCATAACTATTTTCGCTGATGACAATAAAAAATATATTTCCACCGACTTAATGAATAAAGAACCTTCAAAACCTGAATTTATTTCTTCAGACATTACACTTATAGATTTACGAACTCTATAACTAAATTTCGAAATAATTTAGTTAGTTAAGGGCCTTCGGCCGGTTAAGTTTTTTGAACAGCGCTTCGCTAGTTCAAAAAGGGTAATAGTTGCCTTCGACAACGGTAAGAGCCTTATGGCTAGTTAAGGAAGAAACTTCTTACGAAGTTTCAAAAAATATATATTCAAAGAAATTGCCAAGTAATTTCCTCCTTAACTTTTTACCGTTTGCTTTAGCAAACTCTTACCTATGATTAATTAGCGCAAGCTATATTAATCACTTTACCTTGGCCGTTAGGCCCTTAACTTTTATTTTCCTTCACAATTTATTTAATTTATTCTTAAAATTGAATGAATACAAATATCTCTCTTAAGCAAACTATAGATACAAAGTAAATTTTAAGGAGATGTTTCAAATGAACAAAAAATTTAAAGCATTGTCATTACTATTATTATCTTTATTACTATTTGGATTAATTTCCTGTAGTAATAATAATAGCCCTAATAATACTACTGACAATTCTACTAACACTAAAAATCCACCTACAAATCAAGAATACTATGATTATTTAACAGAAAGATTTAATCATTATTTTGGAAATAACGATCTTGATACTACATATGATGTTTTTGTAGATAATTTTACTTATGATGGTACATATGACGAATTTATAACTACATATAACAACGATTATGTTCAATTAAAAACTAACTTAGAAGCATTCAAAAATGATTTAGAAAATAATGTTGTTAAGGGTAACGATGAAGTTGATAAATATAATCAAGAAGTAATTACTGCTACTGATAAAGCTATTATTGCCGTAGATGATTATACTGGTTCATTTACTGAAAAGGCTAAAGATTATGCAACTTTATCAAAAGATGAGGTAGTAAAAGGTTTGAGAACTCTTACATTAGGTGCTCATAATGCTAGATTAGATTTAAAAAACCTAATAGATAATGCTAAAGATAAATTAGGTATAAAATAAATAACTTAGTTAATTTTTATTAATTTATATACTTAAAATCTAAGAATAAAATAAGTAAATACTTATTTTATTCTTCAGTTTGTTGAAAAACCCCCTGTTTAAAAACAGAGGGTTTTTCTATTATTAGTTGTGGATAAAATTTAAAATTCA
>NZ_JAASHM010000052.1 GCF_019734195.1 Clostridium sp. K13 | reverse complement strand
AACAGGAAAGTTAAGCTCTACAGCGTCAATGGTACTGCACGGGTGACTGTGTGGGAGAGTAGAACGTTGCCAGGTAATAAGGATCTTTAGCTCAGTTGGTTAGAGCAACCGGCTCATAACCGGTCGGCCCGGGGTTCGAGTCCCTGAAGGTCCACCATTTTTGGGGGTATAGCTCAGTTGGGAGAGCACTTGCCTTGCACGCAAGGGGTCAAGGGTTCGAATCCCTTTACCTCCACCAAAAGCTACGATTTAAATCGTAGCTTTTTTTTGCTTTAAAGAATTTTTACAATATAAATGTAGAAATATAACTAAATAAGATATATCATTATATTTTTAATTTATTTATAATAGTGGTATTATAAATATGTATGTGTATTACAATATATGTTAAAGAACAAGGTGATAATTAAATGTCTTTATATAGGGTTAAACAATTTGTTTGGGCAGTAAAATCTTTATCAGAAGATGTTGATACTGCATATGTAAATAAATTTTTAAACAAAAAGGAAAGAAATTTATTTAATAAATTAAGAAAAATGGATAAACAGCACTGTATTAGAGTTAGTAAAGATGCTGTAAGATTATCTGAAGGAAAAAATATAAATTTAAATAGAGTAGCAAAAGTTGCATTATTACATGATATAGGAAAGAGTGAATATAGTCTTAATGTTATAGAAAAATCTATATTAGTGATATTAAATAAAATGACTAAGGGTAGGTTGAAAAAATATAATACAATTAAGGCTATTGATTCATATTATTATCATGCAGAAAAAGGTGCAAATTTGTTAAAGCACTTTAATACATATGATAAGGAATTCTTAGATACAGTTAGATATCATCATAGTAATAAGATAAGTGGAAGTAAATTATTAGATGTAATAAGAGAAAGTGATAATAAAAATTAAATTATGGGGTGAATTATGAAAGCTGATGAAAGAAGAAATAACATTATGGAAATGTTAATAAGAGAAAAAAAGGCTATTAAAGGAACAACATTAGCTGACAATTTTAATGTAACAAGACAAATAATAGTTAAAGATATTGCTATTTTAAGAGCACAGGGAAATAATATAATAGCGACTCCAGATGGATATATGATTAATGATGATAATAGTAGTAGAGTAAAATCGGTTATTGCAGTAAATCATAATCACGAAGACGTTATTAAGGAGCTTGAAATAGTAGTTAAATATGGTGGAATAATAGAAGATGTAATAGTAGAGCATCCTTTATATGGTGAAATAAAAGGTATATTAATGATAAAGAATCTTAATGATTTAAATAAATTTAAAAACTCATTAAAAGAAATAAATGCAAAACCATTATCTGCTTTAACTAATGGAGTACACCTGCATACTATTTCTGCTGACTCTACTGAAAATATGGAGTTAATAAAAGAGGAATTAAAAGAAAATAATTTTATTTTATAAATTAGGGGAATTGAATTATGGATTATGATGTTTTAGTTTTAGGTGGAGGCATAATTGGATGTGCTGTTGCTTATGAATTATCTAAATATAATTTAAATATAGCTGTAATTGAAAAAGAATTTGATATAGCAGATGATATTTCATTTGTTAATACTTCAATAGTATATGATGGTTCAGAAACATCTAATAATGTTATGGCTGGATTAGAGTATATAGGAAATATATTATTAGAAGATTTATGTGATAAATTCAATGTACCATTTAAGAGAATTGGATCATTAAGAGTAGTTAATGATGATAATGGAGTAATTAAATTAAATGAGATGTATGAAAGAGCAATAAGACGTGGAATTGATGGAGTATATTTAATAGATCCAGATGAGGTATATGAAATAGAGCCTAATATTAATGCTGAAGTGAAAAAAGGATTATATTCTCAGAATGTTGCAATAGTAGCTCCTTATGATTTAGCAATTGCATATGCTGAAGTAGCCTTTGATAATGGTGTTAACTTTAGATTAGAAGAAGAAGTTTTAACTATTCAGAATGTTACTAAGGGATTTAGGGTTGAAACTAATAAAAATAAATTTTCTTGTAAAGTAGTTATAAATACAATTGCAAATGAAATTTATATAAATGAAAAGGGCGTAGTTGAAGAAAAAGAATCAAACGATGGAATAAATTCTTTTAAAAACATGAGTTATATTTTACTAGATGATAATTATGAAAATAATTTAGAAAGAATAGTTACTAAAACTTTTGATAAAGATACTTTTGTTGTTTCTACTCCTGTATTAAATGGTGGGTCTCTTATTGGAATAAAAAGTATTGAAAAAACTAGTTTAGATGACAATTTACATTATGCATCTAAATTATTAAAGGGATTAAATAAAAGTAATATAAATAATTTATTTAGGGAAAGTTATGATAAGGATTCTATTGTAGTAGATGATGAAAAAATAGATAAGGGTTATATTAGTGTTATAGGAACACATTACGGAAAAGTTACATTAGCACCGGCTATAGGAAAAATGTTATGTGACACTATTAGTAGTAATTTAAATTGTAGATTAAAAAAGAATTTTATTGATAAAAGAAGAGAGTTTTATCGATTTAGAGAAATGGATAGAAATGAGATTAATGAAGTTATTAACTTAGATAAACGTTATGGAAAGATAGTTTGTATGTGTAACAATGTTTCAGAGGGTGAGATTGTTGATTCTATTAGAAGGCCATTAGGTGCAAGAACAGTTAAAGGTGTTAAGAGAAGAACAGGAGCTGGATTTGGAAATTGTCATGGCTCATATTGTAACGAAAAGATAATTCAAATACTATCTAGAGAGCTAGATAGAAAAATTACTGATATAGTAGATGATTCAAAAAATTCAAATATAATATCAGGTAGAATTAAGGAATTTAAAGATATATAATAGGAGTAGTAAGTATGGGAAAAAAAGATATTTTCACTTCTGTAGTTAGAGTTAAAGGAAGTGATAGGTTTAAAGTTGTTCCTGTTAAAAGTAGTGATGAAGTTGATAAGGAATTATGGATAGAAATGTCTAAAGTTGTTAGTAGATTATATGTAAGTATTCCTATAAAAATGGGAAGTATTATATGTAAGAACATTTTAAATAGTGGAGTAGATATAATTTGCACTAGAGATATTAATACTAAATAAAGCTTTATTATTTGTTTTAAATATTGCTCTTATCTTATTAAAAACATTTGTTAAATTAGGATTTTAAATGTATTGACAAAAAGTAGGAGCTTATAATATATTAATATCATAAATATTATATTAAACCGTTGAAAAGGCTAGTAATAAATTAATTGTTTTAAGAGAGTCAGTGGTTGGTGAAAACTGATAGCAATATTTTATGAATCCACCTTGGAGGGACTGTGATGAGCAGTACGGATAAACCCGTTAGTTTATAAAGAGTGGATAATAATAAATAAGATTATTATCAATTAGGGTGGCAACACGGAGTTCTTCGTCCCTTATATGGGAAGAAAGAGCTCTTTTTTTTATATCAGAAAAAAATAATAATAAGATACACATGGAGGATATTATGTTAGATTTAAAATTTTTAAGAGAAAATCCAGAAATAGTTAAGCAAAATATTAAGAATAAGTTCCAAGATCAAAAGCTTCCTTTAGTTGATGAAGTAATTGCTTTAGATGTAGAAAGTAGAGCTACTCAGCAAGAAGCAGATTCATTAAGATCAAACAGAAAAACTATCTCTAAGCAAATTGGTGCATTAATGGGGCAAGGAAAGAGAGAAGAAGCTGAAGAATTAAAAAATAAGGTTAATGAACAAGCAGCTCGTCTTGCAGAATTAGAAACTAAAGAAGCTGAATTAGAAGAAAAAATTAGAAATATAATGTTAGTTATCCCTAATATTATTGATCCAAGTGTTCCAATAGGAAAAGATGATAGTGAAAATGTAGAAGTTGAAAAGTTTGGTGAACCAGTGGTTCCTGAATTTGAAATTCCATATCACACAGAAATAATGGAAAAGTTAAATGGAATAGATTTAGATGCAGCTAGAAAGGTAGCTGGTAATGGATTCTATTACTTAATGGGTAACATTGCAAGATTACAATCAGGAATACTTTCTTATGCTAGAGATTTCATGATTGATAAAGGATTTACTTACTGTATTCCACCTTTCATGATTAGAAGCGAAGTAGTTACTGGTGTTATGAGTTTTGCTGAAATGGAAGCTATGATGTATAAAATTGAAGGTGAAGATTTATACTTAATAGGTACTAGTGAACACTCAATGATAGGTAAGTTCATCGATACTATATTAAAAGAAGAAAATCTTCCACAAACTTTAACTAGTTACTCACCTTGCTTCAGAAAAGAAAAAGGTGCTCACGGAATAGAAGAGAGAGGAGTTTACAGAATACATCAATTCGAAAAACAAGAAATGATAGTAGTTTGTAAGCCAGAAGAAAGTAAAGAATGGTTCGAAAAATTATGGAAAAATACTGTAGCATTATTCCGTTCTTTAGATATACCAGTTAGAACTTTAGAATGTTGTTCAGGAGATTTAGCAGATCTTAAAGTTAAATCTATTGACGTTGAAGCTTGGTCTCCAAGACAAAAGAAATACTTCGAAGTAGGAAGCTGCTCTAACTTAGGAGATGCTCAAGCTAGAAGATTAAAAATCAGAGTAAATGGAGAAAAGGGTAGATACTTTGCCCACACATTAAACAATACAGTTGTTGCTCCTCCTAGAATGTTAATTGCATTCTTAGAAAACAACTTAAATGAAGATGGATCAATTAATATACCAGAAGCTTTAAGACCATATATGGGTGGAATGGATGTTATAAGATAGTATAAATTATAGATATAAGAAAATTAATTTTAATTTTCTTATATCTTATTTTTTTATACTTTTTCATAGAAATATTAGAAAGAGTATTACAAGATATATTGACAAATTTTTGAAGTATGTTAGATTTATTATGGGTGGTATTTTAATTAAACCGCACCATATATATTTGAAGTTTGAAGATTAAAAGAAATAGCTCATATCATTTTTTGAATGGGACTTGTTAGTATCACACTCTTTTGGAGGTGATAATTATAAAATTTGGATTTATTGGAGCAGGAAAAGTTGGCTTTTCCTTAGGAAAATATCTAAACGAAAACAATATAGACGTAAGTGGGTATTATAGTAAATCACAGCATTCATCTAAAGAAGCTGCAATTTTTACAAATACGAGACAATATAATAAATTAGAAGATTTAATAAAAAATAGTGATGCTATATTTATTACAACACCAGATAATCAAATTATTGATGTATGGAATGAAATAAAAGAGTTACCTATTAAAGAAAAATTAATTTGCCATTGTAGTGGCTCTATTTCTTCAGAAGTCTTTTCAAATATAAATAATCATGGTGCATATGGTTATTCTATTCATCCAATGTTCGCTATCTCGGACAAATATAATTCATATAAAGATTTATCTCAAGCATTTATAACAATTGAAGGTCATGAAAAACATATTAAATATTTTAAAATGCTATTCACAAAATTAGGAAATGGTGTAGCTGTTATTAGTAAAGATAATAAGACTTTATATCATGCTGCATCAGTAACAGTTAGTAATTTAGTATTAGGATTAATTAATAATGGAGTTAACTATTTAGAGGAATGTGGTTTTACAAAGGAAATAGCCATGGAAGCCTTGTATCCTTTAATAGAGTTTAACTTAAAAAATATTAAGGAAAGAGGAACGGTTAATAGTTTAACTGGTCCTATAGAACGAGGAGATTTAACTACTGTTATTAATCATTTAAATGTTTTACGTGAAGAAGATAAAGAATTATATAGATTACTATCAAAAAATATTTTAAAGATAGCAAAAGTAAAAAATTTAGAGCGAGATTATAAAAATTTAGAAGAATATTTAGGAGAATAGTTATGAAAAACACAGCAGTTACATTTAAACAAGCAAAGGAAAAAAATGAAAAATTAACTATGCTTACAGCATATGATTATTCTACAGCAAAAATAATTGATGAAGCTGGAATAAATGGAATATTAGTTGGAGATTCATTAGGAATGGTTTGTTTAGGGTATGAAGATACTTTATCAGTTACTATGGAAGATATGATTCACCATACTAAAGCAGTATCAAGAGGAGTAAAAAATACATTAGTTGTAGCGGACATGCCTTTTATGTCATATCAAACATCAGTATATGATGCAGTTGTTAATGCAGGAAGGTTAATTAAAGAAGGTAGAGCGCATGTAGTTAAATTAGAGGGTGGACTTGAAGTATGCGATAAGATAGAGGCTATAGTAAAAGCTTCTATACCTGTTATGGCACATATTGGTTTAACACCTCAATCAGTTAATGCTTTTGGTGGATTTAAAGTTCAAGGTAAAGATGAAGAGGCTGCAAAGAGACTTATAGAGGAAGCTATTGCAGTAGAAAAAGCAGGAGCATTTGCTGTCGTATTAGAATGTGTTCCAGCTAAACTTGCTAAAATTATAAGTGAGAAATTAACAATTCCTACTATAGGAATTGGAGCAGGTTCAGATTGTGATGGACAAATACTTGTATATCAAGATATGTTAGGTATGTATAGTGATTTTACTCCTAAGTTTGTTAAAAAGTATGAAAATTTAGGTGAAAAAATGAATATAGCATTTAAGAAATATATAGAAGAAGTTAAGGATGGAGTTTTCCCTGCAGAGGAACATTCTTTTAAAATAAATGATGAAGTAATTGAAAAATTATATTAGAGGGTAAGGATATGATAGTTTTAGATAAAATAAATGAATTAAGAGATAGAGTAAAAGGGTGGAAATCTCAAGGATTAAAGGTTGGATTTGTTCCGACTATGGGGTATTTACATGAAGGGCATGAAAGCTTAATAAAAAGAGCTTCAGAAGAAAATGATAAGGTTGTTGTAAGTATATTTGTTAATCCTATTCAATTTGGACCTAAAGAAGATTTATCTACTTATCCAAGAGACTTAGAAAGAGATAGTAAGGTATGTGAAGGGGCTGGAGCAGATATTATATTCCATCCTAAAAGTGAAGAAATGTACTTTGAGGATTTTTCTACCTTTGTTGATATGAATGGATTAACAAGTGGATTATGTGGTAAGAGTAGACCAACTCACTTTAGGGGTGTTTGTACTGTAGTAACCAAGTTATTTAATATAGTATCACCAGATAGAGCTTACTTTGGAGAAAAGGATGCTCAACAATTAGCTATAATAAAAAGAATGGTAAGAGATTTAAATATAGATGTAGAAGTTATAGGTTGCCCTATAGTAAGAGAAAAAGATGGACTTGCTAAGAGCTCTAGAAATACTTATTTATCTATTGAGGAAAGAAGTGCAGCAACAATTTTAAGCAAAGCATTAAATATTGCTAGAGAAAAGATTAAAGATGGGGAAAGAACTTCATCTAATATTATAAGTACTATTAAAGAGATAATTGAATCAGAGAAATTAGCTAGAATTGATTATATTGAGGTAGTAGATAGTTTTTCTATGGAAGGTGTAGACACTATAGAGAAATCAGTATTAGTAGCAATAGCGGTGTTTATTGGAAAAACAAGATTAATAGATAATTTCACATATGAGTTATAGTAGGGAGAGAAGTAACAATGAAAGTAAATATGTTAAAAGGTAAGATACACAGAGCAACAGTTGTACAAGCTGAATTAAATTATGTTGGAAGTATAACTGTTGATGAAGACTTATTAGATGCAGCGGGAATATATGAGTATGAAAAAGTTCATATTGTAGATATAGATAATGGAGCAAGATTTGAAACATATACAATTGCAGGTGAAAGAGGATCAGGAATGATTTGTTTAAATGGGGCAGCTGCAAGATGTGTACAAGTTGGAGATAAAATTATATTAATGGCTTATTGCGATTTAGATACAGAAGAGATAAAAGAGCATAAACCAAAGGTTGTTTTTGTAGATGAAGAAAATAAAGTTAGTAGAATTACTAATTATGAAAAACATGGACAACTTTCTGAATAATAATAAATAAAGTTGTTAGAGAAATATAAAAATTTATGAGAATGATGAATTTAGTATAATATAATACTAAATTCATCATTTTTCATTAATAGCTAAATATAGTATTATGTTAGTTATAATATATAGTTAAGAGGTTAGGATGAAGAATAAGAAGCAAATAACAAGAATATGTGAAAATTGCAGTAAGTGTGGATTACCAATTATAACTTGTATATGCAAGAGTATAAAAGAGGTTGAAACAAAAGCTAAGTTTGTAATTTTATCTAGTGAAAAAGAAGTATATAGAAATACAAATACAGCTAATTTATTAAAACAAATTAATACTAAATCTACGGAAATAATTATTTGGAAAAGGGGTGAAATTCCAAGTAGTATTTTATCTTATATAAATAATGATATTTATAATGTTTATTTAGTATTTCCAATAATGAATAAAGAGATGGAGATAAGAAAAGCTAAATACAATAAAGATAATAATACACCGGTATTTATTATTGTTGATGGTACCTGGAGAGAAGCTTGGAAAATAATAAGAAAAAGTGATTATCTAAAAAACTTACCTATATTATCATTAGAAACAAATAGAGTATCTAAGTTTACGTTAAGAAGAGGTCAAGAAGAAGGAAATTTATGTACAATAGAAGCTGCTATGGAATTGCTTAAAATAAATGATGAAGATATATTAAGTGAAGAGATAAATAAGGGATTTGAGTTGTTTTTAAAGAGCTATAAAGCTGGAGCAAGTGGACATAAAATAAATTTATAATTTTTTTTATAAAAAGTGTTGACATAATATTTATAGGTTGATATAATAACAATTGTTCCGAGGAGAGATGGTCGAGTTGGTTTAAGGCACCGGTCTTGAAAACCGGCGTGCGTGTGAGCGTACCCAGGGTTCGAATCCCTGTCTCTCCGCCAAAAGCTTCTAGCGTTTGCTAGGAGCTTTTTTTTTGAATATATAATTATAAATTATGGTAAAATAAATTTATAAAATCTTTTATAATAGGTTGGGGTATATATGAATAAATTAGATGAAATATTAGAATTTAATAAGGACTTTGTAGAAAATAGAGAATATGAAAAATATAAGTCTAGCAAATATCCAGATAAGAAGTTAGTAATATTATCTTGTATGGATACAAGATTAACAGAACTATTACCAAAAGCACTAAATTTGAGAAATGGTGATGCTAAAATAGTAAAAAATGCAGGGGCTACGATAATACATCCATTTGGAAGTATTATAAGAAGCATTATAGTTGCTATTTATGAATTCGATACAGATGAAGTATTAGTAATTGGACATAAAAATTGTGGAATGAGTAATATTAATGGTAAAGAAACAATTAATAAGATAATTAATAGAGGAGTTACAAAAGAAACCATAGAAACATTAAATAACTCTGGAATTGATATTAAAAAATGGCTACATGGATTTGATTCTGTAGAAGAGTCTGTAAAAGAAAGTGTAGAGCTTATAAAAAAACATCCTTTAATTCCTAGAGACATTAAGGTACATGGATTAATAATGGATTCTGAAAGTGGTAAATTAGAGGTTATTACTAAGGATTATTAAGTAAATAAAAAAATATAAAAAAAGTTTTTAAAATGTGTTGACATAAATTATAACTGTTGTTATAATTAATCTTGTCTTGGAGAGATGGTCGAGTTGGTTTAAGGCACCGGTCTTGAAAACCGGCGTGCGTGTGAGCGTACCCAGGGTTCGAATCCCTGTCTCTCCGCCAAAAATGGAGAATTACTCAAGTGGCTAAAGAGGCTCCCCTGCTAAGGGAGTAGGCTGGATAATACTGGTGCGAGGGTTCGAATCCCTTGTTCTCCGCCAAAAGCATCTAATATTTATTAGATGCTTTTTTGGCGTTTATGGTACTTTTTATACATACAATGACAAAATGACTGTATTAATTTATAAATAACTGAATTAATTCCCAATTTTCCATAATTAATAATTGTAAACGTAAATCTTAAATGGTATACTTTTATATAGTTAAAATAGTATAAGTTATATAGGGAGGGTAATAAATGGAAAATAAGTATGTTATAGGTGTTGATTTAGGTGGAACTAAAATTTACACAGCTTTAGTAGATTTAGAAGGAAATATTATAAAGGAAAAAACAGTTGAAACATTGGCACATGAAGGTGACCAAGCTGTTATGGGAAGAATAGTAGATACAATTAATTATGTTATAGATGGAACAGATAAAAACTTAATAAAATCTATTGGTATCGGTTCTCCTGGACCATTAGACGTTAAAAATGGTGTAATTTTAGAAACTGCTAATTTACCATTTAAAAACTTTGAAATAGTTAAAGCTATAAAAGAAGCATATGATTTACCAACTTATCTAGATAATGACGCTAACGTAGCAACATTAGGAGAGTTTATGTTTGGTGCAGGAAAAGGTACTGAAAATATGGTATTTATTACAGCAAGTACTGGTATCGGTGGAGGAGCCGTATTAAATGGAAAATTATTTAGAGGATCAACAGGAAATGCATTAGAAGTTGGACATATTACTGTATCAACAGAAGGGCCAAGATGTGGATGTGGAAATATAGGATGTGCAGAAGCTTTAGGTTCAGGAACTGCTATTGGTAAAAGAGCTAAAGAAGCTGTATTAAGTAACGTTACAACTTCACTAAAGAATTATGATAATGTTACAGCTAAAGAAGTATTTAAAGAAGCTTCAAATGGAGATAGAGTTGCTAAAAACATATTAAAGAATTCTTTAACTTATCTTGGAATAGCTGTAGCTAATACAATAACAAACTTTGATCCAGAAAAAGTTGTTATTGGTGGCGGAGTAGTTAATGGTGGAGACATAGTTATTGATACTATAAGAAAAGTTGTTGAAGAAAGATGTATGCCTACATTTGTTGAAAACTGTACAGTTGAAAAAGCTTTATTAGGTGGTAAAGCGGGAGTACTAGGTGCTGCAGCTTTAGCTATCACTGAAAGATAATATATATTATATAAACTACAATATATGAAGAGATCATCTTTATATATTGTAGTTTTTTTATTACATAATTTATGAATATTAATAATTAGAAAAATTTAAAGAACAATAGTATTATTAATTATGGAGGGGAATTAATGTGATTTATGGAGATAAAATATATTTAAGAGAAATATTAAAGGAAGACATTGATGAAACTTATAATTTATGTTCAGATAGTGAAGTATTAAAATATAATGGAAATCAATATGAAAGATTATCAAAGAAGTATATAGTTGAACATTTAAAATATCTAAATATACCTTCAAAAAGAAATTATGTAATAATTAATAAGCAAGGTTATATTGTTGGAGTAATAATTTACTCAGAGGATATGTACACGAGAAGTGTTTATAACATTAGTATAACAATAGGTAAAAGATATTGGAGAAAAGGATATGGATCAGATGCAATAAATGCTATTTTAAAATATTTATTTTTTAAGAGAAGGGTTCATAAGATTGAACTAGAAGTAGTTAGAGAAAATGAAGCAGCTGTTTTATGTTATAAAAAGTGTGGATTTATTGAAGAAGGAATAAGAAGAAAAAAATATTATTATAAGGGTAAGTATTTAGATACTATTGTTATGGGGTTATTAAAAGAGGAATTTAAAGCGTAAGGAGTTGTGTATGGGAATTAGATTTATTTTTGGAAGAGCTGGTGCAGGAAAAAGCTATTATTGTTTAAATCAAATAAAGAAAAAAATAGATAATGATAAGAATAATAAGTTAATAATGTTGGTACCAGATCAATATACATTTCAAACTGAAAAAAAGCTACTAGAGCATGTAGGAGAAAAAGCGTTACTTAGAGCTGAAGTTTTAAGCTTTAAGAGAATGGCTACAAGAGTTTTTGATAAATGTGGTGGAAGAGCTATTAATGTAATAGAGGACTCAGGAAAAAATATGCTTATATATAAACTATTAAAGGATAAAGGAGAAGAGCTTCAGTATTTTAATAGAATAAGTAAGCAACAAGGATTTGTTGGAATAGTATCAAAATCAATTACAGAGTTTAAAAAGTACAATATTTCCGAGGAAATGTTAAAGGAAAAAGAATTACAAATAGATAATAAAGATTTAAGAGAAAAGATTAATGATTTAACTTCTATATATGAAACTTTTAATGAGAATTTGCATAAAGGTTATATAGATTCAGATGATATATTATCTATTTTAGCTCAAAAGCTAAAAAGTTGTGAACTATATAATGATGCAGAAATCTGGATAGATGAATTTACGACTTTTACACCACAACAATTAGAGGTTTTAAAAGTATTAGCTAAGCAATGTAAGAATGTAAATATAACTTTATGTAGCGATGGTGAGATAGGATTTACTGAAGGTGAAACGGATATATTTGATGTAATAAAAAATACAGAAAATAGAATTCTAAAAATGATGCAAGAAAATAATATTTCCTATAAAGAGCCTGTTAATTTAAATAAGAAATATATTTATAGATTTAAAGATAGTAAGGAGTTAGGGCATATAGAAAAATATTTCTTTAACTTTCCTTTTAAAATATATAAAGATAGATGTAATGATATAAGACTGTATAAGGCTAATAATAATTATTCAGAAATAGAATGGGTTGCTCAGGATATATTAAGACTAGTTAGAGATAAAGGATATAGATATAAGGATATTGCTGTTGTTTGTAGAGAAATTGATAGTTACGATAAAATAACTTCGGTAATATTTAATGAGTATAATATTCCTTATTTTTTAGACAAAAAAAGAGAAGTATTAAGCAATCCTTTAGTAGTGTTAATAATATCTGTATTAGAAATATTAATTACTAATTGGTCCTATGAAAGTGTATTTAAGTATGTAAAGAGTGGGCTTATAACATTAGAATCAGCCTTTATTGATAAGCTAGAAAATTATATATTGGCTTATGGGATTAAGGGATATAAATGGACTAGAGATTTACTAGTTTCTCAAGGTGAGGAATTAACACAAGAAGAAATTGAAGTCTTTGAGTATATGGAAGAAATAAGAAGGCCGATAATTAATTTATATAATAAGATAAAAGGCGATGTTACAGTAAGAAAATATTGTACTGCGTTATATGAATTTTTATTAGAAATAAATGCTTTTGAAACTATGGATAAATGGCTTGAGGATTTTAATGAAAAAGGAATGCAAGATAAAGTTAAAGAATATACTCAAGTGCCATCTATAGTTATGGATATGCTAGATCAAGCAGTTGAAGTTTTAGGTGATAAGGAAGTTGATTTAAAAACATTTTCTAAGATATTAGTATCTGGTTTTGAAGAAAAGGAAATAGGCGTAATACCTATGGCATTAGATCAAGTAAATATAGGTGATATTGCAAGGGTAAAAGGTAGAGATGTTAAAGCCCTTTATATAGTAGGAGCTAATGATGGAGTATTACCTTCTGCTAATAAAGATGAAGGTATATTATCTGATGAGGATAGAATTGAGCTTAAGTCTATGGGAATTGAACTTGCAAGTGATACAAGAAGTAGAGTTTTTGAAGAGCAATTTATGGTTTATACAGCATTAACAATACCTTCAAATTATTTAATGATTACTTATCCAATGGCAGACTTTGAAGGAAAATCATTAAGACCTTCAATAATAATACCTAGATTAAAAAAGATTTTACCTAGATTGAAGGAAGAAAGTGAAATATTTAATAATAACTTATTTAATGATAAGTATCATAATATAACTGCACCAACTCCAACCTTCAATGAACTTATTGAGGCTTTAAGAAGAGAATATGAAAAAGAGGAAATTGAGCCTTACTGGGTAGAAACATTTAAATGGTTTGAGGAAAATGAAGAGTTTAAAGATAGAACTAAAATTATATTTAACGGATTAAACTATACTAATTTAGTTGAAAAGATACCAAGAGAAAAAATAAAGAGACTTTACAGTAATGACAATGGAAGACTAATATTTAGTGTTTCGAGAATAGAAAAATATGCACAATGTCCATTTAGTTATTATGTTCAATATGGATTAAAGGCTAAGGATAGAAAAGTGTATGAATTTACAGCTCCAGACCTAGGTTCATTTATGCATGATATATTAGATCAGTTTACTAATAAAATAAGAAAAGATCATATATTATGGGGTGATTTAACTAAGGAGAGATGTAGTGAAATAGTAAATGAGCTAGTTAATAATAAGTTAAAAAATGAAACTAACTCAATATTAAATAGTAATAAGAAATATCAATATTTTTCTGAAAGATTTAAAAAGACTATAACTAAATCAGTAACTGTAATATCAGAGCAAATGAGAAAAGGTGAGTTTGATATATTTAAAAGTGAATTTGACTTTGGAGATTTTAAAGATTCAGATCCTATTAAATTAGAGTTACCTTCAAAGGAAACAGTATATTTAAAAGGTAGAGTAGATAGAATTGATAAGGTTGATTTAAATGGAGAGACATATATAAGAATTGTTGACTATAAGTCAGGCTCTAAGAATTTTGATTTAAATGAATTATATTATGGTCTTCAAATACAGTTATTAGTTTATTTAGATGCAATACTTAAAAACTCTAAGCAAATCTTAAAGACTCAATGTATGCCTGGTGGAATATTATACTTTAAAATTGATAATCCAATAATTAAGTCTAAAAAAGCTTTAACAGAAGAGGAAATTCAAGTTGAAGTATTAAAAAAGCTTAAGATGGATGGATTGTTATTAAAAAATGTTGAGCTTGTTAAAGCAATGGATAAAGATATGGAGACATATTCACTTGTAATACCAGCAGCATTTAAAAAGGATGGAGATTTTACAAGCACTAGTTCTGTAGTAACAGAAGAACAATTTGAACTTTTAAGAAAATATGTTAATGATAAGATGATTGAAATTTGTGAGGAAATGCTTAGTGGAGAAGTAAAAATAGAGCCTTGTAAATCATCTAAAGTAACTTATTGCGATTATTGTGATTATTCGGCAATATGTCAGTTTGATACTTCTATTAGAGATAATAAATATAAGATTATATTAAAAAAGAAAAAAGATGATTTATGGAACTCTATGATTAATAAAGTAAAGGAAGAGGAGGGAGAGTAATTATGTCAGGTACTAAATGGACTAAAGAACAACTTCAAGCTATAGAAACTAGAAGATGTAACTTACTTGTAGCAGCAGCTGCAGGTTCAGGAAAAACAGCAGTTTTAGTAGAGAGAATTATAAGAATAATAACTAATGAAGAAAATCCAGTAGATATAGATAGGCTTTTAGTTGTAACATTTACTAGTGCTGCAGCGGCAGAAATGAGAGAAAGAATAGCAGCTGCTATATCTAAAGCATTAGAAAATAATCCTAACTCTAAAAACCTTCAAAGACAGCTTACTTTATTAAGTAGAGCTAATATTACTACTATGCATTCCTTTTGTTTAGATGTAATTAAAAATTATTTTTATACTATAGATTTAGATCCTAGCTTTAGAATAGGTGATGAAACTGAAGCAACTTTAATGAAAAATGAAATAATTGAAGAGCTTTTTGAAGAATATTATGAAGAAGATAATGAAGAGTTTAAAGAGTTAATTGAAGCATATAGTGGTTCTAAAGATGATGAAAAACTAAAGGAAATGATACTTTCATTATATAGGTTTTCTATGAGTGGACCTTGGCCAGAGCAATGGTTAATAGAAAAAGCTGAAGATTTTAATATAGATACAATTGAAGATCTTGATAAAAGTCCGTGGGTTAAGGTGTTAAAAGATAGCTTAAGAGTGGAATTAGTAGGTTTTTTAAATATGTATAAAAAGGCTATTAATATTATTAATGATACTGATGGATTAGCTCCTTATTTAGATGCTTTTAATAGTGATTATGATTATTTAGAAAGAGCATATGTAAGTTTAGATGAAAATTTAAATAGTATATATACTGCATTAAATTCTATTACTTTTATTAAGTTAAAGACAGTAAAGAAAAATCAAGTTTCAGATGAAAATGCCCAAAATTCAGTTAAAAGTATAAGAGATTCTGTAAAGAAAAAGATTAAAGCTTTAATAGAAAGTACATTTGAATTTACTCCTCAAGAAGCATTAGATGGAATAATAGGAGTATATCCTTTTATGAAGACTTTAGCATCTGTAACACTTGAATTTTCTAAGAGATTTAATGAAAAGAAAAGAGAAAAGAATATATTAGATTTTAATGACTTAGAGCATCTTTGCTTAAAAATATTAATAGATAGAGATGAAAATAATAATATAGTTCCTTCTAAGGTTGCAGAACACTTCATGGAATTCTTTGATGAAGTTTTAGTTGATGAATATCAAGATTCTAATAACGTTCAAGAAACTATAATAGACTTAGTTTCAAGAAGAAGATTTGAAGAAGCTAATGTATTCATGGTTGGAGATGTTAAGCAAAGTATATATAGATTTAGGCAGGCAAAGCCAGAGTTATTTCTAGATAAGTATAATAGATACTCTTTAGAGGAAGGTACTAATGATAGAAAAATTCAATTATATAAGAATTTTAGAAGTAGGCAAGAAGTTATAGAAGGGGTTAACTATATATTTAAAATGGTTATGTCTAAAACTGTAGGAGAACTGGAATATACTGATGAAGAAGCCTTAAATTTAGGAGCTAGTTTTGAAAGTGCTAATGATGAAGAGTCAATAGTTGGTGGAGAAATAGAACTTCATATATTAGATAAATCAGGAATAATAAAAGATAAGGATGAAGATTATTCTGACGATGATAATGAAGAAGGTTCTAAAGAAGAGGAAGAAGACATTGATGGAATAACTCTTGAAGCTAAAATAGTTGCTAAAAGAATAAAGGAATTATTTGAAGATAAAGATGGTAAAAAGTTTAAAGTATTTGATAAAGATACTAAAGAATATAGAGATGTTAAGTATAAAGATATAGTAATTCTTTTAAGAGCAACAAAGAATTGGTCAGAAATATTTTTAGATGAATTAGGTTCTGAAGGTATTCCTGTATATGCCGATACTGGTAGCGGATATTTTGAATCTATTGAAATAAGAACTATTATGTCTCTTTTAAAGATAATAGATAATCCTCTGCAGGATGTTCCTATGATAGCAACATTAAGGTCACCTATAGTAGGGTTTACAGCAGAGGAATTAAGTGATTTAAGATTATTAAATAAGGACTTATATTTTTATGAAGTAATAAAGGAAGTATCAGAAGGTATTCATAAAGTAAACGAAGAATTAAGTTTTAAATGTAATAAGTTTATGGATGATTTATCAAAGTGGAGAGAAAGAGCAATTTATACTCCTATAGATGAATTTATTTGGTATTTATATATGGATACTGCTTTCTATGGATATGTTGGAGCAATGCCTAATGGTAAGTTAAGGCAGGCAAATTTAAAGATTCTTTTCCAAAGAGCAAAGCAATATGAAAGCACAAGCTTTAAAGGTTTATTTAATTTTATAAACTTTATTAATAAGCTTAGAAAGTCTTCTGGAGATATGGGAAGTGCTAAGGTTCTTGGTGAGAATGAAGATGTAGTAAGAATTATGAGTATTCATAAAAGTAAAGGTCTTGAGTTCCCTGTAGTATTTACTAGTGGAATGGGAAAACAATTTAATTTAATGGATTTATCAAATTCTATTTTATATCATGAGGAGCTAGGGTTTGGACCTAATTTTGTTAATTTAGAAACTAGAAATTCATATTCTACATTAGCAAAGGAAGCTATAAAGAAAAGAATAAGATTAGAAACTCTTTCTGAGGAAATGAGAATACTTTATGTTGCATTTACTAGAGCAAAGGAAAAGTTAATAATAACTGGAGCTACTAGCAATTTAGAAAAGGCAATTAGTGGATGGATATCATCAGCATCCTTAGATGAAAATATAGTTTTACCTTCTGAAGTTTTAAAAGGAAAATCATATTTAGATTGGATTGCTATGGCAATGTGTAAGCATACCTGTGGAGAAAAACTTAGAGGGGTAACGGGTGCCACTAGAGACTTAATAACAAGTGACTTTTCCACATGGAATATTAAATTCTGGACAAAAGACTTATTAACAGTGGATAAAAATTTAGAGCCTGTGGATAAAATTGAAGATGAGAGCTTGTTTATAACTTCTAAAAATATAGTTGTGGATAAAGAAATTCAAAGAAGACTTGATTATAAATATAAGTTTATAGAAGGTGCAATGTTACCAAGTAATATTTCTGTTTCTGATTTAAAGAAAAAAGAATTTACTTATGGTGATGAAGTACATGATACCGTTGAAGTATTTAAAGAAAAGGAAGTTTTAAAGCCTAAATTTTTAAAAGAGGAAAAGGGATTATCGGCAGCAGAAAGAGGTACTGTAATTCACTATGTTATGCAGAGATTAAATTATGATAGGGTGAATACTATTGGTGAGATTAAAGCTCAAATAGAAGAAATGGTATTAGATAATTCATTAACTGAAAAGGAAGCCTCAACAGTTTGGTATAAGAAAATTTATAATTTCTTTAATAGTAATTTAGGAAAAAGATTAATAAAGGCTTATAAAGAAGGAAGATTAGTAAGTAGAGAATTACCTTTCTTTACTGAATTAAGTAGTGTTGAATATAAACCAGAATTAAATAAGAAAGTTTATATTGATGAAAAAATAAGACTTCAAGGTATAATAGATTGTTTCTTTGAAGAAGAGGATGGAATAGTTCTTTTAGACTATAAGACTGATTATGTAGAAGAGGGGAACGAAGAAGAAATAATAGATAGATATAGATCACAGCTTAAGTATTATAAAGATGCTTTAGAGAAAATAACTGAAAAAAAAGTTAAGGAAAGTTATCTTTACTTATTTGGAATAGATAAAGAAGTTTTATTATAAATAAAAAAGCGTTGAACTTAGAAATAAGTACAACGCTTTTCTTATAGTTAAAGAAAGTTTTTAGCAATTTCTAAAAGGCTTTCTTTATTATTTAAACTAGTATCATCTAAAACACTTTCTAATAAAAAAGTTAATATTTCTCCAATAATTTTTCCTGGTTTAATATTTAAATTTATCATTAAATCAGAACCGGTAATAGCTAAATCTTTAATATAAAGAGGATCATTATTTTCAAGAATTAACTTTACTCTATTAGAAATATAATCTACCTTTTTTAAGAACGGAACTGGATCCCATAATGAATTTATATCTGCTTTTTGAAGTTCAAAAAGAGTAAATATATTTTCAGGACCAACACGTCTTAATAATCTTTTAATTTCACCATCTGTAGGCATATAATTTACATCTAAAACTAAATGGTCATAAATAATTTTAGAAACCTTATCTATAGTATTATTATCAAATTTTAATCTTGATAATATTGGTTTACATATTACTGCACCTTCTTGGGCATGACCAGGAAAGTAACAATGACCATTAGGTAATTCTTTAAGTGTATTAAGCTTACCAACATCATGGAATAATGCAGATAATCTTAGAATTAAATCATTACTTGAAGTATTGCTTATTACATCTAACGTATGATTAAAAACATCTCTATTATGATTATTGCAACGAGGTGTATAGCCAACTAGAGAATTAATTTCTGGAATGATTATTTGTAATATTCCAGTATCTTTAAGCATATTTAACCCCTGGCAAGGATTATTAGAAATTAAAATTTTACATAGTTCATCTCTAACTCTTTCAAGACTAATATTTTTTATTAATTTATAATTTGTCTTTATAGCTGAATATGTTTCTTCTTCAATTTCAAATCCTAATTGGCAACTAAATCTTATAGCTCTTAGCATTCTTAAAGCATCTTCTTGAAAGCGCTTATTAGGATTACCAACAGCTTTAATTATTTTATTATTTATATCTTCTATTCCATTAAAATAATCTAATAAGCCAACTTTATTATTGTAAGCAAGAGCATTAACTGTGAAATCACGTCTTGATAAATCTTCTTTTATATTTGATACAAATTCAACGGATTCAGGGTGACGATTATCAATATAATTCCCTTCAGTTCTATATGTAGTAACCTCTAGATTTTCATTATTTAAAATAACTGTAATAGTTCCATGCTGTATTCCAGTTGGAACTGTTTTTTTAAATAATGATTCTGTTATGTTAGGAAGAGCTGAAGTGGTAATATCATAGTCTTTAGGTGTTAATCCTAACAAGCAATCTCTAACACATCCTCCAACCATAAAAGCTTCGTAATTATTTTTATAAAAGGTATCTATAATAAATTGTACATTTTTTGGTATGTAAATAATCATAAAAATCATTCCTTATAAAAATTTTAAGTATATTTATATATTTTATCATATTAATTTTAAAAGATGTGGTAAAAAAATATATTAAAATATTTGTGCAGATTAATAAAAAAGAGAAAGAATTATTATCCAAGTATTAATAATCATTAATAAAATAAAGGGGCAATTATTTTTATGGAAACAAAAGAGTTTATGAATAATCTAAAATATAAGGAGCTGTCGCAATAGCGGGTAAAAAAATCCGCTAGCGATAGCTCTTTTTCTATATTTTCAAAAAAATAATTG
>NZ_JAASHM010000051.1 GCF_019734195.1 Clostridium sp. K13 | reverse complement strand
TTACTTTGAGTCTTGTTTTAAGACTCTCAAAAGAATTGCTGGTTTACTTTAACTATATTCTGTTCAATTTTCAAAGATCATTTATTGTGTCGCACCGAAGCGACTTCCTTATCTTATCACTTTGTCTCTTTCGTGTCAACATTTTTTCAAAACTTTTTTCAAGTTGTTTTAACTTGTTTCAGTTATTAACTGTTTCCCTCAAGGACAATGACTATTTTATCACAGCATTTACTCTTTAAATATATTATAATTATCATTAATCAAAATTATTCATTATTTTCTTCTATTTTACGATATTTTTCTCTTTTTTTCTATTATTGATACGCTTGGTAAAGAGTATGGTGTTCTTTGCCTATTTTTTAAGTTTTTATGTAATTTTTTATTATTATAGGTTATATATTGTCTATATATATTAATATCAATAAACAATTTTAATGTTTATATATGATCATTATATAAATTAATTCTTTGTCTTATATTTCCTATAATTATTTCAATAAATGAGTGTTAGAAATTCTAAAATATTAAATTAAGCATAGAAAAGTACTATAACACTGCCTAGTAATTTCTTTTTTTTAATATTATAATAGTTTATATGCGTTTTGTACCTATAGCTCAGTTGGATAGAGTGCTGGACTTCGAATCCAGGCGTCGGGGGTTCGAATCCCTTTAGGTACACCATTTAATAGACTATCTTACTAAACTTAGTAAGGTAGTCTATTTTTATTATTTATCTAAAATCCTTATTTTTTATAGCTAAATTAATTCCTTTGTGATTTATAATTTCTTCATAAACCTTATTTATTTAAGTAATATATCCAAAGTAAGTTGGTTTTAACTTCATTGAAGTATAACCCATAGTAAGCATCATTTTTTAATGTGATTATAGCCATTCCCCCTATTTAGATGCTATACCCACTTCACCTTTTGCTTCTAAAAATAAACAATAACGATATCTCTTTTGCTAAAATTGGATTAACAAAATTAATACTAAATATAATAGCTATTAAAGCATAAGTAACCTTTAAGCCATTTTTCAAATCTTTATTTATTAATGGTTTCTTTTTATATTAAAATTGATTATAAGAAAAATAACTCATTTATACTATTTCAATAGTATAAATGAGTTATATCTAATAATGAAAATAAATTTACTTTCAAATATATATGTCTTTTAAAATGCTAATTCTTCATCAACAATCTTTTTCTTACTATCTATAAATGTAAAATTGGTTAAGGCAATATCTACATTATATTTCTTTTCTCCATTGCCATTTAAATAACTTCCAGTTCTAATTTTTCCTTCAACAGCTAGCTTAGTTCCTTTACCAACATTATTGGCTAATACAACTGCTTTACTATCAAATGCTACTACTTCAATAAAAGTTGCTATTCTTTCATTTTTCTTAACGTTATATTCATTTACTGCTAAGGTGAATTTAACATACTTTCCTTCTTTTTCACTGTTTTTATAATTCTTTAATTCTAAATCATTCACTACATTACCTACTAAAGTAACTTTATTCATATTCTACACCTCCAAGAATTAACTATTTTAATTCTTGACAAGAATTTATTTTCTTATACATATAAAATATATTTTTTTATTTAAATCCTAAGTCACTAGTAATCATATCTACTCCCATATCAATTAAATTCTTTATATCCCTTGTACTATTCACAGTCCATACATTTACCTTTGCACCATTTAAATGTGCTAAATCTACTTTAGCTTTAGTTATATTATCTAATTTAATATCTATTCCATAGTTACCATATTGCTTTAATAAATTAATATTTTCTATAGTTATATCACTTAAATATTGAAAATGAATTTTATCACTATATTCTCTAATATATTTTATCCATTCATATGAAGTTGATATTATTATAGTATTATCTTCAAGATTATACTGTTTTATTTTATCAATAATACCTTTAACACTTTCAACAGTAACTTCTTTAAATTCAATTACTGGTACTAACTTATTAACAACACAGCAATTTAAATATTCATCTAAAGTTGGTATTTTTAAATTAGTATAACTTTTAATATTATTACCATTATCTATTTTAAGTGATTTTACTTCTATCAAATTCATATCTTTAATTTCACCTATACCATTTGTCATTCTTTCAACATCAGCATCATGAAATACAGCAATATTACCATCTCTTAATACGTATATGTCTGCTTCAATTCCCCAAGCCCCTACATTAGCAGCTTTATTAAAAGAAGGTATAGTATTTTCAGGCTCTAATGCACTAGCACCTCTATGCCCTATCAACTTTACCTTATTTTCCTCCCCATATGTATTTACACTAACATTAAATATTACAATTAACATTAATAAACAGACTTTTAGAATATTATGCACAGCTTTCATATCTCATTCTTCTTTCTAAAAAATACTTAAATTTTCATTTAAATATATTATTAATACTTATAACCATAAAAATACACATTAAAATAAAAAAAAGAGGCGTTTTAATAAAAACACCTCTCTATTGTACTATTTAATTATAGCTGCTCTTAATTGATCAGATGCACTTGTTAATGCATTTTGCCAATCTTCAACAGTTTTAGTTCCATTCATGATTGAGTCAATTATTAATACATATGAATCATTCCATACTAATCCTTCAACTGGCTCTGTAGCTGCAAATCCACCCATAACTGGTTTTGCACCATTTTCATAAACGCTTAAAATTTCAACTTGTAATTCGTCTAAATATTTACTAGCAATTTCTATAGAACCTTCTACAGGAACAACTGATTTTCCTAATTCAGCAATTATTTCTACAGCTTCATCACTATAAAGGTAAGCCATAAATTCTTCTGCTAATTCTATATTAGAAGCTTCTGCAGGAATATACATTTGTTCAAAGAAGTTATAAGAATACATATCTCCACCATCTTCATATGCTGGATATGCTGTGAATCCCCATTCAAACCCATCTGCTCTTGGTGCATCTGCCATTTCACCTGGTAACCAATCTCCATTATTTATAAATAGAGCTTTGTTATCTAAAACTAATTGTTGATTCTTTTTATAGTTATCTCCATTAGCATTTGCTACAACTGATGGTTCTGTGTAATCTTTAAGCTTAGCGAATGTTTCTAAAACTTTAGTAGCTTCATCTGAAGTCCAGAATCCTTCTTCAAAATTCATAGCTTTATTAAAACAATCAATTCCGCCTGCTGCTGCTAACATTGCTGGCATAGCAGAATCAAAATATCCTGCTGTTGGATATGCAAATAAAGATATTCCATCAGCTTTAGCTTTATCACCTAGAGCAAAGAATTCATCCCAAGTTTTTGGAACATCATATCCCTTCTCTTCAAATAATCCTTTATTATAGAATAATCCTGTTGGACTATAGAATAATGGAGCTAAATATGTCTTACCATCTCCATATGGAGCTGTAGATGATGTATCTAAGAATCCATCTAATATTTTATCTTTTACTTTTACACTTTCACCTGGAACAGTCATTTCCATAACATTGCTTAAGTCATGTAAAGCTTGTTCATTTATAAATGTTTCTGTTAGCGCTTCTGGTCTACCAGTTGCTAAATATATTAAATCTGGAATATTACCACCTTGAATTTGTGGTCTTATTACTTCTTCTAAATTAGATTCAGCAGTTAATTCAATTTTAACTCCTTCATGTGTACTTTCGAAGTTTTCTATTAACTTATTCCAATGTTCTACACCACGTCCTCCATTAAGAGCTGCAATTTTTAATACTGTTTCTTCTGCTTTAACCTCTGAAGCTGTTGTCTTGTCCTCTTCCGGTTTAGCTGAATTACCACATCCAGCAAATAGTGTTGTTGCAATCAGAGCACTTAAAATTAATGATACTTTTTTAAATCTCATAAAATTCTCCCCCTAGCTTTTAGCTTTAACCTTTTACTTTTACTTTTATACCTAACTTCTATACCTAAATTTTACATTAATGTAAACGTTCTATCAATAGTTTTTTTGTTTTTTTTTTTAGTTATATTGCTATAATAGCAATTTATATTAATTTTATAATCCTAATGTTGCTTCAACAACCTTAGCTATCTCTTCAGCCTTTTCTAATTTATCCATCTCAGCAAATACTCTTAATACTGGTTCAGTACCTGAGAAACGAACTATAACCCAACCTCCATTTTTGAAGTAAACCTTATATCCATCATCATAAGAAACTCTATCTATATCATAGTTAAAAGCAATTCCTTCTCTCTTAACCATTAATTGATCAATTAATTCTTCTTTTCTCTTTTGGCTCATCTTATAGTCTCTTTCAGTCATATATAACTTACCATATTCATTACAAATATCTTCATATATTTCTGATAATGACTTACCAGTAACAGCTATCATTTCTACTAAAAGAGATGCAGCATAAACACCATCTTTACCTTGAATATGACCTTTTACAGTAAGCCCTCCGCTTGATTCCCCTCCTATTATTGCATCAGTTTCTATCATCTTACCAGATATATGCTTAAATCCAACAGGAACTTCATAGCATTCTTCTCCAAAACTTTTAGCAACTCTATCTAATAGTTCAGTTGTAGCTATATTTCTAACTACAGGACCTGACCAACCTTTATACTTTAATAAGTAATAGTATAGTAATACTAAAATATCATTTGGATGCAAAAATCTTCCATTATTATCTATAACGCCTAATCTATCAGCATCACCATCAGTAGCTATACCAATATCATACTTTCTATCAATTACATAGTTTTGTAGAGATCTTAAATTAGCTGCATTTGGAGTAGGTAGTTTACCACCAAATAAAGTATCATGTCTTTCATTAATTACATCTAATTCACATCTTGAAGTTGCAAGTATAGTTCTAAGAGATGTTTGGCTTACACCATACATTGGATCTAATACAACCCTTAAGTGAGCATTTCTAATAGCTTCAACATTTATTTGTGATAAAATACAGTCAATATATTCATTAAAAGGATTATCATATTTTATTAATCCTTTTGCTACTGCCTCATCAAAATCTATTGATTTTATTTCTTCATCTTCAAATTTAGCAATATATTTTTCAACATCATTAGTAACTACTTCATCTGCATCTTTTCCACCCTTAGTAAATAATTTAACCCCATTATAAAGAGCTGGATTATGACTTGCAGTTATAGCCATACCATATTCTAAATTTAATTTTTTAACCTCAAACATTATTAATGGAGTTGGAACACCTCTATGAATAAATAAAACTTTAATTCCTTCATAAGCTAATACTTCTGATATCCACATTGTAGCTTCTTTTGATAAAAATCTTCTATCATATCCAACTACTATAGTTTTATTTTCAACATTTTCATCCTTCATTTTTCTAGCAACAGCTCTCGCTAATTGTTGTACATTATTTTTTGTGAAATCTTCTCCTATAATTGCTCTAAATCCACCAGTACCAAATTTAATCATATAAACTCCTCCTATACCATACTATTGCTAACATACTTATTTACTATATTGTTTAGTTCATTCCATTTTTCTTCTATATCCTTAACAAGCTTTAGTTGTGTTCTAGTTCTATCTAAATTTTGATTACTATAACTTGTCTTATAATATACATCTCCATCTAAATAATCAGTTAAAAATCTTATAGCTTGTTCTAAAGTAATTACTTTAGCTCCCATTGGAAGCATTTCAATTTCTTTTTCCGTAAGTGAAGAATTAGTTCCTTCTAAAAATCCCTTTGTAAAAGCTTCAAAGAACTCTAAATCAACATATACTTTATCTAAGTCTTTCTCATCTTCCAATGCATGAGTTGCACCACTTCTTATTGCATCACCAAAATCATATAATGAAAGTCCTGGCATTATAGTATCTAAATCAATAATACAAATTCCATTTTTAGTATTAGCATCCATAAGTATATTACTGATCTTTGTATCATTGTGAGTTACCCTTAAAGGTAACTCACCATTTTCATACAAATCCAGTAAAATAGATGTGTCTTTCTCTCTTTCTAAAATGAAATCAACTTCAGATCTTACTGATTCCAATCTTCTAGCCTTATTGTTTTCTATAGCTAATAAAAATGTCTTAAATCTCTCCTTAGTATTGTGAAAATTAGGAATTGATTCATATAAATTCTCTGCATTATAACCAGCTAACTTATTTTGAAATTCTCCAAAAGCTTTTCCAACCTTATAAAAATCTTCAGCTGATTCTGCAACATCATAAGTTACTGTATCAGAAATAAACTTAATCGCTCTCCAATAGTTATCTAATGAATCCTTTAAATAGCTCTTTCCAGAATTAGTTGGAACTACAGTAATAGTCTCTCTTTCTACATCTCCACCATTTTCACTTACTATCTTCTTAAGGTAGTCACATACTCCACAGTAATTTTCCATTAATTTTTCAACATTTTTAAAAATTGAACTATTTATTTTTTGTAATATATATTTATTTTCATTTCCTTTGTTATTTTTGCATGTAACAAGAAATGTATCATTTATAATTCCACTTCCAAAACTTTTTACATTTATAACATCGCCATCAAACTTCATTGACTTAAGAGCTTCTACAGCTATTTCTAAAGACTTTTCATGCATTTTGGGTTAATCTCCTCCCATATATTCTTATTATAAACTCCTTGTTTAATCATTTCTTCAATTGCAGCTCTAACAATATACTTATCCTCTTGATATGTTACTCCATACCATTTATCTGTAGATTGCATTACTTCAACCTTTATTTTGTTATCACTTAATAAAGAACTAACAACTGATGGTATAAAATATTCAGACTTAAGTGGATTTTCTTTAGCCTCTGTGTCTAAGAAACCTTTAAATCCTTCTTCTAAATATTCAAATAAATTATTATCAAATGCCCACATGTTCATTGATACTGTTGAGTTATAGTCTAACTCTATCCAATCAACCTCATTTTCAGTATAAAAAGCAGACTCTCCTTTTTTTACTATTTTAGTTCTTTCAATAACTTCTTCTAAATATCCATCTTTTACACTACAAACTCCTCTTGCAACATGGCCATTTTCAGAAAGTGTATTACATAATCTATAACCAACCATACCATACATAGTTTCACTTACATTATTAGATAAAAAATTATATATTTCTTTAAAAGCTGCTTGTCCATAAAAATCATCTGCATTTATTGCAGCAAATGGTCCATCAACTTGATCCTTTGCACATAATATAGCTTGTCCTGTACCCCATGGTTTTGTTCTTCCATCTGGTATACTATATCCTTCTGGTAAGTTTTCTAATCTTTGAATAGCATATCTAACTTCAACATATTGTTCTAATCTATTTCCTATTAACTCTTTAAACTCTTCCTCAATTTCTTCTCTTAATATAAATACCACCTTTTCAAATCCAGCTTTTATTGCATCATGAACAGCTAATTCTAATAGTATTTCACCATTTGGTCCTATTTTATCTATTTGTTTTAACCCACCATATCTACTTCCTAATCCAGCTGCCATTATTACTAATATTGGTTTCATATCTTTTCTCCCCTTTTATTACATTTTTTGGATTCATATTATTGATATTTTTTGTTATATGAATATAATTCTCCTAATAATCCTGATAATCCCAAAAGCATCATTAATAGTCCATTATATCCATTAACTGAATTTCCTTTAATTACTAATATTATAGATACTAAAAACACTAAAATATAAATTATCTTTTTAACCATCTATCAAATTTTCCTCCATATTATTTCACCTGGTTTTAGTTCAAACTTTGTTTTATTTCCATCACCATCATAAACAAATGTAACCTGTTCCTCATGTGAATTATTTATTACTGCATACTTATTACTTTCTAAATACGCCGATACTTCACAGTTTAAATTATCTGCATACCATTTTTTCATTTCAGACTCTTTATTAGCTGCATAGAAACAACTTCTCATAAGTATTCTAGTATTTTGTATTGAATATGGTAATCCTGCTATATAAACAGCTCTTCCCTTTCCGTAATCATTTGATGACATTAATATATCACCATCTCTATAACATATAATTTCTGTATCTTTGCTCTTAGCATATATATTTTTTTGGCCTTCTCCAAAATCTATTTCACTAACAACATCTTCAGTTATAAAGTGATTATCTAATTGAGTTTTAAAATATTTATCTGTGCTTAATGAGAATCCTAATTCCTTATCAACGCCTAAAGCTTCTGCTAATTGGAAGAAGTGTCCACCTTCTAATACTGCAGATGGTTCTCCTACTCCAACAAATCCACCACCGTTATATATCCATTCTCTTAGTGTAGTTATTATCTCTTTATCTAACCATTTTTCTCCACCACTAAATGCAGTACCAGCGTCACCAGCATTTATTATTACATCTATATCTTTAGGTACTCCATTTTCCTTAATATCATCAAAGCTTATAAATTCAACATCAAAGCTCATTCCACTTAAACTTTCTATAATACCTAAATAAGTGTATATTTGTTTATACCAAAGTGCATGTGCAACCATATGTGTTTGCCAAGTTCTAAGTTTTCCCCAACAATTTAATACAGCAACCCTTAATCCACAATAAGGCTTATTTCCATTAACATTATCATATATATCTCTAAATTCATTACATATATCTTCTATGCACTCAACAAATTTTGGGAATTTATATGCTAAAGATAAATATCCACCATAACCTATTCTATCTACAGGTTTTCTCATTAAAGCTCTTCTTGCTGTTATCCAGTTTTCCTTCGCTTCTATAGTTGGATCATTTCCCTCATAGAAAGTATCTGGGAAGAAATATGGTAAAAATCTTCCTTCAGTATATTTAACACCAGGAATATCTGATATCATTCTAAGTGTTGCTCCTCCACCTACTGATCCAACAACTCCATCTATTCCTGTACTTTCAAAATACTTACCATATGGTTCTGTACCAATCCAGTTATCTCCTAAAAACATCATTGCTTCTCTTCCATTAGCATGTACTATATCTACAAGCTTCTTAACATTTTCAGCAACGAACTTTTGTTGGAAATCCATATAATCTAAATATTCTCTAGATGGAACTCTAAATGTAGAATTATAGTAACCTTGGTCAACTATGTGTTCTGGTCTTAATGCATATCCCTTTTCTTCTTTAAATGCTTCTAATGCTTCAGGACTTACACTTGAACTATATCCAAACCAATCAACAAATTTTTCTTTTGCTAAATCATTAAATACTAATGTAAAATGATAGAAAAATGTTGTAAACCTAACTATATTAGATTCTGGATGTTCATCTAACCAATTATGCATAGCTTCAAAAATGTATTTATTACTTTTTGGCTTTCTAGCATCAAAAGGCATTTCATGTGGCTTGTCCCCCCAATTATTTGTGATATGATTATACATTTGAGTCGGATCCCATATGCAATATGCTAAAAATGTAACAGTATATTCATGCCATTTTTGAACATTCTCTATTAATACTTCTTGAGTTTTTTCATTATAACTCCATAAATTTTCCTCTACTACTTCTCCTGTAGTTCTATCAATTACTTCCCACCAAGTTTTTATATCATGATAAGTATCTGGTTGTACTTGTTCTGCAAAATAACCTTCCATTATTTTTATAGTTAAACTATTTTCTGTTGCTAAGTTATATTTAGTCATTAAATAAGTTTGTTGTAATTCTTCCTTATTAGCCTCTGCCCACTTATTATCTCCACGTGCAACAAAGTAAGTTGAATATATTCTCTCTGCTAACCCTTTTATTTCTTTTGGAAGCTTAAATCCATCGCAATCTCTTATTCCATCAGCTCCCCATTTTTCTGCTATTTCTAAAGTCTCCTTAATAAAATTGTCATCAGTCGGTATCGTAACTCGCCCTTTACTCATATTTTTTCCTCCTACTCCTTTATACCACCAACTGTCATTCCTTCAGTTAATTGCTTTTGAACTAACATATAAAGAATTATTGTTGGAATCATTACTATTGCTAATCCAGCATACATTGCACCATAGTCAGTTGCTGTCTTTTGTACTTGCATTAAACTTAACAGTCCAACTGGTAAAGTTTTTGATGAATTGGGAAGTAATGTTAATGCAATTATATATTCATTCCAGAAAGCTAAGAATTGGAATAACACAACTGTTATTATACTTGGCTTAGCCATTGGAATTATTACCTTCATTAATGTTTGTAGATGAGTACAACCATCTATATATGCAGCTTCTTCATAAGCTTTTGGCAATGTTCTTAAGTAATTAGATAATAAATAAATTGTAAATGGCAATGCTGTTGAAGCATAAACTAAAGCTAGTACTATTTTATTATCTAGTAATACTGTCAGCGCTAAAGGAAGTGCAAATATCTGTTTTATTGCTTTATCTGCATCTAAAATTAATAGAAATATTGGAACTACTATATAGTTAACATTTATAAATAATCCAGCAGCAAATATAGTATTTAATACTTTCTTGCTCTTGAATTCAAATCTAGATAACACATATGATGCTGGTATAGCTATTACTAAAAGTAATACTAATGCCAATGCAGTTACAAAAACTGAATTTAAGAAATATTCACCCATATTTGATTTTACAAATGCATTTTTAAAATTTTCAAGATAAAAACTTTCTGGTAATGCCCATGGATTTCCATAGAATTCTGATTTATGCTTAAATGCTGCTAAAATTGACCATCCCAAAGGTACTAATATGCTTAATGTAAAAAGAATTAAACAAATATATATAAAAATCTTTGTTAGACTTCTAGATGATTTACCTTTTTTCTTAGTAGTTTTTTTATCATAACTTATATTTTTTTCTGTAATATTTTGCATAATTAACACCTCCTAATACTCAATTACATCTCTATTTGTTGCCTTGTTAATTATTAATGACAATCCAAATGAGAATATAAATATTATTACACCAATAGCCATTCCATAACCGTAAGATGAATTTCCATAAGCCTGCTTGTACATATATTCTAAGAATACTGATGAAGCACCATCTGGCCCCCCACTAGTCATTACTTTTACAAATAAGAAACTTAAATTAATACTACTTATAATAAAGAATGTTAATGTTGTTCTAATAGTTCCCCATACAAGTGGTAATGTTATACTGAAGAATTGATTAAACTTAGAAGCTCCTTCTAAATCAGCTGCTTCGTATAAACTTTCTGGTATACTACTCATGGCAGACATATACATAACCATATAATATCCAACTGCTTGCCATATCATAGCAAAAGCGACACACCATACAACTGTACTTGCATCCCCTAGCCACATTCTTTTCCAGGTTTCTAATTTAAAAAACCCTAATGTTGCATTCAAAATCCCTTGATTTGGATCTAATATTGCAGAGAATATTGCAGAAATAACAACTACAGAAAGAATATTAGGTAAATAAAATACTATTCTGAAAAAATTATTAAATTTAATATCTTTTCTAATTAATATAGCTGCTAAAGCAATAGCAAGTACCAATGTTACTATAGTTACAAAAACAATTAAGAATAAAGTATTTTGAAATGATTTTATAAATTTCATATCTTTGAATAAAATTATAAAATTATTTAGCCCTACAAACTTTTTATTATTACTCAAACCTCCCCATTTAAACATAGACATCCAAAATACATTTAATGTTGGTATTACCATAAAAACCAAAAATAAAATACATGCTGGAATAACTGATAACCCTATAAAAAGTTTTTTAGATTTACTATTTTTACCTTTTTTACTCATCAAACCCTCTCCCTTTTTATTACATTTCTTGTTTATATTGTAGCTCAGTGTAATCTTTTACACAACAAAATTATTGCTTATGTTTTTATATATATTGCGAAACTCGCAATATAACCTAATTTAAACGTTTAAATGTTAGCAATTTAATGGTATAATTGAGAAAAACTACTACTATGAGGTGATTTATGAGTAATACACGATATAATGTTGATGAAAAAAATATCTATAATATTGATTTTGAACTACTTTATATAAGTAAATCTAAATATGAAAATGATTGGCATAGTACAAGCCATTTCCACCCCTTCACAGAAATTTTCTTCATAATTCATGGAAATGGACTAATGGAAATAGATGATACTACTATTTCTATAAAGGAAGGTGATTTAGTTATTATAAATCCTAACTGTACACATACAGAAAAATCATCTGTTAATATTAATGAACGGCTAGAATATATAGTTTTTGGAATTAATAACTTAGCATTATTTAATAAAAAGGATTCAAAAGTTGATATTAGCTCCTGTTCTTCTAATCTTTATAAAATAATGAATTTCACTCATAACAAAAATATAATACTATATTATTTAAACATGCTTGTTAAGGAAGTAGAAAATAAAGAGAAAAATTATGAATTAGCTTGTAAGAGCATATTAACTTTATTCATGATTTATATATCTAGAAATGCAAAATCAAGTCTTTTTATTACTGATAATCCTGAAAAGCTAAATATAGAATGTGTTAAAATCAAAAACTATATTGACTCCCATTATTCTGAAAACATAAACTTGGATACCTTATCTAATTTAAGCTATGTTAATAAATTTCATTTAGTTCATTTATTCAGTAAGCAAATGGGGATATCCCCTATAAACTATTTAATTAGTAAAAGAATTGAAGAGTCTAAAAATCTTTTATGCACTACTAATTATTCAATACGAGATATATCTACTATTGTTGGATTTTCTAACTCTTCTTATTTTAGTCAGATGTTTAAAAAATCAACTGGATTATCTCCAAGAGAATATAAATTACAATATAATTTAGAAAAATAAAAAAAGACAACCATTTGGTTGTCTTTTTTTTGGAGCGGGTAGTGGGAATCGAACCCACCTTTCCAGCTTGGAAGGCTGGAGTATTACCGATATACGATACCCGCATACTTGGAGCGAAAGACGGGACTCGAACCCGCAACATCCACCTTGGCAAGGTGGCGCTCTACCATTGAGCCACTTTCGCATTAAATGGTGCAGATGAAGGGAGTCGAACCCCCACGCCAAAGGCGCTAGATCCTAAGTCTAGTGCGTCTGCCAATTTCGCCACATCTGCATTTTGGTGGCTTACCGGGGAATCGAACCCCGGACACCTTGATTAAAAGTCAAGTGCTCTACCGACTGAGCTAGTAAACCGAATTAATGGCAGGGATAGCAGGATTCGAACCTACGAATACCACAGTCAAAGTGTGGTGCCTTACCGCTTGGCGATATCCCTAAGTGGGGTGAACGATGGGACTCGAACCCACGACAACCAGTGCCACAAACTGGCGCTCTACCAACTGAACTACGTTCACCTCATTTTATGGTGCATCATCAGGGGATCGAACCCGGGACACCCTGATTAAGAGTCAGGTGCTCTACCAACTGAGCTAATGATGCATGTAATGGTGCGTGTTAAGAGATTCGAACTCCTGGCCCACGCCTTAGAAGGGCGTTGCTCTATCCAGCTGAGCTAAACACGCATATGGAGCGGGTAGTGGGAATCGAACCCACCTTTCCAGCTTGGAAGGCTGGAGTATTACCGATATACGATACCCGCATATTTGGAGCGAAAGACGGGACTCGAACCCGCAACATCCACCTTGGCAAGGTGGCGCTCTACCATTGAGCCACTTTCGCATTAAATGGTGCAGATGAAGGGAGTCGAACCCCCACGCCAAAGGCGCTAGATCCTAAGTCTAGTGCGTCTGCCAATTTCGCCACATCTGCATTTTGGTGGCTTACCGGGGAATCGAACCCCGGACACCTTGATTAAAAGTCAAGTGCTCTACCGACTGAGCTAGTAAACCGAATTAATGGCAGGGATAGCAGGATTCGAACCTACGAATACCACAGTCAAAGTGTGGTGCCTTACCGCTTGGCGATATCCCTAAATGGGGTGAACGATGGGACTCGAACCCACGACAACCAGTGCCACAAACTGGCGCTCTACCAACTGAACTACGTTCACCATATGGTGCGTGTTAAGAGATTCGAACTCCTGGCCCACGCCTTAGAAGGGCGTTGCTCTATCCAGCTGAGCTAAACACGCATATGGAGCGGGTAGTGGGAATCGAACCCACCTTTCCAGCTTGGAAGGCTGGAGTATTACCGATATACGATACCCGCAAATATTTAGTTTTTAACTAAATTGGTCGGGGTGACAGGGATCGAACCTGCGACCTCATGGTCCCAAACCACGCGCGCTCCCATCTGCGCCACACCCCGGTATAAAAGTGGTGCGTGTTAAGAGATTCGAACTCCTGGCCCACGCCTTAGAAGGGCGTTGCTCTATCCAGCTGAGCTAAACACGCTTATATACCAAAGAACGTTTCTTATTTTAAAACATTTCTTTTTTTATGTCAAGTCTTTTTTTCAAAAAACTTAATTGGAGCGGGTAGTGGGAATCGAACCCACCTTTCCAGCTTGGAAGGCTGGAGTATTACCGATATACGATACCCGCATATTCCTTAATTAGTTAACCAAATTTCCTTGAAAAAGTCAAGTTATTTTTTAACTAAATTGGTCGGGGTGACAGGGATCGAACCTGCGACCTCATGGTCCCAAACCACGCGCGCTCCCATCTGCGCCACACCCCGGCAATCACTCTGCTGCATCTCGCAGCGACAATGATTATTCTACATGATGATTTTTAATACGTCAATACTTTTTTTTATTTTTTTATAATTTTATTTTATAATTCTTTTATATACATAATAGGTGCCTTATTATTAATTAAGTCAATATACCCTAAAGTCTTATCTATCCTTCCCATTCCATGAGAAATACTCCCTGGATTCATCAGCGTTAATCCATCACATTCTTCAATAATAGGTAAATGAGAATGACCAAATAAAACTATATCTGCTCCAACTTCTTTTCCTCTATAATAAATAGAGTTGTAACTATATTTAACACCATATCTATGCCCATGACACATAAATATTTTCTTACCCATAATTTCTATTACTCTTTCCTCTGGATATTTTCCTTCGAAATCACAATTTCCTCTAACAGCATATACTTCACCTGTGAAATCTTTTGTTATCTCCTTTAAATCATTTTCCCCGTCACCTAAAAATAATAGTACTTCAGCGTTACCTATCTTTTTCTTTATTTTACTTATACTAGCTTTATTACCATGAGAATCACTTATTACTGCAATAAGCACCTTAATCAATCCCTTCTCTTTATTGATAAATTGCCAAGCAATTTATTTAGTTAAGGGCCTTCGGCTGGTTAAGTTTTTTGAACAGCGCTTAGCTAGCTCAAAAAGATTAAAAATTAACTACGTCACTGGTAAGAGCCTTGCGGCTAGTTAAAGAAGAAACTTCTTACGAAGTTTCTAAAATATATATTCAAAGAAATTACGAGGTAATTTTCTCCTTAACTCTTTAACGTTTGCGTTAGCAAACACTTACCTATGGTTAATGAGCGTAATCTATATTAACCAACTTAACTAGCCGCTAGGCTCTTAACTTTTATTTTCCTTCACAATATATTTCAACTGTTCATTACCCTAAAATCTCTTTAAGCTTCTTAAGAGCATTTCCTCTATGAGAAATTTCATTTTTTTCTTCTGGTGTTGCTTCTCCAAAGGTTTTATTAAATCCATTATAGAAGAACAATGGATCATATCCAAATCCGCCTTCTGTTTTTAACTCTTCTATAATACGTCCTTCAACTTCACCTCTTACAGTTTTAACATTACCATCTTCAAATACTACTGCTATTACACAAACAAATCTAGCACTTCTATCATCGCCTTTAAAAGCCTTCATATCTTCTAATAATTTAACATTATTATTATAATCATTCCCATGTTCTCCAGCATACCTAGCTGAATATATCCCTGGCGCTCCATTTAAACAATCTACCTCTAGACCTGAATCATCTGATAAAACTATAAAATCACTATTTTTTTTATTTAATAGATATTCGTGTATTTCTTTTGCTTTTTTCTTTGCATTCTCTTCAAAAGTTAAACCATCTTCTTCAACTTCTATATCTATATTCATATCCTTTAATGAATAAACTTCATAAGGTAATCCTTTAAGTATTTCTTTGATTTCTTTAATTTTTTTTAAATTATTACTAGCTAAAATTATTTTTTTCATATTATTCTCCTGTTCCAATCCATAAAGAATCCATTTTTAAACAATCCTTTTGTAATTGAATCATTTGTTTTATGCCTTTTTCAGCCAAATCTAATAACTCATTTAATTCAGTTCTATTAAATGGTGCTTCTTCACCAGTACCTTGAATTTCTACAAATTCTCCTTCATCAGTTCCTATAACATTCATATCAACCCTTGCAATTGAATCTTCTTCATAACATAAATCAAGTAATTTTTCTTCACCAACAATCCCTACACTTGTTGCGCATAAAAACTTTCTTATAGGGTATACCTTAAATGGCTTTTGTCTGTGAAGCTTGTTCATAGCATCTACTAGGGCAACAAATGCACCACAAATAGAAGTAGTTCTTGTTCCTCCATCTGCCTGAATTACATCACAATCTATCCAAATAGTTTTCTCTCCTAATGCTTTTAAATCCACTACTGATCTTAATGCTCTACCAATTAATCTTTGTATCTCCATAGTTCTACCATCAATTTTTAATCTTGATATATCTCTAGGCTTTCTTGTTGCTGTAGAACGTGGAAGCATATTATATTCTGCTGTTATCCACCCTTCTCCAGAACCCTTTAAAAAGGGAGGAACTTTCTCTTCTATTGATGCAGTACAAATTACTTTAGTATCTCCAACTTCAATTAAAACTGATCCCTCTGCATGTTTTATATAATTTCTAGTTATTTTTGCATTTCTAACTTGGTCATTTCTTCTTCCGCCACTTCTCATTTATAATTCCTCCATTTTAATAATTGCTTATATATATAAATTTCTCCTTTTTAAAAAAATAATGCAACAAATTCTTCCTCTACTCATAATATTAATATAAGGATTAATCTAAGAGGTGAAGAATTTGAGATATATTGGGCCATTTTTTAGAATGAATAGCCTTTCTGAAAAGGAAATTAACGGACAACTTTTTTATTTATCTAAAGAAGCAGTAAAAACTATTGTATTAAACTCTAGATGCGGTTTAGTCTCTCAAATAAAAAAGTATAATAAATCGTCTTCCTCAATTGATATTACCACAAATAGTAATTTTTCTCCACTATTATGTGTGTATAGAAAGGCATCTCCAACCTTTATTCATAGCAAAAATTCAAACGGATTTGATGAAGAAAGTTTCAAAAAAGAAATCAATCCAAGCACTAATGCATTAATGTCTTTATGTTTATTAGAGTTACTAGATTACTATAGAAGTTTTGAAAATATAGATAACAATATTTATTCTATAAATGAAATCTATAAGAATTTATCAAAAGATCAACTTGATTTTTACTCTAGTAATTTGCGAAATAGAGAAGGTGTATTTGTAGATAAGAAAAACATATTAGAGAATAACTCTAAAAACTTCAACTTAGTTGACAAAGATAAAAAATTTAAATTTTCCGATCAAGCATTTATGATGCTTGCATATTACTTATACTCTATAAAAAACCCTAATGATGAATATTCTGGTTCATATAAAGAGTTTTCATCACAAATTTTAAAAATGTTTTGCGACTTTAAGGATGAAATTTATGATTGTTCATTAGAAGAAATATGTAAAGTTTTATTGCCATTGAATATATTATATAGTTATGACTCTAATGATGAACTAAAAGATTTAATTATAGACCTTGCTGATTATGCTATGTGTAAATTTGATGAAAAAGACTATTATATTGACTCATTAGATATAGCTGCTTTATGTTCTATAGTTTTGACTTTATCTTATAAACATACAAAAATAATAACATTTTCAGAAAAAACAACTGAAATAATAAACAGATTATATACATTATATGATGAAGATAAGGGTGCTTTTTATAAACTCTCTTCTAAGAAAGAAATTAAGTACTCCTGCTTTGATATAACCTTCTATATTCTTGCTTTTATTCTTTATCAAAATACAATTAATAATTCTAAAGAATATAGAATTATGATATCTACTATTTATAAGAAATTTATTATTAATTCTGGTTTAATAACAAGTTGGCCTGAAGCACCAACCTTAGATGACTATGAAAGATATAGAGGATTTACTTTAAAATCTAATGATATGGTTGATGAAACTTATTTTAGAATGCCTAATATTCCTACTCCTGATAATACAGGCATTGCACCAATATTTAATAAATATATAACTTATAACAAACGAAAAGATTCATTTTCAACTAGTAAAAATACATTTGATAGCTATAAAAACTTTTTAAATTTCTTCCTACTAATTCACTTTTTTAAAGATGAATACATGAATGAATTAGGTTTATTAGAGGATAGAACACCTTCCATTTCTGAATCAGTAGTACCTATTGAAAATACTATTAATAATAATTCTAATAATACTGTTGAATCTACTGAGGATTTAACTGCAGAAATTGAAGAACTTATAGAATTACCAATTAATACTGATGTTCAAATAATTGATGTTGTACCTGAAGATTCAATAGATACTGAAAAAAATAATGAAATTAAATTATTAGATTCAGATATACCTAATGATACTAATAAAAATATTAATGAAAACTAATTAACATTATTATACTTTTGAGTATAATAAAAAAATAATCAAGGAATAATATTTTAATCCTTGATTATTTTTTTATTTCTTTATACTTTTAAAATCTATATTTCCATTTCCATCTAATATATTATTTTCAACACTACTATCAACTGCAATTGTATTGTTATAAAATAATAATGGTAATATTCTATAATTGTTAAACAAATCTTCTTCTATTTCTGCAAATAACTCTTCTTTTTCAGCTCTAGAATTAGAATTATTTATCATTTCTCTTTGTTCTTTTGGAAGAAAACTAGAGATAGTATTTAGTAATTGTTCATCATCATCTAATTTTGCATAAACATTAACTAATGCAATATCATAATAATTTTTTTCACTAATCAAATTCATATCCTGTTCTGATAATAAGTTAATAACAAGAGTAATATCTGTATTATTTTTAAACCAATTTGAGATATAACTAGTTATATCTTTATTTTCAAGACTTTCTTTAGCAACTAAAACAACTTTAGACGGCATAGTTATATCTTTTTCAGTATTAACCATAACATTTCTACTTTGAAGTTTAGTTAAATCCTCTTTATCCTCTCTAAAATAACTACATTCTGCTAATTCAACTAATATATTATTTTGATTTTGGTATTCTTCTATAGCTTCATTTACTAATCTATAAATTTCGTTTTTTACTTCATTAGAAAAACTAGAATTATTGATATTAAAGGCTAGATATAAAGATTGATTTGATGGTGACTCTATTAGCTTACCCTCGCTTTTTAACCTCTCTAATTGACTCTTAGGTGGATTAATTATAATATCTCTATTACCTATCTCAAAAGCTGCTAACGCTAAATCCTCACTGTCATCCTTAACTAAATGTATTGTTTGAGCTAATTCTATACTAGAATTACTACTCCTTCTAAGTATAACCTCTGTTTCGTTTATACTATCTACACAATAGTCTCCTGAGTAAGGTATATCCTTATAATTCAAAAAAATATCTTCCCAAAACAAAATATCCTTTCTTAATCTATATTGTGGTTTTGTTAATTCTTCTATAAATCCATCATCCTTTGAATTTAATCTTATTTTAATACTATTTTCATCACAAGTAATGGCAACTGTCTCGCTAAAGCTTTTATCACTCTCTAAATAATCTTTTACTCCAAAAACATTCATTAATGCAGATATTTCGTTATCTTCTGTAATTACCTGCCTAAAAAATGAAACAATATCATCTGGCGTTATCTTATTACCATCACTCCAATATGCATCATTTCTTATTTTAAAAACATATTCTAATCCTTCTTCATTAACTTCATAACTTTCTGCCAATGAAGGTTGTATATTTCCCTCAGCATCAATTTCTACTAACCCCTTACTAGTTGCACAAACTATATCTTGTTGCCTTTTATCTAAATCTCCTATAGATTTTAAATTTGTTGGTATACTATTTATAGAGTAAACAATATCTGCAGTATTATTTGAAATCTGTTGCGGTGTTCTATCAATAAAACTTAATAAAATAATTATAGTTATAATAGAAATAGAAATGGTTACTATTATCTTTTTCAAAGCTTTTTCTCCTTTCTACATACTTTTTTATAATTATAGACATAATTATTAAGAATTAATCTTTTAATAGATAGTTAATATTTTTTATAGCATTGCTTCCAATTTATGATATAATCATTTAAGTAAGATTAAAATTTTATATTTTATTAATATAACTTTCATAAAAACCTAAATTTTAACTAACAATCTAAATTTTAAATTTAGTTAGTGTAAGTTATTTACTTATTAGTTATATTAATTGAAAGTGTATACCCTGTACTCATCTACTAAAAAAGATGAGTTTTAATTTTATAAACTTATGGAGGTACTTAAATATGACAACTGCAATGCAAGTGGTTCAAATAATATTCCAATCAGTAGCTATTATTTTTATGATTTGTCTTATGTTTATTGGAATATGGTCTTTCATAGTCTTTCTTAAAATGGCTAAGAACCAAAGAATTCAAACTTTTTTACTTGAAAAAATAAATAAAAGTATTTCATCTCTTGAAAAATCAACAACTAAAAACGAATCTTCTTTTGATACAGATTTTTTAATGGAAGATTTAATTCCTAATGAAGAAGATAATATTATAAAGTTTGATGATAATATAAAGTAAAAAAAGCAGCTACAAATCATTTGAACTGCCCCCCGTCAAGTAGACAGGGTAAATAATAAAAAATTATGATGCTAAGGTATGACTCCTATATTCAAG
>NZ_JAASHM010000050.1 GCF_019734195.1 Clostridium sp. K13 | reverse complement strand
GGTATTATTTAGTATCGCAAACCTATTGTATTTCCTTGGGCTGAGAAGAGCAATGTTCATATAACTTAACAGATCGATCATTGTTCTTAGGAGGTTAATATGAAAAAGTATAAAAGCGAAAAAATCAAAGAAGTTATCCATGGAACCGATGAAGATCTTAATCTACATGAAATAAAAGCTAGAACTGGTGCTGGAAATGGATATAAACATCATGATCACGATCATGATATTGAATTTGGTGAAGAATTAGGTGAATTTGATAAAAATCATAAAAGTCATAAAATAAAAGAAGTTATTAACCAACATGATGGCAATTTAAATTTACATGAAATAAAAGCTAAAACTGGTGCTGGAAGTGGTCATAAGCATTAATATAAAATATAAATAAAATTGAGCTATTACTTTGCTACAATAGCTCAATTTTATTTATTCCCAGAAATAAGGTTCATATATTCTTTTTAATCTTTTAACTATTTCATTAGATTCATTTTTATTTGTCTTTATACTTTTTCCTTCTTCTGTACTTTCAAAAGTTATTATATCATCAGCATTAGTTAATTCTTTAATATATTTAATCATATTTTCCTTAATTGCCTTCTTATTATATATTTTTATATAAGAATATCCTGGGAAATCATCTGAACTATATTTTAAAATTTTAAATTTATCTATATATCCTAACTTCTTCATTTCTAAATATAGTTTTTCAATTTTTACTGTTTCATCTATAAGCATTAAATAAACTGCCCCATATCTTTCTGGTAATTCTTCTTTAATATAATTCCTATATGGAGACGATCTAAGGGTATCATAAATTTCCTTTTCTATTGGATTTTTAAAATCACTATAATAAATAACTACCGAATCCTCAATCACTACATTTATAAAACAATGTAAGTTATTTTCCTTAAATAAATTTAAAAATCTCTTTGTTTCTGAATGTGTCATTTCATATACTTTTAAATATCTCTTGTCTTTTACATCAAATAATATAGCACCATCCATAGCTATTACAGGAAGTTTTATTCTTATATCCTTCAATGCTTCTAGTAGGGCTGCTGGTGTTCTCATAGTTGCAATAGTAAATTTTAGACCATCATCTAACATCTTATTTAATTCAATCTTACTATAAGAAGTTAATGTATCATTCATATTTAACAATACTCTATCTAGTTCTGAAACAAATAGTAGGTTATTTCTTTTCTTTCTTGGAATTCTAACGGTATTTATTATTAACGCTAAACCTATACCTATCATGGTATCTAAAACTCTATTGAATACAAAGAAATATGGATTTTTATCAGTAAGATGATTAACAACTATACTTAAAAAAACTACACAAGAAAAGTAAGATGAATTCTTTTTATTTATTAATACAGTTGTATATATAACAGGTATTATTAATATGGATATTGTTAAATATCTAATAAATTCATTATCAAATGGTAATAAATAATATTCTAATAATATCATTATTAATCCATAAAAGGCTCCTATCATTGTACCTATTGTTCTTTGTTTTGCATTTGCCCTTGCATTGCTAGGATAGGGTTGCATACACCATAAAACTGATAATGCTGTATAAAATGGCGCTCCTTGTCTCCCCCTAAGTAAATAAATAATAAATCCTAACAGTACTCCAATTGATGATTTAATAATACGCATTCCTATTGGTGGAAGTGCTGTTGATTTAACTTTCATTAATATCCTCCATATCTAATTATCATTATTTATTAATAATTTATATCATAAATTAATCTAGCTTAAACTATATCATCATCATTTATTTTATGCAATAAAACTTCTAATTCTACTATGTTTACTTCTTATACTTAAGTATTAATATAGTTATTCTTATAAAACTAAAAGAAGGATTCAAAAATGAATCCTTCATTATTTAAAACTATTTACTATATTCTATTATATCCTTATTTTCTTGTTTTACTGGAAGAATAACTATAAATTCACTTCCCTTTCCAACTTCACTTGAAATCTCTATAGTACCGCCATGTAACTCTACTAATTGTTTACTTAATGTTAATCCTAATCCGCTTCCTCCAAATTCCTCTGAAGTACTATTATAAGCTTGATCAAATCTATTAAATATTGATTTATGCTTACTCCCATCAATTCCTATTCCTGTATCTTTGACACTTATTTTAACACATTCATTATAATCACTTACCCTTACTTCTATTACACCACCTTTTGGGGTGAATTTAACAGCATTAGATATAAGGTTCATTATAACTTTTTCAATATCAGAACAGTCACACTGAATTATTTTCTCTTCTATATCAGGATCTATTATAAGTTCTATTCCTTGTTCTTCTATATAATCCTTCATTGATAATGCTAATTCTTCAACTAAATATACAATATCATACTCTTTTATATTTAATTTATAACTTCCTGACTCTATTTTGGAAGTATTTATTATATTATCTATTAACCTAATTAATCGATTAGAACTTCTCTTTATAGTATTCATATAATGAGATATTTTTTCTCTAGATATCCCCTCTTCTCTTTTATTTAAATTATCTACTACATGTTGAGCAGAAGCTATAATATTAAGAGGAGTTCTTAATTCATGAGATAAGTTTATAAAATAGTTATTTTTATACTTTTCATTGGCTAATAACTTTTTGTATAGCTCTTCATTTTCTACTAACTTTTTATTTAACTCTACAGTCTTTTGAGCTACTAGTCCATCTAATATCTTAACCCTATTCCATATAATATATATTATACCTATAAAAATAGCAAAATATATAAAATAAGCTAATGTAGTTTTATAGATAGGTGGATCTACTATTACATTAATACATGTTGGTTCACTAAAATCACCTTTTGCATTTCTTGCACAAACCTTAAAAACATATTTTCCTGGCTCTATGTTTATATAGTTAGCATAATTTCTTTCCCCTGAATTAATCCATTTATTATCTACTCCTTCTAACATATAAAAATACTGAAGGTTACTACTTGAATAATAAGGTAAGAAAAATTCAATTTCTATCATATTCTCATTATAATCTAAATTTATTGTATTGCTTTCTTTTTCAGATAATACCTCATTACCACTTATAAATTCATCAATTTTCACCTTCGGTATATCATTTTTTATTTTTATATCCTTTGGATAAAATGATGTAAATCCATTTATCCCACCAAAAAACATTTCTCCACTTTTACTTTTATAATAAGAATATTGATTAAATTCATTTGATTGTAATCCATCATCTTCATTAAAATTTATAAATTTATCTTCTTTTATATCAAACTTAGATATACCATAATTAGAAGAAAACCATAAATTATCTTCTTCATCAAATAATAGTCCATAAATAAATGAATTATTTATTCCATCTTCTTCATTATATAATGTTATATTATTAGTATCCTTATTTAATTTTACTAATCCAGAATCCGTTCCTACCCAAAGATAACTATCATCAGAGTTTATAGAATAAATTCTACTATAAAACTTTTTATCTCCATTTAAGTTATATTTCTCAAACTTTCCATTAGTATATCTTATTAATCCATTATCAATATCTGCAGCAAACCATATATCTCCATCCTTATCTTGATGGATATCTAAAATAGAACTTTCAGTTATTCCTGCCTCTAATAGTTGTTTACTATAATTAACTATATTTCCATTTCTATCATAACTACATATTCCACTATGAGTTCCTATCCACAATACACCATTACTATCTATTAATAATGATAATATATCACTAGATGATAAACCATCACTTTCTTTAAAGGATTTTATTGTATCAGTCTCCTTATTATAAAAATCTAAACCATTCTGCGTAGCTATCCAAATTTCATTATCTATACCTGTTATTTCTCTTACCATATCATTACTTATTGATATACCTTCTTTATAAGATGATTTATTTTTTATTTTTTTTACTATACCACTTTCTCTATGAATTATATCTATTCCACCCAACATAGTTCCAACCCATAACAAACCTTCATTATCTTCATATATTCCAGATATATATTGTTCTGTTACAGAATCTGTATTTAACTCACTAGTTCTATAGCTCTTAAACTCATTTGTCTTATTATAAGTACTTATTCCTCCTAGAGTACCAACCCACATCATTCCAGAATTATCTTCAAATACAGTATTTATATCGTTACTAACCACATTAGAAAAATCATATTTGTCAGATTTTTTTCTATTAAATACATTATTTTTTTCATCATAATATACAAGTCCGTAATCAGTTGCTATCCATACCTCTCCATTACTGTTTTTTAATATATCTTTTATATAATCACCTGGTAAATCTGTACTTTTACTTCCTGCAAAAAACCTTTCTATGGTTCCATTATTTAAACTTATTTTGTTAAGTCCTAAATAGCATGTACCAACCCATAACTCTTTATTGCTATCATCATAATATAAACTAGATATATAATTTCCTGAAATTGAATTACTATTATTATGATCATATAAATACTCTACAACTTCACCATTTACTTTATCTATTTTATTTAACCCTTCTTTAGTACCAATCCAGTAATCTCCATACTCATCTTGTTCTAAAGCATTTACTATCTGACTTGAAAGTTCGCCCTTTTCATATCCTTCTCCATATATTCTTGTAAAATCATCTTCTTTTTCATTATATATATTTAATCCATCATTAGTTGCTACTAATATTTCTCCATCCTCGCCTATTAGTATGTCTCTAATTCTATAATGAGATATATTACATCCATTTTCATTTGGTAAATATCTAGTTATCTTATTGTTGGATATATCAATTTTATTCAAACCAGTTGTAGTACCAACCCAAACATTCCCTAATTTATCTTCATTAATTGAAGTTATTGTATTACCACTTAATGAATTTTCCATTTTCTTATTTTTTCTATATATCTTAATTTTATGTCCATTATATCTATTTAATCCATCTCTTGTACCAATCCATACATAACCATTACTATCTTGGAATATGGCTTCAACGCTAATTTGTGATAATCCCTCATTTATATTTCTTACTTTAAAACTATTTAAATCATTTATTCGCTGTGCATTTACATCTATATTAATGTTTAACATAATAATTATTAAACAACATACTACCCTTATAAAACCCTTAAACATTTTTCTTACCCCTTTCTTCCCTCCTTAATTAATTCGACATCATACTTTAATATCCTTTTTTATCTAATTATGCATTATTTTTTTATTTTATGTAATAATATAAATTTATTTATAAAAAATAAGAAGAGTTAACCTACTGCTAACTCTTCTTATCTTTTATATTACTGTCTATTAAAATAGTTTATTCCATCATTAGGCTTAAAATATGTTCTTATGTATCCATCTGTTGATACAAATACTATTTCATTTTTATTTTCATTATAATATATTTCATCTCCATCTTCTGCTTCAGTTTTATGTTTAGAATCTGGTGATTTAATAACTTCATTTGCTCCTTCTACATACTCCTCTTTTGATGTATACCCAAATTCATTTCCATGCTTTAAGAAATGATCTTCTAATAATTGATCATTACGAAATTGAAAAGAAACATTAGTACTTTGTCCATTTTCTAAAGTTGTTCCTATATCTGTCCAATTTAATTCTATATTAAATAATTTACCTATTAATAAAACAACAAGAACTAACCCAGCTATTATAATATTTCTAAATGTCTTTCCTTTTCCATTGTGATTGATATTATTTTTTATAGTTGTAGAACTATTTCCGTCCTTGTTCTTTATATTATCATTTTTATTACTATTTATATTCTCATTCTTATTTGAATTCTTACTTGAACTATTATTCTTGTTTTCTTTTCTACATTCACTACATCTCTTAGGCAAATCTAAGTTCTTATCCTTAAAAAATTTAATTTCTGAATCTGACAATACAAAATCTTTTCCACATTGCTTACAATTTCTTTTTATCACTGAATACCTCCACTTTACTTCTTTCTTAATACTTTAAAGTTATTCTTATATATATTAACATATTAACATTAAAATATTAATTACTATGTTATCATATAAATCTTAAAAGGTAAAAAAATATTTTAAAAAGGTATTTAACTGAATTATTTTAGATTGTTCAGCTAAATACCTTATATTATAAAAATACTCTTGTACTATTCATATTCTAAATTATATTAATTTTTATTTATAAAACTCTTGAGTTGCATACACCCTATTTCCACTCTGATATACACCTATTCCAATACTATCAAAATTAGTTGATAATATATTCTTTCTATGACCTTCTGAGTTCATCCAATTTTCCATAAACTTATTTGCCAGCGCTGTTGGATCTGTAATTCCGCCTATATAAGCTATATTTTCTCCCCATGCTTTATATGAAACTCCATCAGCTTTCATTTTACTTGTTATATAGTTACCACTTAAATCTGCATGGCTAAAATAATTGTTATCTCCCATATCTTGTGATTTAATTCTTGCATATTTCTCCATAGTAGAATTATAACTTAAAGGTGATACTCCTGCTTTAGCTCTTTCTTCATTTACTTTATTAAAAATAGCTTGTTCAACCTGTGCCATAAATTTATCTGAAACAACTGTATTATTTTCAGTACTTCCTTGATTTGTTGATGGTTTTACTGGTCTATTATGCACTACTCTTCTAGATGTTGTCCCACTATTAAATGTAGCTGCATTAGCTTGTACACCTCCGGCAAATATTGTTCCTAATAATAATAATCCTATTACTTTCGATTTCATTTCCATTCCTCCTATAATTTGAACCAACTTTCTAGTTCATTTTTAGTCGTTATGTACTTTTACGTCTTAAACAACTTGTCCATCTAATAGTAACATGAATACTTACCTTTTATAATAGTGGATTACTACTAAATCTACCTTTTATAATCTTTTAGTAAAGTTATTATCACTTATAGTTAATAATTTTAATTTTGTTATTACTTGTCATATTAATTTAACTTACATAAGAGCTAGTAATACTCTACTAGCTCTTATGTATTATTTTTCTTTATATAATATTTCTATTTCTTATTACATTCTTTTAAATAATTTTCTTCTATCTTACTCCAGTCTATTATATTCCATATATTTTTTACATATTCAGCTCTTAAGTTTTTATATTTTAAGTAATAAGCATGTTCCCAAACATCAATAGTTAATATAGGCTTCATTTTAAAAATTAATGGCGAATCCTGATTTGATGTAGATATAATATCCAATTCTCCTTTTTCATTTATTACAAGCCACCCATAACCTGATCCAAATTGATTTATTGCTTTATTTGATATTTTCTCTTTTAATTTATCTAAGTCCCCATACTTTCTGTTTATTTCATTTAATAAAATTCCTTCTGGACATTTTTTAGGTTTCTTACTTAAAATAGAAAAGTAAAGATTATGATTAGCTACTCCTCCCCCTTGATTTATTACATCCTTTCTTATTTCCATAGGAATTTTTTCAACATTAAAAAGTATTTCTTCTAATGTTTTTCCATCAGTAAATTTTTCATATCCTTCAAGTATCTTATTTAACTTATCTACATATCCCTGTAAATGCTTTGTATAATGAATACATACTGTTTCTGTATCAATATACGGATTTAAATCTTTAAATTTATATTGTAGTGGCCATTTATCGTATTTCAATATAATTACTCCTTTTTAATTAAAGCATTTATTATAAACTATTCTTAAAAAAATTGAATTATTCTTATAACAATTGAAATAGTATATCTACTTTTTCAAATTTTTCTACAAAAAAGAATTAGCTCAATGAACTAATTCTTTAAACTTGAAAGTACTATACAATTTTTCTAGTGTATCTAATATTTTATACCAACAATTTTTTACAATTATTCAACAGTCTTATATAGTGATTAGCTTCTCTTAATACATGATCTGCAAGAAGTGGTAATATTATAGATTTTATTTTACAGTCAATTATTCCTCCTACACCAGCTTCCTTAAACTCCTTTAATTTAGTTGTCTCTATTAATGTCTCATTTGTAATACTAGACATTTTCATATCAGTCATATTGCTTGTTTTTTTAATCAACTCATTATAATCATCTGCAAACTTATCTGAAGTATCTATTAATTTATTTTCACTAGGATCAAGTAGCCCTCTAATAAATAAGGTATGTTCCATCATAATTTCATCCCAAAACAATTCAGTCTTTCTAATACTTGAATTATTATAATCCTCAATATCCTCACCATTCTCAAGTAATTTTATATATGAATGATATAATTTAGCCTCATGTATTATATGTTCAATTAATGATGGATAATTCAAAGTAAATAATTCACAAAATAACATCCCATCTAAAATCCTCATCTTTAAATCTATAAGACACTCTATTAATTTTATAGCTCTATTATTAAGTTGTCTCACATATTTAACTGTCCTGTTATCAGCATCTTTTTTATTTTTACACTTTAATTCTTGTTCCATTAAGGTTATCTTAAAGTTTATATTTATCCCCGTATAATACTGTGTCTTTTTTTCTGCATTTAAAGTATATTTAGTAAATATTTCTCCAGAATTTATTACAGATTGTATATTCCTTCCTTCACTTACCCTTATTGTATCTAGTAGTAATTTCTCAAACTGTATTTTGTATCCATTAGCTTCCTTAGAAAGCTTACTATTCTTAGGTGTAAATCCAGCTTCTAAAAAAATAGAATGTTCCTTCATTATTCGTGCAAAAAATAAATGTAATTCTAATGACGAAATGATATATTTTTTACTATCTAACATACTTTTCTCCTATAAGAATTTTACTTTCATTATACTCTTAAGCCGTGCTTTATGTTCATCTATACTTACCACTTCTAATATGGCTTATTTGTCCACAATCAAATTTAATTATTTAATGGACTATCATTTATTATTTCTTCATTATAAATTTCCCCATCTTCAAATTCTGCATATATATATAAGGAAATTCTAATCTCATTTTTACAATTGATATATGTTCCATTTTATTGCCTCATTAAATAAAAAAGTTTATTATCGTTAATGTTATTAATATTATTGTTAATATGAATATTACCTTTAACAATTTTTTTATCGTTTTATTAATTTTATTAACTTTGATTAACTAATGTATATTTATTATCTCAATATCTGTAGTTTTATCATAATCTAAAAGATAATTGATTCTATTATAATCTACTAATTTCTTTGAATCACCAATGCTAACTGCTGTTACTATTATTGTTACTCTTGCCTCTTCTGAAACAATATCTACTACATCCATGCAATCTTCTACTAGTTCCTCATCTCTTGTTATTTCAAGTTTAGTTTTACTAACAAGTGTATAGTTACTTATTTCTTTTTCTACTCTTTTCTTATATTCATCTTCTGTAGTATATAACCCTAATATTTCTGCTTGTTCTTGATCTATACATTCTGATTTACTATCATAAGAATATTCTATTAATTCTACTAAATATAATTTATTCATATAATACTTCTCCTTTGCTATAATAAATTTTGTCTTTTAATATATAAATATTAATTTTATAAGTATAGCAAAAAGAGTTAGCTTTTACACTAACTCTATATCTTATCTGAAAGTACTATACAACTTTTGTAGTCCCATCAACACAACATAATGCATACGCATTTTTAATATTTATTCTATCACATTTTCCATACTGGAACTAATACCTTTTTAGAATGAACTTTTATTGATACAAGCTTATTCATTAGTTCCTCTCTTGTTAATTCATCATGACTTACTAATAATTCTTTCTCCAATAGCTGAATCTTATGTTTAATCTTATTTTTCTCAGCATCTTTATTTCTTAATAACTCATCTAATGAACTATTCTCAGCTTCTAGTTTAGATATTTCTTCTTCTATGATACAAATCTTCTTTTCAACTAAATTCTTAGTGCTTTCAGTAGCATTGGATAAGAACTTATCTAGTAATTGATCTATCGTTTCTTGTCTAGTCTTAATTTCGGTATTATTATCCTTTATCTTAGCCAATACTTCTATGTCTGTTGCATTAGCAATACTACTAAGTTCATCTTTTAATTGTTCAATCTTAATCTTATTCCTAAGTTCAACATTATCATAGTAATGTAGTCTCAGCTCTTCAAGATACGTTTCAACTTGCTTTACAGATAGATTTTCTGCATCACATACTACTTTTCCTTTGTTCTTCTTAGTAGCACATATGTAATATGGATTTGTATTAATAGCACTTCCTAAAGACTTACTATGACATATGTAATAAGACTTACCACAGTTTGCACATATTATTTTTCCTTGGGTATCTCTCTTAGAAATATTCTTCCCCTTGTTCCCATGTAATAGCCTTTCATTTAGTGCCTTATGAGCTTTTTCGAAAGTATCCTCTGAAATTATAGGTTCAATTCTATCATTCTTTTGAACTAGCCATTCTTCCTTCTTATTTCTTTTAGAGGTATGATCTTCTGTAAACAAGCCTACCGACTGCCATATACCCCTAACATTGAAACCACAATACTTCTTGTTATGCAACATATTTTTTATAGTTGAAACTGAAAAGTGCTTTCCCTTTCTGTTTAACATATTCATTGCAGTAAGCTTACTACTAATAATCCTATATCCATTACCTTCAATACATAGTTTGAACATTAATCTAACTATTTCTGCTTCTCCTTCAATAGCTATCAAAGTATTATTATCTCTATCAAACTCATAGCCATACAGCTCATTATTTCGTATCTTATTAGCCTTAGCTGATGCTTGGTTTCCCCACTTTGTACGTTCTGAAATATTTCTACTCTCTTCTTCTGATAATGTTAGTAGCAACTTTAGTAACAAAGAATCCTCAGAACTTGCTGTATCCTTATTTATATCTTGAAAGTATATGCTTACTCCTTTTTGTTCTAGTAATCTCCATATAGTAACTGCTTCTGTATTTCTTGCAAATCTAGTAATTGATTTAGTAACAATCTTATCAAATTTAGATTCTCTGTACTCATCTAGTTCAAAAACAAACTTTGTCTTAGTTGTGTAGACTTTCTTAAGTCCACAAGCTAATAACATTTCTTGAAATCCCTTTCTCCTTCTAATGTTGGTGCCTGTTTGTCCTTCATCATAAAATATTGTAACTTCATCATTAGGATACAATGACTTAATATATTCCTTTTGATGTTTTAAACTTGACTTTTGTTCCTCTTTATCTGTACTAACTCTGCAATAAACTGCAATTTTCATTTCTTCCACCTCATATGCATAATGATATGTTGATGAGACATAAAAGGTTAATCTGATTATAGCAAAATAAGAGCACATATTCATGCACTCTTTGTAATTTTCTTGATAATTTTAATTTCTTCTATTGCTCTTAGTAGCATTTGCCTTTGATAATTGTTCATATCACACTTAAGCATGGAACATATTCTCTCCATAAGTTTTTCATTGTTCTCTTCTTCTACCACAAGCATATTAAAACTTAATAGCTTTCCATCAATTACTCTTACATCTATCATAACTTTACACCTCATCAACTCTTTTTCACCCTACTATATGAAGAGGCTCTTCAAAATGTAAAAATAACTAAGATAAAAATCTGATTTTATAGTAACTTATATGAACTACACTCAAATTTGAATCCATCAAAAGGTATTTCATCTATGTATCTTTCACCATGTATAAACTTAGACTTATCAATTGTATTTAATAGTGGGTATCCATATTCTCTATACCTTTTAATTAGTACGTGTTCATAATACCTAAGATCTTTTTGTGTTAAATTGTATCCCTTTTTTTCAGTATCACAGATCCAAATAGTAATAACTTTATTGGATAAATCTATTCCTCTTTTTTTATACATATAGACAAAATGTCCACTATCCTTATTATTAATATGCCTAGATATTCGATGTGGCATATTATTTGTACTTCCTATGTACCAAGGAACATCATTTACCTTTATGATATAGATATAACTTCCACATTGATTATCATATCTAACTTTATCAGCCTTTCTCGTACATACTTTGCAACTTGATCTAACTCCATTTTTTTACTACTATCCTTATTAAATTCTGTTATTAAACGAAGTTCCTTACACTTACTACATTTCTTTTTTATTAGCTTTGCTTCTGATAATTTCATTACATTTTTCCTCCTTGATTTTCTTCAAGCTACTATATGTATTGATTCCATTGAACGTAAAAATCTATTTCTATTTCAAAGTTCATTTTTAGGATTTTTTCCTGAAATATTTTTAAAGCTAATTAATCTGATTTCTAAGAAATATTTTTCACAGTTATGGTAGTGTACCCTACAAGATACTTAATAAAAAAAATAGATACCTAAAGTCTTAAATTTAGTATCTATCTTTAAACTACCATAGCAATTAAAAACCTTCAGGTTTTTATCTATTACTTTTCTATTTTTTCCATATTTATTTCTATAATCTTTCTATAATTACTTGTGCCTTTTTCATCATTGCATTAGTAATAATTTATAACTGCAATATGTAAATTTCTTTATAGTGATATTTTAATTATTTAAGTGTGATGTGCTTTTTATTCCTACTTAATCTACTATTGAATAGTAGATTACTTCTTTAGTCACACCTTTTTCAAGTATATTGTGTTCATGTACATAAGATTTTCTTATTTTAATAAGTTTCTTTTCTACTAACTCTTCAGTTATAGTTCTAATAGCTTTCTTACTACTATTTGATAACCCTATTAATTGCAACAAATATTCTTGTGTAATTGCTCTTTCTACAAAATGTCCTTCTACACTGCTAAAGCAAAGCCATCTTAAATTACAGTATGTCTTAAATGCATTACTACTTAAACTACCTACTACATTTTCAAATACTTCATACGGCAATGTAATAAATTCACCACTAACATAATTTATTTCAAACCATGCTTCAGTTGAATTTTCCTCATCTACTTTCCATTTCAACTCTAGTTCATTAGTTTGCATTGCTAACATACTATTAATTTGTTCCTTAACCTTCTTTGGTTTTAAACCTAAATGTTTAGCAATTGTTCCTATGTACTTATTAACTTTGTCTACACTTACATGTCTTGTATTACTTCCACTTTCATTACAATTAGTTACATAACTTATTGAACTAATGCAAGCCAATATTCTAATATCTATACCTTTAATTTTTATTAATACTCCTGTAGGTATAACAATATTATTTTGTGTTGTTCTAAATACTCTACTTTTATTCTCATAATTTAGTTCATTCTTACTTTCTAATTTTACATTGTTATCTTCAGGGTAATAACTTTCAAATTGACTTGATGGCATTTCAAAATTCATAATAATTCTCCTTTGCTTTTCATTCTATTCGCACTACTCTATGCAAAGGATTTTTGATATGTAAAAAGCCTTGGTTATTTTATAACCAAGACCTTTACTCTACTCTTTATTCAATATCTCTTTTAATAACTCCAAAGCACTTTCATCCTCTCGACAGTTCGTTCCAAGCTGTCCTCTGAATGCTTTTGCTAAGATTGATTTCCTAATTAATTCAATTTGATCTTCTAACTGAGTAAGTTCTTCTATTCTAGATTCTTCCTGTAAAATATTATCTATAATTCTTACTATTTCTTTCTGTTCTTCTAAGGATGGTAGCGGTATAGGAATTTTCCTTAAGTCACCAAGGTTTATTCTTTTTCTTGTTGTTCCCTTTCCTAATCTTTCAGCTATATTATTTATTTTAGGTGAATTTATGCAATGCATAATATATTTTGTCGATACTCTATAATCGACACTTAATTTTATGCAATCAGCAACTATTACATATTTCTTCTCAAAATCAGGTATCACTGTCGCTCTTGCTGTAGGTGCTGCCATCTTAGCTATAGCTATATCACCTGGTAATGCAATGCATCTACTTAGCTCATTTGCTTTCTCTTCTGACACAAATTTTTTGTTACTATCTTTCCAATATCCGACACCTATGTTCTGTAATTGAATTAATCTAACTCCAAATTCAGTATAATCGCAAGTTTTTAGATTGCTACCAAATGGACCATCTACCAATGAATCTTTATTTACACGAGATATATCATTCAGTATACACTGTTCCCATACTTCTGGTATTGGAAAACCTAATTGTATATCTCCTCTATCTTTCAAATCTTTAATGTTAACATTCTTTTTATCATTTAAGATTTTAGCTATAATTTGTGATTTATTCTTAATACCATTTTCTGCTCTCCACTCTTTAGTCAGTTCACCTCTAAAAGCCTTCTCCATTATAGCAGACTTTCTTTTTTCAAAATCCTCTCTAGCTTCTTCTATTAATTCTTTAGCCTTATCTAGCTTTTCAAAAAGACTTTCTATTTTACCAACAATTCTTTGTTGCTCTTTTATTGGTGGTACAGGACATTTATATTCCTTAATAATCATTTGAGATATATTAGGCTGTGCTCCACCTTTTCCAAGTTCAATGAAATTATCTTTTTGAGACAATAAATAATAAAACATAAACTTATTATTTATTAGCAATTCATTACACTCTATAGCTGCACATGCTTGATTAGTTGTTGCATCAATACCTAATATAGCAACCTTTCCAATAGTTGCACCATACATAGCTAATAATACCGAACCCTTAATAAATATCTTAGCACTTGATTTTTTTATTGCTTCATCTGTAATCTTTTCTTCTGCATCATAAATGTAATTGTTGTTTAGTTCCCCTGTTTTTATCCATGGTATTTTTCCCTCATAATATTCAGGATGTTTTCTAGAAGGTGTACCTCCTGATCCCCACTTTCCTAAATACCCCAACTTTGTTAATATCCAATTCTCAGGTACTTCGTAAGGTGTATCTTTAACAATAGCATCTTCTAATTTCTCTTCTAACGTCATTTTCTTTTTAGCCATTACTACTCCTCACTTTCAAGAGCTCTTAATTCTTTAATCACGCTCATAAGTAAGTCTGTTGCTTCTTCTAACTTTGCTACTGCTTCTTCTGCACTTTCTATTGGATCTGGTAAATCTTCATAGTCAAGTATTGAATCATCCTTAATTAGTCCTAAATCTAAATTATCATTTTTTTCTTTGATTTGTTCTCTAGTAAACTTATTCCATCTTTCATCTTCTACTTTTTCTCTATCTTCTGCAGTATAAGCTTTAACAAATTCATCAAAATGAGATTCTTTTAATGCATTTCCTTTATTAAAGTTTTTCATATTAGTTCTTAAATCATAGAACCATACATCTTTAGTATTTCCTTTATCTTCAGTTCCTCTTGTAAAGAATAATACATTTGTCTTAACTCCTTGAGCGTAGAAAATACCTGTTGGAAGTCTTAGAATAGTATGAAGATTACACTTATCCATTAAGTCTTCTCTTATTTTAGTTCCATCACCTTCTTGGAATAGAACATTATCAGGTAATACTACTGCTGCTCTTGCTTTTCCATCTGCTTTTAAACTTCTATAGATATGTTGTAAGAAGTTTAATTGCTTATTGGATGTCATAAATGTTAAGTCATCTCTAGTAGCTCTTTCTCCACCTTTCTTAGTACCAAAAGGAGGATTTGAAAGTACTACATCTAAGTCTTTCATTTGCTTTCCTTGATTAGTTAATGTATCTCCTAATATGATATTTCCTTCAATATCATGTAGCATTGCATTCATAAGTGCTAATCTATGAGTTTCATGAACTAGTTCACATCCTGAGAATGCTTCTGTTCTTTGAAACTCTGCCAAATCTGTATCTAAATCAAAATAATTATCAGTCTTTTCTTTTAAATAATGGTCTGCTGCAATCATAAATCCAAATGTTCCTGCTGCTGGGTCATTACACTTTTCTCCTGGTTTAGGATCAACAAGCTTAACCATAATATCTATAAGAACTCTTGGTGTGAAGTATTGCCCTGCTCCTGATTTCTTTTCTGATGCATTCTTTTCTAAAAGGCCTTCATAAAGATTACCTAATCCCTCTTCCTTTGCAGAGTACCAATCTAATCCATCTATTGTTGTTATTATCTTTTCTAAGTTCTTTGGTTCTTCTATGTTAGTAGATGAACCTTGATATATTTGTTGTACTATACCTGTTGTTTCTTCCCCTAAATGATTTAATAGACTCTTGTAGAAAGTCTTAAGTTCTATTCCACTTTTTGATTTTAAATCATCCCACTTATATCCTCCTGGCAACTTACTTTCTGCTCCAGTTTCTTTTGCCATCTTTAAGAATAGTATATAAGTTAATTCAGTAACATATTGATGATAAGTTATACCATCATCTCTTAGTACATTACAAAGATTCCAAAGTTTACTTACTATTTCTTGTGTATTCATTATTAGCTAATCTCCTTGCTTTCAAACATATATGTTTTTAATTTCGTTAATATTTCTCCTAGATTTCCATTAAACAGCTTTTCATTAAGTCTGTCAAATCCACCACTTTGTGCTTTAAATGCTCCGGTATCTAATGTTTCTTTGTCTATAACTACTTCTTTTAGCATAACCTTTTCTATTCTATTAATCCAATTTTCTTGATGCTTAGTTAAATAATATTCTCTTTTAATTCTTGCAACAGCTCTTTTAACTCTTTCCTCATTAGATTCTAAAGGACTACCTAAAGCTTGTTGTCTAATAAATGCAATTATATCTGCAACTATTTCTTCATGTTTTAAATCCTTCCAAGCTGTCTTTAAATACTCTTCATTAAAACCATTACTATCTAATATTGCTCTTAATTGTTTTAAACTTTCCTTAGTTAAATCCTGTGGTCTGGTGCAAACAATTTCTAAAGCTTGAATTGTATTTTTATTTTCTTCAATGTAATTTTTAAATTCTTGAATATAGTCTTCTGGTTTCTTACCTTTTCCATATCCTCTAGTATGTGATACAAGTTTATCTTGTGTTTCTGATATTATTATTACCTCATCACTACTATACTTCTCATCAAGATATTCTATTAATGCATTGTTACTGATAATTTGCTTAACTGCATTATCTGTATCTGTGGATTTTAACTCTTTTATAAATTCCTCGGGAGTTTTATCATTACATAAACTCTTAAATATTAACTTTTCATTTTCATCTATTAACTTCTTCTTTCTTTGAAGTTTTGCAATAACCTTTTTAACTGTAGCTTCTTTTTCCTCTTCACTATCAGCTCTTTCTAAAGTTTCTTTTAATATTTTAAAGCTAGCTCCTTTACTTGCAGCAACTGGCTTCATATTAGTCATATCTTGTAGTGCTTCATAAAGTCTTACACCGTCAAATATCTCAAAGTGATTTTTATTTATTTCATCACAAAGACGAGTTGCTCTTCCTAACATTTGTTCATAAAGTATTCTTGATTTTACTCTTCTTAAGAATACTATTTTATCAATTTTGGGAACATCTATACCTGTAGATAACAAGTCTACTGTAACAACTACATTAGGATATCTTTCATTTTTGAATCTCTTAATTGCTAAATCTGGATCTTTAATTGATCCTGTAATTTTAAGAATAGAATCATCATCAACTCCACCTATAGTTTCTCTAAATATTTCTTTTAATAATCTAACTATCATATCCGCATGAGCATCACTAGCTGCAAATATTAAAGTTTTTCCTTCATCATTTTCTGGATCAATATACTTTGCTATTTCTTCTAATGCTACTCTTGTATGTGATTCTATAATTACCTTCTTATTAAACTGATCCACTTCAAAATCAATATCATCTTCAAGCTCAGCACCATTAATAAGTTCACCTGTAAACTTATTATATTTTGCCACCTTATCACCTTTATTATAATGAACCCCATCTCTTGTTAGTTCAGTTTCTATTAAATGTGGCGGCTCATGGTCTACAAGATACCCATCAATAACAGCATCTCTATAGCTATAATTATAAACAGGCTCACCAAATATCATTGTTGTATGAAGTGCAGGAGTTGCTGTTAATGCAACTTTAAATGCATCAAAGTATTCTATTACCTTCTTATATTTACTTAAGAAATCTCTATTATCTCTCCATTCAACTTCATTATCAGTCATTTCTTTGTCTAAGGTATAACCCCTATGAGCTTCATCTACTATTATGCAATCATAGTCTCCAACTGATGGCACATTAGTTTCTTCTTCGTTATACATTATTCTCTTAACCATAGCTTGTACTGTTGCTATATGAATTTTAGTTTCTTTATCTATTAATTTTTCATCTAACCCATTTATGTTATAAATTTGATTCAATGTTTTTAAATCTTCAATCTTAACTTCCTTGAATGTATCCAGCGCTTGAGTACCAAGAGAAGTTCTATCAACCAAGAAGAGAATTCTTCTATATCTCTTAGTTTTAATTAATCTATAAATCAAACCTAATACAGTTCTTGTCTTTCCAGTCCCAGTTGCCATAGTTATTAAAGCAGATTGCTTATTTTCAATAATAGCCTTTTCTACAGCTTTAATTGCATCAACTTGATAATATCTAAGTCCAATACTATTTTCACTTTGTAAAAATTCAAAACTCATATCATCTAAAGTCTTATTTGCATTAGCAATATCTTCATTAATCATAGATTCTAGCTTTTCTGGTGAATACCATCCTTGAAGAACCTTAGCATTATTTTTAGAATTCCTACAATCTAAGAAATGAACACCACTTTTATCTTGTACTTCTTTTATATACTTTCTTCCATTAGAAGCAAATAGAAATGGTACTTTATATCCATTCCACTCTGAAACAACATAATTATTATGTTCTTCTTTTACACCTTTTGCATAAGTCTTAGATTCAATCATAGTTCCTGCAACATCTTTTGAATACTTCTTAGCTTCAATAAATCCAACAAGCTTTTCTCCAATAAATAAAGCATAATCTACTGCTCCATTTCCCTTTTCTTTTGAGTATGTTGGCCATTCTGCAATAGCTAAATTTCTTCCTTTAGCAGGCCTTGTCCCTTTTGAATATCTAAGGTTAATAGTATCAGCTTCCCATCCTGCTGATTGTAGTTGAGCATCTATTATTCTTCTAGTTTCAACTTCACTTAATTCAATATGCTTACTAGCCTTTTTACCTTGAATTTTACGTTCTTCTAACTGCTTCTTATCTTTTTCTTGTGCTCTTAATTTCTCAAGTTCAGCTTCTAAAGCTTTTACTTTTTCATCATACTCTTTAGCTATATCATTAACATTTTCACCATATTCATTTTCTGTTGGCATACCAAAAGGTTGTGGCTCATAACTCCAATCACCGTATGTTTGCATAAACCAAACAGCTAATTTGTATGTTAATTCTAACTGTATCTTTGCTTTTTCTATATCTTCATACATATCATGCGTTGCATTATTTCTTTTAATTCTTATCATATGAAGAATACTGTCGATATCCTCAGGAATTAAATCTTCCTTTTTAAGTAGCTTAATTCTATTATTATGACTATTGTCATGAGCTATTAATGTCTCATCAACCTCTTCCATTGATACCATGTACTTAACTAGTATCTCTCCAAACATACCACACTTAATAAATGTAGTATTGGAATCTATATAAAGGTTTCTTTCTGCTAATCGTCCTAAATTATCAAGTATTGGCCATCTTTCTTTTAAAAAAGTAAAATTCCCCATTAAACCTTTCTCCCCTTCTTCCTTATTATACTTACCTTTATTATAATCTAAATTTCAATCTATTTATACAAAAAAGTATCTTATAATTTAATCCTAACTGGTTTATTATTCCTGAAAATCCACTATAAAACTAATTACAAATTCATCAGATATTGTTAATATTTAACCATAAAATTAGGTCCGTATTTTTCTATCTATCATTAATATCTCGGACCACTGCTAGGAGGACTAAAATGGAACTTAAATATGTAGAAAAAGCTTTAAAAATGCCACATACTACTCCAGTTGGCTACTATCTAATTGGGCAAGATAAGGTGTTTTGTTCAATAAAAGATAATAAAATCCAATACTTCAATGAATCTCAAAAAGATTTAGTTGAAGCTAACATAGATTTTTTAACACCTCAAAACTTTATTGATATTCCACGTGCTGTAGTTAGTGAAAAAGACTTGATAATCGGTGATATAACAGTACGTTGTTGCGTTTTAAATGATGGTAGAAGAGTAATTAAAGATAAGTCACTTTTCTCTGCAATGGGTAGGACTAGAAAAGGTGAAGTGCGCGTAGAAGGCTTTCCTGCTATAATAGGTTCAAAAACACTTGCTAATCTATACTTAGAAATGTACGGAAATGATATATCTCCTATAGATAGATTCGAAGTTGCTGAATTTACTGGAAGAACAGGTTTATGGTATGATGCTAATTCTATACCAATACTCTGTGACTTATATCTTGAAGCAGAGGCTAGGGGATTTATATCTCAAGGTCAAGAGCATGTTTTACAAAGAGCTAAAATATTACTAAGAGCTTTAGCTAAAGTTGGTATAACTGCACTAATTGATGAAGCAACTAATTATCAAGATCAAAGAGGAAAAGATGAGCTTCAGTTATTACTTTCTAAATATATAACAGAACACTTACAACCTTATTCAAATGAGTTTCCATCAGAGTATTTCGAGAACTTATTTAGATTATATGGAATCCCCTATGATCCTACAACAAATAGAAGACCTAGATATTTTGCTCAATTCAACTTAAAATATGTATATGATATGCTTGCACCTAACGCCGTAGAGGAGATTGGAAAGTATAATCCTACCATATACAATGAAAATACTAAAAGATATGATCGTAAGCATAGAATGTATAGACACTTAACAGAAGATGGCATTAAAGAGCTTCGTGAACATCTAAAGCAACTTGTAACAGTTATGAAACTTTCAAAAGATATTGATGATTTTAAAATTAATTTTGAAAATGTTTTTGCTGATAAAATAGAAACATTAAAACAACTCAAATTGCAACTTATAAACAATTAATATTTAACCTTTTTATACCATTTTATTTTTGCTAAGAAAATAAAATGGTATAATCTTCTTAAAGTTTATTTTAAGGAAAAATATATGAAGTCACTATTTGATTATACATGTAAAAACTATAGCAAATTTCAAAATGTAGTATTGGAATCTATTTAAAGATTTCTTTCTGCTAATTTCCCTAAATTCTCAAGTATTGGTCATCTCTCTTTTTAATAAGTAAAGTTACTCATTTTTCTCCACCCCGATATTAATTTTCTAATACTATTTTAACATCTAAATAAAATGAAGGAATAGATTTTTTCTACTCCTTTGTTTTTAGACTAATTATTATATTATTTCCATAAATTTAATCTTATAATTTAACCTATTGCATTTTTTACTGACTGATAATCCCAATAGAGTTTACCATCTTCACGATAACACATAGCTGCATGAGTACCTTCATATCTTAATGCTTCAGGACATTTACTTCTATCAACTGACGCTGAATTATACAATACAACAATTCTTATTCCATCACGTAAAGCCTTGTCACATTCATATTCAATAAAGCTCTTATTACTGGAACTTCCACACTCATTGTTTTTAAAACAATAATTACACTCTCCTGCTCTACGTGATTTAGTACCATTTCCTACAATAAGCACAAATGTCTTTGATATATCAAGTCTTGTCCTAAGAGATGCTTTAATACTGCAATTTTGACTGCTATCGCTAGACTGTGTTATTTCATGAGCATCCTTAAATGATAGCCCCCAGTACTTACTATCATTCCATTTATGTAATTGTTCAACAGCATCTTTATCTCCTGTCCAATCACCTGCTATATAAGTTTTAGTCCTACGTGTCATAAATAATATCTCCCCTCTTAAATTATTTAATACCTTTTAATCTATAAAAATTAATTTTATCTTTTTGTGATTCATGAATTATTATTGTTACTTTTGATGGATAATTAAACTTTACCCTACTTACCTTAAATGACCATATCAACAGCTCTAAAAGTTCTTGATGTGATATTGTCTCATACTCCTTAAACCTTGTAATTCCAGAACCTAATAAAGGAATTGAAACTGATCTTCCTGCATAAATTCTATCTATCTCATTCCAAAAATTCATTAAACAATTTATGTAATCATGCATATATAAATATGCTCTGTTACTATTATCAAATTTCGAAAATGCTGTTAATAAATACTCTTCAACTTCAACAGTAGATCCCAACCTATACTTTATCTTTTTCCCTCTTCTTCTGGAATTATTTTCTTCTTCTATTTTATCTTTTAGTTCATCATCATCTATGATTAACTTATCAAGTTTAGCAACATCCTTCTCAACATTTTTTATATACAATCCATTAAGGGATTTTTCTGAAATTATTTTATTATCTACAATTGTATCAAAGTACTCATTAAAAGCTATTACCTTCAACCCATTTTCTTGAAAAACATCTCCAACCTTAACTTCAATGACTGAATTATTGATTTTTATTTCAACCTTTTCTAATCTATTAGCTTTTCTCCATAACACTATATAAATACCTACTAGTATAACAATAAAAAATCCTGCGGCAATAACTTTACAGCCAGTAGGAACTTCTGCAAAAATAAATATAAATGAACAAATTAAACTTAAAACAGATAATATGCCATAGTATTCTTTTATCAACTGCTTATCAAATAACTTTATCTTCCCCTTCATAATTCCCCCTATTAAACATATTCGATCTGTTAAGTTATATGAACATTGCTCTTCTCAGCCCAAGGAAATACAATAGGTTTGCGATACTAAATAATACC
>NZ_JAASHM010000005.1 GCF_019734195.1 Clostridium sp. K13 | reverse complement strand
GCTGTATCAGATTGAATTAATAAATTCAGTCTGAATACAACTCCTTTTTAATTGTTCAAAATTTTATACACTAATTTTTATGTAAATATTGCTATTAATTTTGTTTTTTTACATGACAAAAAGAAGGTTAGATGCCTTCTGGTATAATTTTCATATATAGTTTTTATTATGCACCTTTCGGCTCGTGCAACAGCTCGCCGTTTCGACCTTGTAAAGTTTTGTTGTGCAATTTATTAACATTATAAGCAAATGCCATTATCAATAATTCTATTCTGACTTTCTTATTTCCTCTCATTAAAAATCTTCTAAATCCATAATCTTGTTTAATTACTGCAAATGCACCTTCAACTTGAATAGATCTATTTATTCTTAAACGTATACCTTCCTTGGTTGTTATATTAGCTAATGATTCAGATCTTAATCTTAAAAATTCTTTAGGAACATGTAATTGCCTATTATTCTTAGCTTTTGTGCATTTATTTTTATATTCACACCCTAAACAGCTTTCGCATTCGTAGATACTTACTATTGATTTAAAGTTTGATTTTGATTTTCTTGTAGTAGATCCTTTAGGAAGTAGTTTCTTGCCAGCAGCACAAATATAGTAATCATCCTCTTGGTTATATTGCATATTTTCTCTTTTACTAATATCATTTTTAAACTTTTTAGTTTTTGATTTTTCATATGTTTGAGGCTTAATGAAAGCTTTTTGATTATTATTTTCTAAATATGTATAGTTTTCTTCACTTTCGTATCCTGCGTCAGCAGTTATAGATTTATATTTTTTATTTAAGTTCTTTTCTAACTTATCTAAAAATGGTATAAAGGTAAGTTGATCTGATCTTTCACTTGATATATCTATTCCAACTATATATTCACCTTCTACCCCTATTTGAACATTATATGCTGGTTTTAACTGACCATTTTTCATATGATCCTCTTTCATATGCATGAAAGTAGCGTCATGATCAGTTTTTGAAAAACTATTTCTTCCATTAAAAATTTTATTGTATTCATCATATTTACTTTGTTTTTCTATAAAATCACTAATTGTTTCAGTATATTTTTGAAGGCTACTTTTTCTTTTGCCTTTTCCATATACAAAATCTAATCCTTCTTTTTCTTTAATTTCAATAAGTTTATCTTTTACCGCTAATGCATATTCAACTGAAATTTTTTCATCTGATATATCTAGCTTTAAATTAAGTTCTGAATTTATATCTAATAATATTTCATGCATTTTATTTTGTAATTTTTCTTCAAATTTATCAGTAGCTTTTTTCCAAACAAAGCTATATCTATTAGCATTCGCTTCGATTTTTGTACCATCAACAAATAAATTTTCAAATTCTATTTCATTTCGCTTTTCTAACTCAATTATAAATTGTGAAAATAAGTCTTCTACACATTCTTCCAACCTTTTACTTCTAAATCTTGCAATTGTATTATGACTCGGTTCCTTTTGCCCCTGCAAAAGCCAACGAAAGTTAATATCTCTTTTACAAGCTTTTTCAAGCTTTCTACTAGAATATATACCTTCCATATAGCCATAAGCAACTATTCTAAATAATGTTTCAGGTAAGATCATTGGATTTCTACCTTCAGTAGAGTATGCTTCATATAATTTTGAATAATCTAGTCCCTCCGTTACTTCATATAATGTTCTTACTGAATCATCTTTCGGTATAATAATTTCTAAATTAATTGGGAATCCTAATTGATGAATGTGTATAATATTGTTTTTTAATTTAATGTTTTTCATAACAATATTATGTGCAAAAGGGAGGATTCGAATTCGAATCCTCCCTTTCTTATTCGGCTAGTATCAAAAGTTATTTTGATACAGCCCCTTTTTTATATTTAATAATAGCAAATAAATGTTTAAACGCCTTAATATATTTCATCTATTAATTTATCATTAAAATTTCCTTTTAATTTTTTCCTATGAAGTATGTCATACATTATAGGAACTATAAATAACGTTAAAACCGTTGCATAAGTTAATCCACCTATTGTTACAATAGCCATAGGTTGAATCATATCCGCTCCCATTCCTAATCCCATTGCTAAGGTAGAAAGTCCTAAAATAGTAGTTAAAGCAGTCATTAATATTGGTCTTACTCTTGTTTTTCCTGCCACTACTAATGCTTCTTTCTTTTCCATACCTTCCATTCTAAGCTGATTAACATAATCTACAAATACTATTCCATTATTAACTACTATACCTGCAAGTATTAAAAATCCTAATATAGAAATCATATTTAATTCAAAGCCTGTAATAATTAAAGCTAAGAATCCTCCTGTAAAGGCAAGTGGTATTGTAAATAATACTATAAACGGTGATAATAATGATTGGAATTGAGCAATCATAATAAGATATATAAATACTATTGCTAATGCAATCATACTTATTAAATCTCCAAAAGCTTGATTCATGGCATCTTGCTCTCCACCAATTTCTATAGTATACCCTTCCGGAACATTATAAGCTTTAAGTTTCTTTTCAATTTCATTACTAACCTTACCTACATTATGATTTGAATCTACTGCTGCTGTAACTGATAAGGATCTTACTTGCTCAACATGGTTAATTGATGATAATCCTTTTTCTTCTGTTATAGTTGCAATTGTACTTAATAACACTTCTTCTTCATTACCATTTTTATTTCCCTTAATTTTAATATCCTTTAAATTATCTCTCTTTAAAGCATTTTCATCATCTTGTGCTATTATTACAGGATAATCATTTGAATTTAAATTTATAGTTGTTGATGAAGTTTCTAAAGATAATTCCTTTGCTACAGCTTGATAAACTTGTGCCACTGTTAATCCATACTCCATAGCTTTATTTTTATCAACAGTTATTCTCGTTTCCATTGATGCATCTTCTAATCCATCTGAAATTTCAATTGTTCCCTCTACTTCTCCAAGAATTTTTGATATATCTCCTGCAATATTTTTCAGAGTATCTAAATTATCACCTTCTATTGCTATGCTTATTCCTGAATCTCCTAAGGCAGACATATCCATAGTTGATGTATTAACACTTATTTCACAGTTTAAATCTTTAGTCTTATCTTCTATAAGTTGCCCAACTTCTTTGCTAGATAACTTTTTATCATCTTTTAAAATTATATAAAAAGAAATTGATTTACTATTTCCACCCCCCATTAAACTCATTCCACCTGAGCTTTGCATGGCACCTATAGTTTCTATATCTTCAATATCTGATATCTTATCTATTACAGTATTACTCATTTCTCTTAATTCTTCTGTTTTAGTTTCCTTGTCCATTTCCATAGTTACAGTAATTTGAGTACTATCCATGGTAGGTAAAAGTGAACTTCCCTTTGATATTGCAATAACAGTACTTCCTATTAATAATACAACTGCTAAAATTAAGAATACTGCTTTATGCTTTATCGAAAATCTTAAAGTTTTTTCATAATAAACTACAAATTTATTAAATATCTTATGTTCTTTTTCAACTGACTTTTTAAGTATATTTGAAGCCATAGCTGGTACCAATGTTAATGCTACAATTAAACTTGCTAATAAAGAATATGCTATTGTTAATCCCATATCAGTAAATAGTTGTCTTGATAACCCTTCCGTAAACACTATTGGTAAAAATACACAAATGGTTGTAAGTGTTGATGCAAAAATTGCTCCTGCAACTTGTGTTGCACCTTTAACTGCTGATTCTACTGATGACATTCCTTCATTTCTAAGCCTATATATATTTTCAATTACAACTATACTATTATCCACCAGCATACCAACCCCTAAGGCTAAACCAGCTAATGAAATAATATTCATCGTTACTCCACTAAAATACATCATTACAAGTGCAAATAATAAACTTATTGGAATACTAAATGCAATTATTACTGTTGGTTTTACATTTCTTAAGAATATAAATAAAATTATTATTGCTAAAACTCCACCTAATATTAAATTGCTTAATACTGATTGAACTACAATATTAATATATACTCCTTGGTCCTCAAGAGATGTTATGTGCATATCTTGATTACTTTTTTGAAGGGTTTCTATTGTCTTATTGATTTTATCTGAAACCTCTGATGTAGAGTAAGTACTCTGCTTTTGAAATGATAATATTATTCCATCATTTCCATTTATTTTTGCATACATTTCATCTGAATTATCAGTAAAGGAAACTTGTGCTACATCCTTAAGATATATATTTCCAACACCCTCTACATCAATATTAAATAACAATAAATTTTCTAACTCTTCTATAGATGAAAATTCTTCTCCTACTTTAACTAGATACTTTTCTTCATCTTCAGTTATATATCCTGCTGGCATTGAAAAGTTTTCTGCCATTAAAATATTTGATATAGTGCTTGAAGAAAGTGCTTCCCCTATTCCTGCATTTTTATAAGCTTCATCTCTAGCTTCTTCAAACTCCTTTATACCCTTGTCTAATTCCGATTCGCTTGTTATTAGTTGGGCTGAAGCTTTACTTAATTCTTGATTTAATGTTAGTTTTCCTATTTCTAATTCTTTTTCTTTTGCCGATATTGTAGTTAATTGAGTTTCTAAATTTGACTTTTGATTAATTATCTCTGATAATCCACTTTCAATTTGTTCTAATCCAGTTGTTAACTGTTCAAGTAATTTCTTTTCTTCTTCAGTTAAATCAAAACCTAATTCTTGTTGCTTTTCTAATAGCCTTTCTAAAAGTTTTTTCTTTGATTCTAAATCTGCCTTTTGAGTTTCTAAGTTATTTTGGGCTAATGATAAACTATTAATACCTTCTAATAGCTTAGTTTTACCACTTTCAATAGCAGCAGATGCCTCTGCTAATTGTGTTATTTGTGTTTTTCCTTGTGATTCTAACTGTTCTTTTCCCGTAGCTAATTGATTTTTTGCATCATCTAATTTAGCTTTTCCTTCAGCTAGTCCACTATCTATACTTGCTAAAACCTTATTGTTAATTTCATCTATCTTATCTTGATTTAATTGAATTTTTAACTTTTCTTCAACTAATCCTGTTGCACTTACAGATGCTACACCTTCAATTTTTTCAAAGGCTGGTATTACTGTTTCATTAACTACTTTAGTTATTTCCTTAGTGTCCATACTGTTAATATCTATACTTGCAACCATTATAGGTAGCATATCTGGATTCATTTTCATAAGCATTGGTGTTTGTACTTCATCTGCTAATTGAGCTTGTACCAAGTCAATATAACTACTCATTTCAATTAAAACACTATCCATATTTATACTTTGTTCAAACTCTAAAATTATAAGACTAGAATTTTCACTAGATATACTATTTATACTTTTTACTCCACTAGTTGTTGCAAGGGTTTGCTCTAAAGGCTTAGTTACAGTTAGTTCAACCTTTTCTGGACTTGCTCCTGGATATGTTGTCATAACCATAACATATGGCAAATCTATACTTGGTAATAGATCTGTAGTCATTTTTGTAAATGAAATTATACCTAGCAATATAACTAATATTACAGATACGAAAACTGTAAATGGTTTTCTTACACTAAATTTTGAAAGCATTATTCTCCCCCTATTTATTGGTATACTATGTTAATTTTATATTTTTTATCCAATTATTACAATGAGGAGTTAAAATTTGTTATTTTTTATTTACAATGCTCGCACTTAAAGTCTTTTCCACTTTCATATACAGTTCCACTATTTATCACTTTGCTTCTAGCTAAAGTCCTACAAGAACTTTTAGCATGATAGGTTTTTCCTTTTGGAGTCCAAAATACTAATTCTTCACTTTTTTCATTAAATACTTCATTTATATTATTAATTTCGCTATTTATTTCTTTACTATTTTCCCTTACTTCTTCATTAATTTCTTTATTTTCTATAATTTCTTTAGATTCATCCATTACAGTATCAAAAATATTTTCAGAATAATTATTAACTTCATTCTCTACTTCTTCTTTTATTTCTTGTACTAAATCCATTGTTTTAGGTTCTTCTATAATTTTTATTTCTTCTATATTATCTTTTATATCTATAATTTCACTTTCTTCATTTATTGTAGTAATGGCTACTTCACTTAATACTTCATTACCTATATCAACAGTATTTTTATCATTAATAGTTTCTATATTATTTATTTCAACTATTTTTTCTTGTTTAATACTATTATTTTCTTTACCCCATTTTTTAAAAATAGATAAAGGTAAGCTTTCAAGAACTGTTACTCCTACACTTTTTCTTGTAAAATCACCCTTAAATATATATATAATGCAACCTATTACTAATATTGCTAATATTATTTCAATCATCTTTATTTACATCCTCTTTATCTTAATTTACTTTTAGAATATTTAACACTATTGATTATACTATTAATACTATAGATAAATAAAGAATTATTATAAACATTATTAATTTATAAACTTAAATCCTACATTAATTAACAAAACCACACCATATATTTATTTAAATACATAGTGTGGTTAATAATTTTATTCTTTATTATATTTTTAATAAACTACTAATTCAGTATTATTAATTGCCTTTTCTACCATTGCATCTATATCTAAAACTGATTCCGCTTTTCTCATTGCTTCTAATTGTGGTTTAGTTTTGGGATGTTTTGGAACAAATATTGTACAACAATCTTCATATGGTAAAATTGAAGTATCATAAGTTCCTATTTCCTTGGCAATATCCATAATATCACCTTTATCCATTGCAATTAATGGTCTAAATACTGGTCTATCTGCACAGTCAGTACTTACTATTAAACCTTCCATAGTTTGACTGGCAACTTGACCTATGCTTTCTCCACTTGAAACTGATTGTACTCCATACTTTTCAGCTAAACTACAAGCACATCTCATCATAAATCTTCTCATTAATATAGTTAATTCATCTTGTCTACACTTTTCCATTATATCTAATTGGATATCTGTAAATGGCACTATATATAAGTTAACTCTTTCTGTATAATTAGCAAGTATTTTAGCTAATTCTTTAACCTTATCCTTAGCTCTTTCTGAAGTATATGGATGACTGTGATAATATACACAATTAAGCTCTACACCTCTTCTAGCCATTAAGTATCCAGCAACCGGCGAATCAATTCCTCCTGATAACATAAGCATTGTGCTACCATTCATTCCGTAAGGTAATCCACCAACACCTTTTATTTTATCTTTACTTGTAAATACATATGCTTTTTCTCTAATTTCAACATTTACTAAACATTCAGGATTTTTAACATCAACCTCTAATCCTTCTCCAAAATGATGAAGTACATAGCCTCCAACATCTCTAGATGTTTCAATAGAATTTAAGTGGAATTTTTTATTAGCTCTATTTGTTTCTATTTTAAATGTCTTTGGATTTGATTCTTTAACTTTTCTTAAAGCTTCCTCCTTTATTGCAGTTAAGTCTCTTTCTACTTCAGTAACTATACAAACTTCTGCAACTCCAAAAACTTTTCTTACTCTTTCTACTGCAGCATCTATATCCTCAGCCTTTATAAATCCTCTTCCTTGGTCAGTAACAAATTCAAACTGTAATCCAGAAAGCTTCTTTTCTATATTTTCTTTTAATTTTCTTTCGAACTTTCCTCTATTTAATCCTTTTAGGAATATTTCTGAAGCATATTTAACTAATATTAACTTATTGTTCATCTTTTTACTCTCCTTAAAAACATTAATGACTTTTTCAGTACATCAATTGTATAATCTACCTCTTCTTTTGTATTTTCATATGAAAAAGAAAATCTTATTGCAGATTCAATTTCTCTATTATTTAATCCTAAAGCTTTTATTACATAACTTCCATGAGCCGCACTACTTTTTGATGTACATGCAGATCCAGTAGCTACATATACTCCTGCTTCCTCTAATAAATGCAATAATACTTCAGCTCTTACACCTAAAAAAGATACATTTAAAATATAAGGACTAAATCCTTCTATTCCACTATTTATTCTAACATCATTTATTTCTTTTAATTTTTCAATAAAATATGATTTTAACTCAGAAACTTCTGTATATCTCTTATTCATATTTTCAAAAGTTATTTTTGCAGCTTTCTCAAATCCAATTATTCCTGGAAGATTTTCTGTTCCAGCTCTAAAGCCTTTTTCTTGGCTACCACCTGAAATAAGTGAATTTAATATTATTCCTTTTTTTATGTAAACTAATCCTGTTCCCTTAGGTCCATGAATTTTATGTCCTGCTACTGTTAATAAATCTACTTTTGCCTTACTAACATCTATAGGTAATTTTCCATAACCTTGAACAGCATCTACATGAAATTTTGCCCTAGAACTTTTTTCCTTAATTAAATTTCCTATAGCTTCAATATCCTGTATAACTCCCATTTCATTATTAACATACATTATTGAAACTAAAACTGTATCCTTACATATAGCTTCTTCTAAATCTTCTAATGAAATTCTACCATCATTATCAACATCTAAATATGTAATTCTAACACCTTTTTCTTCTAGCTCTTTACATGTATTAATTATAGAATGATGTTCAAAAGTTGTTGTTATAAAATGATGACCTGGTTTAAGTAACCCTTTTAAAATAAGATTATTTCCTTCACTTCCACCAGAAGTAAAATATATCTCATCCTTGTTGCATTTAATGGTAGATGCAAAATACTCTCTAGCTTCATTTAATCTTTTTTCACAATTAATCCCAATCTTATGTAAAGATGATGGATTGCCAAAATACTCCTTCATACCTTTACTTACTTCTTCTATTACTTCATCATAAGGCATAGTAGTAGCACTATTATCAAAATAAATATTCAATGACAATCACTCCTTTCTTTTAGTATTTACATCATAAGTAAAATTTAAAATTTAAATTTTACAAATTTAACTTACAACTTTCACATTAGTAAAAGTTGTTTCATATTAATTTAAAATTCTATCATTTACTTTACTATAAGTAAACTATTTATACAATAAAATCTAGTATTCCTATCATTTTTCTGTGAAATATATATTTTATTATATAATTTTTTCTTAAATATTATATAGTTTTTGTAATTATTATTTTTTAATAACAAAAAAAAGCCAGGTTTTATTTCTAAATAATTCCTGACTTATTAATCATAATTTTCTATTTTTTATTATTCCATTGCAATAAATTCAACTTTATCTACAAATTCTAATTGTTTTAACTCTTCTAGCATTTTACTTAATTCAATTTTCATTGTTGATATATCAATAGTTAAACTTAAATTTGCTAAATTATTAATTGGAATACCTTGATCAATAGTTAAAATATTTCCACCATGTTCTGAAATAAAGTTTAATATATTAGAAAGCACACCTTTTTGATGAGCTATTATCATATTAAACGTTGCCTTTCTTCCATTGGACATTTGTGAAAATTCAAAAACATAATCTTTATATTTATAATAAACACTTCTACTTATTCCTGCAAGCTTTGTAGCTTCTGTAATTTCCTTTACCTTACCTTCTTGTAAGATTTTTTTTGTATTAATTACCTTTTCAAATACCTCTGGCAAAACCTTTTTATCAATAACTAAATAATCACCGTTCATATTATTCACCTTTCAAAATTTTTGCCCCATGTTTATCTATTTTTAACTCTTTAATATCCCAATTTAATTCTTGTTCTTTCATAAATCTCATAAAATTATTTACAAAATCTATATCTTTACTATCAACAATTGCCATCAACGTTGGTCCTGCCCCACTTAAAAAACAACTAAATGCACCAAGTTCTAACGCTTTATTATAAACTTCATCAAAATTATCAATGAGTTTACTTCTAAATCTTTCATGAATCCTATCTTTACTTGCTTCCTTTAATAAAGCATAATTACCATTTGAGAAACATGATATTAATAGGGCAGCCCTCCCTATATTATAAACACAATCTCTAAAGGAAACCTCTTTAGGTAGTATTGCTCTTGCTTTTTCAGTTGAAAGCTTAAATCTTGGAATTAATGCAATAAACTTAACTCCCTCTTTTACTTCTACACAATTATATAATGGCTTTTTACCATCTACCATTATTGTAGAAACTAATCCTCCAAAAATAGCTGGACATACATTATCAGGATGACCTTCAATATCAACAGCCAAACTTAATATCTCATTTTTATTTATTTCCTTGCCCATTAAAGCAAAACCTCCTATAAGTCCTGCTACTATACAGCTTGAGCTTGAACCTAGTCCCCTTGATATTGGGATATCTTGCTTTATTATTTTAATCCTTATGCCTTCAAATTTAAAGTCATATTTATCAAAAATCTTCTTTATAGCCATAAAAATTATATTATTTTCATTTTGAAATTCTTTTTCTACACCCTCAAAGAATAGCCCCTTATTCTTTTCAAGTGAAAATTCATATTCATTATATATATTTAAAGAAATTCCCAACGAATCAAAACCAGGCCCCAAATTGGCTGATGTCGCTGGTACCCTTACCCTAATCATTTTTAGCCCCACTTAAAAAATCAATTAAACTTTCTTTCATTTTGTCCTTATCACATATTTCCTTATGAAGCACCTCTTTTTTATCTAAATCCTTTAGATTATTAGGTATATTAGTGTTAGTATTAGTACTTAATATATTTAATATTTCAAATTCATCCTTTTCACTAATATCAAATCCTAAAGCATTGCAAATACTTCTTGGAAACTTATAAGGACTAGCTGTTGATGCAACTAACGCCTGTCTATAATCTGAAGTTTCTTTTCTATACTTATTCAATACTACATAGCCCACTGCAGTATGTGTATCCATCAAATATCCTTCATTATTATAAAGCTCTTTAATAGCTTCATAGACTTCATTTATATTTGCATAATTTCCATAAAAATCACTTAAGAACTCTTTTGCCCTTTTTGAAATTGAATATACCCCTTTATTACTCAATTCCTCCATAAGATTCTTAGTTTCTAATGAATCCCTATTATTAGCCTCAAATAATAGTCTTTCTAAATTTGATGAGATTAAGATATCCATTGATGGTGATTCTGTTAATATTAACTCTCTTCTCTTATCATATAACCCTGTATTTAAGAAGTCTGTTAATACATTATTTTCATTAGATGAACATATTAACTTTCCTATAGGTAGCCCCATTCTTTTCCCATAGTAAGCTGCTAATATATTACCAAAGTTCCCCGTTGGAACTACTACATTTATTTCATCGCCCTCTTTTATTTTTTTCTTATTAACTAAATCAAAGTAACCATAAAAATAATAAACAATTTGTGGTATTAATCTTCCAATATTAATTGAATTAGCTGAAGATAGTAAAAATCCATTTTCTTTCAATTTATTCTTTAATTTATTATCCCCAAATATTGTTTTAACTCCACTTTGTGCATTATCGAAATTGCCCCTAATTCCGATTACTTTTACATTATTACCTTCTTGTGTTACCATTTGCTTTTGCTGAATTTGACTTACACCTTTTTCTGGATAATAAACTACAACCTTAAATCCATCCACATTACTAAATCCGTTTAATGCAGCCTTACCTGTATCTCCGGAAGTAGCTGTTAATATAACTATTTCTTCATTAATATTTTCCTTTTTCTTTGCTGCCTTCATTATTTGTGGTAAAAATAATAACGCAGCATCCTTAAAAGCTGATGTAGGCCCATGATATAGTTCTAAAAAATTCTTTTCTTCCCTTACAAAGAATTTTTTATTGTATGCTTCATTTATTGCCTCTTTTAAACTTTTATTATCAATATCATCAAAAAATTCTCCAATTATTTCATATGCTAATTCTTCATAAGAAAGCCCCATTTTCTTTTTCAAATCATCATATAAATTTGGAAATTCTATCGGAACATATAACCCTCCATCATCTGCAATGCCCTTTATAATTGCTTCAGAAGATGAAATAATTTCCCCTTTTCCTCTAGTACTTATAAATTTCATTTTACCCCCCTAATACTTTATTTATTTTCCACTCCTCTGTATTATATTTCTACTTTTAAGCAATAATTACCATATGAAAATATTACCATGTATTTCAAAGGAATACAAGTGTTTTTTTCTTGTAAACATTTTTATTTTATTTTTTCATAAAAATAGGCCATCTCACTCTTAGAGATAGCCTATTAAAAATTACTTTTTAGATTTTATAAGAAGATAAACACTGTTTATTAAGAATATTATTCCTGAGAAGAATATTACTAATAGCCATTGTCCTAAATTTAAAGCAACTGTATTAAATACTCCTCTTAAGAATGGAATATATAATATTCCACATATCATTGTAATTGAAACTAATACTGCTCCTAACAAGTATGGATTAGTTAATACATTTATTTCAAATATAGAGTGTCTTTCTGATCTACATTCAAAAACATGTAAAAGCTGAGACATAACTAATGTACATAATGCAATAGTTCTGCAACTTGCTAAATCCATTCCATAATATCTACCAACCATAAATGATAATAATGTACAAATTCCTATTAAACATCCTCTAACAATAATTTTCTCCCAAAGACCTCTTGCAAATATACCTTCATTTTTTTCTCTTGGAGTCTGCCTCATTATATCTTTATCTGCAGGATCTACTCCTAATGCAATAGCTGGTAATCCATCTGTAGCTAAATTTACAAATAAAATTTGTATTGGTGTAAGTGGATTTGGCAAATAAAATAATGATGCTAAGAACATTGTTAACACTTCACCTAAATTACAAGATAGTAAGTATCTAATAAATTTTCTTATATTATCATATATAATTCTTCCCTCTTCTACAGCAGATACTATTGTTGCAAAGTTATCATCCATTAAAACCATTGCTGCTGCTTCCTTAGTAACATCTGTTCCTGATATACCCATAGCAACTCCAATATCAGCCTCTTTTATTGCTGGAGCATCATTAACACCATCCCCAGTCATTGCAACTATGTTGTTATTCTTTTTAAATGCCTTTACTATTCTCAACTTATGATTTGGGGATACTCTAGCAAAAACTCTTAACTTACATACTCTCTTTGCTAGTTCTTCATCAGACATCTTTTCTAACTCATCACCAGTAATAGCTTGATCATCCGTAGTACAAATATTAATACTCTTTGCAATTGCCAAGGCAGTATTTTTATGGTCACCAGTTATCATTACAGGCTTAACTCCTGCCATTTTACATTTTAATACTGCATCCTTAACTTCTATTCTCGGAGGATCCATACTTCCTGCAACACCTAAGAAAATTAAATTTTCTTCAACTGAATCATTTTTAACTACATGTTCTTCTTTATAAGCTGCTGCTATACATCTTAATGCTCTATTAGACATAGATTCGATATAACTATATATTTGTTTTTTCTTTTGAGCAGTAAGTGGTTTTATCTTTCCATTTTCTAATACAGCATTACATCTCTCTAATACTCTTTCTGGAGCACCCTTCATATAACAAGTTTCTTTGCCATTTGCATTCATTATTACTGTCATCATCTTTCTAGTAGAATCAAATGGTATTTCAAATACTCTATTAGCTCTTCCAATAAATCCTTCTAATTCCTTTGTTTCTTTAAAAAACACTTTAACTAAAGCTGTTTCTGTAGGATCTCCCATAACAGCTTTATCAACATCTTTAATATCATAATTATAATTTGTATCATTGCAATATATAAAGGCTTCTTTAAGCTTTTCGCAATCATATATCTTTTCTTTATCTAATTCATAAACTTTTCCATTTGTTAAAATTTCTTTTACTGTCATTTTATTTTGGGTTAATGTTCCTGTTTTATCTGAGCAAATTACTGAAGTACATCCTAAAGTTTCAACAGCTGGTAGTTTTCTAATTAATGCATTTCTCTTAAGCATTCTGCTTACTCCTAAAGCTAATGCTACAGTAACTATGGCAGCTAATCCTTCTGGTATTGCTGCAACAGCTAATGATACACCCAAAAGGAACATTTCAGTAATATCATTTCCTCTTAATATTCCAAGTACAGTTACAATTATGCATACTACAATACAAACAATAACTAATATCTTTCCTAAAGAATCTAATCTTTCCCTTAGAGGTGACTTTTCTTCTTCTATGTTATCTAGAAGATTTGCTATTTTACCCATTTCAGTTTGCATTCCTATAGAATCAATTAATAACAAACCTCTACCTTTTAAAACTATTGTCCCCATATATCCTTCATTTTTTCCTTTGTTAGTATCCTTTGATATACCTACTGATTCACCTGTTAATAAAGATTCATCTACAACCATATTAGCTGCATCAATAAATGTTCCATCAGCTGGAATTCTATCTCCTGCCTCTAATATAACAACATCTCCAATTGTTAACTCTCTTGAATTTATAACTTTAATATTTCCATCTCTTATAGCCTTACAAGTTGGAGCCGCCATTTCCTGTAATGCTTCTAATGATTTTTCCGTTCTGAATTCTTGTACAAAACCTAATATTGCATTTACAATTACTATAATAAGTATTGTTACCGCATCTGCTTTGTCTCCAATAATTCCTGATATAATAGTTGCACCTATTAATACCCATACTAAAAAATCATTAAATTGAGATAAAAAAATTAAAACTGGTGACTTTTTCTTTTTATGTTTAAGTTCATTTAAACCATAAGTTTTAATTCTTTTTTCTGCTTCTCTTGTACTTAATCCTCTAGTAAATTCCTTTTCCTGTATCACCCTTTCTCCTCCTCTTTAAGAACTCTTGTATATATATATTAATGTTTATGTAATACTATGAATAATTAAGATAAATTTATCCTTAATATACTTTACATTTTTATTTACAAATCTCATTTACAAATATAGAATAGTAGTATGCAAAAATATGTATAAAGCTATTAATCCTATATAGCTTTATTTAAACAAACTAAGGAGGGCATATTGCATGAAAGATATAATTTATGTAACTGGTCATAAAAATCCAGATTCAGACTCAATATGTGCAGCTTACGCATATGCTGAATTTAAAAATAAGATTGGTGACGTTGAGACAGTTGCTTGTAGACTTGGTAATGTAAATCAAGAAACTCAATTTATACTAGATTATTTCAACGCAGAATCACCAAAATTCTTAAACACAGTAAAACTTAAGGTAGAAGACTTACAATTTGATAATATAAGTCCAGTATCTCCTGATATCTCATTAAAAACTGCTTGGTCAATCATGAGAGACAAAAATATAAAAACTTTACCTGTAGCTGATGAAAATGATCATTTATTAGGAGTATTAGCTGTAGCTAACTTAACTTCTTGCTATATGGATATCTGGGATAACAGAATATTAGCAAAAAGTAATACAACTTTAGATAACATAATTGATACATTATCTGCTAAAGTTGCTTATGTAAATGAAGATAGAAAGTGCTTCCCTGGTAAAATAGCTGTAACTGCTATGCAACCTGACACTATGTCTGAACACATAGAAGAAGGAGATATTGCTATTGTTGGAGACAGAGAAGAGGCTCAAGCTGCATTAATTAATCTTAATGTTTCATTAATGATAGTTACTGGTGGATATGCTCCATCTGAAAAAATAATAAGCTTAGCTAAAGAACATGGAGTAACTATTATAGTAACTCAACATGATTCATTCACAGCTTCAAGACTTATTGTACAAAGTATCCCAGTTGGGTATGTAATGGTTAAAGAAAATATAGTTTCTTTCACAACTGATGATTTAGTTGATGATATAAAAGGAATTATGAGTGAAACTAGATTTAGAAGCTATCCTGTTTTAGATCAAAACGGAAGAGTTGTTGGTACTGTTTCTAGATACCACCTAATCTCTAATCATAAGAAGAAAGTTATTCAAGTTGACCATAACGAAAGAGGTCAATCTGTTGATGGATTAGAAGATGCTGAAGTATTAGAAATTATCGACCACCACAGAGTTGCTGATATCCAAACTAATAATCCAATTTACTTCAGAAATGAACCAGTTGGAAGTACTTCAACAATAGTTGCTAAATGCTTCTTTGAAAATGGAATTAGACCATCAAGAAAAGCTGCAGGACTTCTTTGTGGAGCAATAATTTCTGATACATTATTATTCAGAAGCCCAACTTGCACTCCACAAGATCAATATATCTGCAAAAAGCTTTCTGAAATTGCTGGTATAAACATAGAAGAGTTTGCAAAAGAAATGTTTAAAGCAGGAACTTCATTAAAAGGTAAAACTGTTGAACAAATCTTTAATACTGACTTCAAACCATTTACTATTGAAGGTACTAAAATAGGTATCTCTCAAGTTAATACAATGGATATTGAAGGATTTATGCCTTTAAAAGAAGAAATGTTAAATTATATGGACCAAAAGGCTAAAGAAGCTGGTTTAGAAATGGTTCTATTACTATTAACTGATATCTTAAACGAAGGTTCTGAAATATTAGTTACAGGTGCTAAACCTGAAATAGTTGAAAAAGCATTTAAGGTTACGTTAAAGGATAAGGGTGCATTCCTTCCTGGAGTTCTTTCTAGAAAGAAACAAGTTGTACCTCCAATAACTAATACTATAACTTCTGGAAACTAATTTTTTATCAAATTAGTTAGGTAATATATAAAAAAGAAAAGTGAAGAGCTAAAGGTGAAATATATACTTCTTACCTCTTCACTTTTAATTTTTACTTATTCATTATTAATTACAACACCAAGTTTAGTTGAAATTATGGTGTTAAGTTTATTTATCGAAAGTGTTAATGACATTATTTGTTTTTCTAATCTTATTAGTAAATATGCACTAATAGCTACTGGAAAACCAACATTAGCAATTAAATTAATTAGTTCACTTATCTCCATAATCTTACCTCCTAAAATAATCATTACACTTAATATATATCCAGTAACTAATACTTTTTATATTATAAAAATTTTATTTTTACTACTGTATATCTTCTTTAATATAACTATCTATATTTTCATCAGTTATTTTCTTATAAGATGTTTTAAATTGATGAGTCTTATTTAAACCTTTCATTAATTTAGAATCATAATTATATTTTAAATCATATGAAATATCTATCATCATTTCAGCTTGACTTATATAGTCATTAAATACTGTGCCCTTTAAAGAGCCATCCTTTATACATTCTAACGCCTCTGGTATACCATCAATTCCAACTATAAGTGGTCTATCTTCTTTCTCTATATCTGCATTTTCAAATGCTGATATAGCTCCTAATGCCATATCATCATTATTACTAAAAACAACTTCTATTTTATCACCAAATTCATTAATCCATTGTGTTATCTTTTCATATGCTTGTGAGCCTTGCCAATTGGCACTATCACTTGCTAGTTTTTCAACCTCAATACCTAAACCTGTTATCTTTTTAATAGTAGATTCTGTTCTAATAAGCGAATCTTGATGCTCTGGCTCTCCCTCAAGCATAACATATTGTATCTTTTCATCTCTATTTTTATCTACACTAAATTTATCTTTATTATATTGCTCTAATACTATTTTTCCCTGAATAGAACCTGACATTTCAGCATTAGCACCAACATAATAAACTTTATCCCATAAATTAATATCCTCTTCTACTGGTTCTCTATTAAAGAATATAACAGGTATATCATACTTTTTAGCTTTATTAATTATTACAGAGGCTGCTGTTCTATCCACTATATTAACACATATAATATCATAATCTTCACTTATAAATTTATCTACTTGACTATTTTGTAATGTTGAATTCCCCTTTGCATCTGATATATTTACAGTAATTTTAGTGCCAGTTTCATTTTCTTTTTTAATTACATATTCTTCAATTATATTTGTCATACAAGAAATAAATTTATCTTCCTGCTTATATACAGTTATTCCTATTTTTAATTCATTATTTTTTTCAATTTTAGCACTAATACTTTCACTACACCCTATAAAATTACACCCAATAATCATAATAATTATAAATACACCATTAAATTTCTTAATCACAATAAATTTTATTCCTCCTTTATCTAACAAATTGAAATAAAATTCTTTCATTTTTAGGCGAGTACATATCATCACTTTCTATTACAGTAGATTTTATTAATTTTAATTTTTCAGCCTTTTCTCCATCATTAACTTCAATTGCATTTTTTACAGCTATATATCCAATATTAAATTCATTTTGAACTGCTGTAGCATTTATTATTTTTTCTTCTAATAATGAAATTATTTTATTTGTATTTCCAACACCAAGAATCAATACATTATTATTGTTACCTTCGGTTACACTTTTCTTCTTTAGTTCAGCTATATTTTCAGTAACCTCTCTATCTACACATATTATTACACCTATATTACTAGACTCTATTACATTATTTAAAACTGTGTAATCTATATAATTTTCTACGTTAGATATATAATACTCACTATTACTTTCATCTAATACCTTTAAAATACCATTATATCTTTCATAACAGCTTGTACTATGATCATTACTGTTAATAATCATTATATTTTTATTTTTATTTATATTATTTAATGCCTCTTTAGCTAAAGCCTGTCCTAAATTATATTCATCACACATTACTCTATTAATGCTGCTTTTTATATTCATTGATGATTGAATTATTATAACTGGCATTTTTTTCTTTGCATATTCAATTGCCTCTGCTACACCTTCAGTTTCTATTGGACTTATTAATAGTGCATCTACTTCATTGTCACACTCCCTCTTAATAAGCTCTATTTGTTCTTTTTCATTATTATCCTTAGACAAAAATAAAAATCTTATATTAGCATTCATTTCTAATGCAGCTTGCTCAGCTCCTTCCTTTAATATCATGAAACTTTCATTGCTTTTACCAGATGCTATAACCGAAATTTGATAGTTTTTATTTTTATCTCTAAATAATAAATCACAAAAAAGTAATATAAAGGACATAATAAGTAATATAATTAACACAATTAAATTTATTTTTTTACTTTTTTTCATATTTATTATCTCCATTATTAAAATAATCCTCAACTAGTATAAATGGCATATGAATTCTAACAGTTGTTCCTTCATCTAATTCACTAAATATACTTAACCCATAGCTATTTCCAAAACAAATTTTTATTCTTTCATTAACATTTTTTAATCCTATTCCAGATCCCTTACTATTTAACTTAACATTTCCACTTAAAATTGCTTCAGCATTTTCCTGAGTCATTCCAAATCCATTATCAATTACATCTATATATAAATCATTTTGATTTATATATGTTTTAATTGTAATCTCTCCTTCCCCATCCATAAATTCCATACCATGTTTTATAGCATTTTCCACTAAAGGCTGTATTACTAATTTTAAACTACAAAGATTTAATGTATTTTCATCACACTCAATAAAATATTCAAACTTATTTTTATAACGTATACTTTGAATAGTTAAATAATTTCTTACATGCTCAATCTCATCATTTAATGATATTATGTTTTTTCCTTTACTCAAACTTATCCTAAATAACTTTGCTAAAGCAGTTACCATTTTTATGGCTCCATCATAATTCTCATTTTCTACCATCCATATTATAGAATCTAAAGTGTTATATAAAAAATGAGGATTTATTTGAGCTTGAAGTGCATTTAACTCACTTTTTCTTTTAGCTTCTTGCTCCTTAACTATATTATCCATAAGCAAATGCATTTGATTTACCATTGATTTTATTGCCTTTGCTAAATGTCTTACTTCATAAGACCCATCTACTAATATTTCTATGTCACTTTCTCCATTTTCAAGCCTCTTAACACTTTTTTCAAGTTCAGTTATTGGATTTGTTATTCTAGTTGATACAAAAAAATTCGAAAATGCAATTATTGTAATAAATAATAACATTATAAATATTGAAAATATCCCCATTTCACTATAGTTGTATATAACCTCATTCATTGGGGTTACGCATACTATTTTCCATCCCGTATAACCAACTGTCTTAACAGTAATTAATCTACTATTACCTTGAAACTTTTCTTTATGATTTCCATCTTCATAATCTGAAGCCATAATATTATTTTCATCAATTAAGTTTGCATAAATTAATTGTTGTCTTGGGTGATATATTATTTCTCCTTCTCCATCTATAAGATAAATATAAGAAGAGTTATCCATAGAAACATTTTTAAAAAGTTGCTCTATTCCAGTAAAATTCATATCAACTAACAATACCCCAGAGCTTATCTTTCCATTATTAGTTATATCAACTGCTCTACTTAATGAAACTACCCATCTGTATTTATAATCCGGATCTATAAATAAATTTTGAACATGAGGCGTAGAAAAATGTAAATTTTCACTTTTTCCTTTTGCTTTTATAAACCAATCACTCTGTCTAGGATCAACATAATTCTTTACTTGAGTTAATGGTTGGGCTGCTATAACTTGTCCATATTCTGAAAATATTCCTATACTAACTAATGAATCTTTATTGGCTTCATATAACAAGTTTAATTCTTCACTTATATCATCAGTAGAAAAATTAGTCTTTTTTATTACTTGATAATATACAGCATTAGATATTTTCATCATATTACGTAAGTAATTATCTAAATTTTGATTTACCTGATCTATAAATAAAATATTATTTTTTGAAATGATTTTCTCCGTAGATTCAACATACCTTAAATATAAGATTATACCTAATGTAAGTATTCCTATTGCAGCTATAGCTGTAAATGATGTTGAAATCACCTTCTTTATACTATTGAGCTTATACCACTTTTTAAATTTATCTATTTTTAATTTAAACTTTTTAAACATAATAGTTATCTCTTTCTGTATCTTGTAGGCGATATTCCAAACTTTTTCTTAAAAACATAGCTAAAATAATTTGGCTCTAAATATCCAACATTATGTCCTATGACACTTGTTTTATTATCTGTTGTATTTAAAAGCCTTATTGCCTCTTCTAGTCTAATATCAGTTAAATAATTAATGAAGCTTACTCCTGTTTCTTTCTTAAATATTGTAGAAAAATATGCGGGACTCAAGTGTAAAACTAAACACATTTTATCTACGGAAAGTTCATAATCATTATAATTTTCCTTTATATATTTTTTAGCTTTATCTACAAGTATCTTAGATGAGTTAATTCTCTCATTTTTTATTGCTTCATTAGCCTTGTTAGCTCTTTCTTTAAACCATTCCTTTATTTCCAAAATAGAACTTAAATTATTTAAATATAAATAATCATTGAAATCTTCTCCCATTATGTCTGATATATTTAAATCATAAGATTTTATTGTTTTAATTAATGATGTTAAGATTTCTATTCCATATATTTTAAATTCATTTATAGGTAATAACTCCATACTTTTTATACTAAATAGCTCTTCTAAAACATTATCAATATCACTACTAGTCCCAACTTTTATTGCATCTACAAATTTTCTTTCTAAATTTTCATTAAAATCAAGGCTTTTAGATATATCCGGCTCTACATCCTTTATATAAATTACTTTTTCTCTTCCCAATATAACCTTATATTCTAAAGCATTTTTTGCATCTTTATATGATAAATTTACTTTACTAAAATTCTCACAAATTCTACCCAATCCAATTACCATACTTCCAGATATAATTTTTTTAAAACTTCTACAAACTTCATTAAGTCCATTAATAAAATAATTTAACTCTTCTTTTTCTTTTAAATTTCCAATTATTATTACATTATCTAAATATAAAAAGCTTATAAATTCACCTATATTCTTCATTATATCCTTCAATATTTTTTGAGCAGATATAGGCAATAATTTATCATTTTCCTTAAATATTGAATTATGATTATTAATATCTAAATTAATAACTCCTACAGTAAAATATTTGAATTTAAAATTTATTTTTAATCTATCTAATTCTTCATTTAAATTAACATTATCTATTTTTCCTTCAATAGCTGCTATTAAAAACTGTTCCCTCATTACAGGTATACTTTCAGCATAGTATTTTTGTAATACTTCAATATTTCTCTTTTCATCATATTCTTCATCTAATTTACATTTTAACTTTTTCAATATTTCTATTAAATTTTCAGAGTTAATAGGCTTTAAAACATATTCAGACACATTTATACTTATTGCTTTTTGAGCATATTCAAAATCATCACACCCTGAAAAAATTATTATTTTTGTAGATGGCATAACTTCTTGTATTTTTGCACCTAATTCTAATCCATCCATAAAAGGCATTCTAATATCTGTCATCACTATATCCGGCTTTAAATTATTAGCTTTTTCCCAAGCTTCTATTCCATTAGATGCATCACCTATAACTTTAAATCCGTAGTATTCCCAATTTATTTTTTTTATAACTCCAAGTCTGATTTCTTCTTCATCATCAACAATAAGAATTTTATATAATTCCATATATTACATCACCCTCTATCACCCTTGTTGTAATCCTTTACTAATTATATCATTTTATTTACCTTTTGTAAAAATAAGTAAATATTTCTTTTTTATCTATATCAAAAAAAACAGCCACCCTAAGATGACTGCTTTAAACTTTATTAACTATTTTCTTCTATATTTAGAAAGGTCAATTGCAACCGCTACAGCAATAATTACTCCCTTTATAACTTGTTGCCACATAGGGCTAACAGCTATAAATTGTAATCCGTATTGTATAACAGTAAATATTAAAACACCGCTTACAATTCCTCCAACTTTACCTACACCACCATTAAGAGAAACCCCTCCAACAACACAGGCTGCTATGGCGTCTAGTTCATATCCATTTCCGTAGTTATTAGTAGCACCTGCCGTTCTTGCGGCTTCTAGAATACCACCTACACCGTATAAAAATGATGCAAAAATAAATATTCCCATTATTGTTGCAAATACATTTACACCTGATACTATTGCAGCTTCCCTATTTCCTCCAATAGCATAAACATTCTTACCAAATACAGTTTTATTTAATATGAACCAAACTAATATAACAAAAGCTAAAGCTATTGGTACTAATATTGATATACCTGGAAAATCTCCAATCTGGAATAACTTATGTTGTCCCCAGAATATAAAATCTGGTCTTACTCCACCTATTGGCTGTGATCTATTTGGTGCCATATCAAAATACAATGAACAAACCCCATATACTATTACTTGAACTGCTAATGTTGCTATAAAAGGATGCATATCATATTTCGCAACTAAAAAACCATTTATACATCCAAAAATCATACAAGCAACTATTGCTGCAACTATTGGAATAATAACAGCTAATTGAGGTAAATCTGGAAAAAATCTATTTGCATAATCTGCTGTTTGTAACATTGAAGTTGATATTACAGCTGCAAGTCCAACCATACGTCCAGCGGAAAGATCTGTACCTGCAATTAACAATGTAAAGCATATTCCCAAGGCAATTATCATCCTAGTTGATGATTGGGTTAATATGTCCAAAGCAACTTGATATTGCATAAATCTTGGTTGTATTATCATAATAACAACTACTAATGCTAAAAGCGCTATTATAATAGCATTGTTAGTTAAAAAATTCTTAGCTGTTTTAGTAGAAATTTCAACTTCCATATTGCTATTCTTTTTATCAAAAAACCTTCTTGCTCCATATATTAATAATCCTGCTCCTATAAGCATTATATAAATAGGCAAATCATAAAAAACAGCTCTATCTAAAACAAATTTTAATATTATTCCTAAAGCTAAAATAATAGCTCCCATAATCAAAAACATTTCTGAATACTTCTTATTAGAAATAATTTTTGCATTTCCCATATATATCCCCCTCTTTCATTACTTAATAAACTTAGTTGAATAATTCATTATTTTTACTTCATCTGCTTCATCTTTATTTAATATCCCTGTAACTCTTCCTTCGCACATTACCATTATTCTATCCGATATTCCTAAAAGCTCTGGCATTTCAGATGAAATCATAATAATTGATTTGCCCTTTTTTGCAAGTTCTATCATAATTGAATAAATTTCATACTTAGCACCTACATCGATTCCTCTAGTAGGTTCATCTAATATTAATATATCTGGATTTGTTAAAAGCCATCTCGCTATTAAAACCTTTTGTTGATTACCTCCTGAAAGATTTTGCATATCTTCATTTAATGTAGGTGTTTTAGTCTTTAAATTTTCATTTGATTCCTTTGCAGCTTTATACCTTGCATTTTCTCTTAATACTCCACACTTAGAATATTGCTTCTGATTAGCAATAACAGTATTATCTAAAACAGAAAGTATTCCAAATATTCCTGTAGCTCTTCTTTCTTCCGTTAACAGTGCAAATCCTTGCTTTTTTGCATCTTTAACATTATTTATAATAATTTCCTTTCCATCTTTATGGATGGTTCCAGATTCTATTTTTCTCAACCCAAATATAGCTTCTACAAGTTCAGTCCTTTGAGCTCCTACAAGTCCACCTATTCCTAATATTTCCCCTTTATGTAGCTCAAAATTTACATTTTTAAATGATCTAGCATCACTAGAACATAAATTATCAACCTTAAGTACTACTTCATTTTGCACTTTATAATCTTTCTCTGGAAATCTATTAGTCATATCACGACCAACCATACGGTTTATAATAAGATCTGTTGTAAGTTCCTTAGAATGCCAAGTACCTACATATTGACCATCTCTCATAATAGTAACTTCATCAGATATTTTTAAAATTTCCTCCATCTTGTGGGAGATATAAATAATTGCACATCCTTTAGCTCTTAATTGATTTATTATTCTAAATAAATGTTCAGTTTCATTTATTGTTAATGAAGATGTAGGCTCGTCCATAATAATTATTTTTGAATTGTAGCTAACAGCTTTTGCAATTTCAACTAATTGTAACGTTGATGCTGATAAATTACCTGCTAATATTTCTGGATTAATATCTAATCCAACTTCCTTAAATAATTCTTCTGTCTTTCTTATCATAGCCTTCTTATCTACAGCAATTCCTCTCATTGGAAACCTTCCAAGCCATATATTTTCCATTACTGGCCTAAATCTTATGGGATGTAATTCCTGATGTATCATTGATATTCCTAAATCTAATGCTTGCTTAGATGAAGTAATAATTTCTTTTCTTCCATCTAATATTATTTCTCCACCATCTTCTTCATAAACGCCAAAAAGACATTTCATCAACGTTGATTTTCCTGCCCCATTTTCACCCATTAATGCATGAACAGTACCTTTTCTTACTTTTAAAGTTACATTATCTAAAGCCTTTACCCCTGGAAAAACTTTAGTTATATTATTCATTTCTAATATATACTCTCCCATTTAAACACCCCTTTTGGATAGTTTGTAGTTTTGAGTTAGTAGTCAGTAGTTCAGATATAACTCCTTTTAAAGTTTCTTAATAGTAATATATCTTTAAAATTCAGCTATGCTGAATTTACTCTTTAACTACTAACTTCTAACTCTTAACTCCTAACTACTTTAAGTAGTCTTGATAGTTATCTTGAGTAACCTTAACGTAGTCAATCCAAATATATTTACCATCAGTTACATCATATCCCACTGTATCCTTATTTATTTCCTTACCTTGAGCTGCAGCTATAGCTACGTTAACAGTTGCTTTTCCTTGATTTTCTGCATCATTTAATACTGTACCTAAAAGAGAACCATCTTTCATTGCTTGAAGTGCAGGTGCAGTTGCGTCAACTCCAACTACAGGAATATATTTAGAAGCATCACCTTTGTTATATCCTTCAGCTTTTAATGCCTCAATTGCTCCTAAAGCCATATCATCATTATTACAAAGAACTGCTTCAATCTTTTCTAAACCTTGTCCAGTTATAAATGCCTTCATAAGGTCAGTAGCTTTAGCCTTATCCCACATTGCTGTATCAGCAGCAAGCTTTTCAGCTTTAAATCCTCCATCTTCAATAGCCTTTATAGAATATTCTGTACGTAATGTAGCATCTTGATGTCCTGGTTCTCCTTGTAACATTACATATTGAATAACTCCATCTCCATTTTTATCAGCTTCTGGATTTGCTTTAAAGTAATCTACAATAATCTCACCTGATTGAGTTCCTGATTGTTCAGCCTTTGCTCCAACATACCAAACCTTATCATAACTATTCATATCAGCTTCTTCTGGCTCACGATTTAAAAATACTATTGGTAAATTTTTAGCTTTTGCTTTTTCAATTATTGGGCCTGCTGCAGTTCTATCAACTGGGTTGATAGCTAAAGCATTAACTCCCTTAGTTATAAATGTATCAACTTGCTCATTTTGTGTTGGTTGTTTATTTTGGGAGTCAACTAATTCAATTTTTACTCCTTCTTCATCTGCTTGATTTTCCATTGCAGTACGAACACCTGTCATAAATGTATCATCAAACTTATATATTGCTGATCCAATTAATATGTTACTAGTATCTTCACCTTTTGACTCATCAGTAGCTTCAGTTTTTCCTGTATCCGTTGAATCACTTTTAGTATCGCTTCCTGAATTACCACATCCAGTCATAGAACCTGCAATCATAGTTGCAACAACAACCATTGGTAATAATTTTTTTAGTTTAATCATTTTATCCCCTCCAAAATATTCCCGTTTTATTTATTTAATTTTTACAATTAAATTATAACGTTTTCACATATTTAAACCCATACAAAATTCTTTTCAAAATTATCGAAATTCTTTTAATTTATTATTTTTTTATCTTTACTCAATAATTAGCTTAAATAATATCTATAATATAAAATAGGTATATTAGAATAACTAGTCAGCTTTCTAATATACCTATTTATTTGAAATTACACTTTTTTAATAATATTATTTAAATTATCTAATATACTTCTATGATTTAGTATTGCTATATCCAACTTTAAAATTTTACACCATAATTGAATAATATATCCTAATACAATTGCAGTTATTATAGTACCAATACCTACATAACCACCTAAAAGCCAACCACAAACTAGAGCACAAATTTCAATAGTTGTTCTTACTAATTTGACAGGCTTTTTTGTAATTCTAGTTAATGCTGTCATCAATCCATCCCTTGGTCCACAACCTAATTCACAACTTAAATAAATACATGTTCCAAGACCTAAAAAAATCATTCCTACTACTAACATTAGTATTCCTATAAATAAATTGTGTACCATCGGGATAACTTTAGTAATTGTTATTAAATCAATAAATACCCCTACAAGAATAGTATTTAATATAGTCCCTATACCTATTTTTACTCCTAAAAACATACTAGATATAACTACTATTATTCCAACCACAATATTAGCTTGTCCTATTGTTATAGGAATTACATTTGTGATACCTTGATGTAGCACATCCCACGGTGATAATCCTAAATTAGCATTTATCATAAAAACTATTCCTAATGCTGCTAAGAAAAATCCTAACATAAGTTTAAATACTACAAATAAATATGTATCAGTTTCTTTTTTAATATTTAATTCCATAGCCCCATCCTTCTATTCTAATATATAAACTATGTACTAAAGCTTATGTGCCGAAAATTAATATTTTATTTTCGGCATTCTTGTAGTACTAAATCTATTTCACCTTATTACTTCCATCTAAGAGCTCATTATAAATCTTCATTATTTTTCTTAAAGTTTCATTATTAACATCAAATTTAATATTATCTACTTGAGATATTGGTAATATAGCAACGGAAGTTCCTGATATAAACAATGCATCTAAATCCATTATTTCTGAAGCTTTTATATCTCTTTCATCCACTTCTATACCTAATAATTCTGCTATTTTAAATATTTTATGCCTTGTAATTCCCCTAAGTACATCCTCCCCCTTAGCTGTTATAATCTTTTTATCCTTTATTCCAAAGAAATTTGATTTGCTACCTTCTGTTATAAATCCATTTCTATCTACCAATAATGCTTCATGAGCATTGGCAACCTTCATTTTTTCTGAAATTTTAGCTCTAAATGCAGTACTTACTATTTTTAAATTAGGATTTTCTCTTTCACCATAATAAAGAATAACCTTTACACCCTTTTTATAGTACTCATCCTCCGGATAGCAATGCATTATATAATATATTTTAAAATTACCATTATTTATATTATATGTAACCTTTATATTTCCATTAATATTATCATTACTTTGTATAACCTTTATTATTAAACTTTCTATATTTTCTTCACTATATGGAAATTCTTTATTTATTAATTCAAATGATTTCTTCATTCTAGATAAATGATCTTTTAAAAATACTGGTTTTCCATTAACAACTCTTAAGACCTCATATATTATCTTTTCTTTACAATCTTCATCAGTAAACTCATTAATAGGATATATTATTCCATTATTAAAATAAAATTTATTTATTGCTTCCATTAATATTACACTCCTTTTGAAGATTATTTATTTCCATCTTAAAATTTCTATTTCATGCTTTTTCTTATAATTAATTAAATATGGATTTCCTACTAAATCTAATAAAGGTTTATCTGAAAGAGAGTCAGAGAACATATATGAATTTTTAAAATCTACTTTTATATTTTTTTCTTTTAATACTTCATTTAATCTTCTAACCTTCTCTTCACCCTTACAATTATTGCCGCTCATCTTTCTTATGAATTTTCCACCTTCAAAAGTAAATTTAGTTCCAATTATTAAATCAACTTCTTCAATTGCATAAAATTCTTTAACATAAAACTCTGGAGATGCTGATATTAATACTACCATGTATCCTTCATTTTTTAATTTTTTTATCATATTAACTGCATCTTTATATAATATAGTACTTAATCTTTCATCATAAAAAGACTTAGTAAGTTTAGCTAATTCTGTCTCATCTATATTTTCTATAAACTTTAAAAAACATTCTTTAACTTTTTTCTCATCATAAACTTTAACTCCATACATTAATCCCGAATACAATGCTCTTGGTAAAAATTTTATATTTTTTATATCCTTAGATACAATGTATTTAAAAAACTCCATTAAAGTTTCTTTTCTTGTTATAGTATAATCTATATCAAATATCGCTAATTTTTCCACGTCTACTCCTCCAAACCTATAAATAGTTAGTAATTAAGGATAAAACTCCTAAACTACTAACTACCCACTGCTGACTACTAACTATATAAAGTGTACAGTCCATTTTTTATTTTAACTTATTAACAAAATCATTAATTCTTTCTAAACCTTTTTCAATTAATTCCATTGAAGTTGCATAAGATACTCTTACATAATTATCTAATCCAAAAGCTTTTCCTGGAATAACAGCTACTTTTTCATGCTCTAATAATTTAGCTGAAAACTCCATTGAATCATTTATTTTTTGTCCATTAATTTCTTTTCCTAAGCACTTATCAATATTTATCATAATATAAAATGCACCTTCTGGTTTAATTATGCTTAAGTTATTCATCTCTTCTAAAGTTTTTACCATGTAGTTTCTTCTTTTCTCAAACTCAACAATCATTTCTCTAACTTTATCTTGTGGTCCATTTAAAGCCTCTATTGCTGCATATTGAGTTATTGAACAAACATTAGATGTCATATGGCTTTGAATATTAGTCATTAACTTTGCTATTTTTTCACTAGCTCCACAATAACCTAATCTCCATCCTGTCATAGCATAAGATTTAGATAATCCATTTATAACAATAGTTCTTTCATATGCATCTTGAGAAACACTAGCAATACTTACATGCTTCTCTCCATCATATATTAACTTTTCATACATTTCATCTGAAACAATTATAAGATCATATTTTTTAGCAAATTCTGCAATTTCTATTAGTTCATCTCTATTATAAATAGTTCCTGTTGGATTGTTAGGAGTATTTAATATAATAGCTTTTGTTTTTGTAGTAACTGCCTTTTCTAAGTTTTCACTAGTAAATTTATAAGCTGATTTTTCATCACTTTCTACAAAAACAGCCTTTCCATCAGCTAATCCTATAAGTTCAGGATAACTAACCCAATAAGGACTTGGTACAATTACCTCATCACCAGGATTCAATATAGCTAAAAACGCATTGGCAAGTGATTGCTTAGCCCCAGTTGATACAACTATTTGTGATGGATTATATATTAACCCATTATCTTTTTCAAATTTTTCACATATAGCTTCTCTTAATGGAAGTATTCCATTTACATTAGTATACTTTGTGTTTCCATCTTCCATAGCTTTTATAGCAGCATTAATTATATTTTGTGGAGTATTAAAGTCAGGTTCACCTGCACCAAAACTAATTACATCAATTCCACTTTCCTTCATCTCTTTAGCCTTTGCTGTTATTGCTAAAGTTACTGATGCTTCTATTCTTTGTGCTTTTCTTGATAATTCCATTGTTTTGCCCCCATTATCTATTATTAATTTTAATAAACTTTTCTAAATATTCTTCATTTAATCCATAACTACCTATAGATAAATTATCATAACCTAATGCTTTTCCATGATAATCACTTCCTCCAGTTATGCATAGCTTATACTTTTTTGATAAATTAAAAAATTTATTTATATCTCCTTGTGAATGGCTTGGATGATATACCTCTATTCCCTTTAGGCCAAAACATCTCAATTCCTTTAAGATATTTTCGACTTCAATTTTTCTATATATTTGTCCTGGATGAGCTAAAATAGCCACACCTCCGGCTTTATTAATTACATCTATACAATCTTTATAATTTAACCTAAACCCTTTAACATAACCTGGTTTTCCTTGAATTAAAAAATTTCTAAAAGCACTTTTATAATTATCGAAATAACCTTTTTTAACCATTGCATTTGCAACATGACTTCTTCCTACCGTTGCATCTATATCTATAGCTAAATCTTCTATATCTAACTTAATATCATATTTATTTAATTTAAATAATATATCTTCTACTCTTTTTATTCGTTGAGTATTTAACTCTTTTGCAAGTTCTTGTAACTCATTATTATCAATATCCATAAAATACCCCAGTATATGTAATTCCATTTCTTTATATTCAGTACTAAGTTCTATTCCTGGAATTATGTTTATTTCTTTATAATTATTTTTCGTTACATACTGTGATGATATAGAATCATGATCTGTTATAGAGATATACTTTATATTGTCTTTTATTGCTGTTTTAATTATTTCTTCTGGACTCTTTACTCCATCAGAATAATTTGAATGAATATGTAAATCCGCATACTTCATATTATTCACCTTTTTCTCTTTAAGTGAAATTTTCATTTATGACTTTTACTTAGTTTAAGTTACTTATCAAATTGTTATTCTAACTTATATTCAAAATTCTAAGTAATATTTCCCATAATAAAAATATATCATCTTACCTTTAAAATGTAAATTGAAAACAAGTAATAAAATTCACTTATACTAATATAAAAAAAGAGATTATACAAATTAATTTGCATAATCTCTTTTAATATTATTCGTCAGCTAAAACGTTAGTATAATATTCTGTTACTTTATCGAATTCAGCTTCTTCTGGAACTATAAGTTCTCCTTCTTCAGTTGATCTGAATAAGTAAACTGATTCATCTTCTGGATTTTGAGCTAATACATATTCATTTTCTTCAAATTCAAATGCATCAACTATTGGGCAAGATATAACATTTCCGTTATCATCTTCTAAATCAACAACAAAGTGTTCATGTTCGTGTTCTCCACACCCACAGTTATCTCCACATCCGTGGCTATCGTGATCGTGTCCGCATCCGCAGCCTTCGCCGCATTTATTTAATTCGTTATCCATTTTAAATTCCTCCTTAATAAATAAGTTAAACAATTAATTATTACTTAACTTAACTAGTCTTTTTAATTGTACCCTTATTCTTAGGAAAATAAAAGAAAAATATATTTTTTTTATAAAAATTTGATATATTTCTATAAATTCAAAATAAAAAAAGAGACTTTCGTCTCTTTTTTATTAATTTATTGCTATTCTTGATTAGCAAGTTTTCTATAATTTTCCAATCTTTCCATTGCATCAGCTTGTGTTTTTTCAAATAAAGCATCTGCTGCCTCTGGGAATGCTTTAGCTAATGAAGCATATCTAACTTCCCCCATTAAGAATTCTCTAAAATCCCCCTTAGGTTCTTTTGAATCTAAAGTAAATGGATTTTTAATTCCTTTTAATGCTGGGTTATATCTATAAGTTGCCCAATATCCACAATCAACAGCTTTCTTAGTTTCTAATTGTGAATTAGTCATACCTATTTTTATACCATGATTAATACATGGAGCATAAGCAATTATTAATGATGGTCCATTATAGCTTTCAGCTTCTGAAATAGCTTTAAGAACTTGGTTCTTATCAGCTCCCATTGCAACTTGTGCAACATATACATAACCATAGCTCATAGCCATCATTCCTAAGTCTTTCTTCTTAGTTCTCTTACCAGAAGCAGCAAATTTAGCAATTGCAGCTGTTGGTGTAGACTTAGAAGATTGTCCACCAGTATTTGAGTAAACTTCTGTATCAAATACTAATACATTTACGTTTTCTCCTGATGCAAGTACATGGTCAAGTCCACCGTATCCAATGTCATATGCCCAACCGTCTCCACCAAAGATCCATTGAGATCTCTTAACGAAGTACTCTTTATCATTTAAAATAGCCTTAGCTATTTCAGAATCACAATTTTCAAGTGTAGTTACTAAAGCATTTGCTCTTTCTCTAGTTCCATCACTTTCTTCCATATTATCTAACCAGTCTTTTAATACAGTCTTAGTATCATCAGCTAAATCACTTTCTAATGCAACTTTTACATTTTCAGCAATTCTATCTCTGATAGCTTTAACCCCTAAGAACATACCTAAACCATATTCAGCATTATCTTCAAATAATGAATTAGCCCAAGCTGGACCATGACCATTATGATTAATTGTATATGGAGTTGCAGGAGCAGATCCACCCCAAATTGAAGAACATCCTGTAGCATTAGCTACCATCATTCTATCACCAAATAATTGAGTTACAAGCTTAGCATATGGAGTTTCTCCACAACCTGCACAAGCACCTGAGAACTCAAGAAGTGGTTGTTCAAATTGGCTACCCTTTAAAGTATTCTTATTCATTGGGTTTTTCTTAGCAGATACTTTTGTTGTTGCATAATCCCAAGCCTCTATTTGATCATGTTGACTATCTTGTGGCTTCATAACTAAAGCTTTATTCTTGGCTGGACATACTTCAGCACAGTTTCCACAACCTGTACAATCAAGAGGTGTAACACCAATTGAGAACTTATATGGAGCTTCTGTCTTTAATGCCTTTGCATCAGTAGTCTTCATTGAAGCAGGTGCCTTTTCAGCTTCCTCTCCTGTTAATAAGAATGGTCTTATTGCAGCATGAGGACATACTACAGCACATTGATTACATTGAATACAATTTTCTGGAATCCATTCAGGAACATTAATTGCAATTCCTCTCTTTTCATAAGCTGCAGTACCAGCCATGAATGTACCATCTTCCATACCATGCTTAACAAATGTAGAAACTGGTAATCCAAATCCTTCTTGTCTATTCATAGGATCAACTATATCTTTAATAAATGCTGGAACTTCTTTAGTAGTTGCGACTTCTTTATCTACTGCATTTGCCCAAGTTTCTGGAACATCTATCTTAACGATAGCTTCAACACCAGCATCTATAGCAGCATTATTCATATTAACAACTTTTTCACCTTTTTTACCATATGATGTTACAACAGCTTTCTTTAAATACGCTATTGCTTCATCAACTGGAATTATATTAGCTATTTTAAAGAATGCAGCTTGCATTATCATATTAATTCTTCCACCAAGACCAATTTCTTGGGCTATCTTAACAGCATTTAATGTATAGAATTCTATATTCTTTTCAGCTATAGTTTTCTTCATTTCTGCTGGTAACTTTTCATCTAATTCTTCTGGTGTCCAAATTGTATTCAATAAGAACTTACCATTTTTCTTTAATCCGTCTAATACATTATATTTATAAACATATGATTGATTGTGACATGCTACAAAATCAGCTTTGTCTATTAAATATGGTGATTTAATTGGTTTCTTACCAAATCTTAAATGAGAAACTGTTATACCACCTGATTTCTTAGAGTCATATGAGAAATATCCTTGAGCATACATGTCAGTATGGTCACCAATAATCTTAATAGCACTCTTATTAGCACCAACAGTACCATCTGAACCTAATCCCCAGAACTTACAAGCCTTAGTTCCTTCTGGTGTAGCATCTATATCTTCTACTGTTTCAAGTGAAGTAAATGTTACATCATCAACTATACCAATTGTAAATCCATTCTTAGGCTCGTCCTTAGAAAGATTAGCATAAACAGCTGCTATATCTGAAGGATTTGGATCCTTTGAACCTAATCCATATCTACCACCAACTATAATTGGAGCATTTCCTTTACCAGCAAATGCACTTACTACATCTAAGTATAATGGCTCACCTATTGATCCTGGTTCCTTAGTTCTATCTAAAACTGCAATTTTCTTAACTGTATCTGGAATTACAGCTAATAATTTTTCTATTGAGAATGGTCTATAAAGTCTAACCTTTACAACACCAACCTTTTCTCCTCTAGCATTTAAGTAATCCACTGTTTCTTCAGCAACGTCAGTTCCTGAACCCATTGCAATTATTACTCTATCAGCATCTGGTGCTCCATAGTAATCGAAGCAGTGATACTCTCTTCCTGTTAATTTAGTTATTTCAGCCATATATCCTTCGACCACTTCTGGAATATCATCATAGAATCTATTTACAGCTTCTCTTGTTTGGAAGTATATATCTGGATTTTGAGCTGTACCTCTAGTTACTGGATGATCTGGATTTAGCGCAGATTGTCTAAATTCTTTTACTGCATCCCAATCAACTAGCTTACCTAACTCATCATATTCTAAAACTTCAATCTTTTGAATTTCATGTGATGTTCTAAATCCATCAAAGAAGTTCATAAATGGAATTCTAGTTTTTATCGCAGCTAAATGTGCAACTGCTGATAAATCCATAACTTCTTGAACTGAACCCTCTGCAAGCATTGCAAAACCAGTTTGTCTTGCAGCCATAACATCTTGGTGGTCTCCAAAAATATTTAATGAAGATGTTGCTAGTGCTCTAGCAGACACATGTATAACCCCTGGAAGTCTTTCTCCAGATATCTTGTACATATTAGGAATCATTAATAATAAACCTTGTGAAGCTGTATATGTAGTAGTATAAGCTCCAGCCTGTAATGATCCATGAACCGCTCCTGCTGCTCCTCCCTCTGATTGCATTTCCATAACCTTTACTGGTTGTCCAAAAATATTTTTTCTACCTTGTGCAACCCATTCATCAACATGTTCTGCCATTGGTGATGATGGAGTTATTGGATAAATAGCAGTTACTTCTGTGAACGCATATGATACGTGTGCAGCAGCAGTGTTACCATCCATAGTCTTCATTTTTCTCATCTTGTCTACCTCGCTTCCCTTTTTTAAAATTAAGCATATAAATAATATGGTATATATCGAATTAAACTATATTTAATTTCAATAATATACCATTGTTGCTTACATAAACTGCATAATTTATTCACTTAGTAGATATGAAACAAATTAAAATTACATGTCTGAAGTTAATAATTTTCCTAATTCTTTAGCTTTCATTAAATTATTCTGTTCAATAGAATCTTTAACTGTTAACTTTCCTAAAACATTAAATCCATAGTCTTCCATATTACTTTCCCATTTATCAATAAACTTAGTATCACGCCATCCACATGATCCAAATAATATTAAAGGCTTATTCTTAATTTCTAATCCTCTTAAACTATTAATAAAAGGCTTCATATCTATTTCTTCTATATCATCGTTTATCATTGCTGGGCTTCCAAAAGCTACTGCATCTGCTTCTAGAACATCTGTAATAGATGCATCTGCAACATGTTTTGTTTCAATTTCTACATCTCCTATACTAGCTCCCTCTGCTATAGCATTTGCTATAACTTCAACATTTCCACCATTACTCCAATATATTATTGAAACTTTTTTCATTTTAGCACCTCTTCTACTTTTGTTAGTTTATTATGTTAAATTTTCCATTAATTTCATTATATAACACTAAAAAATTTTTTCAAGTTCTTTAGATTCATATTTTCAAATTTATTTTCTCGAAAACGGTTATATGCAAAATTATTTTTTCTTAATACTATTCATTATTACATTTATAATTGCATCAACACCATTTTTCATTTGACTATTATTCATATTTTTAATAAAATCATTTTTTCTTACTTGTAATTCTAAAAGTTTTTCCATTAAGTTATGTTTTTCCATCATTTCATCTTCATCTAAAACTAAAGAATATCCTTCTTTTTCAAATGAATTAGCATTTAAGATTTGATCTCCTCTACTACTTTTTTTAGATAAAGGAATTAATAATGTTGGTTTTTTTAATGCTAATAATTCAAATATTACATTTGCCCCTGCTCTAGAAATTATAAAATCAGCATACTTAAGTAAATGTGGTAAATCTTCTTTAACATATTCAAACTGTTTATATCCCTCTACCCCATCTAATGATTTATCTAAATTTCCTTTACCACATATATGGATTATATTAAAGCTTTTTAATATATCCTTTATATGATATCTAACTTCATCATTTATATTCTTAGCACCTAAGCTACCACCAATAACCAAAATAACTTCTTTATCTTGATTAAATTTACAAATTTCTTTTCCTCTTATTCTATTTCCTTTTAATATCTCTTCTCTTATTGGAGTACCTGTTAATTCACCTTTTCCATCTTTTATATAACTTAAACTTTCCCTAAAAGTTACACATAATTTATCACAAAATGGAGCTGATAGCTTATTTGCAAGACCTGGTGTTAAATCTGATTCATGAGATACTACCGGTATCTTCTTCATTGATGCAGCAATAACTACTGGAACAGCAACAAAACCTCCCTTTGAGAAAATAACATCTGGCTTTTCTTTTGATAAGATTTTACTTGCTTGCATTACACCCTTCATTACTTTAAATGGATCAGAAAAATTCTTCATATCAAAATATCTTCTTAATTTTCCTGATGAAATTGCATAATAAGGTATCCCTGCATCACCTATAATTTCTTTTTCAATTCCTTCATAACTTCCTATATACTTTATTTCAAAGTCTTTCTCTTTTAACTTTGGAACTAAAGCTAAATTAGGAGTTACATGTCCTGCTGTTCCCCCACCAGTCATTATAATCTTGTACTTACTCATTAAAACACCTCATTGATTATTAATGTATCTATACTATTATTTATATTTATTAAAATAATATAGTTTTACACAAATTTTAAATATTTACCTTAAATACTTTTATTAAGATTTTAACCAAATTTCAACTCTTAATTCTAATAATAATTTAACTTTTACCAAATTTAAGTTGTAAATAGCTAACCATCCCTATATATTCTACCACTAACCCAGTAATTTTCCACCTTTTCCTCTAATTAAATATAATACAATTTCTTTATTAGGATAAGCTATTAACATAAAGATATAAGGAGGTGAATTTAAATGGCACAAAACTTAGTACCTGATGCTAAAGATAAATTAGCTAAATTCAAAAACCAAGTTTCTAGTGAAATGGGAGTTCCTTTCACAGATTATAATGGTGATTTAACTTCTAAACAATGCGGTAGCGTTGGTGGAGAAATGGTTAAACGTATGGTTGAACAATACGAAAATGGAATGAAATAATAACTTTCCAAAATAAATAATAGGATGCTTTATAAAGCACCCTATTATTTATTTTATAAACTATATATAATGTATCTCTACTCCTGAAAGCTTAACATCTCCAGTCAATATTAAAGTATTAGTATATACTTTATCTCCATATTTTTTATTTTCTACTCCACCTAAAAATACATTTGTTCTATTTTCAACATTCCAGTTTTTTGGAATGTATAACTCTAATCCTGAAAAGGCTACATCTAATTTAATAACTGCTGTATTTTCTGCCATTACTGCATTATCAAAATATACTTGAAGACCTGAATATTTACAACTAATATTAGCACTTGCAAATTTATCAGTATTTATAAATTTTGTTCCTCCTGAAAAAGCTGCTGATATTTTTATATTACCTTCATCTTCAATATTTATCTTTTCCCCCTCTTCCCAACTCCAAGATGAACTTTTTTTAAAAAACTTATTTTTTTTAGGAAAAATCATTGATAAACCAATACTTCCAAATAAAGCTGCAATTAAAACAGTCCACGGTGTAAGTGCAGTTATTCCAAGCTGTTTATCATATATTATACAAAGAAAAGCTATTGGAAATAATATTCCTGCATAATTTAATCTAAATAAGCTATCTATAATAATAGCACCTAAAATTACTGAGAATCCTAAACTAAATGGATTAACATCAGATAAAAACCCCATCTTGCCTATTACTAAACCAATTGCACCTAAAACAAATAATATACCCCAAAATATATTTCTTTCTCTCATCTTATCTCCTCTTTTCTGATAATTTTAATTTTAACACCTTATAATAAGACCTAGATACATATACCTTCTTATGTGTGTTTTTAAACTCTACTAAGCTGGAAGATGTTATATTACGAGTTATTGAATAAATATGATTAATATTTAAAATTGTAGATTTAGATACTCTAACAAAATTCTTTGGTAAAATCTCCTCTAATTCATAAAGCTTATACTTAACTTGATATACTTCACTTAATGTATGTGCATAAATTGAACTTTCTTCAGTTTCAAAAAATAGCACATCATCTATACATATATAATATTCTGTATTATCTTTATAAAATATCATTTCTTTTTTCTCTGCTATTAGCTCTGAAATTACCCTTTGAATTTTTGTTATTTCTTCACTTAATTCACTACATTTAATAATAACTTCATTTTCATCTATTTGATTATCTACCTCTATTCGTATTCTCATCTTCACTCCGCCCTCCATACTCAAATTATATTCTAATCATTTTTTAATGTAAACGGACTTTAAGTAAGTGGTAAATTATTTGTCCTAAGAGGTTAACTATCCTAACTTAATTAACCAAAAGAGGGAATGTATCAAAACTATATTTCAAATATGAAAATAGAATTTTGATACATTCCCTTCTTTTAATTAAAAATACATTACTTTGAAATTCTATAATTACTTATAACTAATTGAACCTTTTTATTTCCATTAAACTCATTAATATCTGGCATACAAATTATATCTAAATAAAGACTATTAGATATGCCATTAAATACTTTATTATACTCATTTTCACCTAATTCATCTTTTATAGAGTTTTCAAAACCTTCTATATCACCAAAATATATACCTTCAATATAAAGTCTTCCATCTGTTAATTTAAGCTTAAGTACATTTTTATTTTTGCCTAATATCTTTGCCTCTACAACTTTTAACTTTTTCATCCCAAAGGTAGGCTTAGGATTTGCTTTACCATAAGGTTCTAACAATGATATTTCATCTATTAGCTCATAATTTATTTGACTTAAAGTTAAGCCCATATCAATTGAAACCTTAGGAATTACATCCTCTTCAGTTAGTGTTGTAACATTATTTAGTCTTCTTCTAAACTCATCTATATTTTCCTTTGGTATAGACATTCCGGCTGCCATTGGATGCCCACCAAACTTTCCTAATAAATCTTTACATTTAAGCAACTCTTCAAACATATTGTATTCTTCAATAGATCTTCCAGATCCTTTAGCTCCATCATGTGCCTTTGTTAAAATAATTGTAGGAAGATTATATTTTTCTCTAACTCTTCCTGCTATTATTCCAGCAATACTTTCATGAACATCTTCTAAATATACAACTAACACCTTATCCTTAGCCATATTATTTTTTTCTATTATTTCAAGTGCTTCCTCTAATCCTTCTTTAGTTAGCTCTTGTCTTTCTTTATTTAAATCATTAAGCTTTTCTGCTAATTCCTTAGCTTCAATTTCATTATCACTTAGAAGCATTTTCAATGCCCACTCCGCTTGTTCAAGTCTCCCTGAAGCATTAATACTTGGCCCTATAACAAAGCCTAAAGTATAAACTGTTATAGTCTTATCTTCTAATCCCGTTTCCTTAAATAAAGCTTTTAATCCAATATTATTTGTTGAATTTATTCTTTTTAAACCTTCTTTAACTATTATTCTATTTTCAGATGTTAAATCAACAACATCACAAACAGTAGCTATTGCAACATATTGAAGCAAATCATAAAGTTCTTCTTTATTTATATTAAATTTTTCGTAAAGACATTCAACAAATTTATAAGCTACAGTAGCTCCACAAATTTTATCAAACTTATATTTGCATTCCTCCTGCTTAGGATTTAAAACAAAATCAGCATTAGGGACAACATATTTTCTTTCACCATTTTCTTCAACAAAAGGAACATCATGATGATCTGTAATTATTACCTTTAATCCCAATTCCTTAGCAAGCTTAGTTTGCTCTATTGCAGCTATACCATTATCACAGGTAATTATAATATCAACATTATCTTCACTAGCTTTTTTAATTATACTTTCATTTATTCCATATCCTTCTTTAATTCTATCTGGAATATGGAAAGTAACATTTCCACCACATTTTTTTATAGCAGTATAAAGAACATAGGTACTAATAACACCATCCACGTCATAATCTCCCACTATAAGAATCTTTTCACTAGAAATTATGCTATTTTGCATTAATTCAACAGCACCATTCATTCCTAGCATATCCTTAGGATTATTAAACTCACTTATATTTCCTCCTAAAAATTCCTTTGCTATATCTATATTATAAATTCCTCTATTAACTAATAATCTTGCAACCACTTGACTTATACCAAGCTGATTTGCAAAGCTTAAAGTATCAAACTTAACGTTTCTAACCATCCACTTTTCCAAATAACCACCCCGTTCGTTTAGTTAGTAATTAATAGTTAACAATTAATATAAATCAAAAATAAAGTCAGCTTAAGCTGACTTTATTTTTTCATTAACTACTAACTACTAAAATAGCATTGCGTTTTTTATCTGATCTACTTTATCTGGTGCTACATGCTTTAATATTTCAAATGCAAATGGTATTGCAGCTGCTGGACCTCTTCCAGTAATAACATTTCCATCAACAACTACAAGTTCCTCTTTATAATTACATCCTACTAATTGATCGTCAAACCCAGGATAGCATGTTGCATTCTTTCCATTAACTATTCCAAGCTTTCCTAAAGTAATTGGACCTGCACATATTGCAGCAACAATCTTACCCTCATCATAAAACTTCTTTACAAGTTCATTAACTTTTTCATCATCTCTTAAGTTTACTGATCCTGGCATACCACCTGGTAATACAACAACATCATAATCATAAGCTTCTTCATTTAAAACTTTATCTGCCTTTATTGTTACTGAATGAGATGTTGTCACCTCTAAACTCTTTGTTCCAAAAGTACTACAAGCAACACCTGCTCTTCTTAAAATATCAACTGTTGTTAATGCTTCAATAGTTTCAAAACCTTCTGCTAATAAAACTGCAACCTTCACTTTTAACACTCCCTTTTATTTATTACATTTATAAGCAAATAACGCTTCTGTTATTTCGTCATCTAAATTAATAACCATAATATTAGTTCCTCTTCCAGCTCTATTTTGAACTCGAATATCTCTTATTTCTACTACCTTTTTTTCTTTATTTTTTGTTAATAAGGTAATTTCTTCATTTCTATTATCATCTATAGCTATTTCATCCATAGTATTACTTAATAATTTAAGTATATTTCCTGAAAGTACTTGATCATCTTCTTTTAAGCTTATTCCTGTTACTCCTGAGGCAACTCTTCCCATAGCATTTACACTTTCACTAAGGAATCTAATTGCCATTCCTTTTTTACTTATAATTACTATTTCTCCATCATTGGCTTCTATGCATACTGAAATTAATTCATCATTTTCATATTTAAATTTATACGCTTGGCATGATGAGTAATTTCCATCATATTCTTTCAATGAAGTCTTTTTTATCATTCCCTTTTTACTAAAGAAATAAACCATATCTTTTTCATTAAAAGTCTTAATTGAATAAACATCTATTATCTTTTCTTTTTTTGAATATCCATCAATTATATTTTCTATTGCAATTTCTTCCTTAATAACATTAGAAATTAAAAATGCTGGTATCTTATAAACATTTCCCTTATCAGTAAACATTAATAATGTACTTAAAGTATCTGTATTAACTTTTAATCTATCATTAGCCTTTGCTCTTGCAAATCCCTTTAATATACCCTTTGCTGTTACTCCAACGCTAAATGTTATAAATTCAAATTCATTTACATATTCTACATTTACTATTTCATCACTTTCAATTAAGTTAAATAATTGAGTTCCTAAAATATTTCTTTGTGTATCTTCTATCTTAGGTAATTCTAAACTAAACTTTAATCCTAATTTAGTTTTTACTTCTAAGAATTGCTTATCCTCTTCGCTATCTAATAAAATTATGTTTAATACATATTCATTCTCTTTTAATTTTAATGCTTGAATTTTACTATAACTAGTTTGGAACTTATCTAAAGAACTCTTCTTTATTATACCTCTATTAGTTATAAATTGAACACTCTTACTTCCATCTAACACACCTATAGAAAATGCCTCTACTATATTTTCATCATCTAGATTTAAAGTTTTTATTATAGAATCTACTCTTTCGCCCTTTTCCTTCCACTTTCCTTCTGGAATATTTATGCCTTTAATTTGATACATATTCCCTTTATCAGTAAATAAAAGAATATTTTCTGTAGTATTAGATTTAAATAAGAATTTAAGCTCGTCACCTTCTCTATACTCTATATCTTCAGCTTTTGCATTTGATCTTTGATAATTTTTAAATGGTATTCTTTTTATAAATCCATCTTTAGATAATGTAATCATAACATCTTCAACAACAATAAGTTCATCTAAATCAATTTTAGCTTCACTATCGTCTTCTACTAGCATAGTTCTTCTTGGATTTCTAAATCTATCAGTAATCTCTTTTAATTCAGATTTTACAACTCTTAATAGCTCTTTTTCCTCAGATAATATTTTTCTTAATTTCTTTATAGTTTTTTCAAGCTCTGCATATTCCTTTTGGAACACTTTAATTTCTAGCCCTGTTAATCTATAAAGCATAAGCTCTAATATTGCCTCTGCTTGAATTTCTGTAAATCCAAACTTTTCAATTAAGTTTATACCTGCATCTTTTTTAGATTTTGACTCCCTAATAGTCTTAATTATCTCATCTAAAACATCAATTGCTTTAATAAAACCTTCAACTATATGGAATCTTTTTTCTGCCATGGCAAGTTCTTTTATAGTTCTCTTTGTAACTATATCCTTTTGATGGTTAACATAATGCATTATTATAGTCTTTAATCCCATAGTTTGCGGTTTACCATTTGCAAGTGCTACCATATTAAAACTTATATTACATTGTAAATCCGTTTTCTTAAATAAGTACTTTAATATCTTATCTGCAGTATCATAATCTGCAGCCTTTTTAAGTTCAACAACAGCTCTAATACCACTTCTATCTGATTCATCTCTAATATCAGTAATTGCTTCTAAAGCCTTTTGATATCTCTTATCACCAGTCATTTCTGATATTGTTTGAAGTATTTTTGATTTATTTCTTCTATAAGGGAATTCAGTAATTACTATTCCATATCTACCATTTTCAAGTTTTTCTATATTAGTTTTTGCTCTTAAAGTAACTTTTCCTTCCCCTGTTTCATAAGCAGACAATAAAGAATTTTTACCTATAAGTACACCACCTGTAGGTAAATCTGGTGCCTTAATATACTCCATAAGTTCTTTAGTTGTTATTTCGGGATTATCTATATAAGCAAGCACCCCATCAGTAACTTCTCCTAGATTATGAGGTGGTATATTAGTCGCAAGCCCAACAGCAATACCAAATGTTCCATTTACTAAAAGGTTTGGATATCTTGCTGGCAATACCTTAGGTTCCATTTCACTATCTGAATAGTTTGGAACCATATCAACAGTATCCTTATCTATATCTCTAAGCATTTCCATAGCTATTTTTGATAGTCTAGCCTCTGTATAACGCATAGCAGCTGCTCCATCACCGTCCATAGACCCAAAATTTCCATGTCCATCAAATAAAGGTTCCCTAGTGGAGAAATCTTGTGCCATAAGTACCATTGCATCATAAACTGATGAATCACCATGTGGATGGAATTTACCAAGTACATCTCCAACTATTCTTGCACTTTTATAATAAGGTCTATCTGGAAATGCCTTTAAAAGATATGCTCCATAAAGTATTCTTCTATGAACAGGTTTTAATCCATCCCTTACATCTGGAAGAGCTCTGTCCTTTGCAACTTCAACCGCATATGGAAGGTAATTGTCTGGCATAGCCTCTTCAAGAGGTATTCTTAATATATTATTATCTCTTGGAATGTCGTGTCCCTTCTTAGCCATAATTTAACTCCTTTCTTTTCCTAAAATTCTGCATACTTATACATATAATTTTTTCTTGGTTCAACAACATCACCCATTAAAAGTGATACCATTTTTTCTGCTTTAGCTGCATCTTCAATAGTAACTTGGAAAAGAGTTCTTGTTTCTGGATTTAAAGTTGTATCCCAAAGTTGATCAGGATTCATTTCCCCAAGACCTTTATATCTTTGAATTAATGCTCCTTTTCCTATTTCTTTCTTTACTTTTTCTAACTCTTCATCACTATAGGCATATTTTGATACTTCTTTACCCTTTACAAGTTTATAAACTTTATATAAAGGTGGTTGTGCTAAATAAAGATGACCATTTGCAATTAACGGTCTCATATATCTATAAATATAAGTCATCCATAAAGTTCTAATATGGAATCCATCAACATCTGCATCACTCATTATTATAATTTTATCGTACTTTAAATCTTCTTCTTTATAATTATCTAAAGTTCCTGTTCCTATTGCTGTATTGAATATTTTAAGTTCTTCAGATGCTAGTACATTTTCAAGCTTTTGCTTTTCTGTATTCATTATTTTACCTTTTGAAGGCATTATAGTTTGGAATCTTCTATCTCTAGCTTGTTTTGCAGAACCACCGGCAGAATCTCCCTCAACTACAATAAATTCATTTACAGTATTATCTTTTAATGTACAAACTGCTACTTTACCAGCAAGTGGAGCAGTTCCTTTTCCTATCTTTTTCTTTTCAGCTTCATTTATTTTTTTAATTTTTTCTCTTCTTTGAGCTGCAGCAAGTGCATTATTTATAAGACTTGTAGCAACTTCCTTATTATCTTCAATCCATTCACAAAGCCTAGTATACGCTAAATCATTCATCATAGTATATGCTTCTGAACTTCCTAGCTTAGTCTTAGTTTGACCTTCAAATACAGCATTAGTAATCTTAATTCTAACTATAGCTGTCATTCCCTCTCTTAAGTCATCACCTTCAAACTCTTTATCCTTTTCCTTAACAAGCCCTAACTTCTTTGACCATTCTTTAAATGCCCTTGTCATACCTGTTTTAAATCCTGATTCATGAGTTCCAGCTTCAGTAGTAGGAATATTATTAACATAACTTGCAATATATTCAGTAGTGGAGTCTGTAAATTGCATGCAGACTTCTCCATACATTGAAATATTATTTATTTCTCTTTCACCTTCAAAAAGAATTGGTGTAGCATGAATTGCAGTTTTACTTTCATTCAAATAATCTATAAAATCAAGCAAACCTCTTTCAGAATAATATTCTTTTCTTACTTCTTCATCTTTTCTTTTATCTATAAGTTCAAGGTGTATTCCTTTATTTTGGAATGCAAGCTCTTGTAATCTTTCATCTATAATATCAAATTTAAAATCTGTTGTAGAAAAAATTTCTCCATCAGGTTTAAACGTAACTCTAGTTCCTGTATTTTTTGTTTTTCCTACAATCTCTAATTTACTTACTGCAGTTCCAGGCATATCTCTTTTTAATTCTTTATCATAAGCATATTCAAATCTTTGCTTATATACATTTCCATTTTGATGAACTTCAACTTCAAGCCATTTTGAAAGTGCATTAACAACTGCAGCTCCAACTCCGTGAAGACCTCCTGATGTTTTATAGTTCTTATTATCAAACTTACCACCAGTATGTAATTCGGTAAATACCATTTCAACCCCTGATTTTTTCTTAACAGGATGAATTCCTGTTGGTATTCCTCTACCATTATCTATAACAGTAACACTCTTATCTTTATTTATAATGATTGTAGCTTTATCTCCAAATCCATTAGATATTTCATCTATTGAATTGTCTAATATCTCCCATATGCAATGATGTAATCCCTTTGTCCCTGTAGAACCTATGTACATCCCTGGTCTAACTCTAACTGGTTCAAGTTTTTCTAATGATGTCAAATCAGTTACATCATATTTACTATTAACTTCATTATTCATATAAACCTCCAAAATTATAACCTATTCACATTTAAGTAATAATTTAGATATAATTATACAATTTCATAATATCAAAATCAAACTAATGTTCTTTATTAACTTTTTAATTCTATCACAATTTTTAAATTATTAAAAATTTCTATCTTTTACGGTATTTAATTATAATCTATTTTATAATAATAAGTCATCTAAAAAATTTTTCATGTATATATATATATAAATAATTATTTAATTATTTATATATTATCCTCATTATTTAAATTTACAAATTATTTTACTTACAATACTTCATTTTATTATATATTTTAAAATAAATTAGTAAACTTAAATTTCTAAACTACCTAATATACTTAAAAGAAAAAATCAAATTACTTTGTAATTATATAAACTACAAAGCAATTTGATTTTTATAATAAAATCTACTTTTCTAAGTCTTAGCTTCTCTTAATAGCTTTAGTTATAAAACTATACTATACCTTGTGCCATCATAGCATCAGCAACCTTTTTAAATCCTGCTATATTAGCTCCCATTAAAATATTTCCTTCATGTCCATATTCTTTTGCAGCTATTGCTGAATTATTATAAATATTAATCATAATATTTTTAAGTTTAGCATCTACTTCTTCAAAACTCCAAGACATTCTCATACTATTTTGAGACATTTCTAAAGCTGAACAAGCAACTCCACCAGCATTAGCAGCCTTAGCTGGTCCAAATAATACTCCATTTCCTTGGAATACTTCTATAGCTTCTAATGTAGATGGCATATTTGCACCTTCAGCCACGACTTTAGTTCCATTTTCAACTAAAATCTTAGCTGACTTTTCATCTATTTCACCTTGAGTTGCACAAGGAAGTGCTACATCACATTTTATTGTCCAAATATCTCTGCATCCTTCAAAATATTTAGCAGTAGGAACATAGTTTAAGTAATCCTTAATTCTTCCTCTTTTAACTTCCTTAATTTCTTTTACAGCTTCAAGATTAACTCCATTTTCATCATAAATATATCCATTTGAATCGCTTAATGCAACAACTTTAGCTCCTAATTCTGTTGCTTTTTGAGTTGCATATATAGCAACATTTCCTGAACCAGAAATTACAACAGTTTTTCCTGCTAAAGAAAGTCCATTATCTTTCATCATTTCTTCAGTAAAGTACACTAATCCATATCCTGTTGCTTCAGTTCTTGTTAAACTTCCACCATAAGATAATCCTTTTCCTGTTAAAACACCTTGATCATTAGCATTTCTAATTTTCTTATAATATCCATACATATATCCAATTTCTCTACCACCAACACCAATATCTCCTGCTGGTACGTCTGTGTCTAACCCTATATGCTTACATAATTCAGCCATAAAACTTTGACAGAATCTCATTACTTCTCTATCTGATTTTCCTTTTGGATCAAAATCTGAACCACCTTTTCCCCCACCAATAGGTAGTCCTGTTAATGAATTCTTAAATATTTGCTCGAATCCTAAAAATTTAATTATGCTTGAATTAACTGTTGGATGGAATCTTAATCCACCTTTATAAGGACCTATAGCACTGTTAAATTGAATTCTATATCCTCTATTAACTTGTACTTTTCCTTCATCATCTATCCAAGGAACTCTAAACATAATTTGTCTTTCAGGTTCTACAATTCTTTCTAATAATCCTTCTGAAATATATTCTGGATGCTTATCAAAAACTGGTGCTAATGAAAGTGCAACTTCTTTTACAGCGTCTAAGAATTCCTTCTCGTTATTGTTTCTCTTTTCTACTTGCTCTAAAACACTTAAAACATATTCTTTTCCTGTCATAAGTTTTTCCCCCTTAATTTTTATTACCATTTATAATTAATATTTTTTTGGATTTTTTCTACATATAAATGTATTATTTATATGATTTTTTTCTTATATTAATAAATTTATATTAATATATTTATTAATATAGTAATCCTAATTAATATAATAATCCTATTTTTATAATTTTAAAAGATAATTTTAAAAAAAATATAAAAAAGTTGTGCAATATTATTAAGCACAACTTTTTCAAACTATTTCTCATTCATTATAAAATTATTTTCTATTAATTCATTAATTAATAGGAATATGTTCTTTGTAGAATCATTTTTATCAAAAGACTTGCAAGCTTCCTTCATATCCTCTAGTTTTTCACCGTCTTTTAATAATTCTACAATAGCTTCTCTACAGCTATTTCCATCTTTAATTCTTACAGCCATATTATGCTTTAATAAAAACTCTGCATTTTCTTCCTCTTGCCCTGGAATCGCATCAAAAACTGCCATTGGAATATTACAAGCTAATGCTTCTGTAACTGTTAATCCTCCTGGTTTTGTAATTATTATGTCTGATGCTTGCATAAATTTATTAATTTCATCTGTAAAATATATAAGCTTTGTTTTTTTAGGGCTATTACCTATTACTTCTTCAAAATGCTTATATAGCTTTTGATTTCTTCCTGTAACTAATATTATTTGAAAATCTAAATCTATATCGATTATATTTTCATAAACCTCAAAAACATTTGATACTCCAAAACTTCCTGCCATCATTAATATTGTTGGTAAGTTTTTATTAAGACCTAATTCTTCAATTACTAATTGTTTTTCTTTCTCTTCAAAAAACACTTCATCTACAGGTATTCCATAAGGATAAATACATCTTGCATCTACTCCCTCTGAAGCCATTTTAGCAACCATATCATCATTAGCCACAATATATGCATCTACCTTATCATTTATCCATGCCTTATGTGGTGCATAATCAGTCATTATACATATTAATGGTATATTTATTTCTCTTTTAGACTTTAATCTTGATACCATTTCAGTTGGAAATGGATGTGTTGTTATAATAACGTCTGGCTTAAAATCATCTATTAACGGTAATAACTTATTTGCAAATATATTGTTAAGTCTAGTTACAAAGTTAGCTAACTTATGATCCTTATTAGTTAAATCATATAGCTTTCCATATAATCTAGGAGTCTTAGTTGCTAAATAAACATATCCACTTGTTACTGTTTTATTTAATATTGGACTTATATACAATAAACTATCTACTATTTTAACATTTATATCTTTATTTTTTTGGGTCATATAACCCTCTATCGCTTTAGATGCCCTCATATGTCCGCCACCAGTCGATGCTGACAAAATAAGAATATTCATTTAAGGTCCCCCTAACAATATAATTTCTATAATCAATTTACTATTATATCACATAATTTTAAATATTAAAAAACCATTCTCCCTAAAAAAGAAACTACAGTTATACCACAAGTAAATCCTAAAAGCATTCCAAAAATTACATCCGTTGGATAATGTACTTTTAAATATACTCTTGAAAATGCAATTAATGTTGCAATTGGACTTACTATTAATCCTAACTTCCCATTCATTTGTAAAAATACTGCTAAAGCAGCAAAGGATGATGCTGTATGCCCTGATGGAAAAGAGTATGTTATAGGTTTATTTATCAATAACTTTTCTTCTTTATCTTGAAATGGTCTGCTTCTTCTAACTATATGTTTTATTATTCCTTCACCAATTATTGTAGTTAGTGCCACTGCTAAAATAACACCTATACCAATAATTCTATATTCAACCTTTAAGAACATTAAACTTGATATAACAAACCATATTACTCCTAAATTCCCCATCATAGTTATAATTGGCATCATTTTATCAAATGTTCTATTTTGACATTTTTCACTTATGTACTTTAAGCCCTTATTATCTATTGCTTTAAAAAATTTCACCATCCCAATATCTCCTTATTTTTATTTTACCCCTTTTAATATTTCACATACTTTAATATACAGCTTCATTATACTCTTATTATATAATAAATTTATTATATAAAGTTAATTCTTTGTTAACATTTAGCTTATATTTTTCTTAATCTTTTCTTAAGAAAATGCAAATAAGGAGTAGAAATAATAAAATATTATTTCTATTCCTTATTAATATTCATTAATCTCTTTATTTAAATTTTCAATAAATTTGATTTTTTTACTTTTTATATAGTATAAATAAATAGGAATATTTGCAATTACTCCCATTAAACTACCGCATATTATATCCCACATTGTGTCATGCAAACTATTATTTTGAGAGGCAAATCCAAATAATTGGTCTGTTGAAAATTCCCATATTTCCCATACTGCTGCACCTGCAATAGAAAATATGATTGAAAATAATATAGGCATATATCTTTTAAATGAGCCTTCAGTTGCTCCATTACTTACATGTACAAACAATATATATCCTATCATTCCAAGAATAAGGCCTGATAGTAAATGTAATATTTTATCATACATAGGTATAATTAAATAAAAATCAAATACATTCCCTAAATACATTGCTCCAAATATAAAAGAATATATTAAATAAAAACTTATTCTTGTCTTTCTTAAGAAAGTTTTTTTATACACACCATACATTATCCATAAAGTAATCGCCATTAAGCCTATTCTAAAAAGCTTTTCTCCACCTCTAAACATAAAATCGTATATTGCAGTAATAATTAATATTACCATTGATATTAAATTTAAACCAAGTGCTTTATCCTTTAATAAACTCATTAGCATTACTCCTTTATAAATTAATATATTTTTCTATCCTTTAACATCAAAGCAGAAATTCCACCAAATATTAATCCTCCTATATGAGCACCATTATCTATATTACTTAGTGTAACTCCTATAAATATATTTATGAGTAAAACTTTTAATAAATTAATTATATATTCTTTACCAACTTTATTTTTATGTTTTATACCAAATATGATCATTGCTCCTAAAAGTCCAAATATAGCTCCTGATGCACCTACGCTTATTGAATCTGAATTGAAAAGGTAGCTAAAAATACTTCCCCCTAAAGCTGAAATTAAATATATTACTATATATTTAACTTTTCCATATACATACTCTACTTCTGATCCAATAATTTTAAGAGCATACATATTAAATGCTATATGAGCTAATCCTCCATGTAAGAAAGCACATGTTATTAATCTCCATGGTTGTCCATTATTTATTAAAACATTAACCTTTGCCCCTAATTGCACTAAAGTATATGAATCAATATTCTGTATATTCTTAGAAATAAAAGCTGTAACTATAAAAATTAATATATTTATACATATTAATATGTATGTTATTATACTTTCCTTATACTTTAATTTTTCTTTGCTTTTCTTTTCCATACTATAATTAAGTATAGAAACAAGTGGTTTACAGCTACTATCACTGTAAACTACTTGTTTTTCTTTTTCTGAATAAATTACTTTATTATAGTTTTGATTTATTAAAGATTCATACTTATCTGTTGCATATATAACTATGTTTAAAGCTATTCTTTTTGAATACATCTTTTCTAAAAAGCTCATAGCTTCATAATATATAAAATCACTTTTATAACTATTAGATACTACAACTGCATAAATAAAATCTTTATTTTCCATTATAGCTATCCACTTCTTTTCTTTTAAAGAATCGCTATAATAATCCTTTATATAAAATCCACCCTGCTTTGTTAGCTCTCCAAATAACACATTTTCTAATTTATTCATTCTTAAATTTCTTTCTCTAACATATCTAATAATTCATTAAATCTATCAATAGTTGATTCTAAAGGTTTAGGTGTAGTCATATCTACTCCTGCTTTCTTTAATATTTCTATTGGATAATCACTTCCACCGCTCTTTAAGAATCCAACATACTTTTCAACAGCATTTGGTTCATTATCTAATATGCTCTTTGCAAAAGCAGATGCTGCTGCATACCCTGTTGCATATTGATATACATAGAAGTCACTATAGAAATGAGGTATTCTTGACCATTCAACATCTATTTCGGAGTCTACTACCATATCTGGACCAAAATACTTAACATTTAATTCATGCCATTTTTCATTATAATCTTCTGCAGTTAATGGAATTCCTTTTTCAAAACTTTCATGAGTATAAAGTTCAAACTCTGCGAACATTAATTGTCTAAATACAGTAGTTCTTATTTGCTCTAACTCTTGATTTATTAAATATAATTTTTTCTTTTTATCAGTTTCTTTATTTATTAAGTAATGAATTAATAAAGCTTCATTAGTAGTTGAAGCAACTTCTGCACAGAATAATGTATAACCTGCATAATAATAGCTTTGTTCTTTTCTTGAATAATAAGAATGAATTGAGTGACCCATTTCGTGAACTAAAGTTGATACATCATTAAGTTCATAATTATAATTTAATAAAACATAAGGTTTTGTATCATATCCACCCCATGAATATGCTCCACCACGTTTTCCTTTATTAATATATTTATCTATCCATCCACCATTAATTCCTTCTTGGAATATATCTAAATACTCCTTTCCTAAAGGTTGTAATCCTTCAACTGCCATTTTAACTGCATCATCAAATTCTACTCTTTCTTTAGGAATTTCAATTACAGGAACATATAAATCATACATATGCATTTCATCAAGTCCTAATAATCTTTTCTTTAATGATACATATCTATGAAGTGATGAAAGATTGTCATCTATAGTTTTTATAGCATTAGTATATACTTCTAAAGGAATATCATTTGGTTTTAATGATGCTTCTAATGCACTATTATAATTTCTTACTCTAGCACCAAAGTTAAATACCTTTATTGAGCTAGAAAGAGTTGTTGCTAATGTATTTTCAAAAGCTTTATATTCTTTAAATAATCCTTTAAATGCTTCTTTTCTAACTTCTCTATTCTTTGATTTAATAAATGAAGAATAATTTCCTTCTGTTAATTCAACTTCTTCACCATCTTCATCTTTTATATTACCAAACTTCATATCTGCATTTGTCATAATATTATGTATAGATGAAGGTGCATCTAAACAATCTGAAGCTGCTGCAAGTAATTCCTCTTCTTTTTTATCTAATACATGAGGTTTTTCTTTTAAAACATTTTCTAATAAGAACTTATATGGTTCAAGACCTTTTAATTCTTCCATTTGTTTTTCTACTGTTCCATCAGGAAGTGCTAAAATTTCTGGTACAACATATGCTGTATAAGTAGCATATTCAGCCATATAAGCATCTATTTTATTCATCATTGCTTGATATTTTGTATTACTTGTATCTTCATCACATCTTAAATGCGCATAAACATAAATCTTTTCTGCTTTTCTTGATATTCTTTCATTTTCTTCGAAATATCTTATTAAAGTTTCTCCATCTCCAAGCTTACCTTCAAAGTCTTTAAGCTTTGGAGCTTCTTCTTGTAATTCCTTATATTCTTTTTCCCAAGCTTCATCACTAGAGTATACTTCATTAACACTCCACTTGTCTTGATTTTGTATTTCCTCTCTTTTCTTTAAAACCTTACTTTCCATAGCTCAACTTCAGCCTATCTATATAGGCATCTCCTTTCTATTCTTATTTATAATCTTCTTCTTTTCCTTCAATATCATTAAAGGCTTTTTCCATAGCTTCTTCTATTAACTCTATAGCAAGAGATAATTTTTCTTCAATATATTGATGATCATCTTTATAAGTAAAATTAATTAAAAATGTTGGATTATATTCATCATCTACTTCTTCAATTTCAAATCCTTCATTTTCAAATAACTCTGCATTAAATACATCATATATTGCAGAGTATTCCCATTCTTCAACGTCTTTATTTGTATCAAATTTTATATAAACATTATCACCTTTTACATAAAATCCTTTTATATGTTCTGCTCCCTCTGAAACCTTAAAGCTTCCAAGTTCCTTTGATACAAATCCTGTTTCATTGTCTCTTTCCATTAATATTAAGCTTGAATAATCCATAATAATATTCTCCTTTTCTTCTTATCCGTATTTTTTATTCATAAGTTTATGAATTTAATCATTAAACATAATTATAAAAATCTATTATTTTGCTAAAAATGTTTATTTAAAGTTTGTAAAAATATTAATCCTATTCTAAAGGATGTTTTATATTAATTATATTGTTAGTATTACAAATATACAATATTTTCTTTACTTATTTACATAATATGGTAATATATAATTATAAGCGAGATTCTAAATATTGATTTAGCTAAAGTAATTTCTTTGTGGAGGTTAACATATGAACACTGTCCATGCAGTAAAAAAACAAAATTTAATTAAAATGAAACATAAAAAAAGGAAGATACAAAGAAATAGAAAAATTATCGCAATAGCTATTTTATTATTAACATTATTTATTATAGGAACCTCCATAAAAAATATGTATGTATATTTTAGATGTTCAAGTTTTATTTATTCCGTTGATTATTATTTTACTCACTGGGATGATAAAAATTTAAGATTAATAAATGTTGAATCTATATCTGTTTTATCTAAGATTGATAATAGTATAGAAGTTGAAGCCTATGGATTTGGATATGAGAAGCCTTATAAAAAAACCTATTTAATAGGTACTTTTACTGAAGATGACAAGGGTAGATGGCGTATGGAATCGGTTAAATTTAAAGAAGCAGAAGCTAAATCTGATGATACAGTTAATGACTTAAGTACGAATTGAAATAAACTGCAAAGCAGTTTATTTAGTGAAGAGTGAAGAAGTAAGAGTGAAAAGTTAAGTAAATAATTCAGCTTAGCTGAATTAAAAAAATATATATTTTAAGAAACTGCCATAGCAGTTTCAACCTTAACTCTTCACTCTTAACTCTTCACTCTTACCTTAAATAAAAGTGTTTCGCACTTTTATTCGCTTATGATAGTAATAAGTTATCAAATGCTCTACTAAGGTGCCATGTATGATAATTATTTCCTTGTAGTGAGTGGTTCTCTATAAACTCATCTAAGTCTACTTCAACTTCATTGAACTCATCTAACTCAAGCTTTACAATATCATCTTTAGTAAATTCAATACTTGTAATTTCACCAGTCGAAACACTTTCACTTCCATAATAAAAAGTTACACCTAATTCTATTAATGTATCATAATACTCAATTAATTTTTCAATTTTATCTTTAGTCATATTTTCTCCTTATATTATTCCTTTTAAAAATATTATACTAAAAATAGTTCCATTTCCAAGTTCACTTTCTACAGTTATACTTCCACCATTAGCCTCTATAATTTTTTTACTAAGTGATAAGCCTATTCCTATACTCTTTGGATTTATAGAATTTTTACCCTTATAAAATCTTTTAAATATATTTTTTAGTTCAGATTTTTCAATTCCTTCTCCGTTATCACTTATTGTAATAGTAAGAGAAAGTGGAGTCTCATCTAAGTTTATTTTTATTTCTCCATTATTGTTAGTATGCTCAATAGCATTTTTCACTATATTACTTATACTTTCTGCAATCCATTTTTTATCATGAGTGTAATACCCATCACTATTAAGCTCTAACCTTATACTTTGATTTTTTTCATTTGCACTTACTTTTAATGGTGCTATAGCATATTTTATAGTTTCACTAAGTGGTATTAACTCTTTATGGTAGCTTATAGCATTACTTTCTATTCTTGCATATTTAAGTAATGTTGTAATAAGCCAGTCCATTCTATCCAACTGTTCTGATGTTAATTCTATAAACTTACTTTTTGTTTCACTATCCATATTTTCATGATTTTTTAATATATCATTATAAGATATTAACGCTGAAAGTGGCGTTTTTAATTGATGAGATATATCATTAATTATATCTTTTAAATGTACTTTTTCATCTTTAAGATCCTTTAATGCATTTTCAAGTCTTTCTCCCATATAAGTAAACTTATTATAAAACACATAAAAATCACCTTCTTCAAACTTAAGCTCTGTAGAATTAAATTTTCCTTCTACCATTTCATCGGCTCTTTCACCTAATTTTTTTATAGTATTAAATATTGGTGAAATAATCTTTAAAATAAATGCCATAACTACAACAAAAAATAATATCCATAATAATATTATTATCACCTTAAATTTCTTATAGCTTTCACTAAGAATTGGATTTTTTATATTACTTAAGTTTTCGTTATAATAATATTTGTCTAAAATATTACTTCCTATTTCATAATACTCTTCTATATTTCCTTTAGTTATAATAGGTACTATCTCTTCTTCTAACTCTGGATTATTTTCTACAATTGCTCCAACTAAAGCTATATTTTGATTAATATATTTTAAGTTTATGTTATTAAACCAATTATTAGTTATTAAAATAACCCCCAATAAAAATACTAAGAAAGTTATGAAGCTAGTTATTATAATAAGCTTTACTTCCTTATTCTTTAATAACCTCATTTTTATGCCTCCCTAACTTCTTTTGCCCATCTATAACCTATTCCCCTTACTGTTTCTATATATGTAGGAGTTTTTATATCATCTTCAACTTTTTCTCTTAATCTTTTTATATAAACAGTTAATGAATTTCCATCAACAAAATTTCCATCAGTATCCCATAATCTTTCTAATAATAAATTTCTTTCTAATACATTTCCATTATTCTTAATTAAAAGTAATAATAGCTTGTATTCAATAGTAGTAAGCTCTATTACTTTGTCATTCTTATATACTTTATATTTTAATAATTCAACAGTAATATCTCCGCTTATTATTTTATTTTTATTTTCTTCTTTTTTAGGTACTACACCTTTTCTTCTTAAAACTGCATTAATTCTAGATACTAATTCTTTAACTCTTATAGGCTTAGTTATATAATCATCTCCCCCCATATCTAATCCCATAACTACATTCCCCTCTTCATCACAAGCAGTCATAAAAATTATAGGAATTTCACTACTTTCTCTTATGATTTTACAAAATTCATATCCAGTTCCATCTGGTAGCATAACATCTAATAATATTATATTAAACTCATTATTTTTATATTGTGCTCTTGCCTCACTTAAATTTTTAGCATGAATTACATCAAACCCTTCTTGCTTTAATGTATATTCCATTCCTAATGCTAATGGTAAATCATCCTCTACAAATAATATTTTTATCATATTTACTATTTCCCCTTTATTCTAAAATAGGAGCAGAAAGTTATTCTGCTCCTATCTTTTTATACTCAATTGAATAATTTACTAATCTTTCCTAATTAATCACTATATATATTATAACCTATTAATTTCACTTTATAAATAAGTTACTACTCAACATTTCTTATAGTTTCTACTAAGCTCATCTTTTTAAGTTTATTTAATGGAATTAATGATGCTATAAGAACTACCAATAAATTAATTATAAAACCTATAATAAAAGGTTGCCAGTAAATTTTGTTTGACATTGTAAAACCATATGATACCATTTTAACAACTAATAAAACTAATGGAATTGAAAGAACTCCTGCTAATATAGATGAAAATATACCATGTAATATACCTTCAAGTAAAACCATCTTAGTAAGCTGCCCTTCACTCATTCCAATTGTTCCTAACGTTCCAAATTCTTTCTTTTTAAGAAGTATATTAAGAGAAATAGTGTTTACAACATTAACTACTCCTATTAAGGTTATCATTACTATAAACCCATAAATAAATACATTTATTACATTCCACATTTCTTCATCACTTTGATTATCTTTATTTATATCACTAAATGTTATTTCATTATTTTCTGCTATATTATTAATCTTTTCTGCTGTTTTCTCAATAGACTTTTCATCATTTACATCTTTATATCTAAATCCAATAGTAGTGCTATAATCATTTTCATCATAAAAGTTATTAAAACTATTAAAATTCATTATTATTTTAAATGTAGTACTAAAGTCATAATCAAATGGACTTCTATTTATTATTTTCTTAACTTTAAATTCTATAAAATCATTACTTGTTTTATCTTTTTCTAAATTTTCATTTACCTCATCTAAATTTTCTACCGCATGTACCTCAATAGAACTCCTAGCTACTTTAATAGTGTCTCCTTCTTTTAAATTAGTAAAATCAATATTTTCTAACTGCCCCTCTGCATTATAATTTGCCAGACTATTAACTATAACTACTTCGTCACTTTCTAAATTTCCATCAATCCCTAACTCATTTAATGCTTCATCACTATATCCTTCAATTTCTGCATTTTCTATTAAACTATTATCTAAAGTATTATACCTATAGTTCTTATATTTATCAGTTACTACATCTCCATCCAAATATAAATAAGGTATATATTTATTTGAAATTTTATATACATAATCAATACCATCTATTGATTTAACTTCATATTCAATCTTATCAATATTTTTATAAGGGTATAGATTTCCGTGTGCTAAACTATTCTTTTTTATATAATCTAACTCATCTATTCTTTTCATATTTAATGTAGTAAATGTAATAAACATAATAAGTGAAATACTTAATGAAAGTATTGTTACTGTAAATCTTTTCGAATTTTTTCTTATATTTTTATAAGCTATCCATCCTTCTATTCCAAATATTTTTCTTATAATATTTCCTTTATAATACTTATTTTTTTCTTCTCCATTGTTTCCTTTAATAACACTTATAGGTGAAACTTTTCCTGCTTTCCTTGCTGGCCCAAAAGTTGCTAAAAATATCGTTAATACTCCTAATATTATTGTAAATAATATTATACTTGGATAAAATTTAACAACTAATTGTCCTCCTCCAAACATATTTGATATTTTACTATCTAATATCTTAACAGTTATCCAAACACCCAAAAATCCAAATATAGTACCAAATGGTATTGAAGTTAAACACATTAATAAGCCTTCTCTTATAACAATATTACTTACTTGCCTTGGAGTTGCCCCTACACTTCTAAGTATTCCAAACTGTGTCATTCTTTCAGTTACTGATATGTTTATAGCATTATAAATTAAAAATATAGTCGCTAATACAATTATAGCTAGTACAAAAATGACCATACCTTTAATTGCTGTATTTATACCAACATATGAACTTTCACCTTTTAAAGATAATAAGTCATTATTTATAGAAATATGATTAAATTCCCTATCTAAATTAAAATTATCAAATTTTTCATTAACTAAGTCTGTTTTATTTTTATTATTAACTACTGTAAAAAATACATTATACTCCTTATTATCTTCAAGATTATCTAAAAGTGTTTCTCCTGAAAATACTGAATTACCAGTTTCATATTGCTCTTTAATAAAGCCTACAACTTTATATTCCTTATAATTATCAGTTAATACTTCATTTGCATCTTTATCATATTGAACTTCTCTTAATCTTACAGTATCTCCTATACTAATTCCTAAACCTTCTTTTGCATTATTATTTAAAATAAGCTCTTTACTACTCTTAGGATACTCTCCTTCTGTTAATTTTGTTGTAGTTATATCATTTGAATAAGTTGTATCTTGCTCTGTTATATAAATACTATTTTCGCCTTTTCCTTCTAATGTTAACTTTCCTAAAACTACATTGGCAATTGTACCTACCTTTTCTAGATCAACATCATTTCTTAGTATCTTTACTACCTCTGCATTGACACTTGAAAATCCAAATTCATAATCCCCATTATTATCTATAGCTCTATCATACATGTAATCATTAAAACTTAATCCTAGAAATCCAACTCCACTAATAAGTGATAATGAAAGAATTATACCTATAATAGTAAATAATGTTCTTTTCTTATTTTTCTTTAAATATTTTAAAGTAATATCACTATAGCTTCTCATTATTTAATCACCTCATAAGTAGTGATTTGCCCATCTTCAATAGTAACAACTCTATCTGCCGATTTTGCTATATTAACATCATGTGTAATTAAAATTAATGTTTGATTATATTTTTTAGCACAATATTTTAATAACTCTAATACTTCCTTTGAATTTTTAGAATCAAGATTACCTGTTGGCTCATCTGCTAATATAATAGAAGGCTTATTAGCTAATGCTCTTCCTATTGAAACTCTTTGTTGTTGTCCCCCTGATAATTCTGATGGATGATGATTTCTTCTCTCTTCTAAACCTAATAGCTTTAAAAGCTCATTCATATATTTTTTATCTATTTTATTTCCATCAAGTAATACTGGCATTTCAATATTTTCTTCTGCTGTTAATACTGGTATTAAATTAAAGAATTGAAATACAAATCCTAACTTTCTTCTTCTTAAAATAGATAATTCCTTTTCTTTTAATTTATAAATACTTTCACCTTTTATAATTACTTCTCCTGAACTAGGCTTATCTACCCCACCTAATAAATGTAATAATGTACTTTTACCAGAACCTGATGGTCCAACTATTGCTACAAATTCACCTTGCTCAATATTTAAATTTATATTCTTTAAGGCTTCTACCTTTGTTTCTCCACTACCATATACTTTACATAAATTCTTAACTTCTATAAGTGCCATCTTACTCGTCCTCCACTTGATTTTCTATTATAACCATAGTATAAAATTCGAATATTACATTAATATAAATTAAATTATTACAATTTATTAATATTAAACATAATAAAAGTGAAGTAGATTTTCTTCTTCCACTTCACTTAATTCATATTAATATATTAAAATTTTTAATTTTAACTAATACCCAATATTATTTATGCTAATTTGTAGTCATTACCCTGTTCGTTATATATCTCTAATTCATTTATGGATTTTCCTTCTATATATAATTCATACCATAAACAAAACATAAATACAGTCCAAACCTTTCGTGAATTATCCTTTTTACCTTGAATATGCTCATCTAATAAATTTAATGCATATTTTTTATTTATTAATTTATCAACATTTGCATTAGTAATTATTGTTCTAACATACTTTCCTAAATCATTCTTTAACCATACTCTTATAGGAGTTGGAAAACCTAATTTTTTCTTTTCTTTCATATAAGGTGGTACTATATCTTTAAATGCTTCCCTTAATAAAACCTTTGTATTATGTTTGCTTACCTTTTGATCTAATGTTAAGCTTTTAGCACATTGTAAAACTTCTTTATCTAAAAATGGTACTCTTAGCTCTAAGGAATGTGCCATAGACATTTTATCTGCCTTTAATAAAATATCACCTTCTAGCCATGTATTAATATCTATGTATTGCATTGTTGTAACATTATCATAATTATTTATATTACATTCTTCATATAAATCTGTTAAAATACTATTAAAAGTATTGTTCTCATCATAATTGCACATTATATTTTTTACTTCTTCATCGCTAAATATTTTAGCATTTCCTATGTATCTATCCTTTAACTTAGTAGTTCCTCTTAACAAATAACTTTTTCCTCTTATATCAGGAAGTAATTTAGCTAACTTATTAATCCTATCTTTTATATTATCTGACAAATATGAAAAAGGCTTAAGACTATAATATTCCTTATAAATATTATATCCACCAAATAATTCATCCGATCCTTCTCCTGATAAAACTACTTTCACATGTTTTCTAGCTTCTTGTGATAATAAATAAATTCCAACACAAGACGGATCCGCTAATGGATCATCCATATAATAAGCAACCCTTGGAAGGGCTCTTATATAATCATGTTCTGATACATTTACTGCTATATTTTCTACACCTAAATAATCTGCAGTTTTCTTTGCTACAGATAATTCATTGTATCCCTCTACATCAAATCCAATAGAAAAGGTCTTAATTTTAGGATTAATTTTTGCTGCTAATGCTGTAACAATAGTAGAATCTATTCCACCTGAAAGAAATGTTCCAACTTCAACATTTGCTATCATATGATGCTTTACTGAATCATCTATAATATTATAAATATCCTTTTCAGTTATATCTTTATTATTAAATTTTAAATTATAATATCTATTAAATTCTATATCTCCATTTTTTATTGTAAAATATGTTCCATTAGGAATCTCTTTAATTTCATTAATAATAGTGTTGTATTTTGGTGTGTATTGAAATGATAAATAATTTTGTAATGCAACTTCATTTACATTTAATTTATCAACTAAACTTACTAATGACTTATACTCAGATGAAAAAGCTATAAACTCACTATTATTAATGTAATATAGAGGTTTTATTCCAAAATGATCTCTAGCTCCAAATACTATATCTTTAACTTCATCATATATAATAAATGTAAACATACCTCTTAACTTATCTAAGCATTTTTCTCCATAATTAATATAAGCTGTTAAAAGAACTTCAGTATCTGAATTTGTACTAAATTCATTATTATTAAGTAATTCTTCTCTTAATTCTTTATGATTATATATTTCACCATTAAATATAATAGTTCTTTTTTCTTTTTCTAATGGCTGTTTACCATACTCTAAATCTATTATACTTAATCTATTAAATCCAAATGCAATATTATCTTTTATAAAATATTCCGTATCATCTGGGCCTCTATGAATTATTTTTTCTGTTAATTGTCTTATAAGTATTTCATCTGCTTCTTTATTTTTATAATATATCGATATATGACCACACATTTTATAACCCCCTACACGCATTAAGTTTTTCAAATTATTTTTAAGGTACTTAAACTATTTCTTTTTTATTCTTCCCATTTTTTTCATATTTAAAATTATACACTGCAAAAATTTTTTTTGTTTAAATTTATGTATTCTTAATGCTATTTTAAGACAGTAGTAATAAAACCTTTTAAATAAAAAAAGTGAAGTAATCCTAAGTTACTTCACTTTTTATTATTTACATTTAATTGATTTATAAATATAAAATCCAATACTTCCAAATAACACAAACATGGATATAGGTAAAAATGCCATTGATAACCCCTTACCACTATTCATTGCTGCTCCTATACTAATTTGAATATAAAAAAATATAGATAATGTCTCTATATTAACAATTCTAATAAATATTGATGCCATTAAATATTGCTTTTCTTTATTTCTTGGATTTATTTCAACAGGATAATTATATATATTAGGAAACTTAGCTAAAATCGCTATTCCTATATAAGTTATTACTGCTATAGGTAGTAAAATAAATAATGTATTTTTAGAGCCATATGCATCAATTTCACCTTTAAAATTATAATGAGTTGGCACAACTTCTGGTGCCTTCCCCCAATATATAAAAGTCATAACAACTAATGATATAACTAAAATCATTCCTATTATATCAAGAGATTTATTTATTTTTGAATATTTATCTAAGCTTTTCCATTTCCCCATTATTACTCACCGCCATTAATATTATATCTACTATTATATTCCTTATTTATAAATAAAAAAAGCTGAGCTTACATTTCTGTAGCCCAACTTACATAACTTTACCTATATACTTTTTCTATGTCTTTTATTGAATATAAGAAATATATTAAACTTACTATAAATAATAATGAAAATAATATTATTACTGGTATAAATCCTTCTATTGAATTTAATCCCGTATCTATATTTGATTTAACTATAAAAAATACTGTACCTGCAATTAACCCACCATTTATTAATAATTGAACAATAAAAATAATATACCACTTTATTTCTTTAGCAAAGCAAATTATCATAGAACCTATAATTTGCATATCAATTATCATCATAAATATAGATAAAATTATTATTTTAGATATATTAAATAAAACTAAACCCTCTAATGAAGATATTGAAAAACTAGATGCCATTGTTGTTATGGAATGACTCATTGCCCTATACTCATATAAAACACTTACAAAGCTACCTATTACAATCCACATTGGATATGCTAAAAGCCACATCTTTATACCTTTCCATGCTAATTGCTTGTTGCTAAAAGGCAAATGATTAACTTTAATCTTTCCACTAAATGACTTTTCACTTGTAGGAAAAATATATCCAAAGCTCATTAAAGGTATAAAGCATACAAACATAGTTCCCATCATTACTAATCTATCAACTATTTCATAATTTACTTCCCAAAATATTTTTCCATTTATATTTCTAATAAATAAAAATATTATTGCTAAAAATACCATTGGTATAAAAGAAAATAAAAAAAAACTTCTATTTGTTCTTAACCAATCCTTCTTAAACTTGAACATTTTCATACACCTCTTTATATAAATCTACAACTGATTTACCATCAACTCTTAAATCCTCAACTAGCTTATTAACAACAATTTCTCCACCTTTTAAAAGTAAAACTCTATCTAGCATCCTTTCAATATCAGATACTAAGTGACTTGAAATAATTATAGTACTATCTATATTAAAATTATCTAATATCATACTTATAACTTCTTCTCTTGCAATTAAATCTATAGCTGCTAAAGGTTCATCCATAATATATAACTGCCCCTCAATTGCCAATGCTAATGATAAGTGATATTTTTCATTTTCACCTTTTGATAATGTCTTTACTTTTCTTTTAAGATCAATTTCAAAGTGCTTTAACATCTCCAAACACTTTTCTTCATTGAAAGTCTTAAAATATTCATTATAATATTCAATTCCATCTCTAACTTTCCAGCTTGGAGGAATTATTGATGTATCATTCATATATCCTATAACTTCTTTATTTTTATAAGTGAACTCTTCTCCATTAAAGAAATACTCTCCACTATCAAAAGTTATTTGCCCTCCAAGTATTTTTAAAAGTGTACTTTTTCCTTCTGCATTAGGAGCTAAAAGCCCTATTATTTCACCCTTGTTTATTTCTAAATTTAAATTTTTAAATATTTTTTTATCTTTGTATTCTTTATTTAAATTAACTAATTTAATCATAAAATCCCCACCCTAATTTATTTTTACATCTTCTATATTTTTAAATATATAAAAACACTGTATTACTATAATTATGATACAAATTAAAGACGTTCCATTCTCTACTCTTGTAACTTTTGATATTAACATACCAATAAACATAAATATAAACATTGAAATAAAAATTATAATAACATACCAAATAATTTTGTTTTCTGTATTCAACTTACTTTTTCTTATTAACATATCTGCTATAATTACATTAAATAATGTAAAAACTGACCCACATATCTTATATAAAATCCCAATAATATCGTTTAACATATTACCCGTCCCCAATGTTATCCATCCAAATCCACAGGTAATAACAATATATAATATAAATGAAACTACTCCCACATAAACTATATTTTTAAGTTTATCTATATTTGAAATTGGTATAATATTTATAAGATTAACTTTTTTATAATAACTCTTATTATATTCTTTAAAAATTGTTACACTTATTATAATAGGAATTAGTTGTTGTAATAAGCTATATATAAAAGCAAATGGTACAAGTAAACTTTCCGATATACTTCCTACTGAAAATTCAAAATATCCATCTAAAGTAAAATCAATTATACCTATCTTATATGCTATAAAATTTATTAACCCAACTGCTAGATATACTCCAATTACTGCTAAACTTGAATCAACATACTCTCTTAAACAGCTTACCCTTCTATAAACCTTATTCATTTTTATTCCCCCACTGATTTTAATATTTTTATTGCTTCCTCTTTTTCTATACCTATAGATTCCATATCCTGTATAAATTTTTTAGCTAGTTCTTTTCCCATATCAATTTTCAAGTTATTCATAGAATTATCACCCTCACTTATAAATGATCCCATTCCTCTTCTTGTGTAAGTTATTCCTAATCTTTCAAGCTCCCCATAAGACCTTTGCAGCGTATTAGGATTTACTCCTAAGTCTTTAGACATTTCTCTAACTGACGGTAACTTTTCTCCTGGAACAAGATCTCCTGTTGCTATATTTTTCTTAACTAACTCAACAATTTGAAGATATATTGGCTCTTTATTATTAAACTCAAAATTATTAATATTTAATGTCATTTTCAACCTCCGTTCTACTGCACTATTTAAATAGTACAGTATTACAATTTATTTGTAAAGTATTTCCTAAAAAATATAATAAAAAAATAAATAAGCTAATTAAAGCTTTCTATTTCTGCTTTAATTAGCCTATTTATCAAAAGAGCCTAACTACTCTATTTATACGCATCTAAAATTTTAATAAATTCTTTATTATTTTTCAAAAAACTTAATTCATTATCACTGCTACTTTTAAGCATATTAATAAGATTTAAAGCATCCTTATCCCTATTTTCTTCTAATGCAATTTCCATCATGCTAGTTAAACTTATAAATATTTCACTTGTAACTGATAGTAACTTTCCTTCATATATTTCTGAAGCTTTCTATTTTAATAAGCTCACCAGATAACTGTTGTGGAGTTAATACTTTAACTAAAAAAACAGAAAACTTAATTGCTCTTTATAATAAGGGATATAAAGATGCTGAAGCCTTAATCCCCTTTATTAATTCCAACACATAACTAAAATTTTCTCCACAACTAATAATAGAAAAACCCTCTGTTTTTCAACAAAGGGTTTTTTCTGCAAACTGATAAAAATATTGATTTGCAGTATTTTTCTATAACGTTATGTCTGACGTAGTAAATCTTATAACTTTCGAAAGATCATTAAGTGACATTTCTACTTGGTATCCAATTTTCCCAGCACTAAAAATAATAGTTTCACACTCTTCAGCGGAAATATCTATTACAGTTTTAAAAAGCTTTTTCATTCCAATTGGTGAGCAACCACCATGAATATATCCAGTCAAAGGTAATAATTCCTTTGATTTTATCATTTCTATAGATTTTTCACCAACTGTTTTTGCAGCCTTCTTTAAATCTAACTCTTTTTCAACTGGTATTACAAATACATAATTGCTTTTGCTTTTACCTATAGTAACTAAAGTTTTAAAAACACATTTAGGATCTTGACCCAACGCTTCTGCAACTTCAGTTCCACTAATAGCTCCTGTTCCTACATAGCTATGTGTTTGATGTTTTATTTTCTTTTGATCTAGAATTCTCATTACATTTGTTTTTTCATCCATACCTAATCATCCTCTTATTAGTTAATTGATATGATTATTATAACACAAAAAAACTTTACTTTATTTATGATAAGGTTCTCCGTATCAGTATAAAGTGAGGTTTTTTATATAAAAATAAGAACTCTGTATTGCGAGTTCTTATCTCCTTATGTCTTATTGATAGTTTAATTTTTATACATCACTTTATATAATCTATAATATGGCAATCAATAATAGTATCTCAACTATGATAATAAGTGCTACTCCAGTGCACCTATTTCAAAAGTTTTTAATTCACCAACTTTTTCTTTTCTATAATTATAAATGTTACCTGAAAATGTTCCAACGTAAAATCCTCTCACTCTATTTCCATTATTCCATGATGCACTTCCTCCATAGCATAGCTCCCCTTGAATTATCTCTTCTAAATCTTCATCTAATCCAATTCCAACAGAGCTATATACTCCAAACCTCGATTTTAGTATAGAGTCTATTTCTTCTCTAGTATATCCATTTACATTACTACTATCTATACTGCTCTTTTCCTCATATTCCTTTAACGTTTTTTCAAGCTCTTTAATATTGAAATCATAATCTGATAATACTCCTAGCTTATACCCTTCAAACGCTTTAATGTGTTCTAAACATTCCTTAGCCTTATCAATGTCATAGTCAAATAAGTATTGATTATACATACTTATTAGCTCTGAAAGACTTATTTTAAGTTCATCAACATACTGTGTTAATTCACTAGTTACCAAAGTTGATTCAGTTTTTTTGTCATCAAATATCTTGAAATACTCAAAAAGTGTGTACATGCCATTAATAGCATCATCGAAACTTAAAAACCCAAAATTTTCTTCCATATTTAGAGAATCAATTTTACCTTTAATGTTTCTAAAAGCTTTTACTTGCTCATACAACTTATCAGCTTCTTTATCCTTCTTTTCATCCATTGCTAGTTTTAATATTCCTTCAGCTTTTTCATATTCTTTTGAAGCAAATGCTATTTTTGCCTCTTCCATTACTCTGCTGTCATCTTTTTTACCCCCACAGCCTATAAGTATTAAAGAACATAAAGTTACGCCTAGTATTTTGACTATTTTCTTCATAATTTTGCTTCCCCCTCTTTCCATATATTAGACTTTTATTATAAGGTATTTGAGCTTTTAACTATTAACTTGTTTTAATATTCATTTACTATTTTCATTTTTATAAAATTATCATAATTTGTGCTTTTCTATGATAATCATTGGATTTATGTGGAATTGAGTTCAATAGACTTTTTTACATACTCTTTCCACAACTTATAAATCCTAACCATAATGCTAGAATCATCATTATCCAATATTGTTATTTATTATATTTTTCATTATTATTTTACAATACATCTTATTATTTTTCTACATTTTTATTTAATTTCCACCTTTTTCATCAATTTTATGAATTAAATCAAAAAATATATCTTATATTACAATATCTAAATTCAATACACTCATTCCAATATTTCTTAACATAAAAGAAGAAGGAGCATCCTTTATAGATACTCCTTCTTCCTTATTTATATAGTCAACCAAGCTATCATTTATTTTTAGTTTTATTGAATCTATTTCTCTTGCTTCATTTATAGTTATCTCTGATATTATCATATGAAGCAATTTCTTCTGTTGCTCTCTAGTTGCACTTTCTGTTAGAACTTTACTGAAATTCTCTAATATACTCTTTATGAATCCATAAGGTATTTCTTCACTTACATCATCCGAAAGTGTAACTAGCAATGGTTCTTTTTCCTCTTGAAGACTTTTTGCTCTTTTATTTAGCTCATCTTTTCTCTCCTTGAACTCTTCCTTAGATATTAGTTCTTCTTCATATGCTTCGAAAAGTTTAGTTTTCTTTCTATCTATCTTTTCAAGCTCTTTATCTATTCTTTCTAGCTCCTTCTTAGCTGGGTTTATCTTTTTATGTCTCTCTTTATTAATGTTATTCACTATAGTTTTAACCATTTTCTCATTAGAAAGTAATTCTGAAATCTTAGTGAATACATACTCATTAGCTTTATCAACTCTTATTGTATTAGAATTACACACACTTGTGCCTTTATTCTTCCATGCCCCACAACAGTAGTAAGCTATTCTCTTCTTAGTGCCATCAGCTAACTTATTAGTAGTTCTTGAAATCACCATACCAGCTCCACACTTAGGACATCTTAGTATTCCTGTTAGTGGATATTCACCATCATATATTCTTGAAGGCTTACCTTTCTTACTTTCCATGATTGCTTGTACCTTATCCCATAACCCCTCATCTATTATTGCTTCATGTATTCCATCTGTTATTATTGGATTTGGATTTATTGCTCTTCTTCTCTTTTCTGACCAATCCTGTCTAACATTATATCTTATCTTTCCTATGTATACTGGGTTAGTTAAAATATCTCTTATAGAGCCTACAGAAAAATCATTTCCTTTCTTAGTCTTATAACCTAACTTATTAAGTTTATTGGTAATTGCCTTATATCCCTTTCCATTAGAATATTCATTAAATATTAATCTCACAGATTCTGCTTCCTTTTCATTAATTATAAGTTGTGTATCTTTTCTTTTCTTGTTTTCTGTACCTTCAATTGGAACTATGTCATATCCTAAAACCCTATTTCCACCCCATCTTCCATCTCTGGCACGTGCTAAGCATCCCATTTTTACATTCTGAGAAATAGTATTTCTCTCTAGCTCTGCTACTGCTCCCATCATATGCAATGAGAATTTCCCCATAGGTGTCTCTGTCTCAAATTGCTCTGAATAAGACCTAAATGCTATCCTTCTTCTATTTAAAATATCTATAATTTCTAATAGATTTAACATATCTCTCGCAATTCTGCTTATCTTCCACGTTATTACAATATTAAATTTTTCTTCCTGTGCATCTTTTAACAATTCTTGCATAGCTGGTCTACCTTTTATACTCTTTCCGCTTATACCTCTATCAGAATAGCACTTATAAATTTCATAATTCATTTTCTTACACCATTCGGTTAATAGTCTTTCTTGCTCATCTATACTGTAGCCCTCTTCAGCTTGTTCTGACGTAGATACCCTGGAATATATTGCCACCAGATTTTTCTTAGTTCTTTTTGAATCATTCATGAAACTATCAAACTTCATTATTGTATACCTCCATTATTACTTATCATTATCTATCAAATTTATAATATATACTTATCCCATTAGTTTATAATGGAAAATATCGTTATTATTGAAATAACAATAACAACGGTATTTTCCATAATTAATTAATCTCTCCAAGTGTAGAAGTTACATAGTAATTTAAAATTATCTATTTTAACATTACTTAATTTATTTCTTATACTATTTACCATAATTCTAATATGTTCTTGGATTTCACTCACTGTTCTTATGAATGTAGTTTCACCTGTAAAATAATCCATACTAATTTTCTTTTCGGTTATCTTAACATTACTTATACCTGAATTGAATTCTTTATCTAATTCATCTAGTGATACTTCTTCTGCAATAGCTTCAGTTGGAATTATTATTGTATATGTATCTATTGCCATCTCACTTTCCCATTTTCCATTTTCATTAATATCCATATCAAAATTTATTAATACCTTTTCTTTAATTATTTCATTTATCATGTTTATCTTCTCCTTTTACATTGGTTATTTATTTTTTCATTTTCCCAGTACCCCTTAAATTTTCAATATCTACTAAAAATTTAATTAATGTAAGTTAAATAATTGATAATTTATTAATATATACTTATCATCTTATTTTATAACGGAAAATATCATTATATTGTCATTTCAATAACTAGACATTTTCCGTCATTAATTAACTATACAGCTTGTACTTACTTACTCTAATCATTTACCTCTATCTCTCCAGTATTATTAAAATTTTCTACTGTAAATCTAGGGTTAATTATCACCTCTGAGTTATTAAATTCAACTGGTAAATCATCACCTAGACATCCTGTATCAAATATCCATTCATCAAACCCTATGCTATCTACATAATCTAAAAATTCTTCAATTAATTTAATAAAATTATTAGAATCAAGAATAATTTGACACCTCATTGTCCACCACTCTATTATAAGTCCACGACTAGTCTTAAATATTGCTCTTGGTACTATAGATAACTTTTTAAGTTTATCAACTAATTCTTTTATATTTTCATTAGGTATTTGTATTGATAGTCTAAATAGAAGTTGTTCTCCAGTATACATATGCTTTCCTTCTCCTTTCTCTATCACTTCTTTAGCTATTTTCATTTCTCTTTCTTTCATATTAATTTCTCCTTTTTCTTCTTTTTTTGTTATGCTATTATTGTTTTTTACTATGTAACTTACTGCCTTTTAAACTTATCTATATTATCTATACTCATCGTTTTTGATAAGTGATTAATTATTATTTCTGAAATTAAATCTATTATTTCATTACTCTTATTATTGGAACTCATTACTTTCCTCCTCAGTTGTATATTTTTAATAATGATACTCTTTCATCCAATTTATAAACCATTCACTGTCCATTATTTCTTCCTGTTCTCTTGGTTTTACATCTTCTGCTATAACTTCTCCATATATTAAATTTTCCATATTGCTATTTCTTACTTTATTATCTAAACTCATTTACTATTCTCCTCTTATGTTTATTTCACTAAGCATTGTGCTATATTAGCTCAATGCTTAGTAATTAATACACTTATAAATTTTTCTAATTACATCTACTCTACTGTTATTATTGCGACAACATTCTCTTCATATTTAACATATTCAACATCCAAAAATGTAATAGAAGTCTTATTACTGAAATCTAACTTATATAAATCTGTTATTTCCTTAACTATTCCTGCTGAATAAATAACTCCCTTAGATTTTAAAACTTTTATATTTATGTAATTATAATTATTGGGTAGTTGTTCACCTATAGCAATTTTATCCTCTGAAAATGACATTACTACCCTTTCTGGCTTATTTAACTTCTCCATTATTTCATTAGACACTATTATTCTTTTTCCAGTCTTAGAATTTATTATTGACATTACTCCTGCTTCAGCAATACCTTTTTTTATAGATTTACTTTCTGATGGTTTAAATGAATCTAAATCTATACTTTCTTTAATCTCATAATCATCTTCAAATAATTCATTATTACTACTTACCATTTTATTATCCTCCTTATTTTTAGGTCTTAGCTTTGGTGCTGGTCTCCTTGCTCTTAATGCTGGTACACCTGTCTTTTTTCCTATAACCATTTCTGACATTTCTATTCCTCCTTTTAAATTAAGATGACTTAGTAAAATCTAAGCCACCTTATAAATGTTAAATTCCGATAAATTCCTCATATTCATTACCAAATGTAACTTCATTTTCATTTACTTCTACCTCTTGTGTATTATTAAAGTTACTTGCTATCTCTGCTCTTCTCTCTTTCACCATTTCTATAAAATTCATACCTAACATCCCATTTCTTCTCTTTAACTCATCTCTTGCTTTTTGGTACTGTATGAACTCCTCTGCCTCTTCTAAACTATATACATTTATTACATTTAAGTATCTCCCACCTCTAACTGACTCATAATCAAGTTCTACTACAATCTCCTTATCAAACATTTCATAAAAAGGGAAATCTACATACTCATCTATCTTATGCTCTAATCCTACCGCTTTAACAAACTTATAAAAGAGATACTTATTATATGGTGATACCATAATATATTGACTTAGAGATACTCCATTCTTTAAAAGAATTTCTAAGTTTCCACATTCAAAAATATCTCCTTTTTTAGTTTTCTTGAGTCCTCTAGACTTAAAGTCTTTTATCTCTCCTAGTTGTAGTCCTCTTGATAAATCTACTGCTTTACCATCTTTTCTTAAAATAGCCACTTTACCTTCCTCCCTATAATTAAATTGCTGCCGTAGTTAGATAATACTCTTACTTATCATATCTCATCAAATTCTCCAATTTTGATTACATTAAATTAGCTTTTTCGTAATTTTCACATAAAAAAAAAGTAACTTCCAAAAATTAAGCATAATTTCTTCCTGGAGTTCCTTAACTAAAAAGTTTTAAAAATTTTTAACTCTCAACTTCTAGGATTCCATTTTTTCAATTTAATGTAATTACTTCCTGTAAATTTATTCCTTTTTATTAACTGTTAATATTTTCAATATTGTTTTTTCTCCTGTTTTCTACTACTTTTGATTATTACTTTTTACCATTTAACTAGTTAATTTGAGATTATGAATTATTGTTAATAAAAAAGAAGTTTCCCTCTTTTTTTAATCTACTTGACTTACTAATTAATCACAAAAAAAAATAGATAAATTTGTTTTTACACAAATTTATCTACTCTCCTAAAAATCACTAAATACTTATTAAAAATCTAATAAATATTTAGTGAAATTCTATTTAGTTTGTATTCTTCATAATTTTAATATACTTTTGGATTATAACCTTTATGTTTTAATATTATACGTTTCTCATTTTTATCAATTATATATTCATAATTATCTAAATCACTTTTAGATATTACACCAAGAAACATTGAACTTAACGCAAGTGGTATTGTAAAAGGACTCATTCCAGCTGTAACTACTCCACTTACTAGTGCTGTATTTTTTCCTATCTTAGACATTGTCTTTCCAAAACTATTTAATATTTTTTTATAATCCTTCTGCTCCATTTCATGATATAGTTCTCCCTCTATATATATTAAATTATATTTTTTCTTTAAATAATATTCTAAGCGCTCTTTTGTAGTAACTATACTTGGATTAGCTTCTTGCTTTGTTTTACGAATATATCTATTGGTTTCTCTTTCTCTATGACTTCCTACAATATCTGTTTTTATATCATTCAATTTACATTGAATAGATGTTTTCCATACAAAAAATGACATTTTTTATTCTCCTCTCAATCGTTCTTTTTAATTTCATTTTTCTTTATTACTTTTTGTAGCCAATTGCAAGTGTATCCTAAGTTTCTTGATATCTGTTTTAAGTTCCTTCCATTGTAATATTTATTTAGATAATCTATTACTTATTTATCTGAATATAACCTCATTGGAAATGTTATCTGTTACCTCTTATAATTTTCATATACCTTTATAGTTATATCATGTCCTAGAACTTCAACCATATCTTTATAGATACCTCTGTAATTTTCACTCTTTTTACTCATGTTTTCTTGTTCAATCAACTCCTTTTCTTTCACATTAAATATTACCTCCTTTCAAAAGTTTTCATAATATTGAAAAGACAAGTGATTTTTCATTGTAAAATCACCTATTTAATATAAGGCTATGTTAGCCATCTTCGTGATAGATATGACATAAAAACAACCACGCCTTAGACTTTTCAATACATTGAATTATAAGATGTGGTTGTTTTTATGACTTATTATAAATTCTTCGTGATATAGTAATATTATTAAATCTACAGATTATAATTTATCGCTAATTTAAAAATTTTCATATTCTTTAGGTATTGGAATGTTAAATTCTTTACATAATAATTTTACATCATGAATATCACTTTCTCCAAATTCATACCCTAAGTGAAATAAGACTTGATTTTTAGCATTTATACAAGAAACCATAATATTTCCTATTTTTCCAACACCATCGAATATATTTTTTTGAAAAACTTCGCCTTCATAACATATGGTTCCATCACAGTTATCTTTAAACATATGTAAATCAATAATTCGTAATTTATTATCAGACCAAATAGTATGTACTTCACTTGTATACTCCACTACAATTTCATTAAATCCTTTATTTTTAATTATTTCAATAAATTTATTATAGTTTTTTTCTTCTACAAATAAATCAATGTCATTATGCTGACGTGTTTCTTTTCCAAGTAAAGCATCTACACCCCAACCACCATCTAACCATATTTCTATATTATTATTATATGCCCAACTCAATATTTCACAAGCATCATTTATTCCAATCACTTTATCACCTCTAAAAATTTCTATTTATATATAATATTAATAATATCTTCACTTCACATTATATAACAATTGTGAACTTAATTATATTATACAAAGTATTCAATTATTTTACAATTATAAAATGGTTTCATTAATTCTAAGTAAAGTTCCTTATTTTATATTAACTCAATGAATCTATTTCTAATAGTGGCTCTAGTTACATATGTATCCTTAGTAGCTACATTCACTAGCATATCTTTAATTCGGTCATTCTTTTTATTCTTCTTACTTAGTTGTAGAAATTTAAACCAAGCCAAATAATTATTGATATATTTTGTGGATACACCATTAAAAGTCATTAACCATCTCTTAAAGCTACTGTGAAGAGCATTTATATGCTGTAAATGATAAACACTATCTATCATTGATTTTCCCCTAGGAACTTGCTTTAACTCTATATTCAACTTATCCTTTATTGCCATATATGATTTATGTGAATCTACGCAAAAAGTAGCATCTTCACATATTTTATTGTCAAAGAAGTTAATTATTTGATTTGTTGTAATTCTGCCATTACAAACAGCACCCATAAGGATATTTCCTTTTCTATCAATTGCTGTCTCTATACAAATCTGCTCTTTTGATATTCCTCTTTTCTTCTTATCATTTTTACCTTTACCTCTTTTTCTAGGGTTTCTAGGCATTACAAATTTAGTACTTTTAGAATGATTCCCTTTAAAAGACTCCTTAATAAAGCATTCATCTACTTCAACTATACCTTCAACTTTATCATTTTTTAATGATAGATTGATTACATCAAGTATCCTATGACGCATGTAAAAAGACGTTTTAACACCTACTCCGACTTCTTCAGCACATTTTCTTATAGAAAGTCCTAATATCATTAATTCACAGTATTTTAGCCATTTATCTAAGCCTAATTTTGTATTAGAAAATGGAGACATAGTAAACTCATCAAAACTTGTGCGACAACGTTTACATATATATCTTTGTCTTCCGTTAGATTTCCCATTTTTATTTACATCTTTACATTGACATTTGGGGCATTCGTATCCTTTAGAAAATCTACTTTCTTTAACATTATCTCTAATTTCAGAAGAATTAAATAAAGTACTTAATACTTCTTGTGCTACTGAAATTAACTCTGTAAGTTCATTCTTTTTTAAATCTTTTATCATAGCTTTTATATCTATTTTTGACATAATATTAGGTATCCTTTCTGCAAATTAGTTGAAATATAGTTTATACCTATATTATAGCCTATTTTAGATATAATTAATCACAAAGTTAGCTAACATAGCCTAATATAAAAAGAGTTAATGCTTCTTCTATTAGAAACATTAACTCTTTATCAGATTTATAATATATATTTGACTACATCAATTAAAACGGTTGATTTACTATTTCTTTGTTGTTTTTATTTTGAGTGTTATTATTTATTCTCATTTTCTTAAATCTCTGTTTTCTAGTATGTTATTGTTGCTTTTTAATGTATTTCTCTTTTATTGCTACATTACATTTTTATCTACTCTTATTATTATATATAATTCTTTTATTGGTATATCTATTTCTTTATTATTATTTTATTATCTATTGTAATTGGTTAGACATTCTTAATTTTATTTATATGAATTGATATAGTTATTATATATTCTTAATTAATTACTTTTGTTGTTATATTATCTTAATTATATCATTATATATTGATTAGATTTTCTTTATCTTATTGTATCTATTTCTTATCACTTTATATCTTCTTTATTATCAGTAACTTTAATTGTTATAGTCATTAATTATTACTTGATATTATTGAAATTTCTTTATTAATTATCTTTATCTTGTATCATTCTTAATTATCTTATTATTGTAATTTTATTATTATATACTTATTCCTATCATTTTTATTTATTATATTTATTCTTATTATTTATTTTTATTTTTTATTGAAATAGATTTTTATTAATCTATTTCAATTCTTATTTCATTATAAGGCTTTAGCCCCCCTATCCCCCCGTTACTCTTTCCAAGTCCCAAGTCCTTAGTTCCTATTCCCTAGTTCCAAGTTTCATTATTTTTATGTTTTATCATTTCAATTCTTTTTATTTTTGAGTGAATTTAGATTTTTCCTGTACATATTATATGTTATGACTTATCCTTGATTTCAAGTGGAATTATTGAGCCTAGGATTTCCTATGACTTCAACACCTCATAGTCTTTCATGACTTGTTATCCTAGCTTGTATAGTTATGAAGCTATTATTTACTGATTTATCTTTATTGCTTACCATCTTATTTAGAAAACATTCAATTTATCCTCTCTTCGCAGTTTTTCATTCCTATGGCTACATTTATTCACATTTTCTAAAATATCTGTTTTCTGATGTGTTAACGTTGCTTTTTAGATGTACTTAGATTGATTGTAGTTACAGTTTTTCTATTTACTCTACGTTCAAGATAAATTACATCTTTACTTAGACTTCTTCTATTCTTTCTCCTCAATCTTATTCTTACTGAAAATATCGTCACTATCGTTACATCGACACTACTATTACAACGATATTTTCTAGTAGTTTATTATTGTTATAAAAAAAATTAGCTTATTGTTATAATATCATCACAATTAATTTATTATTCTTATTAATTGTGATGATACCTTATTTCATACTACTTCTTAGTTGTTGCTTCTATTGAAGTTGCCACAACTGTTAATACTGTTCCAAGTACCTTTATTACTGTTACTATATCCATGACTTTCTCCTCCTATTTCTTAAATTATTACAATCTTCATTTATCATTACTTTTTAATCAATACTCTTCTGCTAAAAGCATGATATTATAATCATTCTCATCAATTATGAATATTTTTAAATCTTCTTCTACTAAGCTACTTAACTTATTAAATGTATAGATTTTCTTATATTCTGATACTTCTTGTGTATGATCTATTATTAATTCTTCATTACTTCTTCTTATCTTAAATACTTGTAGATAATCTAACTCTATTTCTTTGCTTTCTTTTAAATCATCAACCATTTTCCATAACATCATCTGTAATGAAATATCCAATGTTTCTTTAATCCCTCTCGTCATATACCTATTATTTTTATTAAACATATTCTTTTATCTCCTTATTATTAGCCTTTCATCTTTATCTAAAAGTAAAAAAGGCTATACCTTATTAACTAAGATATAACCTCTTAACAATCTATTTCAGAATATAAATATTTATTATATTCATCTTCATATACTGTTTCTGGAACAAGCCCTAATAGCTCTTCAATATTATTTCCTCTAATTAAGTCATCTATTACCTCTTCTTTACTTGTTTGATCTATCCAATATTCAACTAGTGAGTCCTTATCTATTAAGGCATCAACATGAATTGCATCATCAAGCATATCATCTAATAATTCTATTGCAATATCTTTTAGATTAGCTGAACTTTTATAAATTATGCTATAATCATCAATCATTACATAACCTTGTTCATCTAACTCATTACACCAATTAATAACATGACCTATTGATAATTCTTCTAATCCATTACCTTTTAGATTTTGGTACATAGAAATTATCCTGTCATCAACTTCATTTTCTCCAATTTCTTTTGCTATCTTTACTGACATCCTCCAATCATTTAGGAATTCCTCCTTTAACTCTTCATTGCTTATACTATTTATTAATTTTTCTATACTACTTATTTCTTCTGTTGTTATACTCTTGTATTTATCCAATACCTTCTTAATTTCTCTTATTATATACTGCTGAATTATTGAAGAAACTTCTTCATTAACTGCAATGAACACATTATCTTTATTAAACATTTATACTCTCTCTTTCTATACTTTTATTTAAATGTAAAAAGTCTTAATCACTATTCTTATAGCAATTAAGACTTTTTAGATTTGGTTTATTTCTTGTTTTAACATTTCAATGAATCCTTCTGAAAATACTTTTTCTCTTATTGATTCTTTTATTAACTCTATTAGCTCTAGTTCTGTTACATCAAGACTTCTTGGAATGTATGTCTCATCACCTCTTCTAGTTGCCTTGTAGACACAGAATCTTACTTCATCTCTCTTTAGCTCCTTGATGTAGATTTTCTCTATTGAGTATGTGTACTCTCCCTCTCCAACTTTTCCTTGATTTATTATCTTACAATACTTAGTTTCCTTGATTATCTTATCCTCTTTTATATTCTTACTCACATTAAATTAACCTCCATTTATTCTAATAGGAACTTAGAAAGTTCTTCTGTTGTTACTACTACAATTGCATAATCACTTGAAAGCAAAAATAAGGAAGAAGTCCAATTAACTCCTTCCTTACATTCAATAATATCAGTATATTCTGGTATTAAACCTTGTAACTTATCTTTCTTTAACATTTCGATAACAACGATATTTTCTGCTATAACTATATATCCTCCTAAATCTTTCTCTATATCTCTATTAGCTCCATAATTTTCACCTAATACATTAATGACGTCTAAAACATTACTGATTACTTCTATAGGATATCCTTTTAATTGATTTTTTAAATAAACCTTTTTCATTATAAATTTCTCCCTTCTAAGAAAGTAAAAAACTTTTACTTGTATACATAAATACAAGTAAAAGTTTGTTTTTCTAAGTTAATAATATATATTTAATTTATCTTTTAATACAGTAATTAACCTAATTCTAATATTGTAATTTAAAAGTGTTTTTGAAGATTTCTACAAAAAATTTACGAACCTTCTTGTATTGTTCAATCAAATTATCTTCATTTTTAATCCCTTATATTTATGATATTTTTTTATCCATTATCATAGAAATAATATATAACACTAATACTGGTGCTACTAATAATGAAGTACATACTATACCAATACTTACTGAAATATTTGTAGCTATGATTCCTATAATCGGTCCACCTAAAATTTGACCTAAGGAATTCATTTGTCCATTTATAGAAAGCACAGTAGCTCTAGAATTATCATCTATATGCCCATTTAACCACGCACTGAATATAGGTTCATTTATAATTCTAAAGGTATTTGTTGCCAAATAAGCTATTAACATTAAACTAAAGTTTCTTGTAAGAGCAAATATCAACATAGACGATATATAAAGTATATTTATGCATAATAATAGTTTTCCATTTTTCCTATTATCCTCATTCTTAAGATTCTTTGCCATAAAATGCATTACTATGAAGCTCAATATCATTCCTAAAATTCCAAAAATTCCAAACCAAGTCACTGAACTAAGGTTTCCAAGTTTAGGAAGTGTAGTATCTTGTAAAAAATGCGCATTAGAAAGTCTATCATAACCTTCACTTGATAATCCATAAAATAAAGTTACTGCAAGTAAAATCATAATTATAGATTTACTTTTTACAAATTTAAGACCAGATTTAAATGTATATACCATCTTTTTGAATGTATTTAAATCCCCAGGAGCAGATGGTTTAAAATTATTTTCTGGCATATATAACCATAAAAATAATGCAAGAATTATAAATAAAACTCCACTAACTATAATAGGAAGCCTTACAGAGAAATTAGCTATTACAGTGCTTAGTACTATTCCAATAAATGCTCCTATCTGCCCTGCTTGTGCTCCCTTTATATAAATTTCATCTAAATCTTTATTCTTCTCTTCTTCCGCAATCCAAGCTTCAAGCGAGCCACTGATAAAAGTAGACCCTAATCCCCATACAATCTGTGCTACAAGTACGAAAATAAAACTAGAAATAGAACCTTCTAAAATAAATCCCACTCCTGTTAAAACTCCCCCAATAACAATAGATAGTTTACGACTATACACATCTGCAACTATACCTGTAGGAATTTCAAATATAAAGCATGCTAATTCCAAAGTAGTTCCAACAAGTATAAGCTGAAGTGGATTTAAATGAACTATTTCAATGTGATACACTATCATAACTGTAGCTACTAACGAAAAACACATTGCTGTAATAGCTGAAAATAATAAATAAGTTTTATATGCTGAAAGTTTATTAACCATTAATCATCACCATCCTAGTATTTCTTAAAAAATTTGTTTGTTTTTCATAATCTTCATATTTAAATATATAAATCATCAAAATAATCTCCTTAAACAAAAAAAGCTGTAAATGAACATAATTCACTTACAGCCTCATAATCATATAACCTAAATACAAACATAAAATATAGAACTTTAATTATATAACTTATGATTAAGCTATTCAAATTAAAATCTTATACCATATCTATATATAGCAAAAATAGACATAAAAATACCGTGTTTAGAACACGGTTTTCCTATCCTGCAAATAAAGATGTAACATGCTCATTATAATACTGATTATTTTTAGAGTACACAAATAAACATGGTAATATCAATATTATCAATAATTGATTCTACCACAAATAAACCTTGAGTTATTCAAGATTTTTCATATACTTTTAAAAATAATCCTTATTCAGTTAATTTAATTAAAAATTACCTCTTTGCGCATATTTACAACACCTTTACATTTATATTTTTTATGCTTATATTTTAGTATAATTATATTATATATAATTATAAAAATTTTTTCAATGCTATAGATTCTGAAAAACAAATTCTAATTTTCTCAAGTAGTGAAAAATGAAGAATCTATAAATAAAATTAAAATACCCAACAAAAATTCAAACTTTAGATTTTTGTAAGTTTCATTGCAAAAATTAAAGCACACCTATCGTCCATTTATATATCCAATTCTATCCAAAACCTCATTTATTTATGATACGGTTCAGTTTTCATAATTCTAAATTATTTAGAATTTTCTTTTCTATTATTACTTTTTCCCTTAGGCTTATTACTTCCTCTATTATTTCCTCTATATCCTCTGTAATTTCTATTTTTATTATTTTTATTACCTTGATTATTACTTTTCTTTTGAACTGGCTGCACTACTGGCTGAATTATTTCGTACTCTTCTTCTGCTAATACAGGTATAGATTTTCCAATAACTTTTTCAATACTTCTAAACATTGCTTTTTCTTCCTCATCACAGAAAGTTATTGCAACACCTGAAGCTCCTGCTCTTCCTGTACGTCCAATTCTATGTACATAAGTTTCTGCTACATCTGGCAAATCATAATTTATAACATGAGATAATTCATCAATATCAATACCTCTAGCTGCAATATCAGTAGCAACTAAAACTCTTATATTTCCTTATTTAAAATTATTTAAAGCTAATTGTCTTTGATTTTGTGACTTATTACCATGAATAGCTGCAGCAGCTACTCCTGCCTTTTCAAGATCCTTTGCTATCTTATTTGCTCCATGCTTAGTTCTTGAAAATACTATAACAGATTTTATACTTTCATCTTTTAATAAATGTATAAGTAATGACTTTTTATTTTTCTTCGGAACATGATATACACCTTGTGAAATTATTTCGGCTGTTGATGATACTGGTTGAACTTCAACTTTTACAGGATTTTTTAAAATAGAATTAACAAGCTTCATTACTTCCTTAGGCATAGTTGCTGAAAATAATAAGTTTTGTCTTTCCTTAGGAAGTCTAGATATTATTTTTTTCACATCATGAATCATTCCCATATCAAGCATACGATCAGCTTCATCAAGTACAAAATATTTTACATTTTTTAAATCAACATGCTTTTGGTTAGATAAATCTAAAAGTCTTCCTGGTGTTGCAATTAATACATCTACTCCAGCTTTAATTTTTCTAACTTGTGAACTTTGATTTACTCCTCCAAAAATAACTGTATCTTTTATATCTAAATACTTAGAATACATAGCAAAATTTTCTTCAATTTGAATAGCTAATTCTCTTGTTGGTGCAACTATCAAAGCTTTTATATTTCTTTCATCATTTTTTTCTTTATCTCTAACTATATTTTGTAATATTGGTATTGCAAATGCTGCTGTTTTTCCTGTTCCAGTTTGTGCACACCCTAAAATATCTTTTCCTTTTAATACTACTGGAATTGAGTTTTCTTGTATTTCTGTAGGTTGTTCATATCCAGCCTCTTCCACAGCTCTTAATATTGGTTTTATTATATCTAAATCTTTAAATAACATATTTTCTCCTTTGTAATTGAAATAAAAAAGAAACACTATTAAATGCTAAATCACTAAAATAGCATCTATATAGCGTTTCTTTTTATAAGTATATACTATTTTTCTATTAATATCATTAACTTTTTATTTATACCATTTATTTACATTTAGTGTTATTATATTAAATAGGAAATATATTCATAAAATAAAGGAGGAAAAAGAAATGTTTATTTATAATAATGAAAATGAAAAAGAAGAGAAATCAAAACCATTATCTGACTTAGCTATGGAAAAATTATTAAAATCAAGAACAATAATTATTTCTGGTGAAATCAATCAAGCTTTAGCTGAAAAAGTTACTACTCAATTATTAATTCTTGAAGAAATGAGTAATGATCCAATTAAAATTTTTATAAATAGTCAAGGTGGTCATGTTGAATCTGGAGATACAATACATGATATGATTAAATTTGTTAAACCTAAAATTATAATGATAGGAACTGGTTGGGTTGCAAGCGCTGGAATAACAATATATCTAGCAGCTGATAAAGAAAATAGATACTCACTTCCTAATACTAGATATATGATACATCAGCCATTAGGTGGCTTTAACGGTCAAGCAACAGATATAGGAATTGAAGCTAAAGAAATATTGAGAGTTCGTAAAAGAATTAATAATATTATAAGTGAATCTACTGGTCAGCCTATAGAAAAGGTTAATAAAGATACAGATAGAAATTATTGGTTAAGTTCAGAAGAAGCTTTAGATTATGGAATAGTTAATAATATAATTTCAAGCCATTCTGAATTAAAGTAATTAAAATAAAGGGGTTGTATCAAAACTATCAATTCATCTAATGAATAAATTGCGAAGCAATTTATTTCAAGTCTGTAGAATATATTTTGATACAACCCCTTCTTTACTTATATATATTTTTCCTATTTTTTAATCATAGGTAAAAGAAATCTCTCCTTCTCCTACTATAATTGTAGTATGCTCTGATAGTGGTTCTGCTAAATACATCTTTATTTCTGGAGACTCCTTAGTAAACTCTATATAATACTTTAAAGTTCTAGTATCATTTTCTATAATCATCAAAATCATAGGTTTATTTGGACTTGTTAGCTTTAAATCAAGATTTTTACCAGAACCTTGAGAAAAATGGTATATTCCCTCTTTATAAATATCAGCTAATGGTGGATCACTACTTTTAATAGAAGAATTAACATCAGCTAATATGGGAGATGATATTAAAAATATACTTACTACGACTGCAAAAATTATTTTTTTCATCATTAGTTATTAAACCCTTTCCTTAAAATATTAATTATCTATTTAAGCTACTGATATTTTCTGTATATATCCTTAAATATATTCTCTATTTTTCAAAAAAGATTTGTATTACACATTATTTAAAACTAATTATTATAACTTTTTAAATATAGTTTTTCCCTCCTTTATTGTTTCAAGTACTTCTATATTTTTAATATCTATAGGGTTAACTTTTAGTATATTTTTATCTAATATAACTAAATCAGCTAATTTTCCTTCTTTTATAGTACCTTTAATATCTTCTTCAAAATATTGATAAGCAGCATTCTTAGTAACTGCCTTTAAAGCTTCTAATGGAGCTATTCTTTCATCTTCTCCTAATAAAACTCCATTCTTAGTTATTCTATTTACTGCGCACCATATAGTTTCTAACATATTTGGCTCTATAACTGGTGAATCTTGATGGAATGTAAATAATATTCCCTTATCTAATGCATCCTTTGCTAAGCTTACTCTGCTTGCTCTTTCCAAACCATAATTCTTTATATGTATATCTCCCCAATGATATACATGTGCAACAAAGAATGATGGAACCATTTTAAGCTCTTTTACTCTATCTAATTGATCTCTATCTAATAATTGTGCATGTATTATAACAGGTCTTATATCATTATTAGAATTTATTTTTTCTTTAGCTATAGCATATTGGTTTATATATTGTTCACAAGCAGCATCACCATTACAATGAACTAAAATTTGCATATTATCTTGCAATGCTAATTCTAATTTAGCTTCTATTTGCTCATCTGTTTGAGTTCCATAAGCATAATAGTCTTTTTCTTCGCCTAAGTATGGTGTACGCATCCAAGCTGTACGACCTTGTGGAGAGCCATCTAAAAATGTTTTATATCCTCCCATTTTTAAATTATTATTGTATTTATTTAAACAATTAGCAAAGTTTTCTTTTAACTCATCAGCTTTAGAAATATCCATAAATCCTATTAAGTCTATTTTTAAAAGTTTTGCTTGCATCAAATATTGAAATATAGGAGCTAATTGAGATACAACAAAGCCTTCCTGTACAGTTGTTATTCCATAGCTCGCATAAGATTCTTGGGCCTTAACTAAGTTACACATAAACTCTTCATTAGAAGCCATGGGTAACTTTTGAATATACTCCATAAATGCAGCTTCCTCTAAATAACCTGTAAGTTTTCCATCTTTTTTTTCTATCATTCCGCCATCAGGATTTGGTGTATCTATAGTTATTTCCATTTCCTTTAACCCTAAAGAATTAAATACTCCCATATGCCCTGATTTATGCTTGCATAAAATTGGATTTTTAGGTGATGCCTCGTCTAAGAGTTCTAAAGTTGGTTGTGATTTTTCCTCTAAAAAGTTTTGATCATAGCCATCTGCTTGAATCCATTTTCCCTCTGGAATGTTATTCTTCTTTATAAAGTTTTGAATAGCCTCTTTAATTTCATTAAAGTTTACAGCTCCTGATAAATCTACTTGTGTAAAAGAAATTGCATATCCTGAAAAATGAGAATGTGCATCTATAAAAGATGGCATAAGTGTTCTTCCTTTTAAATCAACTAATTCCACATCTTCACTAGCTTCTTTAAGAAGTTCATCTTTTTCTCCAATTTTATATATTTTATCATCCTTAATTAAAATAGCATCAACATATAATTCTTCTTCAAGTGTTAGTATATCTCCATTAAAATATAACTTCTCCATTTCAAACTCTCCTTTATATAATATAACTTTACTTTATTTAATAGCATTCTCTTTGCTTAAAAATAATATAAAAATTCTACTATTGTTTACTTTTAAATTAATATTAAATATTATTATATCACCTTATTAAGCTTATTATGGTGAATAATTATGATAAGCTAGTATACTCTCTTAATATATATTCTTCAAGTTAAATTATTCTATTTAATACTTATTTAACAAATTAATAAAAGAGCTAGGTAAAATACCTAACTCTTCAATTCAAAACTAACATTTTAATTTAAATTTTACGATGCTATATCATCATTATTCTGTTCAATACTATTACCTTTTTTCCTACTTATAAAATAATCTACAATTATAGCTATTGCTCCATCACCTGTAACATTAGTTGCAGTACCAAAACTATCTTGTGCTGCATGCAACGCAATCATAATTGGCTTTTCTACTGCTCCAAATCCAAGCATTGATTCAAGCAATCCTAATGCTGCCATGACTCCACCACCTGGAACTCCTGGTGCTGCAATCATTGTAACTCCTAGCATAAATATAAATGGAACTATCATTCCAAAAGTAGGAGTTTGTCCATTCATGTACATCACTGCCATAGAAGTAAGAACTAAAGTAATAGTATCACCTGCTAAATGTATTGTTGCTCCTAATGGTACAACAAAATCTAAAACTTCTTCACTAACTTGATTTTTCTTAACACATTGAAGTGTTACTGGAATTGTTGCTGCTGAAGATTGAGTTCCTACAGCAGTCATGTATGCTGGAATCATATTTTTTATTAATTTAAAAGGATTTTCCTTTTTAATAGCCCCTGCAATACAATATTGAAGAACTATGTATAGTAATTGTAGTGAAAATAATATTACATATACTATACCAAATGATTTTAATGTATTAAATATTTCACCACTATAACTTAACTTTGCAAAAACACAACCTATATAAATAGGAACTAATGGTATTAAAACCTTCGTAACAATCATTAAAATAATTGAATTAAATTCATTTACTACCTTTAACATTTGACTATTTTTAATTTTTGATAAACCTATACCAAGTACAAATGCTAATACTAATGCAGACATTACTCCCATTATTGCTGGTATTTCAATAGTAAAATATGGCTCTATTGATTGGCCTGCTTCACTTAATGAAACTCCACCTTTTATTAATTTAGGCAGTATTCCAACTCCTACTAAATATGCTGCGAATCCAGCTACTAATGTAGAAACATATGCTATTACTGTAGTTATAATAAGTCCTTTTCCTGACTTACTTCCTAATGATGCTATTCCCGGAATTATAAATCCAATAATAATTAGAGGAATTACAAACGATAAAAAGCTACCAAATAATCCACTAAAAGTTGCTAATAATCTTACTGGAAATTGAATATTATTTGCCCCACATAATAATCCAACTGCAATTCCTAATACTAAACATAAAAATATCCTTGTAATTAAAGATAATTTTTTCATTAAATCCCCCCTTGTCTTTCTATGAAACACAAATGTCTTTCATTTAAATTCACTATAACCCATTTTTTAACTATTGTCAAATTAATTTAAATAAAAAAATCTATAATAATGAAAAATTATCATTATTATAGATTTATAAAGTTTAACTTACTTATAAAAAAAGTAACTTTTAAAAGAAAATCATCTTTATAGCAAAAATAATTAATGTTATTCCACCAAAAAAATTTGCATATTTTGATATAAATTCTATTTTTCTTATATATCTGCATGAATAAAAAGCAATTGTACACAATATCAAAGTTATAAGCCCAACAATTGAACAATCTAACATCATAATTAAAGGATTACTTATGTAATTAAATGCTGTAAATCCTACTACAAATGCATCAATACTAACGGATATTCCAAGTACTAATACCATTCCTTTTTTTAATAATAAACTCTGACTCTCTTCATCACCATCTACTCCTTCCTTTATCATTAGCATTCCTACAATAGCTATAGCTATCCCTCCAACTACATTTGGAATAGTAGTTATATAGGTTTCAAATAAATGTCCTCCAATCCCTCCTAAAAGAAAAAATAAAAATTGAAATATTGCAAAGGACATAATAAAAGCTATTTTATTATGTCTTCTAACTATCGGATTAACTCCAATACTAATAGTTACTCCAACAGCATCCATAGCTAAAGCAATACCAACTATAATTACATCTTTTATATTCATCCCAGCCCCCACTTTTACATTATTTGTATAATTTTATTATTAAGTTTATCAACCTATGATTCATATTGTAAATTTTATTTTTTATGTCTTTTATTTAATACTATTTTGTTGTATAGTATATATTGTATTTAATAATAAAAGAAATAGTATATCACATTAATATAAACTTTCTAGTAATTAATGTATATTTTTTATTTTTATAAATTAAAATTAATTTCAACTTTAAAGGAGCGTATTTTAATGGCAAATTGTATCATAGCACAATCTGGAGGTCCTACAGCAGTTATAAATTCAAGTGTTGTTGGATTAGTAGAAGCAAATAATACTTTAGGAGTTTTTAATAAGGTCTATGCAGGTTTAAATGGAATTGAAGGAATTCTTAATGGTAATATAATAGAACTTTCATCATTCTCTAAAGATGATATAAATAGATTTAGATATACACCTTCATCTGGATTAGGTTCTTGTAGATATAAAATGAAAAAACTTGAAGAATCAACAGAGGAATATGATAGACTACTTGAAATTTTAAAAGCTAATGATATTAAAGCTTTCTTTTACGTTGGTGGTAATGACTCTATGGATACTACTGCTAAACTAAGTGAATATGCAAAGGAAACTGGAATAGATGTTAAATTTATAGGTATTCCTAAAACTATAGATAATGACTTAATGTATACTGATCACACACCTGGTTTTGGTAGTGCTGCTAAATTTATTGCAACAAGTGTACTTGAAACTTATTTAGATTCATCTGTATATATAAATAATGGAATATTTATATTAGAAACTATGGGACGTGATACTGGTTGGTTAGCTGCTGCCGCTTCATTAGCTACATTAAACGGTAAACAAGTAGCAGATTTCATTTACTTACCTGAAACTGCTTTTGATGTAGATCAATTTTTACTTGATGTAAAAAATAAATTTGAAGAACAAAATCAAGTTTATATAGTTGTTTCTGAAGGTGTAAGAACTGCTGAAGGCAAATTTGTTGCTGAAGCTCATGCACAAGCTCATGATAAGTTTGGCCATGCTCAACTTGGTGGTGTTGGCTCATATTTAAAAAACTTAATAATATCTTCTGGTATAACTACAAGAGTTAAATCTCTTGAACTTGGTGTTCTTCAAAGATGTGCTATGCACTGTGCTTCTAATTTAGATTTAGAAGAAGCCTATGAAGTTGGATATGAAGCATTAAGACAAGCTAGTCTTGGGAAATGTGGATATATGATCGGAATAAAAAGAGAAAATAATGTACCTTATAAATCTTCTTACTTCTTAATAGAAGCTGATAAAATTGCTAATAACGTTAAATACTTCCCAACTGAATGGATAAACGAAGCTGGAAACAACGTAAACGAAAAAGCTATTGAATATTTAGCTCCACTAGTTTCTGAAGTTCCAACAGTAATTTCAGCTGCACCAATGCCAGACTTTAAAGTATTTAACAAATAATTTTAAAAGTGAAAAGTTAAGGGCCTAATGGCCAAGATAAAGTGATTAATATAGCTTGTGCTAATTAATCACGGGTAAATGTTTGCTGAAGCAAACGGTAAAAAGTTAAGAATAAAATTATTTCATAATTTCTTGAATATATATTTTTTGAAACTTCGCAAGAAGTTTCTTCCTTAATTAGCCGTAAGGCTCTTACCGTTGATAAAGTCAACATTTACCTTTTTGAACTAGCGAAGCGCTGTTCAAAAAACTTACCTGGCCGTAAGGCCCTTAACTATAAATTGCTTCACAATTTATTTAGTGTATCTTCGGCAAATATATTCAACGGTGTCTAGGAATATATTTGCTTCTTTTTTAGTATTATAAATTCCTAAGCTTACTCTAACCAATCCAGGAATTCCAACTTCACTCATATATCTTTGAAGCTCATCATCTTTTATTCCAAGAACTCTTCTTGTATATGGATGGGCACAAAATCCACCTTCTCTAACCCCTATTCCTCTTATATCAGCAAGGGCTCCTCCAACTTCTTCATAAGTCATTCCATCAATATTAAATACTAAAATTCCCAATCTATCATCTATATTTTCATTATCTGCATATAAAGTTACCTTTTCAAACTGCTTTAATTCCTTAATTAAATATGATAATAAGTCTTTTTCATTATTTTCAATAACTTGAAATCCTATTTTATCCATTTCCTTTAATGCTTCTGCTATTGATATTGCTCCAAAAAGATTAGGCGTACCTGCTTCATTTTTCTCTGGTGTATCTAGCCATAGCTGACGTTCATCAAGAACTATCTGAACAGTTCCTCCACCACTTGAAGCTGGATCCTTTTCATTAAATATTTTTCTCAAACCAATAATAACTCCACTTCCAAATGGAGCATATATCTTATGTCCAGAAAACACTAAAAAATCTATATTTTCAGTGATATCATCTTGTATCATGGATATTTTTTTATGAGGAATTAATTGAGCTCCATCAACAATTATTTTTGCTCCATATCTATGAGTTGCTTTGGCTATTCTTCTTATATCATTCACATAACCAGTAACATTAGATGCGCCTGTTACTGTTACATATTTAACTTTTTCTTGATACTTATCAAGTAATTCTTCTATATCTTCTACCTTAATTCTTCCATCCTTATCTACTTCAACATGCTTTAAATCACATTTATTTCTCCAAGGCAAATCATTTGAATGATGTTCCATTCTAGTTGTAATAACTATATCTTCTTTACTTTCAATTAAAATATTAGATAGCTTATTCAATCCATCAGTAGTATTTCCTACAAAAATTGCTGTATATATATCTTCAGGTGCATTAAAGTATTCTAATATATATTTTCTAGAACTATCATATAAATCACTGCAATATTGAGACTTCTTACCATCCCCCCTTGCAATTGATCCGTAATACTCGCTAGTTTCTAATACCTTTTTCATAACTCTTTTAAAAGGTGGAGTGGTAGCTGCATTATCAAAATTTATAGGAATTAATCTTCCTTTTCCATCTACATTAACCTTTTTATCCAACCCTATAAATAGCTTTCTTAAATCATCTATATTTTCTTTATGCATAATAATCCCCTCCAATACAATATATTCTTACCTTTTTGCTATTGTGATTATTTACTAGACATTCTATTGTTCAATAGTAATATACCTCTCACTATAGTCATATTCTATAAAGTAACATATGTGTTTAAAATACATATATTATTAATAAATTATTATTTGGAGGGTAATAATGAGTTCTAAAAAAACTAATACACAAAAATATAATGATGATGATTTAAATTTTATACCTTTAAATATTGATTCCTCTTTAGCACCTAATAGTACAAAATTTCCATTACTATTTAATATGGATGGAATTTCTAGCACTAAAACATTTGGTACTTTATCATTAGGTTTTCCAAATTTAAATATCAACCCAACACCAATTCCATTAAATACCAACCCAATGACTGAGCTAGCTCCACTTACACCGTATCCTAAAAATGTACCGAATATAGACTCAAATACCTCACTTAAAGAAAGTAACAATAACACTAATATTACAAATAACACTAATACTGAATTAGAATATCCAACAGAATTAGATGATAGTTTTCTCTATTCTTATAATGAAGAAAAGGTTAATAAAAGGTATTTAGATGACTCCATCAACACTCTTGATATCTTAAGAAATTTAGATATCTCCTTAGACTTTTCTTTAAATGATTCTAGGAAGTATAATTGTACCGAAGATGAGGTTAATGAACTATTTGCCTTAATAGAAAAGGATAATCCAGGAATATTAGCTACTATGAAAGCTTATAGAATCCCTTATCCTATTACTAAATTATTAATAAAAAAAATAATAAAGATATCTCTTGATAATTGTAAAAGGTAGGTGATTTTTATGGAACAATTCTCAAAATCACTTCCTCGAATTGAGCCTAGTGTAAGAATTCTTCATGCAGTACCTAATGCCCCAAATGTTGATGTTTATCTAAATGGCTCTCTTATAACAAGTAACTTAGCCTTTGGAAAAATATCTAAATATAGTCAATTATCATCTGGAGAATATGAATTTCAACTATTCAAAGCTGGCACTTATGACAAGCCTTTATTAAGTCAAAATATTCAATTAATAGCTAATGCTAACTATACAGTTTCAATAGTTACATTATCCAATAATTTGTATTTATTTAGGCTAAAGGATGATAATGTTCCTATAAATAAATCTAAGTCATTTTTGAGATTTATTAATTTATCTTCAAACGCACCTTTACTTACTTTAGGATTACCTAACGGTATTATACTATTTAATCAAGCTGAATATTTAGAAACTACGGGATATTATCAATTATCCCCTGGAATATATAACTTTGAGATTCTCTTAGGAGCTTCTGAATCACCTACAAAATATATTAAGAATATTACATTAGATGGTGGAAAATTCTATACTATCTATATTATGGGACTATTTAATGGTAAACCACCACTTGGCTATCTCTTTGTAGATGATGCAATCTAAAAAAAGGAGTTGTTGAAAAACATCTCCTTTTTTTAATTTGATATAGATTTACTATAATAGTATAATTATAAGGAAAACTTCGTCTAACTGGAGGAAATTATGATAATACTAAGTTGTAAAGATATATGCAAAAGTTACGGAATACGCGATGTCCTTAAAGATATTACTTTTTCAATCAATGAAGGTGATAAAGTAGGAATTATTGGTGCTAATGGTGAGGGAAAATCAACCCTTTTTAAAATAATAACTAAAGAAATATCTCAAGATTCTGGTGAAATATTTATAGATAAAAATAAAACTTTAGGTTATTTATCACAAAATTTAGCATTAGACTCTGATAAAAATATTTATGAAGAAACTCTTTCTGTATTTGATGAGCTTCTAAACATTGAAGAAAGACTCTCATCCTTAGAAATAAAAATGAACGAACCTTATGATGAAAATAATGCTTCATATCATGACAAGCTTATAAAAGACTACACAACTCTTCAAGATATATATTCACATAAAGGTGGTTATATCTACAAAGGTGAAATATCAAGAGTATTAAAAGGACTTGGATTTACTGAAGATGACTTTTATAAATCTATAAATACTTTAAGTGGTGGACAAAAAACAAGAGTTGCATTATGTAAATTACTATTACGTAAACCAGATATCATTTTACTTGATGAACCAACTAACCACTTAGACTTAGAAGCAATTAGTTGGCTAGAAGACTATATGAAAAACTATAAAGGAACTGTTTTAGTAATATCCCATGATAGATTCTTTTTAGATTCAGTAACAACTAGTACTTTTGAAGTTATTGCGGGAAAAGTTGAATGTTACAATGTACCTTACTCTAAATTTATAGATCTTAGAAAAAAGAATTATGAAGCTAAACTTAAAGCTTATAATCTACAGCAAGCTGAAATTAAACGTCAAGAAGCAATTATCGAAAAATTCCGTTCTTTTAATAGGGAAAAAAGCATTCGTGCTGCTGAAAGTAGAGAAAAAGCATTAGATAAAATGGAAAAAATTGAGGCTCCTACACATGAAAAAGAAGGCTCTAAAATTAAATTTGAAGCTTCTGTAAAAAGTGGGTATGATGTTTTACATATAGAAGATATGTCTAAATCTTATGGCGAAAAAATACTATTTACTAACTTAAATATTGATTTAAAACGTGGTGAAAAAGTTGCTTTAATCGGTGAAAATGGTAGAGGTAAAACTACTTTATTTAAAATAATAATGGATAAAGTTCACTCGGATAAAGGTGTTAAAGTACTAGGAACTAACGTTAACGTTGGATATTATGATCAGGAACAATCTGATTTAAATTTAGATAAAACTATAATAGACGAAGTGTGGGATGAATTTCCTAATTTAACAACATCTAAACTTAGAAGTTATTTAGCATCTTTCTTATTTACTGGTGATGATGTATTTAAAGTTATAAATACCTTAAGTGGTGGTGAAAAGTGTAGAATTAATTTATTAAAGCTTATGCTTTCAAAATCAAACCTACTTTTATTAGATGAGCCCACTAACCATCTTGATATAATGTCTAGAGAAGCACTTGAAGATGCTATATTAGAATATGATGGTACTTTAATGGTTATATCACATGATAGATACTTCTTAAATAAAGTAATTGGTCGTATACTTGAACTTAAAGAAAATGGTGTTTCTGAATACCTTGGAAACTATAGTTATTATCAAGAAAAGAAACTTAATCCAACTCGATTTGAAGATTATGAAGAATTAGCTAATGGTAAAACCAAAACTCAGCTTAAGGATGAAAAAAAGAAAAAACGTGAAGCTGAAAAAGAAGCTAAAGCTCTTCAACTTAAAATTAAAACACTAGAAAAAACAATTTCAGAAAAGGAAGATGAGCTAACTTCTTTACAAGAACAACTTTGTTTAGAATCAATTTATTCTAATCCAACTGAAAGTCAAAGAGTTAATAATGAAATAAAGAAACTTGAGGATTGTATTGCTCAACTTTACGAAGAATGGGAAAATTTAGTTTAGCTAATACTTATGACTTTTATACTATAATTAAATAAATTAAAAGTAAGCTAATAAATAATGGGTACTTAAGTTCGAAACTCCATAAGGAATTTCATTCATTAATTACCCATTTATCATTTTTGCAATATTTTAAAATTTAAATTCTTTTATACATCTTTGTATAGCTTCTTCTGTATCATTAAAGTTTATATTTAATTTCTTTAATTTACTATTACTTATCCTTAGATCCCTTTTTTTGTCCTTAAATCTTTCAATATCTTTAATTATTATATCTTCAAGTCTATTCTCTAATCCCATATGTTCAAGTACTTTTTCACCAATTTCATATGTAGAAAGATTATTTTCTGATCCATAATTATAATCACCAAAGGGGATTTCAATTAATTTTTCAAAATTTTCTATAACTTCATATACATATGTCATCCCCCTAAATTCATTAATTGATAAATTTAAAGGTTGCTTTTTTAACGCTGCATTTAAAATATTAGTTATTATATTAGTATTAACTTTTTTATTTCTTTCTGGCATTGAAAAAAGCCATGTTAATCTCAAATTATAATAATTATCTAATATATTTTTAATTTCATTTTCAGCATAAAATTTACTTTCTGCATAAACATTATTAGGTTCTATTATAATTTCCTCACTATAAGGACCCTCTTTCTTATTTCCAGCATAAATTTGATCACTACTAGCAAATACCAAAGTTGATTTTTTTAATTCACATCCCTTAGCTATATTTATAGTTCCCTGTAAATTTATTTTATTAGCTAAATCTGGATTACTTTGACATTTGCCAGTATCTGAAATAGCTGCTAAATGTGCTACTATATCAAACTTATTTTCTTTAAATATATTATATACTTTAGATTCATTTGAAATATCTAAATCATTTTTATTAAAGCTAATAATTTCATATTTATCTTTATAAAACTCTATAAATCTTGATGCTAAAAATCCATTATTTCCTGTAACTAATACTTTCTTCATATATCTCCTATATCCCTTTAATATAATTATTTATATACAAACAACATTTCTACCATTTATTTTTGCCTTATATAAATTTTCATCAGCTATACTTATTAATTTATTCATTGTATTAACTTTTTTACTTAAATTAGCTACTCCTATACTAATAGTTATTTTTATTTCTATATCATTATATTTAATTATCTGCCCTTCAACTATTGACTTTATTCGAGTTGATAAACTATAGGCATCTTCTTTGGAAGTATTATTAAATAATACTATAAATTCTTCTCCACCGTATCTTGCTATCCAATCACTTTTTGTTCTTATATTATTTTTAATTAATTTACTTACTTCTTTTAACACAAAATCCCCTACTAAATGTCCATATTTATCATTTATATTCTTAAAAAAATCAATATCTATCATAGCGATTGATAAGTCTAGATTATTATTAATTGCTAAGTCTATATCTATAGGTAATCTCTCATTTATATATCGTCTATTATAACATTGTGTAAGTTCATCTGTAATTATTAATCTATTCATTTTATTAAAGGTACTTTTTATTTCATCAATTTCCTTTACTTCAAGACTATCAATTATTTTACAATCTGTTACATCTCTAATTGTTTCTATAACATAACTATCTTCTTCTCGATTTAAAGGCGTAGCCATAATCATATATACTTTATTGTTAATATATTCAAATTTAATAACACTAGTATTCTCATTATATGCTCTAATAGAAATACAATTTTCACATACGGAATCTCTATTACATAACTTAAAGCACTTAATATTTTCTTCTATTACTTCCCCATTTTTTTCAATTACTATTTTCTTAATCGGATCAACTATTCTTATAATATCAAATAGTTGTTTTAGATAATTAACCTCTAAAAGTTTATTATTATTTTTGCTCACAGTGTTAATCTCCTATTTTGTAGTTGTGATTATTCTATTATATTATATAATTTTCAATAAATATTTCAAATATTTCCTTATTAACATATTTATTAATTCACCATAAAAAGCCAGTCTTTAGAACTACCCCTGTTAAGTAAACAGAGAATAACTCATTAAAACTGACTTTTTATATTAATCTATTTATTTTTATGCAGCTTCTACAACATTTTGTTTAACTGTTTCTTTATTAAAAATATTAACTATGGCTTTTCTTATCATATCTACTGGAATAATTGTAACTGCCATAAGTATTATAACCATCCAATGATTTATTGAAATTGGAGTACAACTAAACATTTCTCCACCAACTATTGTTAATACTACTTGGACTACTATAATAATTCCCATAACCTTTAAGAAGCTCATATTTTCATTTATATGTTCAAATATATTAGCATTTGTACTTCTTACATTAAATCCATTAAACACTGCACAAAGCACAAACATTGAGAAATATGCTGTCATATGCTCTTCAGTATTAGCAAACATCTCTACAAAGAATGGAGCTTTTAAGAATACAAAACTTAATATAGTTACCCAAATTCCTGCAAAAATAATTTGATTCATCATCTTACCTGAAACTATACTTTGAGTTCTTGATTTAGGTTTTTCAAGCATATATTTCTTAAGAGCAGGTTCAGAACCTAATGCTAACGCACCAAGACCATCCATAACTAAGTTAATCCAAAGTATATGAGTAATCTTAAGTGGCTCCTCAATACCAAAGAAAGGTGAAATAGCACAAACTGCAACAGCTGCAACATTTATAGTTAATTGGAACTTTATAAACTTTAATATATTATTATAAATTGTTCTACCATATAATATAGCACTTTCTATAGATTTAAAATTATCATCTAAAATTACTATTGAACCAGCTTCTTTAGCTACATCTGTACCACTACCCATAGCAAAACCAACATCTGCTCTCTTTAATGCTGGCGCATCATTAACACCATCACCAGTCATACCACATACAAGATTTAACTCCTGAGCAAGTCTTACCATTCTTGATTTATCTGTTGGTAATGCTCTAGCTATAACTCTTAAGTTTGGTATAATAGCTTTAACTTCGTCATCTGACATTTTATTTAATTCTTCTGAAGTTAATGCAACATCTGTATCTGCTCTTAATAATCCGGCCTCTTTAGCAATTGCAACTGCTGTTTCTTTTCTGTCACCAGTTATCATTACAACTTGAACTCCAGCATTTTGTACTTCTTCAATAGCTTGTTTTGCTTCAACTCTTACATCGTCACGAATTCCAACAAATCCAACAATAACTAAGTCATCTGGAAGAGTATCTTCTACTAATCCACTTTCACTATAAGCAAATGATAAAACTCTCATAGCTCTTATAGCTAATTCATCTATCTTAGAGTTAATTTTATTTTTATTTATATCAACTACATTTCCATTTTCATCTAACATTTTTGTTGCTTTAGCAAGTAATCTTTCTGGAGCACCTTTATATACTGTTTTTCCATTTAACTGACTTGCTGAATATTTATTAGCTGAATTGAAACCTTGTGATTTTTCAACAACTAAGCCTGTTAACTTTTCCATTTCTCCTTGTGTTAAGAAGTTAAGTAATGCCTTATCAGTAGCATTTCCCCCTACTATTTTACCATTTGCATCAAACATAGCTCCTGTATTTTTCCCAATACAAAGCTTCATCATTTCTTTAACTTTAGAACCCTCTTTATAAGTATCCTTTAAGTTTCCATCAAAGAACTCAACAACTTCTAATTGACCTTTAGTAATTGTTCCTGTTTTATCTGAGAATAAAATATTTAATGATCCCGCTGTTTCAATACCTATTGGTTTTCTAACAAGTACATTATTTTGTAACATCTTAGATGTGTTTCTCATAAGAACAATTGCAATCATAAGTGGTAATCCTTCTGGTACTGCCATAACTACAATAACAACTGCTAACATAATAGCTTCTAATACATCTTTAAATATTAATACTCCACCTTGTGCAAAGTACTCTGCAAATCCACCTTCGACTAGTACCTTATGTCCTAATAAAGCTAATGCAATAACAACTGAACCAATATAACCAAACATAGAAATTTGTTCTGCAAGTTTAGTAAGCTTAACTTTTAATGGACTTTCTACTTCATCATCAGCCATATCTGCAGCCATAGCACCCATCATAGTTTTCATACCAACTTTAGTTACTTCCATAACACCTTCGCCATTAAATACTACAGCACCTCTAAATAAAGAATGTGCATCTACGAATGTATCTCCAGTTATATCTGCTGTCATAGCAATTTCTTTATAAGTCTTAGAGTCTTCTACTGCAACCTTTTTACATTCTTCTGCTTCACCATTAAGAGCTGAATTATCTACTCTTAATTCTCCATTATAAAGATATCCATCAGCTGGAATTTTATCTCCACTTTGAAGAATAACCATATCTCCTACAACTAGTTCATTTACTTCAATTTCTACTACCTTACCATCCCTATGTACTTTACATACATCTTTTTTAGTAGAATTTTTTAACTTTCTATACTCATTATCACTTGCAATTTCTGTCTTGGCAGAAATTCCAGTTACTAATAATACAGATATTGCTATACCTATTAATTCCCCAAATTCAGCATATCCCATAAATGCCATAATTGCCATAATTGCTGCAATTGCAAGCAATAACTTAATCATTGGATCATCGAATGCACCTTTAAATTTGTCCCAAAAAGTTTCTGGCTCTGCTTCATGAATTATATTATCTCCATAGAGCTTTCTACTTTCTTCTATTTGCTCTTTATTAAGCCCTTTAATCATTCCATTCTCTCCTTAAATAAAATTTACATATCTTTATATAATATACTATCTTATCATTTATTTAAATATCATATTGTTAACTTTTCTTTAAAAAATATACATGCAAAAGTGAATTTATCTTTTGCATGTATCTCTTTAACTATTGATATAAAGCTAATACACCATTTAAATCAGCGATTTTACCTTCTCCAACAGCCTTAAACTGCCACTCTGCCCCATTTCTATAAAGCTCAGCAAATATTACTGATGTAGCTGTAGATCCATTTTCCTTTAAATTAAATCTACATAATTCTTTTCCATTTTGTTCTAAATCAACTAGTCTAACGTATGAATTATTTATCATTCCAAAAGTTTGTCTCTTAGCCATAGCTTCATGAATTGTAACAACAAATACTATCTTTACTATGCTTGGATCGATATTATCTAATTCGATATTTATAGTTTCATCATCACCTTCACCAGCACCAGTTCTATTATCACCACCTAATGTAATACCTCTACCTGCTTTATTATTAAAGAATATTACATTTGAAACAGTGTTAAATTTATTATTTGCATCTAATAAAAATGCTGCTATGTCTAAATCAAAATCTGAACCACTATTTGAAGTATCCCATCCTGCACCAAGCATTACCTTCTTTAATCCTGGATTTCTTTTTGTTAAATCTAATACATCATTCTTGTTTAAATTTAAAATCCCACCGGTTGGTGCATTATTATTTGTATTTCCAGCTAAATTTCCAAATCCTGAACCTAAATTAATTCCCATATCAATTTCCTCCTCTATTTATACATATCTGCTAAAGATTTAACTGTAGCATGTAATAATTCTCCTTTAGCTTTAAATTGCCAGCTTCCATTTGTTCTTTGTAATTCAGCAAATAGTAATGCTGTATTATCTCCACCATCTTCTGATAAATTATATCTACAAATCTCTTTATTACCATTATCCTCATTTACTAATCTAATGTAAGCATTTTTTACTCTAGAGAAACCTTGCTTTCTAGATACTGCATCATAAATGTTAAGAGCAAATATAACCTTATTACAATTTGATGGAAGTCTATCTAAATCAACAGATATTCTTTCATCATCTCCATCTCCAGCACCAGTTCTGTTATCTCCATGAAGATATATTCCATCTCCTTTTAAGTTTCCGAAATATATTACTCCTCTATTAACAAGTTTATCATTACTATCTAATAATAATGCAATTAAATCTAAATCATAATCTGCTCCTAAATTAAAAAAACCTTTTTTAGCAACATCCCATCCAGCTCCTAACATAACATGCTTTAATCCTGGATCTGCTTTTCTCAAATCTAAAACATCATTTTTTTGTAAATTTAAAACTCCAACCATATTTTTTCCTCCTCTAAAACTCTTATTCAAAATTCAATCTATTATAGGTACTAATAGTTTTTAGTTATTGTTGAAACTACTATTTTAGTTTCTAAAAAATATTTTTTCAAAAAGTCTGCCCAAGCAGACTTTCATCCTAAACTACTAACTATATAAGCTTCTAACTACATATACAGACCTAAAATTCCATTTAAATCAGCAATCTTTCCTTCTCCAATAGCTTTAAATTGCCAATCACCACTTGTTTTATATAATTCTGCAAAAATTACTGAAGTAACTGTTGAACCATTTTCTTTTAAATTGAATCTACATATTTCTCTTTCATTACGTTCTTCATCTAAAATTCTTACATAAGAATTTTCTACCATACCAAATGTTTGTCTTTTAGCTTGTGCTTCATGTATAGTAACAACAAAAACAATTTTTTGAACATGTGGTGATATAGCTTCTAAGTCTATTCTTATTCTTTCATCATCGCCTTCACCAGCACCTGTTCTATTATCACCCTCTAAACAAATTCCTTGGCCTTGCATATTATTAAAGAATATTACATCATCAGGTATGTTTTGAGCTTTTCCATTTGCATTTAATAAAAATGCAGCTATGTCTAAATCAAAATCTTGTCCTATGCTTGCAACATCCCATCCAGCTCCTAGTATTACTTTTTTAAGTCCTGGATTTTTCTTAGTTAAATTTAAAACATCGTTCTTTTTTAAATTTAAAGCATTTACTCCATTATTATTTGCACTTGATTGCATATTTCCTATCATTGAACCTAAATTAATTCCCATTTTACAGACCCCCTATACTTTAAGAATTATTTTTAATTACCTTACGTGATAAAGTATACCACTTAATGAAATATATTTCAACACTTTTTATAGTATGAAATAAACTTTTGTTTTTACTATTTATCTTAAGTATGTCCACATTAAAAATTTTATTCAATAAATTTACAACTTTTTTTGAAAATTTTTTATAAAGTCGACCTAAGCCGACTTTATTTATTAACTATTAACTTTGAGCTATATTTTTCTTCATGCTATGTTTAATTCTTTCAAGCTTAGCTGAATTCTCAATTCTTTCTGTTCTATTAGCTTCTTGAATTGCTTTTGTATCTTCAATACCCTTCATTATTGTTTCAAATGACTTTTCTAAAGTAGAAATAGCAACTGAACTTCCTGATGCCATTTTTGCAATTTCAACTGATTGTCTAGCGGTATTTTGAGCATTCCTCATAATAAGTTCATTAGTTTTATCATCTAATTGCTTAATTGATTTTGCTTGTATTTCTTGTCTCTTTAATATAACTGCTTGTGCTAAACATTGTTTAAATATAGGTAATGTTACTATAAATGATGAGTTAATTTTTCTCATCAAATTAAAGTTAGACATTTGAATAGTTTGAATCATTGGAGCTGCTTGAATAGCAACATTTTCAGCAATTTGAAGATCGTACACACGTTGTGATAGCATCTCTTTACTTATTTCAAGCTTTTGAGTTAACATTTGCTTTTCTTCTTGATTCATTGCATTATTCATTGATATTTGTGATATGTATGCATCTATTTCTTCTAATGCTAACTCACCGGCTACTATATACTTTTCAAGTAGTTGATAAAAATGAAGATTTGCATCATATAACTTCTTTAAATTTGCATTAGATTCTCTAATATCATTTTCGTATTTTTTTAATAACACATATACTTTCTCAACTTCATATCCCATAGTGTCGTATTTTTGAAATATTTTAGCAACACTATTTCCTACCCCTTTAACTAATTTAGAAAATATAGATTGTTTCTCTCCACTTTCAAGTTCCTTAACATCAAATTTATCCATTATTTTAGTTAAGCTTACTAGCATTTCACTAGCTTCCTCTGCCTTTACAGCTTTCATAGATTTTAATAATTCATCAGAAACCTTAGATATATTCTCACTAGCCTTTTGCCCAAACATTACTATGGAATTTGGATTTTGAATTTCAACTTCTCCAGTAAGGTCTTGAACTTCCTTCATTCCTCTTAATCTTTGCTTATACTCTGATATAGTTGACATATCAAAATCATTATTTTGCATTTGCATATTATCATTTTGATTCATCATACCTTGAAATTGCATTGATTGTTGATTTTGGTATCCCATTTGTTGATTTGGATACATTCCTTGTTGTCCTTGATACCCTATTTGCTGATTTGCTTGCATTCCTTGTTGTCCTTGATATCCCATTTGCTGATTTGGATACATTCCTTGTTGTCCTTGATATCCCATTTGCTGATTTGGATACATTCCTTGTTGTCCTTGGTATCCCATTTGCTGGTTTGGATACATTCCTTGTTGCCCTTGGTATCCCATTTGCTGATTTGTTTGCATCTCCTGCTGCCCTTCATATGCACCATAATTATTATTCATATTTTGAAAATCAACATTCTCTATATTATCTTCATTAAATGACTTTCCAAACATATTATTATCATCTTTAATCATAACTTATATTCCCCTTTATCTATATAATTAAAACCTATTATTTTCTTAGAAATCTTGAAAAAACACCTTGCTTTAAATTAATTAAATTATTATATTTTGAATCATATTTCATTACATCTAATCTAAAATCATTTAAGGCTGTTTCCTTAATAACATTATTAATATTAAATAAACCTGATGGATTAAATATAACTATATCAATTCCTATAGTATGAATATATCCTAATAGTATTTGCATAGATTCAGGCATAGTATTTTCATCTTCAAGATAAATTACTATCTTAGGTATAGCACCTGTAAAATCAAAATTATCTATTAACCTAACAATACTTTCATTTAATCCTAAAACTAATACTAATAATCTTAATATTTCTTCTTTATTAAATTTTCTACTAAACAAGTCCTTACTACTTATTGTTTCATTAAACTTATTAAGTAAAAAATTCTGAACATCCTCACTATACTTAGAAAATCTATATAAAGGCAATTTCTTAATTTCCTCTATATCAAAAGAACCATCACTTAATTGACAAAACATAAGCTGGTACATATCATCTTTAAATTGAACATCTTCAGAGAAATATATTCCATTAAAAACTAAGGTATTTTGTGATGATGTGCAATACTTAACCAATTTTTGATATTCAAACTCATCACTATATACACCATCTATTTTTTTAAAAAAGCAGGGAACTTGAACTATGTTTCCTTCAACTTTAAATCCACTTCTTAACTTACAAGGCTCATTCCAGTAAATATAAATATCTTCTAATATGGTATCTAATAACACACTTTTAGTATAACCTTTTCTAAATTGCCACGGCTTAAACATTCCTGTATTAGAAAATAGTTGTTCTTCTATATCCCTTTGAACTTGCTTAGTAATAGTTTCAAAGTTATCAATAACTTTTCCTCTGTTAGCCTTTTCCCTAAAAGATTCTATATTTAATATACCCATACTTTTTATACATTCACTTAATCCATTATCTTCAATTTCATTCCAAAGTTCTTCTTTTAATGGATTAATATAAATAACATCAAATCCCATTTTATAAAGCATAATTAAAAAATAAATTTCATGTCTTTGTATATTCCCATAGTAAATACATTTTGGATTTATATTAGCGTCATATTTTATATCTTTTGCATAAGTGTATGTCCAAACAATTAACTTTGTTATAAAATTATTTCTTACATTTTCATTAAAGAAATTTTCTTTATTGCAAGCAATAGGTATAATATATTCTAATGCACTTAAAAATTTAAAATTAATTTCTAAGTCATCAAATATTGTGATATCTTGCGAAGTGATTTTATAAACATCCATAGATGCAAGCTCATTAAAAATATACTGAATTAATTCCATTTCTCCACTTAATGGAATGCTATTATCAAATATAATACACTTATCTTGCTCTTCTATGCATTTACTTTGAATTGTCTTAATAAAGTCATCATATTTCGAACTATCTTCTACACCTATAAATCTATAAAAATATGGCTTAAACTTATTATATGTATCTTCTCTTTCATAAATAGTTCTAAACATATAACTTGTTATGTTTTTTAAATTTATAGCCATTTTTCAAATAACCTCTTACTTTCCTAGAATAAACCTTACATCTAAATTTTAACCTATTTCATACTTTACTTTCAACATCTTCCTATTTTAGATAAATTTATTCTCATATTTATACAATAAATCATTTATATAATCTAATATCTCTTCAGTTGAATTTATTTTATCTTTTCTAGTTATTATGGCTTTATCATGCTTAAAGGAACTATGTTTAGGAAGAATAGCTATCCCTCTAGTAGTAAATTCCTTATCCACCTCTGTGTCCCCAGAAGTAATTAGATTTTTTATATTAAATTTTTTAACAATATAATCAACAGCATATACCTTATTTATTTTTTTATGAATAATAAATATCTTAGCCTCTATTTTTAAAACATCAATATTCTTACTAAACTTATCCTTTATAATATAATAAAACTTATTTGCCTCTTCTGAATCTTTACACTTAACAGTAATATAGAAATTTTCAATATTTCTTACATCTATAATATTTATACTTTCCTTATAAATTTCTTTTAATTCCTCTAGATAATTAATATTTTCAATTAACTCATTATAATTACACAAATTCCTCATTTGCTTGTCCCACTCGTTATCTAGCTTTCCATCAATATAAATTTGAGCTCCATTAGTACATATAATAATCCTAGGATTATAGACCCTTATAAAATCAACTCTTAATGTTTGACTAATACTTCTCATTGTACATGGTATAAATATAAATAGTTCATTTTTTAATAATTCTTGTAGCTTATCATAAGCATAATTAGTCATGTATGTTATTTCTCTATCTCCTAATTTCTCAACACATTTATATCCTTTATGCTTAGAATGTATAATAGTTCTATCTAAATCTGTAATAAAAAATATATTCTCCATTTATTTTTCATTAATTATCGAAATACAATTATAATCACTATTCTTGTACTCAATAACCTTTACTCCCTTTTCATCTGCTAATTTAATTATATGCTCTACATTTTTATCATTCTTATTTTTTACTAATATAATTCTCGGATCTCTTCTTAATAAAACCCTAGCTGATTCACCAACGCTTAACTTAATATTATTTATATTGTTAATATCATATAATTCTCTTATACTATTAACAATATTTATTGAATATTGTTTATCTATAACTTCTAAATCTAACTCTTTACTTTTAATACTTATATTTTTAAACTCATTATATATTTTGTTTATAAAATATTGTGAATAGTCCTCATCCTCTAAATAATATAAGGTTTTTGCTCCATGAAAATCATTTTTCCCAATATACTTTTCATTGTGAACAGTTCTGCTTATTAACCCACTTACAGTTGAATTTAAACAACATGTTACTATACCAAAATCTTCTCTTGTTCCACATACTTCACATAATTTTGCTGGATCAGAAATAACAGCTAAAGAACTATCTATATTAGTTCCATTTTCACTATTAAAAATATCTATAGATTTATTTAATTCTTTAGTTATAGATCCCTTCCCTGTCCATCCATCAACAAATTGTATTTTTGCATCTTTATTCTTGTTTAAAATATATTTTAAAGCATTTATATCTAGACCTTTTCCTCTTATAATAGAAATACTGTAATGTGGTATACTAACATTATATTTTAATCTTAGATACTTACTCATTAATATTCCATAAGGAGTACCAGCTCTAGCTAAAGATACTATTACTAAATCATTTCCCTTTTCTCTATATACTATTTCTGATATTTTTGCCACATAGTATGCAATTATTTTTTTATCTCTATTTAGCATATTAAGAAACAAACTTTTTATCTCTTTACTAGGCTTATTTTCTTTTGAAATCATTTCTGAATAATTAATTCCATTTCTTATTAATGCCTCTTTCTCTTTTATTGTAATTTCCTCTATATCATTAGTTAAATCTTTAAGTAAAAATATACAATCTTCATCATAACTATGCTTGACTAAATTTATATTATCCATAACTCTTAAATCCTTACTATAATCATATTATTTGTTAATTTAACATTTAAATCATCTTCTGTTATTAAAATTACTTTATCATACCTTTCTTCTATTTCGCTTTTATTATAGAAGTAATACTTAACTCCTTTATGATAAAATACATGCTTTTCTTTTATTGGATAATCATCAATATTCTCGCAATAAATAGGACTTCTTGTAGTACTTTTAAAAAATACATCACCCTTTATGTAAGAAGCTATTCTACATGGAATATATATATTTTCACCATGGCCTAATATTAATACTTTCTCACTACTTTTAATAAAAGATTGCAACTTATTAGCAACCTCTTCACAGCTTTTTTCTAAAGCTTCTATTTCATTAAATTCTACTCCAAATCTACCTGTATTCAATAAATAACTCTCTTCTTCTTTATAACTTGTCTTTAAATTTATTCTATCTAAAACCTTATAATTTAGAATATCAGTAGTTTCTTCTATTAACTTATCTGAATTATCTATATAAGTACTATTATCATTTATTTTAATATCTCCGCATATTAACGATAAAACTTCTACATTAATATTTTCTTTTTTAATTAAATCATCATATGCTTTTCTATGCTCTTCACTTCTCCAATCTAATATACTAAGAATAATAAAATCCCTTACACTACTTACTGATTTTAATTCCTTTATTATATTTATCATAGATTTTCCTGTTGTTATTTCATCATCTACTAAAATTATTTTTTCTGCATTTACAATCTTATCTTTATCTAATGGGAAGCATTTATGTGTTGTAGCATGAGAATGTTCTTCTTCAAATTTTAAGAGTGAACTTAATTCTGTTATATCTTCTCTAGTAGTTGTAATATAATAACAATTTTTAATATATGAAGCTACAGCCATTCCTAATCCAGTTGCTGTTTCAGCAAACCCTAATACACATATTCTCTCATTACTTTTATAAGGTAATTCTTTTTGTTCCTTATCAAAAATAAGACCAGCTAATTTTGCTCCTATTTCCTTACATATATTAGGCCTAGCTTCAATATGCTTACCTAGTACCTTACTTATAAATAAAAAATTTCTCTTTTCATTATTAATCCTTTTTCCCATAACTATCAAATCATTTAAATCTAAATTATATCTATTATCTCTTATATTTATATCTATACTCATAAGCCTTCCCCTTTTTCTCTATATTTCTATAGATTTATTTCTAAAGTTATACTTATCATTTTCTTTATATAACTCTTCATTTGATACTTTTCCATTTAATACCCCAAAAATTTTCGCCCTGCTCATTATCTTTTTTGCCCAATTAAAATGTGGTTTTACCTCATTCATTTTATTTCCACCATATCCTTTAAATACTCCTCCATCATTACAAGATCCAATTATATTTTTTGCATCAATATATTCTTCATAAGTAACTGCATATAATGAATTTACATATTTAATTTGACTTGGGTGAATTATCGTTTTACCACAAAAGCCATTCTCTTTATCGACTTTAATTTCATTTATTAAACCAATAATTTCTTTAGAATTTATATCCTCTGAAAAATATTCCCAAACTGGTGCTGAAATAACATAATTTTGCCCTTCTCTTAAAAATATATTTATAATATCAATCAAACAATCAGCTACAACTCTTACATTATAAATACTTGAATTAACGCTTCTTCTTAATCCAAACTTTGAAGAAAAATCTGTTCCTCCAACTCTAATATTTAAAATAATATCGGAATATTTATCTATTACTTCTTTTAAATTTATTAATTCTTGTAGTCTTGTCTCCTTATAAATAATATCTTCACTTTCTAAAATAGGCATAGCGTATAAAACTTCATTATATCTTTCAGAAAGTTCTTTTATATATTCAAGATAAGCTATGGAGTTTTTTGTTGTAAACTTTGGAAAAATAAATCCCGCAATATAACTATAATGTTCAGGTTTTAGTTTAGAAGTAAACTTAATAAATTGGTTGTAATTTCTTACTCTAAAAAAAATAAGAGGAATATTATTTATAACCTCTATATTCTCACTATAAATTTTCAATTTATCTAACATCTTAACTACATTATCTTCTGCAGCTTTAACCTCACTATCTCTAGTTGCATCCTCAAAACAAATAGAAATTGCTCCTAATTCATCAAAGTCTCCATTAATTATTTTTTCATAAAAGTCTTTTTCTCCATTCATATATAGATTAGCACCTACTGCATATTTCAATATATCCTTATCTGAATACTTATTAAATACTACCGGTTCTTTATAAAATAAATTCTTTTTACATTCTTTTAAATATCTCACTTTATCTTCATACTCCTTTGTAATACCTATTAATTACTTTTCTGTAATAGTTAAGTATTATTTAATTATATCAAAATAAATGCTATTTTAGTTAAAATATACTCTTAATATTTTATTATATTTTTTTGACAATTTCTTCATATCCCCATATAATATTTGAGTATTATTCGCATTATATTAACAATAAAAAAAGGGGGGAAAATATATAATGTATTTAATTATTTCTATTTTTTCGTTATTAATATCATTTTTGCTTTCTGTTATTAAAACAGATTACAGAAAAATATTAATATTTGTAAATGTTCTTATATCACTTATATATATTATATGGAGATTTACTGTTATACCTATTAAACACGGACTCATAAGTTTTATATTAGGCTTATCTCTATATTCTGCAGAGGTTTTAGGACTAATATCATTTATAAACTTTCAATATTTATTTACTAAGAATTATAAATTAGAGAGTAAATCATTAAATGATTATCTTCCTAATGACATTCCTTCAGTAGATGTACTTATATGTACATATAACGAACCATTAAATCTACTAAAAAAAACTATAATGGCTAGTAAAAAATTAGATTATCCTAAAAATAAACTTAAAATTTATGTTTGTGATGATGGTAATAGAGTAGCACTAAAAAATTTATGTAAAAGCTATAATGTAAACTATATTACTAGAGATAATAATGAAGGTGCTAAAGCAGGAAATATAAATAATGCTTTAAATATAATAAATGGTGATTTATTTGCTATTCTAGATGCAGATATGATTCCTAAGAAAAACTTTCTAAGTAGAACTGTTGGATACTTTGTTAGCGAAAACACTTCTTTTGTACAAGCTCCACAAGTTTATTATAATCAAGACATGTACCAATATAATCTTAATAAAATACTTCCTAATGAACAAGACTTCTTTATGAGAGATATAGAAGAAGCTAGAGCTGCTAGAAATGCTGTTTTACACGTTGGAACAAATGCAGTTTTTAGAAAAAAATACGTTATGGATATAGGCGGATATCCTACCTGTTCAATAACTGAAGATATGGCTGTTGGCATGCTATTATAATCTAAAGGCTATGATTCAGTTTTTATAAACGAAGAATTAGTTTTAGGCTTAAGTGCTACAACTTTTACTGAACTTGTTAAGCAACGAGATAGATGGTGTAGAGGAAACCTACAAGTAATGAAACAATTTAATGTTTTATTTAATAAAGGTTTATCTTTAGGACAAAAAATTACATACCTTGATGGAGTAATATATTGGCTTTCAAGTCTCCAAAAACTTATATATATTTTGTGTCCATTAATATTTTTATTAAGCAGTAAATTAATTATAGATTCTTCAGTAAAAAACTTATTAATAGTATTTATTCCTTTTTTACTAGGACAAATATTAATATTTAATAGACTTTCACCTAGAACAAGAAGTTTAAGGTGGTCTCACTACTATGAAATAGCTATGTCTCCTCATATAAGTCTTTCTATATTGCGCGAATTATTTTGTTTAAAATTGAAGTTTAATGTTACATCTAAAGATATAACTAATGATAAAAAACAATTTCAATTTAAAATGGCTTTACCTCATATTTTAATAATACTATTAAGTATACTAGCTTGGATTTCCGGTACTGTATTCATAATAAATAATAAAATTAATTTAGGCGCCTACTTAATTAATATTATATGGAGTGTATATAACTTTTTAGGTGCAATAGTTTCTATTAAAGTTGCATATCAAAATCCATTGTATAGGAAAAGTGAAAGAATTCAGATTCATGATGCCATAAATATTTTTATTAATACAGAAAAAGGTAAATTAACTGGTTCCTTAATAGATATATCAGAAAATGGGATGGCCATAAACTTAGATAAATATTCGGATATTACATTAAATTCAAAAATAGATATACATATTGATAATAATATAATTCCTTGTAAAGTTGTTAGAAATAAAGATACTCTATTGGGATTGGCGTTTGAATCATTAAATAATACTCAATTCGATTTCATAATGAATATATACATAAATAATATGAAGCCATATTATGATACTAAAAAACTTCAAAAATACCTAGAAAAAAAATCCTCGCTAAAGGATATTTTTTCATTTAATAAATCAAAAGTTCAATCTACTTAATTAATAACTATCTCAAAATTATAAAAATATAATTTTGAGATAGTTAAAAATCTTATATCTTTACTAAAATTTCATTTATTTCTTGACTTACTTTAAGTCTTTCTGAATAAACCCAATCCACATCAAATTTTAAATTAAATATCTTAGAAAAAGAGTAATACATATTTATTTTTTGATAATAAATTTCTAAATCTTCAAGATTCCCTGTAAAGCATGCTGGTTTAGTTATCTCTTTTGCCTTAGCTACAAATATCTCATCAACATACTCTAAAAACTTATCCATAAGTTCTTCATTTGTAACGTCAAAAGGAACCTTTAATAAATCCCATTGATCTGCTTCTTTAAGTTTGTATCTTTTAATCTTTTCTAATATTAATAAGTATTCACTTATATCCATTTTTGTATAGTAATCTAGCTTCTCTTCTCTTGTTTTCCATAAAACTAACTTTTCATTTAAAGGTAAACTTTTAATGGTAAGAATTGCTTCTGACGGACCTACAACTGCTTGTTTAATAACTTCATCTTTCACTTCAAGTTTTCTACTTATAAAGTTATGTGTGTCAGAAACACCTGCTACATATCCTACATCATAAATTCCCTTTCTACCGGCTCTTCCTGCTACTTGTTTAACTTCTTGAGAAGTTAATTCTCTCATTTCTTCCCCATCAAATTTTCTTATAGACATAAACACAATTCTTCTAATAGGAAGATTAACGCCCATTCCAATAGCATCTGTTGTAACTAACACTTTATTTTCTTTATTTATAAATTCTTCATACTGCATTTTTCTAACTTCAGGAGGTAAATCTCCATAAATAATACTAGTCTTAACATTTTTATTAGAATAATCCTGTGCTATTTCTAAAACTCTCTTTTTTGAAAAAACTACAATAGCATCTCCTTCTTGAACATCATTATAACTAAAATTCTTAGTTTCTACTTCTAATGGTATACTTCTGTGATACTCTTTTATTTCATAATCATCTTCACAATCTTCTAAAATCTTAATTAATAACTCTTTAGCATTCATTGCTCCACAAATATGAATTTCATTACATCTTAAACCAAGAACAGCCCTAGTCCATGCAATTCCTCTTTGTGAATCGTTAATCATTTGAATTTCATCAATTACAGCAATATCATAATTTTGCTTTAAATTAACTTTTTCAATAGTACAAGAAACATGTGTAGCATTTTCTTTGATTATCTCTTCTTCTCCAGTCATTAAATCACAAACTACACCTTCGTTATTTAATTTCTCATAGTTTTCTAGTGCAAGTATTCTAAGTGGTGATAAATATACTCCCTTCTTTGCAGTTTTTAATCTTTCTACCGCATTATAGGTCTTACCTGTATTTGTATCACCTAAATGAACATATATCTTTCTTTTCATTCTTCTGGTTACCATATATTCATCTTTAGGATTATCAGGAAATGCTTCTTCAAAAGCTTCACCTATAAGTTTAGGTATATGTTGCTTTGTAAGAACTGTCATAACACCTGAATTTAAAAATGTATTATAATTTCCCCTTACTACCTCATAAAAATCAAAATCTGTATTATTCTTTTTGTTATAGTCCTCAAGCATTCTCTTAGAAGCATCCTCTAATATCTCCTCATACCTGTCACATACATCTTGATATTCCTTAAAACCTTCATTCTCCATTTCCTTAAGTAATCTTATCTTTTTTCTAATCGATGTTTCTTGTTCTATTAATGCTCCTACTTTAGAATGATGTACTATCTCTTCTATTTGATTAATTTGACTCTTTAATTTTTTAAATTCTCTTAGTGCTGCATTCTTTTTCATATATTTCCTCCACTACTCTATTAGTTCTTTTATCCATATTACTGCTTTTTTCATGGCTTCCTCTTTATCATTATTAATAGGTTCAAAGAAATCTATTTCTCCTATAAACTTATTATTTGGAATTTCTTTTTTTATATTATTAAAAAACTTAGTTGCTCCACCGCCACCATGACATGCAAATAACGCTATATTTTTTCCTTGTATTTTATTTTCTTTAAAAAAAGTATTAAATGGCGGTGCATAAGTTCCAACCCATATAGGTGTTCCAATAATAATATTCTCGTAATCTTCTATATTTTTATTTACTTCTAAGAGCTCTGGCTTTTCCTTAAAAATTACACTTTTTCCGCCCCAGAAATATTTTTTAAATCCTTTATCACTATATTTCTTTTTTGTTTTTAACTCTAAAACATCTGCATTTATAGCCCTTGCTATAGTACTTGCAATTAATTTTGTATTACCTTCTAATGAATAAAATATTACTAAATTTTTCACTTAATAATCGCCTCTTTTTTTATTTATTAATATAACATTATTATAAACTACTTTACATTATTACCCAAGGTAACTTACTCCTTTAAATTAATCATATTAACTTCATTAAATTGAAACACAATTGACATATTTTAATACTATAATTTAATCATAAAGTGTTAAACAAAAATTTCCCCTATAAAAAAAGTTCCTAGAAAAATACCATCCCCCGGTAAATTTCTAGGAACTTTTATTTATAAATTATATAACTCTACTATTAATTTTAACTATTCTAAAAACATCTTCATATCATCTTCAACATTAGTTATTCCACCAATTCCAAAGTTTTCAACTAAAACTTTAGCTACATTAGGTGAAAGGAATGCTGGAAGTGTTGGTCCTAAGTGAATATTCTTAACTCCAAGATATAATAATGATAATAATACTATTACAGCTTTTTGCTCATACCAAGCAATATTAAATGCTATTGGTAACTCATTAATATCTTGTAATTCAAATACTTCTTTTAATTTTAGAGCTATTAATGCTAATGAGTAAGAATCATTACATTGACCTGCATCTAAAACTCTTGGAATTCCATTTATATCTCCTAGGTCTAACTTGTTGTATTTATACTTAGCACATCCTGCAGTTAATATTACTGTATCCTTTGGTAAAGCCTTTGCAAAATCTGTATAATAATTTCTTGACTTAGCTCTTCCATCACAACCTGCCATAACAAAGAACTTTTTAATAGCTCCAGTTTTAACTGCTTCAACAACTTGATCAGCTAATGCTAATACTTGTGCATGAGCAAATCCCCCTATAATTTCACCTTGTTCTATTTCTGTTGGTGCATTACACTTCTTAGCTTGTTCAATAATTGCAGAAAAATCTTTAAATCCATTTTCATCAGCTTCTATATGAACACACCCTTCAAATCCTGCAGCCCCTGTTGTGTACATTCTTGATTTATAGCTTTCATTCTTTGGTGGTACTATACAGTTAGTAGTCATAAGAATTGGTCCATTGAAGCTTTCAAATTCTTCTTTTTGCTTCCACCATGCATTACCATAGTTACCTACCAAATGCTTGTACTTCTTTAAATTTGGATAGTAGTGAGCTGGTAGCATTTCTGAATGAGTATAAACATCTACTCCTGTTCCTTCTGTTTGAATTAATAATTGTTCAATATCTTTTAAATCATGTCCTGATACTAATATACCTGGATTTTTTCCTACTCCTATATTTACTTTTGTAATTTCAGGGTTTCCATAAGTTGTTGTATTAGCAGTGTCTAATAATGCCATACCATCTACCCCTACTTTTCCTGTTTCTAAAGTTAAAGCAATTAATTCATCTATTGATAATGAATCATCTAAAAGCTTAGCTAAAGTTTCTTGCATAAATGCATCTATTTCTTCATTATCATAGCCTAAAGCATTAGCATGCTTAGAATATGCTGATAGTCCTTTTAATCCATAAGTTATAAGTTCCCTTAAAGATCTTACATCTTCATCCTTAGTTGCAAGAACTCCTACTTCATTACTATTTGACTTTTCCTTTAATATTAAGTTTAGTGATTTAGTTTCTTTACTTCCACTTACTACACCTTTAATTTTTTCTAATATACCTGCTTTTTTATCCATTTCTTCATTTGAAGAAGCATCCCATAAAGCAACTTCTGATAAACCTTCTTTATTATTTAACTTTGATATCAATTCATTTTTTATTCTTAAAGTTTCTTTTACTCTTCCATAAAATACTTCATTATCGAAGTTTGCATTTGTAATAGTTGTGAAAAGATTTAAAGTGATAAAATGATTTAACTCCTTATCAATTTTCTTTCCCTCTTTTCTTAATCTTGTTGTTACTTCTGATAATCCCTTAGTAACATATATTAATAAATCTTGCATATTAGCTAATTCTGGGCTTTTACCACACACCCCAAATTTAGTACATCCTGTGCATCCTGCTGTTTCTTGACATTGAAAACAAAACATCTTATTTTCCATATTTAAAATCTCCTTACGAAATATATTTTTTAAACTTCATGCCCTTATTCTATATCTATATAAAAAAAGAGTCTGTAACTATTGTTACAAACTCTTTTTTTTCTAATTAAATAATTCTTCTTCTAAACTTTCAACATCTAATACTCTAATTATTTTTCTATCAAATTCAATATATCCTAAATCTCTTAAACTAATCAATTCTCTAGATAATGATGGCCTTGGAATACCTAATAATGATGCTATTTCTTCTTTAGTGTTATTTAATATAATAGAATTACTTTTTTGGTCTTTTATTTCATTTAATATATAGTTAATTACTTTTTGCCTTAAACTTTTAAAAGATATACTCTTTATTTTTGAATTTAAAATAAATACTTTATCACTTAATAGAGATATAAAGTTTTCCAATACCTTTTCCTCATAAGAACATATTTTTAAAACATCCTCTTTATTTATAAAAAGCACCTTACATTCATTTAAAGCTATTACGGTTGCAGGATATGTTTTTGATTTTGAAAATACTAATGCCTCTCCAAATACATCCCCTTGAAGTAACCTACTTAAAACTATGTATTTTCCATTAGAATATAGCCTTTGTATTTCTACTGTTCCAAACAAAACTAATGCTAAACTTTTACATTCATCATCTTCATGTGCAATTATTTCGCCCTTACTATATGTTTTTATATAATACTTAATTTCTCTTAAAACATTTCTTATACTTTCATCACTTAATCCAATAAACAATTGATTTTTCTTTATTGTTTTAATTATTTCTTCCATAAGAATACTTCCTTTTCTATTGTATAGGTAACATAATTATAAACTCACTACCTTCTCCCTTTTCACTAATTACACTTATCTCTCCTCCGTGAAGTGTAATTAAGTTCTTAGTTAATGTTAATCCTAAACCACTTCCTCCAAATCCTTCTGATTCACCATTATAAACTTGACCAAATCTATCAAAAATACTATCATGATACTTTTTATCTATACCTACTCCAGTATCCTTAACTCCTATTTTAACTTTTTCATTTAATTTATTGACACTGACGCTTATAGTTCCTCCTGCATCAGTAAATTTAATAGCATTCCCTATTAAATTTATTATACATCTTTCTATATCTAATTTATCACAATTTATAAATAACTCTTCTATCTCTGGATCTACTATAAGCTCTATCCCCTTAACTTGTGCAAGTTCAGCCATAGATAATGCTGTATCTTCTACAAGCTCTACTATATTAACTTTCGCTTTATCAATCCTGTAAAATCCTGAATCTATCTTAGATGTATCAATAATATTATTTATTAAATTTAATAATCTTTTTGAATTTCCCTTTAAAGTATTCATATATGTTTGCATTTTTTCATTAGATATAGGAGTTTTTGATTTATTTAATGAACTTATCAACTGTTCTATAGATAAAATAACATTTAATGGTGTTCTAAGCTCATGTGATAAATTAACAAAATAATTATTTTTATATTTTTCTAACTCTATAAGCCTTTTATATAATTTTTTATTTTCAATTAATTTATTATTTAATTCCTGCGTTCTTTGAATTACTAGTGCATCTAATATTTTTACCTGATTATAATATATATATATTATACTTGCTATAATAATAATATATATTATATATGCTATAGGGCTTCTCCAAATAGAATTCTTTACCTTTATATTTACCTCTGATACATCAGACCAAACACCATTATAATTTCTTCCAGCTACTAACATTTTATATTTTCCTGGTGCTAAATTAGCATATCTTGCATAGTTTTCATTTCCTGCAAATGTCCATTCACTATCTATTCCTTCAAGTTTATAAGCATACTGCATTTGATTTATATTTTTATACTCTGGTATAAAGAATTTTATATAAAGTTCCCTAGAATCATAATCTAAAACAATGTTATCATGTACTTTTATCTCAGTTCCTCCGCTAGTTTTTATACTATCAACTATTACGTTACTAGTATTCATCTTTAACTTAATATCTACCGGGTTAAATTCTGTTAAACCATTTACTCCTCCAAAATAAATATTACCTTCTTTGTTTTTATGATAAGAAAATCCATTATGCTCATTACTTGCTAGACCATCTGATTCATAATACCTTATAAATTTATCATTCTCTTGATCATACATTGATATTCCATAATTAGTACTTACCCAAATATTATCATTATTATCTACTACTACTCCATAAATAAAATCATTAGATAATCCTTCACTGTAAGTATATACTGTAAACTCTTCAGTTTCCTTATTTAATTTATTTAATCCATTCTGAGTTCCTATCCATATATTTCCTTTGCCATCTTCTGCTATAGATCTTACATTATTAAAACTTAATGAATTTACCGCTTCATCATTAGCTAAATAATTTTTAACCTCTCCTGTTTTTTTATTATACTTAACTACCCCGCCTTCATTTCCAAGCCCAAACCACATTATTCCATCACTATCTTCATATATACTACTAATAGTTTTTTCGTAAATACCATTTTCCTCTAAAATATCATTATATGAAACAAATTCATTTTTTCTATCAAATGTAGATATTCCACCTCTAGTTCCTATCCAAAGAATTCCTTCTTTATCAATATGTAATGCTCTTATTTCATTATTTACTATACTATTTTTATCATCAGATTTTTTATAAACACTAAATTTATCTGTACTTTTATCATATTTATTTAATCCATTATCAGTTGCAATCCAAACTTCATTTCCTATTCCAGTTATATCTTTTATTCTATTACTACTTAATGAATTATTATTGTTAATATCACTATAATATCTAGTAATGATATCATTTTTCTTATCTATTCTATTAATCCCTGAATTAAATGTTCCAACCCATACTATACCTTCATCGTCTTCATATATCCCACAGACACTACTATTACTTAATGAGTTATTGTTTGTTGGATCATTTCTATAAACATTAAAATCCTTATTAGATGAAAACTTACTTATTCCATTAAATGTTCCTACCCATATTACCCCTAAATTATCTTGATATAAATTGATAATATTATCATCACAAATGCTATATTTATCTGTATTATTTTTATATGTATAAAAAATTTCATTTTCTTCATCAAAACGCGCTAAACCTTGATCTGTAGCTAACCACATTGTCCCATCTTTATCTCTAATTATATCTCTTATGAAATTACTTGGAATAGACTTAGAATTGTTAGGATCATGAGTATATACCTTTACACTATAATCATCTAAATTCATTACATTTAATCCACCTGTTTTAGTACCTATCCACAACTTCTTTTCACTATAATAAACAGAAAATATATTATTTTCACTAATTGTATTTGGATTATTTTTATCATGTAAAAATTCTTCTATTTCATTATTACTAGGATTATATTTATATAATCCTTCCCTTGTAGATACCCAAATATTTCCTTCACAATCCTCATCAATAGCTTGAAGACCTTTATTTTCTAAATACTCACTAGCTACTTTTACAAATGTATCATTCTTACTATCATATAAATTCAATCCATTTATAGTACAAACCCAAAGTCTTCCTTTTGAATCTATTAATAACTCATCAACAACGGTATTAGACCTTACTTTATCATCATCTGATACTAAATACCTCGTTATATCTCCAGTAATTAAATTCATTTTATTTAATCCACCGTCAGTACCTATCCATAAATTTTTATCCTCATCTTCTACCAATGAACTTATCATATTATTACTAATGCTATTAATATCATTTTTAATATTCTTATATACTTTAAACTCATTTCCATTATATCTATTTAATCCATCATTAGTCCCTATCCATATATATCCAAAGCTATCTTGGTATATATATTCCGCTAAAGATTGTGATAATCCATCATCTATAGTTATACTCTTAAAATTAATATTATAATTATCTTTAGCATAAGAATCGTTACAAAATACCCCTATTAATATAACTATAAATATTACAACCTTTTTTATAATTTTATTCATTGGTTTACCTCTCCCCCATTTTTATCTCTTCTACATATTATAACAAATTTATCTAAATTAATCATTGGAATTCTAATTTTAGTATTATTTTCATGAAAATAATTTATATTTTTTAACCTTTTAAGTATAATTGTATAAAAAAAGGAATTTGTACTATTTATTACAAACTCCTTTTTTATAATATTAAATAGGAAGGAAAATTATAAACTCACTACCTTTTCCTTTTTCACTCGTTACACTAATCTCTCCACCATGAAGCTTAATTAAGTTTTTAGTTAATGTTAAACCTAAGCCACTTCCTCCAAACTCTTCTGAAGCCTCATTATAGACCTGTCCAAATCTATCAAATATACTTTTATGATATTTATTGTCTATACCTATTCCTGTGTCCTTAACACTTATTTTCACATATTCATTTAACTGTGATATATTAACAGTTACACTTCCTTTAGGTTCTGTAAACTTTATTGCATTTCCAATTAAATTAATTATACATCTTTCTATATCTAATTTATCACATTTAATAAATAACTCTTCAATTTCAGGATCCACTATTAACTGTAAGTCTTTTATCTCTGCAAGTTCAACCATGCTTAGTGCTGTATCTTCAACTAGACTTACTATATCAGTTCTTTCTTTCTCTATTTTATATGATCCTGAATCTATTTTCGATGTATCTATTATATTATTAATTAAATTTAATAATCTTTTTGAATTACCCTTTAAGGCATTCATATAGGATTCCATCTTTTCTTTAGTTATTTCCTTACCTTCACTATTAAGAGTAGAAATTAACTGTTCTATAGATAAAATAACGTTTAATGGTGTTCTAAGCTCATGTGATAAATTTATAAAATAATTATTTTTATATCTTTCTGTCTCAATTAATTTATTATATAACTTCTTATTTTCACTTAACTTGTTGTTTAATTCTTGTGTTCTTTGAGCAACTAACCCATCTAATATTTTAACTTGATTATAAAACAAATATACTATTATACAAATTATTACAATATAAATAACATATGCAATTGGACTTTGCCAAATAGAATTTTTAACTCTAATTTCTATTTTAGAAATATCAGACCAAACACTATTATAACTTCTTCCTGATATCAACATAGTATATTTTCCTGGCTCTAAACAAGCATATCTTGCATAATTTTCATTTCCAAGAAATGTCCATTCATTATCTGCTCCTTCTAATTTATAAGCATATTGAATTTGATTAGTATTTTTATATTCCGGAATAAAAAACTTTATATATAGTTCTCTTGAATTATAATCTAATACAATATTGTCACGCTCTTTGACTTCAATTCCTCCACTTGTTTTAATAGTATCAATTATTACTTTTTCAGTGTTCAAATTTAATTTAACATTACTAGGATCTATTTCTGTTAATCCATTTACACCACCAAAATAAATACTAGTCCCCTCTTTATTTATATGATAAGAAAATCCATTAAATTCATTACTTGAAATTCCATCTGATTCATAATATCTTACAAATGTATCATTATATTGATCATACATTGATAATCCATAATTAGTACTTGCCCAAATATTATCATTATTATCTACCACAACTCCATATACAAAGTTATTAGATAAACCATCTTCATATGTATATGTAGTAAATATTTCTTTGTCTTTATCAAACTTATTTAATCCATTTTGAGTTCCTATCCATATTGCTCCACTGCTATCTTGTGAAATTGATCTAACTGTATTAAAACTTAAAGAATTTATATCTTTTCCATTAGAAACATACTGCTTTATATCTCCAGTTTTTCTATTATATCTTACTATTCCACCCTCATTTCCAACAGAAAGCCATATTTCTCCATCATTATCTTCATAAATAGCTGAAATATTTTTTTCATAAATTCCACTTTCCTCTAACATTTGATTATAGGATCTAAATTTATCTTTTCTATCAAAAGTATATAGTCCTCCTTTAGTTCCAATCCAAAGTAAACCATCCTTACCTATAAACAAAGCTCTTATTTCATTATTTAAAATACTATTTTCATTATTATAGCTTTTAAAAGCTCCTGTATTCTTATCATACAAATTTAAACCATTATCAGTAGCTATCCATACTTCATTTCCTATCCCTGTTATATCTTTTATTCTATTACTACTCAATGTTTGAGAATCATTAACTGAATTATAGTATCTAGTTATTTCTCCTGTTTTTTTATTTATTCTATTTACTCCAGAATTAAAAGTTCCTACCCAAACCATTTCATCATCATCTTCATATATTCCACATACACTGCTATTACTTAATGAATTATCATTTAGTGGATCATTTCTATAAACCTTAAATTCTCTATTTATAGAAAACTTACTTATTCCACTAAAAGTACCTACCCATATAACTCCTAATTTATCTTGAAATAGACTTACAATATTATTATCTGATAAACTATACCTTTTAGTGCTATTTTGATAATTATAAAACTTTTCCTCTTCCTCATCGAATAAAACTAATCCTTGATCTGTACCCAACCATATAGTATTATCTTTAGCTATAAGCATGTCTCTTATAAAGTTACTAGGTATAGTTGTACTATCATTAGGATTATGCCTATAAGATTTTATGCTATAGTCCTTTAAATCCATTATTAATAATCCATCTGTTTTAGTCCCTAACCATAACTTTCCATCTTCATAAAGCATTGAAAAAATATCTTTTTTACCAATTATATTTTTAGGATCATTGAATTCTTCTATATTTTTATTTATAGGATTATACCTGTATAATCCTAAGTCTGTTGAAATCCATATATTCCCTTGATCATCTTCTACAAAATCTTGAAGAATAGCTTTTTTAAATAAATCCGTTGGAATAGTAATAAATTTATCATTTTTTCTATCATAATAATTTATTCCACTAATACTACATGCCCATAGTTCTCCCGAAGAATCAATCATCAATTCCTCAATTACAGAATTTGAATATGTTTTATCTTCTTCAGAAATTAAATATCTTGTTATATCTCCAGTAACTAAATTCATTTTATTTAATCCACTATCAGTACCTATCCACAAATTCTTATAATTATCTTCTACCAAGGATGTAATTACATTATTACTTATACTATTATCATTATTTTTAATATTTCTATATACCTTAAATTCATTCCCGTTATATCTATTTAATCCATCACTAGTCCCTATCCACATATATCCAAAGCTATCTTGATATATATATTCAGCTAATGATTGAGATAATCCATCATCTATTGTTATACTTTGAAAGTTAATATTACCTATTTTTTCTGCATATGCGTTATTAAAAAAAATGCATATTAAAGCAAGCGAAAACATTATTACTTTTCCTATTATTTTACTCATATCTCATCAATCCTACTCTTTCATTTTCAACATATTATAACAAATTTATATAAAATAGTCATTGCTTTTATGATTCAAATAATTTCCATAACAAATTTATTTTTTATAAAATATAAGTATTTTCATATCTAAATAGAGATATACTAAATTATACGGAATTATTTATTATTTCTATATTTAGGAGGTATATGATGAATAATAAGTACACTGATTTATTTGATATATTAATAAAATCTTATTATGACGGTAATTTTGATGAAACTCTTAATAAAATAATTACTTGTCACGAGAAGTCTCCACAAGAAACTTTTGAAATAATAACTTCATTATGTGGAGTAAAGGTTGACTTTGATAACAACTACGTCTATAACCTAAAAAAGGCAATAACTAATTATAATGTTAATAAAAAAATAGTAGAAAAGTTAGAATGTTCTGGCTCTAATTGTAAACCTGATGCAAATAATACATATGGTTGCCAACGAGCTTGTCCTTTTGATGCTATAAAATTTGATTATTCAAATAACACAACTTTTATTGATAATGACATTTGTATAGATTGTGGTATTTGCGTAGATTCATGTAATAATGGACGTATTTTAGATAAAATAGAATTTTTACCTATCTTAGATTTATTAAAAAATAATAAAACTGTTATTGCTGCTGTTGCCCCTGCTATTATAGGTCAATTTGGTAGTGATGTAACTATGGATCAGTTAAGAGCTGCCTTTGTTAAAGTTGGATTTACAGATATGATTGAAGTTGCTTTTGCTGCTGACATGTTAACAGTAAAAGAAGCTATTGAATTTAATAAACATGTAAAAGGACCAGATGATTTAATGATTACTTCTTGCTGTTGTCCAATGTGGGTAGGTATGTTGAAAAAAGTTTATAAAGAACTAATTCCTAACCTTTCACCATCAGTTTCTCCAATGATTGCTGCTGGTAGGGTTATTAAAGAGCTTAACAAGGATGCTAAAGTTGTATTTGTTGGTCCTTGTATAGCTAAAAAAGCTGAAGCTAAAGAAAAAGATGTTGCTGGTGCAATTGACTTTGTTTTAACATTTGAAGAACTTAATAATATATTTGAATCTTTAGAAATTCATCCTAGAGATTTAAAAGGAATTCCATCTATAGAGTATACATCTAAAGGTGGCAGATTATATGCTCGTACTGGTGGCGTTTCAATTGCTGTTTCAGAAGCTGTTGAAGAACTTTATCCTGATAAGATAAAAAACTTTAAATCTAGAAAAGCTGAAGGTGTTAAGGAATGTAAGGCAGTACTTAATGAAGCTTTAGCTGGAAAAGCAAATGCTAGCTTTATTGAAGGAATGGGTTGTATTGGTGGTTGTGTTGGTGGACCTAAAATTTTAGTTCCTCCAGAAGAAGGCAAAAAAGCAGTAGATAACTTTGCTTATGATGCTTCAATAAAAGTAGCTGTTCATAGTAAAGTTCTTGATGATGTTTTAGATAAACTAGGTATAACATCATTAAAAGACTTTGAAGATCCTAAAAAAATAAATATTTTAGAACGTAAATTTTAAAAAACTCATGCAAAAAAATAAGTTATGCACAATGTGCATAACTTATTTTATATCAAAACTATCTTCTGTTTTGTTGTTCTTTTTTAGCTCTTCTACAAGCAACACATCTAGTTGGCTCATTAGTGAACCCTTTTTCTTTGTAGAATTCTTGTTCTCCTGTAGTAAATACGAATTCAGCTCCGCAATCTCTACATGTTAAAGTCTTATCTGTCATAATAAATTTCCTCCTTTTATTAAAGATTAATACAGCTATCCATATAACTTTCTAAAAGAAGAAATTTACATACACACACATATAAACCTTTTTTCTGCCACTTGGCTAGAATATAATTATATCATATATAAATATAAATACAAGTACTTTTTTAATTTTTTAATGATTCATCAAGAAGATTTTTTGCTTCATCTAAAGATATATTTTTAGATTGACTTATTTCCTCAGCAACTAAAGACTTTGTTGAATTTAAAACTTGTTTCTCATTAGCATTTATATTTCCATTGTTCATAACTTCACTTAAATTCAATATAACATCTAAATAATCTTTTAAAGTACCATCTTTTATTTTTTTAGAATTAATACTCATTCTTTCCTTAGCAGTAGTACTTTTTATCTCTTCTACCGTTAAAGTAGTTTTACTAAAATCCTCTAAATAACTATCTATGTCCTTACTTTCACTTACAAGTCTAATATTACTATCTTCAATTCTATTCATAGGGTATGTAAGTTTCATTGTACTATTAAAAATGTCTATTTTATAAAACTTCTGCTTTTCACCCTTAAATTCTCTTTCTTCAATACAATCTATGACCCCAATTCCTTGACATGGATAAACAATTTTATCTCCTATATTAAACAAATAATTACCTCCTTAGGTGTTTATCATTTAATTATAGCACACTTTTCGTTTTTTTGTAATTTTTTATTTTATCATATTTTTAAATATAGGTCAATATTAGTCTCTTATCCATATTTTACCTAATATCAAGATAGCTAAATTCTATTCTTTTTAACTATAAATTAATTTGTTTACTTTAATTATAATTTTAAGAAACCCTCTCTTATTTAATCAACGTTCTATTTCTATTCATATACTATTATTATCTATCAAAGAAATTACCGCACAAATGATTATGAGGTGAGTTACTATGAATATAAAATCTAAAGAATACTTTCCACCTAAGTCAAATTCAGTCTATATCTACAGAGGCTTTAGCAATAGTTTGATTAATTTTAAAACTTCTATAGATTATTTTAGTGAAAACAAACTTCAAGTTAGACTTGATAACGGTATAACTAGCGCTATAAATGTTTATGAATATGTAGATGATGGTATTAAACTATCTTTTCAATCCGAAAATACTTGTTATCATCAGAATTTATTAAATGAAAATAATTATATAAATAATTATTTAATAAAAGAACCTATTATTAAAGATAATATGTGGTTTTTATCTAACGGAAGTAAGCGTTGTATTACTAATATAGACATAGAAGTTAAAACTCAATTTAATTTATTCCCATCAGCTATTGAGATTGTTACTATATCAAAAAACAACCGTGAATTTTCTGTAGATTATTACGTGCTAGGTATAGGACTTGTTAAGAGTATATATTATACTAAAAAAACAGGCACATTATATTTTGAACTTGAAGATATACTAGAAAACTCCTCTTATTCAAAAAATATAAAAGTCTACTATCCAGATAAAAATTTAAATTCTATTTGGTTTTCACCTAGAACTTTAAATTACTACACTAATGAGGATATAAGTCTCGGCTTTTCAAAACTATTTGAAACCCCTCCTTCTGGACTACTTCCATTAATAAATCGTAATATAAAAATAAAAAATATGTATTATAACCTTAAAAATAACTTTGCTTATATAGACTTATCTGAAAAAATTATAGATTATTTAAATAATAATAATTCACTTAAGGCATCCTTATTTTTCGAGTGTATTTATTATACGTTAAGGGATTATTATAAAACAAACAATATATCTATTACCATTAATAATGAGCCTTATACAAAGTATTTTAAATCAATAGTTCCAACAGATGAATTTAAAGCTATTCAATGGCGAATACAGGATTGTAAATTTCCATTTACTTATGTAGTGGAAAAAGATGATACACTAATAAGTATTTCGAAAAAATTCGATATTCCCTATGATAAAATTGCTAAACTAAATAATATAAAAAATCCTAACAAACTTTCAAAGAATCAGATTCTACAAATATATTCTTCTGGTGTATATACAATAAAAGAAAATGATTCCTTAGAAAGTATTTCTAAATCATTTGGATTAAATATTAATAAACTAATTCAAATTAACAACATCACTGATTTAAGCTTTGTTAGTCCAGGAAAAAAAATAAAATTATATTAAAAAGGTGGATTTTTAAAATCCACCTTTTTAATTAAAATATTTTTAATATATATTTTTATGCTTCTGCTTCTTCAAATTGACTGTTATAAAGATTTGCATAGAATCCATCTTTAGCTAATAATTCTTCATGATTTCCTTGTTCTACTATATCTCCATCCTTCATTACAAGTATTAGATCAGCATCTCTTATTGTTGATAATCTATGAGCAATTATGAAACTTGTTCTTCCATGCATTAAATTATCCATAGCTTTTTGAATTAATACCTCAGTTCTAGTATCAACTGAACTTGTTGCTTCATCAAGTATTAATATCTTTGGATCTGCTAAAATAGCTCTAGCAATAGTTAATAACTGTTTTTGACCTTGAGATACGTTACTTGCTTCTTCATTTAGCTCCATATCATAACCATGAGGTAATGTTTTTATAAAACTATGAACATGAGCTGCCTTAGCCGCTTGTTTAACTTCCTCATCAGTTGCATCTAATCTACCATAACGTAGATTATCCATTATAGTTCCGTTAAATAACCATGTATCTTGAAGAACCATACCAAACATTTTTCTTAAATCATTTCTCTTAAAATCTTTAATATTATTACCATCTATTAAAATTGCTCCATCATTAACATCATAGAATCTCATTAACAATTTGACCATTGTAGTCTTACCAGCACCTGTTGGACCAACTATTGCAACTCTTTGACCCGGTTTTATATGAGCTGTAAAATCATTAATAATAGTTTTTTCTGGATTATAACCAAAATGAACATCTTCAAAATCAACTTCTCCTACTATATCTTTAGTGTTTATTGGATTTTCAACATCTAAAGTTTCTTCTTCTTCATCTAAGAATTCAAATACTCTTTCAGCAGCTGCTGCAGTTGATTGAAGAACATTTGCTATTTGAGCTGTTTGCCCAATTGGTTGCATAAATGATCTAATATATTGAACGAACGCTAAAATATCTCCAACTTCAATAACCTTCTTTATAGTAAGCCATCCACCAAGTATAGTCACTAATACATATCCTAAGTTTCCTACAAATGTCATTATAGGCATCATCATACCTGATAAAAATTGTGATTTCCATGCACTATTATAAAGAGTATTATTAAGTTCTGTAAATTTCTTAATTTCTCTTTCTTCTGCATTAAAAGCTTTCATTACATTATGTCCAGAATAAACTTCTTCAACCTGACCATTAACATACCCTAAATATTCTTGTTGAGTTTTAAAATATTTTTGTGACTTTTTAACAACTCCTGCAATTAAACCAACTGATACTGGAATTATAATTAATGATGCTACTGTCATTATCCAGTTTATTGAAAACATCATTATTAGTACTCCAATAAGAGTAGTAGCCGCTGTTAACATTTGTGATAAACTTTGATTTAAAGTTTGGCTAACAGTATCAACATCATTTGTTACTCTTGATAACACTTCACCATGTGTTCTAGTATCAAAGTATTTAAGTGGCATTCTATTAATCTTTTCTGATATTTCTTTTCTCATATTATATGATACTTTTTGAGCAACACCAGTCATGACCCATCCTTGTATCAAAGAGAAAAGTACACTAATTAGATATAAGCCAACTAAAAATATAATAATTTCCCCTATACGAGTAAAATTAATTCCTTCTGCATTAGCTGTTGTAACTTTTTTAACTAATCCATTAAATATCTCTGTTGTTGCATTTCCTAATATTTTAGGACCTACAATTGAAAATGCAGCAGAGCCAATTGCAAATATTATAACAACTATTATTGATAAGCTGTAAGGCTTTAAATATTTAATAAGAGTTCTCATAGTCTTTTTAAAATCCTTAGCCTTTTCGCCACCTTTTCCCATTCCGCCCATTGGACCTCCACCCATTGGACCTCTTCCATACTTACTCATTTGAAAGCTCCTCCTTTGAAAGTTGTGATAGAGCTATTTGTTGATAAACTTCACAGTTTTCCATAAGCTCTTTGTGAGTTCCTTTACCTACAACCTTACCTTCATCAAGAACTATAATTTGATTTGCACCCATTATAGTACTTATTCTTTGAGCTACAATTAACAATGTACTTTCATTTAATTCAGTATTTATTGCCTTTCTAAGGTTAGCATCAGTTTTAAAGTCTAATGCAGAGAAACTATCATCAAATACAAATATCTCTGGTTTTTTAGCTATAGCACGAGCAATTGCAAGTCTTTGTTTTTGCCCTCCAGAAACATTTGTACCTCCTTGTGCTATTTCTGTATTAAATCTCTCTTCTTTACTACTTATAAACTCCATTGCTTGAGCAATTTCAGAAGCTTTTATCATATCTTCATCAGTTATATTCTCTCCCCCATATTTTAAGTTACTTTCAATTGTACCTGAGAATAACAATCCCTTTTGAGGTATAAATCCTATTTTTTCTCTTAAATCATGTTGTGATACATTCTTTATATTTACACCATCAATTAATATTTCACCTTGTGTTGCATCATAGAAACGAGGTATTAAATTAATTAAAGTTGATTTACCACTACCTGTGCTACCTATAAATGCAGTAGTTTCACCAGGAAGCGCCTTAAAACTAACATCATGAATTACATCTTCATCTGCACCTGGATATCTAAATGAAACATTTTTAAATTCAATAGTTCCCTTTTCCTGAGCATTAAACATTTGTGTCTTTTCTATATCTTTTATTGAAACATCAACTTGCAATACTTCAGATACACGTTGAGCTGATACCATAGCTCTAGGTAATATAACAGAAACCATAGATATCATCAAGAACGCCATAATTATTTGCATAGTATATTGCATAAACGCCATCATTGTACCAACTTGCATAATCCCTTCATCAATTCTATGAGCTCCAACCCATACAATTAATAATGTTATTGCATTCATAATAAACATCATTAAAGGCATCATTGTTGTCATTATTCTATTAACAAATAAATTTGTTCTTGTTAAATTCTTATTTGCAACTTCAAACTTATCTTCTTCATACTTTTGAGTGCTAAAAGCACGAATTACAAGCATTCCAGTTAAGCTTTCTCTTGTAACAAGGTTCAATCTATCAACAAGCTTTTGTACACTTTTGAATTTTGGCATAGCAAAGCTAAATAATACTATTACTAAAAGTAATATTGATATTACTGCAACACCTATAACCCATCCCATTGATGCTCCAGTATTAATAACCTTAAGAACACCACCTACACCTAATATAGGTGCATAGAACACTACTCTTAATCCCATTACTACAAGCATAATAATTTGTTGTATATCATTTGTTGTTCTTGTAATAAGTGATGCTGTTGAAAACTCGTCAAATTCTGAATTTGAAAAACCAACAACCTTATTAAATACATCTTTTCTTAAGTTTCTACCTAATGCGGCACCAACTCTTGCAGCAATAAAACTTACAATTACTGTAGCTAACATACTTATTAATGCTATTCCTACCATCTTAGCACCTGCTAAAATTACATAATTAGATTGAAGTTTATCTATATTTATCCCTATATTCTTATATTGTAATTTTACATATGATGTCGCAGATTGAGTTATCATACTTTCTGGCATAGAATCTAACTTCTCATCTATACTAGATAACATTTGATTAATTTGATCTTTAGACATCATTTTTAGTACTTCAAATGTATCCATAGTAGATAAATCAACGCCTGCTGGTAGTTGTATCATTTCTGTCATCATATTACCATCATTAGAAACACCTTTTAAACCTTCAGTTTCTAACATGTACACTATTAGCATTGGTTTACTAAATATGCTATTAAGTTTGTCTATCTTTTCCTCGCCTTTAACATTTAGTTTATATAGGTCTTCATTTTCCAATTCTGGATACTGATTTAAATAATTATTGTATTCATCACTACTTAATGTTTCCTTATTAAGCAGCTCATAATCATCCATAATCACATTTTTATCATCATCACTCATAAAAATAAATAACTTATCTAGCTCTGACGATTGAATAACTTTAGGAACAGCATTTTCTACTCCACCTTGTTGTATTCCTACATTGACTATATCAGACATATAATCGGGCAATGATAAATCACATATAGCTTGAACAAATAAAAGTGCTATTGCGATTATAAATGAGCCAATAAAGGGTTTTAAATGTTTTAGTAATTTAAGCATAAGCTCTTCTCTCCTCATTTAATTAAATATATTTCTGATTTTATAATAATTATATTTTCATAACTATATAATGTCAATACAAATTAATTATGTTTTTATAATAGTTATATTTTTATAATTAATATATTGTAAAGTTTTTTAGAATGAATTATAATAATATCAATTACTACAGAAGGAGGATTCCATGGATACTTCAAAAAATTTAAATGATTTATCTGAAAACTTATATATATTACTATTATCTCTAAATAGACATATTTTTAATCCACATACTCTTACAAAAAAATTTAATGTTCCTCATTCACATATAAAGGTATTATTTTATTTAATTCATCATGGCCCAACATCTATTTCTAAAATGGCTAAGGAGCTTTGTATTTCAAAACCTAATATGACTCCTGTAATCGATAAATTAGTGGAAGATGGACTAGTAACTAGAGATTATGATCCTAACGATAGAAGGGTTATATTAATTCAAAGCACGGATAAAGCTTTAGATTTCCTAAAAGAAGGTAAAGAATATATTAAAGAGGATATACGTGAAAAACTATCCACTCTTGATAATAATGATATTAATATCATTTCAAATTCACTTGATGACTTACTTGCTATTATCAATAAATTTTAAATTACTTATATACTATATTTTGTACTTTAATAATTGTTACAAAAAAACTCGCATTGAATATAATCAATACGAGCTTTTTTTTATAATTATTTTATTTAATAAATACAAATTTAAGTACAAATACTGCTGCTACAACTATTGTTGTCATACTTATTTCTTTACTCTTACCAGCAAATAATTTTAATAATATATAAGATACAACCCCAAATACAATTCCGTCAGAAATTGAATATGAAAAAGGCATCATAATTATTGTTAAAAATGCTGGAATAGCTTCTGTATAATCTTCTAAATTTATTTCCTTTATTGTTTCTATCATAAATAATCCAACAATAACTAAAGCTGAAGCAGTAACTGCAGGAGTTATTATTCCAAATATAGGTGATAAGAATAATGCTAAGAAGAACATAAATGCTGTAGATACAGCTGTTAATCCAGTTCTTCCACCTTCAGCAACACCTGACGCACTTTCTACGAAAGTACTTACGGTACTAGTACCTAAGCAAGCTCCTACTGTAGTTGCTATTGCATCTGCAAATAAAGCTTTTTTAATGTTCGGAACTTTTCCATCTTTATCTAACATATTCGCTTTAGTTGCAACTCCAACTAAAGTTCCTATAGTATCAAACATATCCATAAATAATAAGGTAAATAATACTATAACCATATCTAAAGAGAAAATATTATGCCATTCAAATTGCATAAATGTTGAACTTATTGATGGTGGCATACTTACTATTTTATTCGGAAGATCTACAACCCCCATAGGTATTCCTATTACAGCTGTAATAAGCATTCCTAAAAATAATGCACCTTTAACTTTTCTAGCTACAAGTATTCCTGTAATTACAATACCTATAATAGCTAAAAGTCCAGCTCCTGAAGTTATATTACCAAGGGCAACTATTGTTCCTCCATCCTTAGGATGTACAACAATTCCTGCTCCTTCAAGTCCAAGTAAAGCTATTAATAAACCTATTCCAACTGAAATAGCCTTTTTTATATTAGTTGGTATTGAATCAACTATTGCTTCTCTAACATTAAATATAGTTAATAATATAAATATAAGCCCTTCTAATAATACTGCAGTTAATGCAAATTGATAAGAATATCCCATTGATAATACTACAGTATATGCAAAAAATGCATTCAATCCCATACCAGGAGCTTGAGCAAACGGCAACTTCGCATATAATCCCATTATTAACGTAGCTATTATTGATGATAATGCAGTGGCAGTAAATACAGCCCCTGAATCCATTCCTGCTGCAGATAAAATTGAAGGATTAACTATTAATATGTATGCCATAGTCATAAATGTTGTAATCCCTGCTATAAACTCCGTTTTTACATTCGTATCATTTTCTTTAAGTTTAAAGAAATTATCTAAAAAACTATTCATTATATAAGCTCCTTTTTCTTTTGTTTTTTTAGTACTTTTATATAATAACAGAAATTTTAAAAATTCCAATACTTTTACGAACATTTTTTTATTTTCTTTAATTTTTGTTCAGTTTTATAACCTTTTTTATACATTTTTATATTTTGTTGTCGACTAATATATTATACCCTCAAAATTACTAAGAAATTTATAATTTACTTTTTTAAGAAAAGTAGTATAATAGTTATTATAATTGCAAATTATTATCATTTGACTTTAGGAGGACAAGTTATGAAATTTAAAATATCAAAAATTTTAATATTGCTACTATCAACATCACTTTTACTTATGGGTTGTAATAATAATCAATCTACAAAGAATGAAGATGACAGCACTTTAAATATAGTGACTTCATTTTATCCTATATATGTATCAACTTTAAATATAGTAAAGGATGTTCCAAATGTAACTATTACAAATATGACAAAATCTCAAACAGGTTGCTTACATGACTATCAACTTACACCTCAAGATTTAAAAACACTAGAAAAGGCTGATATTCTTGTTGTAAATGGTGCTGGAATGGAATCTTTCTTAGATGACATAATTTCACAATATCCTAACTTAAAAATAATTAATGCTAGTGAAGGATTAAATCTTTTAGAAGAAACTGAACATGATCACGATGATGAGGAAATTCATTCAGACCACGATCATGAAGAAGATACTGACCACGATCATGATCATGAATATAATGCTCATGTTTGGGTAAGTGTATCTGGTAACATTAATCAAGTTAAAAACATAGCCTCTCAATTAGAGGAATTAGATCCTACAAATAAGGATGCCTATGAAACTAATACAAATACATACGTTTCTAAGCTTGAAAATTTAAGTAATGAAATGCATGATGAATTAGATAATTTACCTAATAGAAATATAATTACATTCCACGAAGCTTTTCCTTACTTCGCTAAGGAATTTAATTTAAACATTGCTGGAGTAATGCAAATAGAACCTGATTCAGAACCTTCTGCAAAAGAAATTGAGGAAATAATTCAAACAGTAAAAGATAATAATATAACTGCGTTATTTACAGAACCTCAATATTCATCAAAAGTTGCTAATACTATTGCCGACGAAACTGGAGCTACTGTTTATGAATTAGATCCAATTGTTACAGGGGAAGCTACACCAGATTCATACGATGATTATATAAATAAAATGAAAGAAAATCTTAATGTTTTAAAAGAGGCGTTAAAATGATAAAAAAATCAAATTTTAATAAAAATACTAGTTGTAATAATTTTTGTTGTACTAAAATTGAAAATTTTTCAGTTACTTTAGGCAATAATGAAATATTAAAAGATGTAAATCTCCACATTCATTGTGGAGAACTTACTTCTATAATAGGACCTAACGGCGCAGGTAAAAGTACACTTTTAAAAGCACTTCTAGGAGAAGTTAAACACGATGGAACTTTAAACTTTGTTGGTCAAAATAACAATAAATATAATCAACCTATAATAGGATATGTACCTCAGTACTTAACCTTTGATAAAAATACACCTATTAGTGTTCTTGATTTATTTGTCTGTTGCAAAACATCTATTCCAGCTTGGTTAACTCCTAAAAAGAAAATACGCGAACAAGTTTTAGAAAGTTTAGAAAGAGTTAAAGTACCACATTTAATAGATAGACGACTTGGTGCTTTATCCGGTGGTGAACTTCAAAGAGTATTACTTGCATTAGCTTTAGATCCAATTCCAAATATTCTTTTATTAGATGAACCTGTATCTGGAGTAGATCAAAATGGATTAGAGTTATTTTATGAAATTTTAATGGATATCAAAAAGAATTATGATTTATCAATTATTTTAGTTTCTCATGATTTAGATTTAGTTTATAAATATTCAGATCGTGTAGCACTTGTAAATGGAACTATAATTTGTTCAGGAACTCCAAAACAAGTATTTAATAATCCTGCTGCAAAAAAAATATTCGGATTATCATTTGGAAGCTCTAATGAAGAATCATCTAATACAGGAGGAATTTAAAATATGTTTGATACTTTATACAATGCCATTGACATGTTATTGCCTTTTCAATGGCTATCTCATACTTTTATGAAGAATGCATTTATTGCTATACTAATAATAACACCTTTATTCGGATTACTTAGTACTATGGTTGTTAGTAATAAAATGTCTTTCTTTGCTGACTCATTAGGACACGGTGCCTTTACTGGAATAGCTGTTGGAATACTGTTAGGTGGAATTGATCCTATGTGGGGGGCAACTTTATTTTCAGTATGCTTCGCAATAGCAATAACTATTATTAAAAATAAAGGTACTTCTTCTACAGATACAATTATAGGAGTTTTCTCTTCTACTTCGATTGCTCTTGGATTAGTGCTTATGAGCTTTTCTAGTAGTTTAAGTAAATTTTCTTCATATCTAGTTGGAGATTTACTTAGTATATCCAAAGGTGAAATAATCCTTTTAATTTTTGTATTTATAACAGTTATTATTTTATGGGCTTTAATATTTAACAAACTACTTGTTACAAGCTTAAACACTTCACTAGCAAATAGTCGTGGTATGAATACCTTATTAATTGAAATTATTTTTACTTGTACAATAGCAGTTATTGTTACAATAACTATTAGATGGGTTGGTTTACTTATAATTAATTCACTTTTAGTATTACCTGCTGCAGCAGCACGTAATATCTCTAAAAATGTACGCCAATATCATTTATTTTCAGTATTAATCGCTATATTTTCTGGTATTACAGGATTAATAATTTCATACTATCTAAATACAGTTACAGGTGCAACAATCGTTCTTGTATCATCTGCAATATTCTTTATCACTTTAATTGTTAGGCGTAAATTTGTATAATATAACTTAAACCAATGCCTGGAGGTAATAATTTGGATAACGAAATTAACTTTAATGATATACTTAAATCAAAAGGGTTAAAGGTAACTAAACATAGAACTTCTGTACTTCAGATTATATCCAATAGTACCCATCCCCTTAGTGCTGAGGAAATATATTCAAAATTAAAGGAAAACTCAATTTCTATAAATTTATCATCAATTTATAAAATATTAGATTCTCTTTCTAATAAAAATGTAATTTCTAAATGTATTTTAGGTGATGATAACAAAACTTCCTATGAATTGAACACTTCCGAGCATAAGCATCACTTAATTTGTAAACAATGCAAAGAAGTATTTCCTATAAATGATTGTCCTCTATGTGTTTATGAACAACATATACGAGATGATATGGATTTTGATGTAACTGAGCACCGACTTGAAATATATGGCTATTGTAAAGCTTGCAAAAAAATGACTAAAGAGTAAACTAACTCTTTAGTCATTTTTTATCCTCTATTTATCTATAATACTCATTTTATAAACTGTAGTATGTCTATACTCTTGACCAGCTTCTAATACTATATTTGAAAACCCAGAATGATGCACGCTATCTGGGAAATACTGTGTCTCAAGACATAACCCTTGTCTTTTCTTATATCTTACTCCACCTTTTCCTATTTCATCTTCATTTAAGAAATTCCCTGTATAAAATTGTATTCCTGGTTTTGTAGTAAATACTTCTAGGACTCTTCCACTCTTATCATCTACAACTTCAGCAGCTTTCTTTAGTTCTCCTGTATAATCATCAATAATCCAATTATGATCATATCCATTTCCATTAATTAATTGATCATATTCTTTTTCTATATCCAATCCAACATATTTAAGCGTAGTAAAATCCATTGGTGTTCCTAATATATTTCTTATTTCACCAGTTGGTATACTTTCTGAATTTGCTACTGTTATACTACTTCCACAAATATTAACCTTGTGATTTAATATATCACCAGAAGCATGTCCGCCTAAATTAAAGTATGAATGATTAGTTAAATTTAAAACTGTATCTTTATCAGATTTACCATAATAATTAATAACCAATTCATTTTCATCTGTTAACTTATACTCAACAATAACTTCTAAATTTCCTGGATAATTTTCTTCTCCATCTCTACTCAAATATGATAATGATAAATACTCTCCATCTTTATCATTTTTAATCTCCGAATTCCATACTACTCTATTAAATCCTTTATTACCACCATGAAGATGATTATTACCATCATTTTTTTCAAGCTGATATTTTACTCCATCAACTTCAATTTCAGCTTTTCCAATTCTATTAGCACAACGACCAATAATAGAGCCAAAATATGTTGTTGTTGTTTTATAATCCTCAAATTTATCATATCCTAAAACAATATCATCTTGTTCTCCATGCTTATTTTTGGTAAGTAATGATAGTATTATTCCACCATAGTTTGTTATCTTCACAGTAGTGTCTTTATTAGCCAATGTATAAATATAAACTGATTTATCATCAATTTTATTTAGCATTTCTTCTTTTTGTATTCTCATTATTGCCCCTCCATTAACGTATTTACATAATATTCTATCATACTAATTATACCAATCATAAACACAACTGTAAACATTACCACTTTAACTTATTAATTTTTCTTCTTTAAGAATTATTTCTAACTCTTTAACAAGATTATTAATATCCTCTAATATCCTCTCATTACATTTATTAATATTATTAATTAAACTCTCAATATTATTCAATAAATTATTAGGTATCTTCTTACACGAAGTATTAACTATACTCAAAAGCCTTTTCTCGCCTGGATGAGGAATTTCATTTACAGCAAAAATAATATCAAAATAACTATCAAAAAATGCAGATATTCTATTATTTAAATTGACTAAATCCTTTCTATTTATTGCTTTTTCTATTTGATTATAGTATGCTGATAAATTCTTTTTTAATATAGGATAATTTTTATTAACTATATTTTGTTTAAGCTTATCTGGATAATCTACAGTATACTTCTCTTGTAGATCCTTAAATTCATTATATCTATCAAAAACTATTAACGAATTAATTACATTATTCCAAAAACAAGTTGTATATCCTATAGATGCATTATATTTTCCCACAACATTTTCCAATTGATTCTTTAACCAACTAAATTCAAAATAAGCTATATCAACTTGTATTGATGAATTTCTCAATATAAACTCATCTGAAGTACCCCAAAACGTATTATTTATCTCCATTAAGTCCGAAAACTTCTTACCAATTAATTCTCTTTTTTCAATTGGTATATCTTTTTCCGTAATTATATCTATATCAATATCTGAATAATTATCCTTTCTTCCACTTGCACATGATCCTGCTAAAGTTATAGCAACTACTTCATCTAATCGCTTAAACTCATTGACTATTTGATAAACTATCATATTCATACCCATAAGTCTCACCCCTTTTATCAATTTTAAATACAATATAGAATGTAGTTTATTAATTTTAATAAAAACCACATCCTATATAATTTATTCTATTGCCTATATATTTAGTATATTATTTTATTAATACTTTTATTGATTTTGCTGGAACCATTACTACATCACTATCTATCCTTTCAATAATTTCAGTTCCTGCTTTTTTCTCATCAACAAGTACTCCCCAATTTTTTTCATTAAGCTTAATAGTTTCTTCTTTTTCATTAGCATTTATTATAACTGCTATTTTAGAACACTTATTATCAATATTTTTAGAATCTATTAAATACGCAACTAAATTATCAGCCTCGAACTCATTTCCTTTTTCTAAGAAGTGGATATTTCTTTGTATTTCCTTATTGCTATTCATTCTAAAAGCTTTATACTCTTTTCTTAAAGAAATTAACCCTTTATAATACTCAACTAACTCTTTATACTTAACTTTTCTATCCCAACAAATTCCATTCACCTTATCAGAGGATGCAAAACTATTTTCAACTAACTTCCCACTTTCATCAACTTTACTTCTTGCCATTTCCTCACCAGCATGTATAAAACTTATACCTTGTGAAGTAAGTATTATTCCAGCTATTAACTTATTCATCTTTATTAATTCTTCTTCTGTACAATGTGGCGATACTATTTGAAGTTTATCCCACAAAGTATAATTATCATGTGCTGATGCATAAGTTACTGTTTGATACGGTTCATTAGCCCAAAATTCCTCAGAATATACTATATTAGTTTTATCAACTTCTTTATGAGGTGTTGATGCTACTATAGCAAACTTAATTGTTTCTTCAAGTCCCTCTTTACCATTTACAAATCCAGCTTCTTCTTCATAGAAAACATGTCCTTTTATTCCATCTCTACAGTCATCACTAAATGCTGCTATTTGTAATTCATCAAACTTATAGGTATTTTTCTTTAACGCTGCTTCACTATCCTTTAAAGGGCTTGGGCCTCCCATCCAACCTTCACCATATACAATTATACTTGGATCTACTTTATTTAATTCTTCTCTTATTAATTTCATAGTTTCTATATCATGTATTCCCATTAAGTCAAATCTAAATCCATCAATATGATATTCTTTAGCCCAATATACAACAGAATCCACCATATATCTTCTAAACATATATCTATCTGATGCTGTTTCATTACCACAAGCTGAAGCATCACTATAATTCCCCTCTTCATCTTGTCTATAGTAATATCCCGGAACAGCCTTATTTAAACAAGATTCTAGATTATAAGTATGATTATAAACAACATCCATTACAACTCTTATTCCTGCCTCATGTAATGACTTAACCATTTCTTTAAACTCTTTTATTCTAACATTTCCCAAATAAGGATTTGTTGAATAAGAACCTTCCGGTACATTATAATTTTTAGGATCATATCCCCAGTTAAACTGTGGCTCATCTAACTTAGTTTCATCTATAGATCCATAATCAAATGCTGGTAATAAATGAATATGAGTAAACCCCATATCCTTTATGTGATTTATTACAGTTTTAATTTTTGTTCCTGGAATACATGAATCCTTAATAGTTAATGCTTTAAATTTCCCCTTATAATCATTATCTATTCCTGAAGACTCATCAATAGATAAATCTCTTATATGTGCTTCATATATTATTGAATCAGTAGGATCCTTTAACTCTGGTTTTTTATCCCCTTGCCATCCTTCCGGATTTGTACTTTCTAAATCTATTATCATTCCTCTATTTCCATTAACACCTACCGATTTAGCATAAGGGTCAACCACTTCGTTAATTTTTCCATCTACATTAACTAAATAATTATAATATTTACCATTCAAATCTCCATTTAACTCAATTATCCACGTTCCATTACTCCCCTTACTCATAGAATAAACTTCTTTAGCATCACAATTATATTTATATCCATCATCGCCATACAACGCTATTTGAACATTAGTTGCTGTAGGTGCCCATAATATAAATTTGCATCTATCTTTATTATAAATTGCTCCTAATTCTCCGTTATAACCATATATTTTATCAAAATCATTATTAAATTCCATTTTAATACTCATTTTATTATCTCCCCTCTATAAACTTTGTCCATTGGATAAGAATTTTCGGAAACGTTTCCGACTTATATATCAATTGTATACTATTTTTCAATCCTTATCTACAAATAAATACATTTTAATATTATTTTTATATATAAAATAATTTAATTAATGAAAATTGTTTGTAATTTAATAACTACAAACAATTTTCTATCTTAATTAATCCCATTCACCACTAACTTCTTCTTCGTCTTCTTCATTTATACTTTCTTGATTGCTGTTATTATCATAATCATTTTCATAATCCTCCTTCCACTCTCCAGTTTTATATTCATAAAGAGCTTCTCTTAAAGAGTTATAATCAAAATTACTTTCATCTGGTTCTATATCATTGAATATAAAATCATGTAAAATTTCAGTATTTTGTTTTCTATCCATTATAAATACCCAACCAATTCCTCCGCCATATTTCATATCATCAGATAATTCTGTAAGCGGAATATGAATTTGCTTTGTATCTAAGCTAGGAAATTTATAAATTGTATATGCCATATTTATAGCATCCATAATATCTATATTAGTATTTATATAATCTAACATGCTATTAACAATTCCTAAGTATTTTGTTGGTTTTGTTTCTCTTAACTTTTCTGCAACTTTAAATAATACTTCTCTTTGTCTTTCAGTTCTCTCAAACTCATCTCCAACACCTTTTCTTATTCTTGCATAAGATAATGCTTGTTTTCCATTTAATAATTGTAATCCTGTTTCTGTAACGGGGCAGTCATTTCCACCTGTAGATTCTCCGATATACTTATTTAATTCCTTTAATTGATAATCTTTAACATCTATTTCTAATCCGCCAATCTGATCAATTATAGCTTCAAACCCCCAAAAATTTATTATTATATATTTATCTATACTTATGTCATATGTTTCTCTTATTGTATCCTTTAATAATTCTATTCCCCCAAAAGCCATAGCTGCATTTAACTTGTTGGCTCCATATCCTTCAATATCAACAAGTGTATCTCTAAATAATGAAGTTAATCTTATTTCTTTATTATTACTATCCAATGTTGCAATTATAATAGAATCTGCTCTTGCAGGTTCCTCTAAATCTCTTCCATCTGTCCCAACTAATAATACATTAGTAATTCCCTCTACTTCTTTATAATCTACATCATCTTCGCTTTTCTTCTCTACAGTATTTAATTTTACTTCATTAGGCTCTGTATATATTTTACTTTTTACATAACTAAAATATCCCATAATTGTACCAATTATAGCTACTATTACTAAGATTATAATTGAACCAATTATTGCTTTCTTTTTAGGGAATTTTTTTCTTTTATCTACTGTATTTCTATTCATTTTTTTGCCCCCTATTAATAAACTATACGACTTATATATTTTACCATATTTTTCATCAACCATGATATAAATTCATTATTTTTATATAAATATATTTTATACTATATTAATTTTTTCTATAAAAAAAGACTATAAGAATAAATCTTATAGTCTTGAAAATTCAATTACTTTCTGTTGTTTTGAGCTTTTCTTGCTCTTCTGCACTCAACGCATCTTACTGGTTCGTTATCGAATCCTTTTTCTTTGTAGAAAGCTTGCTCTCCTTCAGTGAATAAAAATTCTTTTCCGCAGTCTCTGCATACGATAGTCTTATCTGCCATTTTAAATTCCTCCATTTTCTTAAGATTTATCATGGTTAATAACATATCTCTTGAATAGGAGAAATTTTATTAATCTACTTTAAATCTTGTGCTTGTATTAGTCAAATATTTTTGACTTCTTTTTTAATTATACCATATATATTTCATATTACAACACTTTTATACAATTTATTAATTTTTTATCAAAAAAAACATTATGTATATTTCTCATAAGTATACTTTTATTAATTTTCTATTATTAACTCCCCATCAACAAATGCCTTTTCCCACTGTTCTACATAACTTCCACTAGACCATTCAGACATTATTATTTCATCATTTTCACCTATAGGAATCATTTCTAATGGCTCTGTTATCAAATTTCCATTCTCTATTTTATAAATCGCTATATAATCATAAAATTGAACTAATGCAATTTTTCCTAATGGAGATATAAATACATCCTTAAAAAATCCTAATTGTTGTTTTAGTGCTTTCCAAGACATATAGAGAGAATTATAATTTATAAATCTACTATCAGGTAGTATTGATATTTTAAAACTTTCCCCTGCTTCATTAATATCTCTTGGTAATAAATTAGCTACAAACATCCAGCGTCCTATCCTTCGTTCTATTGCCAAATTATTATAATTTATTGATGAAATATTTAATTGCTCTAATTGTTCCTGGGATAAACTATTAATTTCTCCTTGAAATTCTTCTAAGTATTTCTCCTTTTCAATTCCTGTAAATATCTCATCTATCTGTAAACCATTTTCAATGTTAATATTATTTACAGGTATTATTTGATAAATTGGATAATTTCCCATAAAAGAATTTCCTTGATATTTTCCTATTGCAATATAATCATTTCCAACAAATTTTATGGTCTTATACTCACTTTTATCTAAATTTAACTTTCCTACTGTATTATCTTTTAATTTTTCGTCATATTTTCCAACCTGAAATTCATCATATTCAAAGCCATTACTATTCTTTTGATTAACTTCTAATTTCCATATTCCATTTAATCTCGGAAAAATAATATTTGGTTTTTCATAAACATTTCCTATTTTCCAATTATCATGAGATATCCATAAAGTTCTATATTTCTCATTGCTATATATTCCTTCATCTATTTCCTTATTTGGAGTTTTAATACCTAACATAATTCCTTCTTTTGCATCAAACTCTTCCTCTTGAGTTTCATTTCCTATGACAACATCATTTTTGATATCATCAAAATTAGCACTTTTATTTATACGCCTTAATTTAATCAGATTACTTTTATATAGTAATATCATTTCAGTATCAGAATTTAAAAAGAATTCTCCTATTATTTGATTCTTATCAATTATAGATATTAAATCTACCATTTCTCTACCGTTCATAAACTCATTCATTGTTAAGCTATTTTCATAAGAAATGATGTAATCCCCCTGAACAGCTTTTAATTTGTAATGAATATTTTGTTTATAAATCCCTAGAATATTAACTTTATTACTATCTAACTGTATTTCATCACCAATTAAATACGCTAAATCCTCCTCATCATCTTCTTTATCACCTAGTTTTTCTAGCGATTCAATTCTCCAGGTTCCAATAAAATTAAAAATCCCACTATTCTCTTCACTAATACTCTTCGCCTGACCCCCAAAAAGTAATATTATAATGAAAAAAAATATTAACAAAAATTTTCTACTCATACTATATTTCTCCCTGATTCAATGGAATTTTAATAACTACTTCTGTCCCTTCATTTTCCTTACTTTCGATTTCTAAGCTTCCATTATGTAAGTTTACTATCTCATCACATATAGATAAGCCTATTCCATTCCTAGATTTACTATTTTTGCCCTTATAAAATTTATCCTTTACTCTTGGTAAATCTTTAATACTGATTCCACTTCCATTATCTTTTACTATAAACACCAAATTACCATTTTCTCTCTTAACACTTAATATTATTTCTCCATGCTCACCAGTAAATTTAAAAGCATTATCTATAATATTACTTAAAACTTGCTTAATCCTATTTTCATCAAAATAAACTTTACCAACATTTTTATCTATATTTATTATAAACCTTTTTTTCTCTCTATCAGCTCTTGGTCTCATATAATTTGCAATATACTCAATAAAACTTTTCACGTCATTTTCTTTTACATTTAATGTAATAACACCGTTTATAAGTTTTGAAAAATCAAGTAACTCCTCAACCATATCAGTTAACCTATCACTTTCTTTTTCAATAATATCAAGGCCTAAAGCTACTGTTTCCATATCACTACAATCATATTTTAATGTAACAGCCCATCCTTTAATTGATGTTAACGGAGTCCTTAGTTCATGAGAAATTGATGATATAAACTCATTTTTTAATTTTTCTCTTTTTTCAACTTCACACCCCATATAATTCAATGTTTTTGATAATTGAGCAATTTCAATATTATCAGTAATATTACTTCTAATATTTAAATTCCCTTTTGCCATTTCTTTAGCAACCTCTGTTATTTTTTTTATTGGATATACTATATCCCTAGCTATTATTAAACTCATTATTATTCCTAGCATACCCACAATTACAGAAATAGCTAAAAATAATATACTAAATGAATCTATTATTTTATGTACTTCCTCTAATGAAAAAATAATTCTAACTATACCAATTCTTTCATTAATATCTATTTTAGAGGTAATAGCTTTAGATACTATCATTACCTTATCATTATAACAATTTACTTTTCCAGTCCAAACCCCTACCTCACCAGCTTTAGCCTTTGCAATATCTGGTGTGCTTAAAAGTTCTGCATCTCTTACCCCATATGAATCCATTAATAAATTTCCATCTGAATCTAATATTTCAATTTGTTCATCATTAGTATTCAAAAAAACATCAACATTTTCATATATATTTTCCATTAATTTATTATTTGAAAAATATTTTTGATAAAATTTAATAGATGATTCCAGTTGATTAAGTAAAGTATTTTGAGTATTTTTATAATAATATCCCTTTAAACATAACAGAGTTAATATATCTAGTATTAAAACTGTTAATATTATTACTATAAGGAAATTCTTTAGTAACTTACTTCGTATACTCTTCACACTCTTCTCCTCTCCATCTATAACCAAATCCCCATATTGTCTCTATATATCCTTGTTTGGATGATGAATCTTCTATTTTACTTCTAAGTCTTCTTATATTAACATCTATAATCTTTGAATCTGCAAAATAATTTTTCCCCCAAGCCAAATCCAGTAATTCATCTCTTGAAAAGGCTCTATTAGGATTCTCTATGAATATTTTAATAAGTGAATATTCTTTAGGCGTTAAATCTATCTCTTCATCACCCTTAAAAATTTTCTTTCCATATATATCTACAGTGAATATCCCCTCTTTTAAAACCTTTTTCTCATCATCTTTTCCAATTCTTCTTAATATAGCTTTTATTCTTAACAATAATTCCATAGGATTAAATGGCTTTACCATATAATCATCTGCCCCATATTCAAGACCTATTATTTTATCCATCTCTTGTCCCTTTGCTGTCAGCATTATGATTCCTATGCTCTCTTGTTTTTCTCTTACTCTTTTACATACCTCAAACCCATCTATTCCTGGTAACATAACATCTAATATTACTATATCCGGCTCTTCTCTCTCTACTATTTCTAAACCTTCCTCTCCATTATCAGTTTCTAAAACTTCAAACCCATTTCTCTTTAGATTTATTTTTAAAAACCCTCTTATACTTTCCTCATCCTCAACTATTAATATTTTTTTCATGCCAATTTCCTTTCAGTTTTATAGACTTACTTTCTTTATTTATATTTTCTAATATATACAAATAAAATACTGGATAAATAATTAATTCATCCAGTATTTAAAACTTTTTTACTTCAGAGTTCTAAATTCATATCCTAAAGACTTTAAATAGTCTATAATTTGTTGTAATGCTTGTGCTGTTGTTTCCTTTGCATTTGTATCATGCATTAACACCACTAAAACATCATCATTTCCTGCTAAATCATTTACTGAACCCTTTAATCTACTTACTAATTGCTCAACTGTTCTACCGTTACTTTCTGCATCTCCATTCAAACTATTCCAATCTATGTAACTATAACCGTTTTGTTCTAGAATAGGATCTAACGCTTTCGTATTCCAGGACATATGTCCTCCAGGCAATCTAATAACATTAGTAGTAAAATCTTCACCTAAAACTGATTTCATTATATCTTCTGATTTTTTCATATCATTTATAAACGCAGTAGGATCCGCAACTCTGCCTGGATATAAGACACTATAATCATGACAATATCCATGATTTCCAATGGCGTGTCCTTCCATAACCATTTCTTTTAACAATTCTTTTTGTGTATCACTTTTCTCAACATTACTTCCTAACACAAAGAAAGTAGCCTTTGTATTATTAGCTTTAAGAGTCTCTAAAATTTGCTGTGTTACCTCAGTAGAAGGTCCGTCATCAAAAGTAAGATATGCAATTTTCTTTCCATCTTCTCTTAAATAATTCCATTTACTAAGCATACATTCTATATCTTTAGCATTATCTGCATATAAATCATTTTCATAAGAAGTATATACTATATCTTGTTTATTTGTAGCAGTATTAACATTTTCTTTGTTAGATATATTAGATTCTTCACCATCAACCTTAGCATTACTACTTTCCTCTGACTCATTTTCTTCCTTTATATTTATGTTTTGACTGGCAACAACTTCTGTATCTTCATTATCATTATATAAGTTTTTTATTCCAAACAAAACACCTACTAAAACTATTATTGCAATACTATTTTTTATTATAATCTTTCTTTTTTTGCTAAGTTTTTTTCTTGTAAACTTTTTTGATTTGTTCATCTTAAATTCCCCCTATCTACCTCTTACATATCTCTATACTTTATATTATACCTATATAAGTGCTAAATTAAATTACAAAAGAGTTACAATACAACTATAATTTATGGCTATTTGTGAATTTTTTTCCTTATTTGATTTCTACATTAAATTAAAAATATAAAAAAAGTTAGCACCATAAAATTTTATAGTACTAACTTTTCTTATTTAAATAAACGGATTATAAAAACGTCCTTTATTAGCTATATTAGCAATTATAGCAATAACTAATATAGAGGCAACTAAAATAATCGCAATATAATCATTTTTCTTAAAAGGCTTTTCACTATACCATGTACGCTTTTTCTTATTTCCAAATGCCCTCAATTCCATGGCTGTACTTATTGTATCTATTCTATCTAGACTTGAAAAAATAAGTGGCATTAAGATAGCTGCTGAATTTTTTATTCTTTTAATAAAACTTTCTTTTTTTGATGTATCTATTCCCCTTGCTTGCTGTGCAAATGATATATCTTGATAATCCCTTTGAACATCTGGAATATATCTTAAAGCTATAGATACTGAATAAGCTACCTTATAATTAACTCCTATTTTATTTAACGAAGCCGCAAATTCACTTGGGTTTGTAGCAACCATAAACAATAATGCCATAGGTATTATTGAAAAATATTTAAGAGTTATATTAAATTGATAAAATAACTGTTGAACTGTAACTGTATATGGACCTACTATTTTAAACAAGTCTGTTCTACTTCCATATATCTCTACCCCTTCATATGGTGAAAAAATGAATATAGCTATATTATTTATTAGTAAAAATACTAATATAAAATATACTACAAATGCAATTTTTTTAAATTCTACTTTAGAAAGCTTAAATACAATAATACTTATAATAAACATTCCTACAAGCACTCTAGTATCATATGTTATCATTGAAGCTATTGCCCATAAAACTAATGCTATCAATTTTGCAGCACCCGTCAGCTTATGAATAGGCGAATCTATTTCTGAATAACTTAACATTGTATTCATTTTTGTCTAACCCTCCTATCATAATCAATAAACTTTTTAACAAATAATCTTGGATTTTCTAACCCTGTTTTTACTGCTAATTCATATAAAGAAGTTTCTTTTAAATTAGATTCCTTTATTACCTCTTTATCAGTAAGAATATTGGCTGCTGTATCATCAGCTAGCTTTAACCCATTAGCCAAAACAATTGCTCTATTAGTATATTCAAGCATTAAATGCATATCATGAGTAATCATTACAATAGTTACTCCTTTTTTATTTAGTTCTCTTAAGAACTCCATAATCTCCGTATAATGCTTAAAATCTTGACCTGCTGTGGGCTCATCTAAAATAATTATTTCTGGATTTAAAACTAGTATTGATGCAATAGTAACACGTTTTTTTTGTCCATAACTTAGTGCAGAAATTGGCCAATTACGGAATGGATATAAACCACATATTTTTAGTGTTTCAATAACTCTTTTATTTATTTCACTTTCTGAAACTCCTCTAACCTTCAATCCTAAAGCAACTTCATCAAAAATCATAGTTTTTGATATCATTTGATTTGGATTTTGCATTACCATACCAATTTTCTCAGCACGTTCTTTAATAGTATCATTTATTAAATCTCGCCCATTAAATAATATTCTTCCTGAAGTTGGTTTATAAAAACCACATATTAACTTAGATATAGTAGATTTTCCTGCTCCATTTTTTCCTACTACACTTACCATTTCACCTTTATTAATTTTAAATGAAACTCCATGTAAAATCTCCTTACCTTTTTCATAACCGAACTTTACATCTTCCATTTCAAGTAATACTTCTTTATTACTAACTTTTACTTCTTCTTTTGTTTCATTGTACCAATTTTTTATTTTATCTATAGATTCATCTATTTTTAATAAATTTATATTTTCCGGTTTAATTTCAGGTGTAATTTTACATCCAGCATATTTTAAAGCCGTAATATATAGAGGTTCTCTTATTCCTATATCATTAAGTATATTAGAACTTAATAATTCTTCAGGAGTTATATCTGCAGCAATAATTCCTGAATCAATAACAATTATTCTATCTATAGATGAGTGTAATACATCCTCTAATCTATGTTCTATTATTAATATCGTTTTATTGCTTTCTTTTTGTATTTGATTTATTAACTCGATTGCATTCTTCCCAGTAGCTGGATCTAAACTTGCAAGTGGTTCATCAAATAATAATATATCTACATCCGAAACCATAACTCCCGCTAATGTTACACGTTGTTTTTGTCCACCTGACAAACTGTAAGGTGCAGAATCTAAATGACTATCTATATCTACAATTTTTGAAACAAGCCTTACTTTTCTCTTCATTTCCTCTTGTGATACACAATCATTTTCTAACTTAAAAGCAATGTCCTCAGCTACTGTAAGTCCTATAAACTGTCCATCTGGATCTTGTAATACAGTACCTACTGTATTAGATAATTCAAAAATGCTTGAATTCTTACTTTCTTTACCTTTAATCTTTAAGCTTCCTGTTATTGTTCCTTCATGTAAAAAAGGAACAAGACCATTTATACAGTTAGAAAATGTACTTTTTCCTGAACCAGATGGCCCAACAATAAGTACCTTCTCACCTTCATATATAGTTAAATTTATATTTTTTAATGTTGGCTTTGCTTGAGCTCTGTATTGAAATGTAAAATTTTCGAACTCAATTACAGGTTTTTTCATAGCAAATCTCCCTCGTTTTTATATGTAATATAATTAATTTTCATCTTTTATCTTAAATTTTAATTAATCTTCTCTATCTAAACTACCTGTTTTTATCTTAGTTTTAGCATAAGTATGTAATAATATAGTTCCTAATACAGCAACTGTAATTGAATTTGATATTGCTGCTATAGTTCCTTGCAAGTATACTTTATTAGCTGGTTCCGCATATATAACTATATCTAACTGGTCTTATGTCAATATTTTGGACACAAAAAGTCAAACTTTTTTATGCTGCACTTCTAGCTAATAATTCACATTGTTCTGGTGTCATGTAATTAATAGAAGAGTGTATCCTTTTTCTGTTATACCAACCTTCAATATATTTAAATATAGCTATATTGGCTTCTTCGAAGGTACGATATGTATTTCTATAGATTTCTTCCTTCTTTATTGAAGAATGGAAAGATTCTATACAAGCATTGTCATAAGGACAACCTTTTTTACTAAATGATTGTATAATATTAAACTCTTTACATAGCTCTTTTAAATCATTACTAGTATATTGAGATCCTAAGTCTGTATGAAATATTATATGCTTATTTTTATTAGGATTTTGATTGTAATAAGCATTTTTTAAAGCTTTAACAACTAAATCATTAGTCATTCTTTTACCGAAAGCGTAGCCAATTATTTTTTTAGAATGTAAGTCAAGAACTGAAGCTAAATAGCACCAACCATCCCTACTAGTATGAATATATGTAATATCTCCTACCCATTTTTCATTAATACAAGTAGTTGTAAAGTCTCTTTTTAAAACGTTTTCTAAATCTTCTACTACCTTTTTACTTGAATGAGGCTTGTATTTCTTTACAGTTACTGCACAAAGGTTAAGTTTAGTCATTAGTCTTTGAACTCGCTTCAATGATACATTGAAGCCTTCTATACCAAGTATATAATGAATTCTAGGAGCACCATATATGCCTTTATTCTCTTTATATATCCTTTTAATAGCTGATTTTAATTCCTCATTTTCTAGTTCTCTTGCAGATTTAGTTTTATCAAAAGATTTATAATATGTGCTTCTGGCTACGCCTAGAACGGTACACATAGTCTTAATATCATGTTTGCTTTTATTATTATTTATAAATTCTATCACTTCATCTAATTTCTTGTTGCAAATATGGCCATAGCTTTTTTTAATATTTCATTTTCCTCTTTAATTCTTGCCATTTCTTTTCTTAAAGCTTTTACTTCTTTTAATGTCATAACTTCATTTTCATCTATTTTAATTTCTTTTACATCTTTAATCCAGCCGTTAATTGTTGATTTTGCAATGCCATATTCGCTACTTAACTCTGCTAAGCTCATTCCTGATTTAAATAACTCTACTATCATATCCCTATATTCTTGATCGTATCTTCTGCCCTTTCCCATAATGGACACATCCTTTCTTAACTAAATATTATTTTAACTTAGTTCGTCTTAATGTGTCCACTACTTTATACTAACACCAATTGATACTGAATTATTAGTTAAGACTGGAATTAATACAGATGATTACTGTATAAAAAAAGCTGTTTCCGAAGCTATTTTTAATTATGGCACTAAGAGCTAACATATTTAAATTACAATAAGTTTATTTTTATATTTTTTTAGATAATTTATTCAATATATTGAATGAATTATCTAATTTAAATTTATTTTTAAGGAGTGATATTTATGAATTTAACTTTGTTAACTACTTCTAATACTTCTAATGATTTAGCTGTTATATATACTAAACTATCTTTCGATAAAACTAAAAATCTTAAAACTCACTTTGAAGATTGTAAAAAATGTCTTAATTATACGCATCTTAAACTTTTTAAAATTTATAATGATGACTCAATTAGTAAAGATACTTCTTTATACTCTAGAATTGAATTTTCAAAACTAATTAATGATGCTAAGATGGGTAAATTTTCTACAATCATAGTTCCTTCTATAGATAGATTAACCAGAAATTATAATGAATATTTAAATTTAAAGTTATTGCTAAAACAACTTAATATAAAACTTATAGTCGCTAATTTATACTTTTAATAAAGGAGGTTTATATTATGCGTAAGAAAAATATTAAAAGTGAAAATACTTATATTGATTCCTCTAAAATGTGTGCTATATATGCAAGAAAATCTCATAGTTCTGATACTAATACCAAAGAAAATCAATTTGATAAATGTATGGAGATTGCTACCAAAAACAATCTTTCTTTATATGCATTTTATTACGAAAAGGTTACTGCTGTTCAAATTCCAATATATGAACGTAAAGAATTTCATAGCTTAATTTGTGATGCTAAAGCTGGTAGATTTAAAACTTTGATAGTATCAACCTTAGATAGATTAGTTCGTAGATATGATGATTGGATACAAACAAAAGAATTTTTAAATAAGTACAATATAAAGCTAATATTCGCTGATAAAGGTACTACTTTTGATATTAATTCTCCATTTTCAGACACTGTTATAAAGATGGAATTGTTAAATGCTATACATGAAGCTGAAAATATTAAATCTAGAACTGATTTAGGTAAAGCTATAAGTAGAGCTAACGGTGAATATTCTAGTGGTGGTGGTATTCCCCTAGGATATTCAAAAGTTCCAAATTCTAAAGAGTACTCAATAAATATTATAGAAAGTAAATTTATTAATTATTTATTTGAATCTTCAATTGAATATGTTAAGACTTATAAACAAATGCAATATAGCAAACTTGGTAAAAATGTCTTATATTTAGCTATCGAAGCTTCAAATAATTTTTCTATTGATGGTCTAAATACTATATTATATACACTCAAAAAAGAAAATGATATTACCTTAATAAAAGATTTAATTAAATTATTAAAAACATATAACTCTCATGATTTATTTAAATTTCAACTTAATAATTTTATTACTGTGTTTTCATCCAAAAAAAATTTGGGCTCATATGTTAAAGATATATTATTAAATCCTGTTTATACAGGCTTGCTATATATAATACCAAGAAATAAAAAAAATCACTCTTCAATACCTGATAAAGCCATAGTAGAAGGATTTAATACTTTTTTGTTAGACTATACTGCATTTAATGAAACCACCAATATTGATGGTTTTATTAATAGAGATATATTTGAGTCTGTTTATTGCTATATCTATAAATTACAAATAGATAAAAAGGATTTAACTCCACATTTCATATTTAAAGATAAACTTAAATGTAGTTGTGGAAAAAAATTGTATCTTATTGAACCTGGAATATTATCTTGCAATAATAAGAAATGTCATAAATATCATAAGGATACTGTCTTAGAATTAGTTTTATCAAGTATTATTGATGAGATTCTTCTAGATGGTAAAAATACATTCAATAAATTTATTGAAGGATTAAATTTAAACATTTCTAGACTAAATAAAAAATTAAATTATTTTAGCAAAAGAAATGATGAATTAACAGACAAATATATACTTAACCCTGATGAATTTATAGAAGCATCTATTTATGATAATACTCAATCTATAGAAAAAATATTAAATTTAATTGCTAATCATGAATGTAAAAAAGCTCTTATTGAAGACTTAAAAGAACCTGTATTAAATAATGAAAATCTATCACTAAGTATAGGGAAAAAAAGGCAAGAACTTAAAAGATTATTAATTTTTAATATTTTAAATAACGAAGATACCTATAGTAGTCTGCTTAATGGACTTATCAAGGAGGTGATAATATCATATGATAATAAATCAGAATTACTCTCAGGAAGTATCCAGTACGAAGTTACAGCAAAAAACAATAGCTGTATATGTGCGTGTATCAACTGATGAGCAAGATGGAAATAATTCTAAGCCAAATCAATTAAAAGTTATAAACACTTATATATCTTCTAATTTTAATAACTTTAATGTAAAAACTATAATTTATGATGAAACGATGAGTGCATCAATTCCCATACAACATAATAAAAATAATGAGGACTATCCTGAAAAATACGACTTTAGGCAATTACTTAATAGACCTGAGTTAATTAGAATGTTAAGCGATGCTGAACTAAACAAATTTACTGATATATGTGTTTATTCTCATGATAGACTTTCTCGTGATGAATTTCAAACATTTATAATTCTAACTACTCTAAAACTATTTAAAGTTAAAATACATTATTGTTGCCCTACTGAACAAAGTACTAATAACTCAGAAAAAGGTAGTAAATTTTTAGATTATATGTTTTCTTGTTTTGCTAATATAGAAGCTTTTAAAATATCTACTAGAGTAACTGAAGGTTGTGAAATTAATGCTAGAAATGGTATTTGGGGAGGTGGAAAGCCTCCATTTGGATATACATTACAACAAATACCTAATACCAAGAAGAAAAATAAATCCCAAAGTAAATTAAAAGTTTGTTATCAAGAAGCTTTTATTGTTAATAAAATATTTTATTTATATACGACGGGATATATTCCCAGTGAGATAATTGCGGAAATCAAAAATCTAAAACTTAACTCTATTTACTCACGTAAGTGGTCTACTGATGCCATTCTAAGTATCTTAAGAAATCCAGTATACAAAGGATTTCAAGCTTATAATAAACGTGGAGGGAAAAGAAAGCCTAATAGAAATTCTGAAGATAAATTTATATATGCTGATTATAATGAAGATTGGGCTATAATTTCTCAAGATATATGGGATAAAGCTAAACAAATTAGATTACAAAGAGAAGCATCAACTACAATTCACAGCACTAACTTTCTATTAAGAGATGTTTTAAAATGTGAACATTGCAATACTGTATGGTGTTAGTATAAAGTAGTGGACACATTAAGACGAACTAAGTTAAAATAATATTTAGTTAAGAAAGGATGTGTCCA
>NZ_JAASHM010000049.1:3599-23301 GCF_019734195.1 Clostridium sp. K13 | reverse complement strand
ATATATACTCAAAAAGGACACAGCACTGTGTCCTTTTAAATTTAATATATAATCAACCTTCATTTAAAACAGAGCCTAATATTAAAACTATTCATATTGATATAATGGATGGAAAATTTGTACCTAATATATCTTTTGGTTTTCCTATTCTAAAATGTATTAGAGAAATTACTAATTTAAATTTAGATGTTCATTTAATGATAGATGAACCAATAAGATATATAGATGAATTTGTTAAACATGGAGCAGATTCAATTACTGTCCATATTGAAGGAAATCATCATATTCATAGAATAATACAAGAAATAAAAAAGCATAATGTAAAAGCAGGTATCGCTATTAATCCAGGTACACCTATTAATAATTTAAAAGAAGTTTTACCTTTAGTAGACTTAGTATTAGTTATGGGCGTTAACCCAGGATTTGGTGGACAAGCATTTATTGAAAATACATTAAATAGAATAAAAGAATTATCAGTAATTAAAAAGGAAAAGTCTTTTAATTTCGATATTAATGTAGATGGATGAATTAAATCTTCTAATTATATGAAGGTATTAGAATGTGGAGCAAATAATGTTATAATAGGTTCAGATTTATTTAAAGATAATGAGATAACAAATAACATTAGTAAATTTAGATAAAATATATTATTTTATAAATAAAATATCATCTATTAAAAAATAGGTGGTATTTTATTTTTTTATTATTAAATATATTAATTTTGATAAATTCTTTATAGCTTTTTATCGTGAATTAATAAATAAAAAAATGTATTGACCTTAACGTTGCGTAAGGGTGTATAGTTTAGATATAAGGAGGTTGTTTCTATGGAATATACAGTGCAGAAGCTTAGTGAAATAGCTAAAATAAGCAAAAGAACATTAAGATACTATGATGAAATTGGACTTCTTAAGCCGGCAAGAGTTAATTCATCAGGATATAGAATTTATGGAGAAAAGGAAATTAATAAATTGCAGCAAATACTTTTTTATAGAGAGTTAGGAGTAAGCTTAGAACAAATAAAATTAATTTTAGAAAATCCACTGTTTGATGAGATTGAAGCATTAAAAGAGCATAGAATAAAACTTCTTGAAAAGCAAAAACAAATTGATTTGCTTTTAAAAAATGTTAATAAAACAATTCAATTAAAAGAGGGAGAAGTAAAAATGTCTGATAGAGAGAAATTTGAAGGTTTTAAGAAAAATATAATAGATACTAATGAAAAGAAGTATGGTGAAGAAATAAGAGAAAAGTATGGGAATGAAAGTATAGAAAAAAGTAATAAAAAATTTCAAAATATGACTGAAGAAGATTACAATGACTTCATTAAATTAGGTAATGAAGTTAATGAAAAACTATTACAAGCATTTAATACAGGAAACCCAAAGGGAGAATTGGCTCAAGAAGTTGCAGAGCTTCATAAAAAATGGCTTTTATATACTTGGTCAAGTTATACAAAAGAAGCCCATGCAGGATTAGCAGAAATGTATGTTTATGATGAGCGTTTTAAAGAGTATTATGATAAAGAACAAGATGGACTTGCAGAGTTTCTAAGAGATTCTATACTATTTTATACAGGTATGAGAAAGTAAAATATTATATTTAAAAATTATTAAGGGTTATGGTTTGATTACATAACCTTTAATAATTTATTTAAAAGAAAAAGTATAGTTTCTCAATATATAACCAAGAAATATTTCATGTTGGTTTCTTTAAGGTGTGAATAATAATATATAAACTAATAAATAGTATAGATAAGCAAATAAAATATAAAATTTTATTGATGTAAAAAATTTTTTTGTGTTTAAATGTAATATGCATTTTAATTTCTCTTTAAGTAATAATACATAATGATTTTATAAATTGAACCTTAAAATAATCTAAAAAAAAGTAATTTTTAAAGAGAAGTTATTATGAAATTTAAGTTAAAAAGGTTTAAAATTGTATTATAAGAATTATTTAAATAGCATTAGAGTATAAAAACTGAAGTTTAAATGAATTTAATATTCAATAAAAAGTATTATGATAAAATTAAGAGATATAAGAAAAAAATTGGAGGAACATATGAGTTATAAAATTTTGGTAGTAGAAGATGATAATCAAATACAGGAATTAATAGTAGAGTTTCTATCTTCACAAGATTATATAGTAGAAACAGCTAATGATGGAGTAGAAGGATATGAGAAATTTAAAGAAGGGGAATATGATTTAGTAATTTTAGATGTTATGATGCCAAGACTTGATGGACATTCATTATGCAAAATGATAAAAAGTGTAGATAAAGAAGTTTCAGTAATATTTTTAACTGCCTTAGGAGATGAAGAGAATGAAATAAAGGGATTTGACTTGAAGGCCGATGATTATATTAGTAAACCATTTTCATTTAATATATTAATTAAGAGAGTTGAAGCAGTTTTAAGAAGAAAGAATAGGGAAAAGGTTGAAGAGGAAGTGTTAAGGTTTGAGGGGTTAAAGCTTGAATTACAAACCTTTAAATCTTATGTTGAAGGAGAAGAGATAGAATTAACTTTAAAGGAATTTAATATATTGAAGTTAATGATATCAAGTTATCCAACGGTAGTTTCTAGAGAAAAGTTAATTGAAAAAATATGGGGATATGATTATTTTGGAGATACTAGAGTTATAGATGCTCATATGAAAAATATAAGAAAGAAAATAAAGAAGGATTATATTAAAACTATTAAAGGTGTAGGGTATGTTCTTGAAAAATAGATGGAAGAACTTAAGTATAAAAAAGAAATTATTTATATGGAGTAGCTTAATAATAATTTTTGCATTTACACTGTTATATATATGTATATATTTCTTTATGCCAAGAGTTTATGAAATATATAAGGTTAAAACTGTAAAGTTAGGAATTGAGCAATTAAAAACAAAATTAGAAGAAGACAAAGATATAGACATAGATGATATGTTAGATAATTTTTCTTATAATTATAATTTAGATATTATTTTAGTAAGTAAGGACAAAGATAATTTAATTGATAGCATATTATATTCCTCATTTAGGGAAGGTGCAAATTCTCCTAATAATATACCATTCTTATATAACCATAAACACTATGAAAGGTTTAAAATATTTCAAAAGTATAATTTAAGGTTTGATATAGATGAAAGTTTAAGTACAGCACAATTTGTATATCAACTAATTAATAAAAATGGTAGCTTAAATATAGATGAAGCTGTTTATATAAAAAGTTTAGATAAAATATATCATATGATAGTACATTTTCCTATAAGTCCGGAAAATGAGGCTGAAGACAGTATTGTTTTATTTTTCCCATTTGCTATTATTGCAATTATAGTAATTGCTTTTACTATTTCTAGTTTTTATGCTATTTTGATAAGTAAACCTCTAATCAAGATAAATAAAGTTGCTAAGAAAATGGCAAAATTGGATTTTGATAATGTTATAGAGATTAATGGTGAAGATGAAATAGGGGAATTATCTAATAGTTTAAATTTAATGAATAAAAATTTAAAAGAGTCTTTTAAAAAGCTAGAAAAAATGAACTCACAGCTTACAGAAGAAATAGAAATGGAAAGAAAATTAGAAAAAGAAAGAAGAGAATTTGTTGCAACAATATCTCATGAGTTAAAATCTCCTATTACTATAATTAATGGACAGTTAGAAGGGATGATTTATAATATAGGGAAGTATAAGGATAGGGATAAATATTTAAAGGAATCTTATGAAGTCACACAAAAGATGAGTGAATTAGTTCAAGAAATATTACATTTAAGTGAAAGAGAAAATGGAGAATTTAAATATAACTTTACAAATGTTAATATAAGTAAGGTTACTAATAGTGTTATAAGAGAATTAAAGTATTTTATAGATGAAAAGAATTTAGAATTAAAAACATATATTGATGAAGATGTTTTTGTGAATTCTGATGAAAAATTAATAAAAAAAGCAATTACTAATACAGTTAAGAATGCAATTACACATTCTCCTTTAAAGGAAAAGATAATTATTAAATTAACTGATAGTGAATTAAGTGTTGAAAACACAGGAATAACTATTCCAAAGGATCAGCTTGGAGAAATATTTAACGCTTTTTATAGAGTTGATAAATCAAGAAATAGAAAAACTGGAGGAACTGGTTTAGGTCTTTATATAGTAAGAACAATATTAGATAAGCATGAAAATATCCAGTATACAATTGAAAGTAGCGAAAATTCAGTTTTATTTAAGATGAAATTTTCTATTTAAGTGAATTGTGAAGAGTGGAGGATGAAAACCTCCGATTTTTTTAAACTCATTAAGGAGTTTTTTAATTAACTCTTCACTCTTAGTTTTTCACTATTTTACTGGTATTAAGTTACCGCCATATAGTCTCATTTCTTCAAATTTAATTTTAAAAGCCTTTTGATATAACTTTATAGCTTCTAAATCACGTCTTGTTCCTATGCATATTGAAGAACCAGAAAGAGTTCCACGAGCAGTTCTTCCAGCTCTATGTAAGTATTCATCAGGATTTTGAGGGAAGTCCATGCTTATAATATGAGATACTTCAGGTATATCAAGACCCCTAGCAGATACATCAGAAGATACTAAAATATTAAACTTACCATTTCTAAATGCTTCAATAGATCTTTGTCTTTGTTCCTTTGAAGCATTTCCATATATAGCAGTAGATTTAACCTTATGATAGTCAAGTTTTTCATTTATGTTTTGAAGTTCAGTACTGTTATTAACAAATACTATTGCTTTATCAGGATTTTCTGCAGCTAATAATTTTCTTAATGTTTCAAATCTATCTCTGAATTCACAAGCAATAAACATATGAGAAATATTAGGGTTTAAAACAGATTTAGCTTCTGATTTTACTATGTGAACCTCTTTAACTAATGATTTAGATATTTCTAAAGCAGTAGGATTTATACTTGCAGAGAAGAACATAAGTTGCCTATCTCTCATAGTAGCTTTAATTATGTCTTTAATTATTGTAGATTTATTTTTGGCTAATAAGCTATCTGCTTCATCCATAACTATAGTTTTTATAGTGTGAGCAGATATTTTTTTCTTTTTAATTAAATCAAGAACTCTTCCAGCTGAACCTACTATTATATGTGGTTTTACTTCTTTAAGTCTTTTTATTTGTTTTTCAATATTAGATTCACCCATTATAGTTAATGAAGTTACATTCATATTTGAATTTTTTGAAAGTAGTTTTATTTGTGCATCAATTTGCATAACTAATTCGTGAGTTGGAGCAAGAATAATAGCTTGCATTTCCTTCTTTTCAGTATTTATTTTTTGAAAAATAGGGCATAGGTAAGCTAAAGTTTTTCCACTACCAGTATGTGATTCTGCAATTATGTCTAAGTTTTCTAATGCTTTTGGAATAGTTAAGCTTTGTACTTCAGTTGGAGAAGTAATTCCTTGAAGTTTTAAGCCCTCTATTATATTTGAATTTAAATTAAGTTCGTTAAATGACATGTTCATTATTTTCTCCTCGGTAATTTATATTTATCTATATTTAGTATACACTAAAAATAATTTTAGTATAGAAGTTTCAATATTTAATTTTAAGTAATTATAAAATAGTTTAAATAAGATAGTATATTAATTTAAAAAAAGTAAAAAACAAAATAAGAGAGAAATAATAAAATAAAATGAATAAATTGTTAATAACATGTTTAAAAAATATTAAAAAAAATAAATTTTAAATGTATAAAAAACGTTTTAATATTGAGAAAAATGATGATTAAGGGGATAAATAGCAGAAAAACCGTAGAAAACTAAAACTTGAATTTTAGTACCAAAGTGATAATATATATTTAAAAGTAAGGAAAGGTCAAAGGAGTAAAAAGATGAAGGGTGCATTTGAAATTTTTAAAAAAGATTTAAAAAACATCTTTACAAATTATGGGGCGCTTATTGTTGTAATAGCATTATGTATATTACCTTCTTTGTATGCTTGGTTTAATATTAAAGCATCATGGGATCCATATGCAGAGTCGGCAACGAGTGGAATAAAAGTTGGAGTAGTAAATAAGGATTTAGGAACTACTTTAAATGGAAATGATATAAATTTGGGTAATACTATTGTTGATGAGTTGAAGGATAACAAACAGATGGGGTGGCAGTTTGTTAGCGAAGAAGAAGCAACTAAGATGGTTGAAGAGGGTAAATACTATGCAATGATTACAATACCAGAAAATTTTTCTCAAAATCTAACTTCAATCGTAACAGAAGATGTACAAAAGGGTGACATAATATATACAGTTAATGAAAAAATAAATGCTATTGCACCTAAGCTTACGGATAAAGGGGCGAGTGCTGTCCAAGACAAAGTAAGTAAAGCAATAGTAGCAACTGTAAGTGATGCAATATTTGGATTAGGAAATGAGATAGGGATAGAACTTGAAAATCAAATTCCTAAAATAACTACAATTTATAATGCATTATTAGATGTACAAGGACATTTTGGAAACATTAATGATACTGTTAATCTAGCTAGTCAAGGAGCAGAACAGCTTAAAACATTAGTTGCAGGAATTCAAGAAGATATTCCAATGATAGAGCAAACAATTAAAAATGCACAGACATTAAGTAGTGAGGTAAAAGATTTTTTAAGTACTTCAAAAACTAGCTTAAATAATATAGCTCCTATAATTAAAAATGATATTAAGATATTAAACGAAATATCTAATGATATATCCAAATATACAAGTGCAGTAATAGATGCAATAAATGCAGGTTCAGAAAATGCACCAGCTATGATAGATAGTTTACTTGATAAGTTAAATAGCATAAATACAAGTGCAAATTCATTAATTAATATTCTTGAAACTATGAATAAGTTTAGTCCAGGTAAGTTTGATGACATAATAAGTAATTTACAAACTGTTACTAGTAAAATTAACTCTGCTATTACTGCTTTAAATACTGTTAAAGATAACATAGCTAATGGGCAACAACCTAATTTATCATTATTAAATAATGTAATAGCTTTTTCAAATGATATTAGTAATATAACTAATAATATTTATAACAATTTTGATTCAGAAATAGTAGGTAAAATAAATAGTATATTTGATGATGCATATACTGTAGCTGATAATGCTATGAATGTATTAAGTGAAGCGGAATCGAAGTTACCACAAGTAACTGAATTGTTAAATACTGTATATCAAGGCGCTGATAAAGGAATGGAAGGAATAGAATTTGTTAAGGAAAAGCTTCCAGAGGCTGAAAATATGATTAATGATTTAATTAGTAAGGTTGGTGGAATAAAGGATAGTGCTGATTTACAAGAAATAGTAAACTTACTAAAGAGTGATGTTCAAAAGAGAAGTGATTTCCTTGCAAATCCAGTAGAGATAATAACAAATAAATTATTCCCAATGGGGAATTACGGAACTGGAATGACTCCATTCTACACTGTATTATCATTATGGGTAGGATTATTGTTATTAGCTTCAATGTTAACAGTTGAAGCACATGGAGATTATTCACCTATGTCACAATATTTTGGAAAGTTATTTTTATTCTTAACTATAGCTATAATTCAAGCTTTAATAGTTTCTATAGGAGATTTGTATGTACTGAAAATTTATTGTGTAAATCCATTATTATTTGTATTAGGTAGTGTATTTACAAGTATTATATTCACATTTATTTTATATTCAATGTGTTCTGTACTTGGAAATGTAGGTAAGGTTTTAGGAATTGTATTATTGGTATTACAAATAGGAGGATCAGGAGGAACATTCCCTATTCAATTAACACCAAAGTTCTTCCAAACAATAAATCCATTTTTACCTTTCACTTATGCAATTTCATTTGCAAGAGAGGCAATAGGTGGAGTTGTTCAAAGTGTTTTAGTTAAAGATATTATAGTGCTTTTAATATATGGAGCCATATTTATACTTATTTCATTATTCCTTAAGAAGCCAATTAATAAGCTTTCAGAAGGATTTGCAGAAAGTATAAAAAAGAGTGGAATAGGAGAATAAATAAAAATAATGAGTTAGTTGTATTTTCAATTAACTCATTATTTTTTTGCTTTATGATAATATTGTGCAATAAATTAATATATCTATAATAAAAGTATGGTAAATAACAATAAAGTATGATAAAAATAGATTAGGATATGTGTTTACAAATTATTAATAAATTAAGGAGAGGTAATGAGAAAAAGAGAAATTGATTGGATAAGAAATATTTGTATATTAATGTTATTTGTTTATCATACATCAGCAATATTCACAGACTTTGGTGATTTTTATATTAAAACCGAAAAAGGGAATTTATTTTCTAATGGTTTTATATTATTAACATTTACTTGGTATATGCCACTATTATTCTTTTTAGCTGGAGCTTCAACATATTTTGCACTACAGAGAAGAAGTGGATTACAATATATAATGGAGAGAATTAAAAAATTATTGATACCATTTATATTTGGAATTATAGTAATAGTTCCTCCACAAACATATCTAGCAAGGCTTTGGAGAGGTGAAAGTAATATAAACTATTTTAGTCATATGAAAAAGTTTTTTACTAATATAAGCGATTTTATGGGGTTTGATGGGAACTTCAGTCCTGCACATCTTTGGTTTATACTATTTTTATTTATTATTTCTATAATAGGAGTTAGTGTAATAAAGGGTTGTAAAGTCATAGGTGGTAAGAAAATTCTTTTAAGTTTAAAAGGTATATTACTAAGTAAGACAGGCATAGTATTAGTTATAGGATTGACTATTATTTCAGAGATGATACCGGGAATTGGCGGAAAAGGATTGTTTTTAAACTTACTAATGTTTTTATTTGGATATATTGCTTATGGTGATATTGATTATATAAATGCTATATCTAAGTATAGAAGAACCTTTGCATTTATAAATGGAGTTATTATAATTTTAGGATTAGGTTACTTTATTAGTTTAAGAAATATGGAATTAGGTTATTTACAAATTCTTATTGAGACTATGCTAAAATCTGCTTTAATAGTTGTTTCTATAATAACTATTGTTGGATATGGAATAAAATATTTAAATGCTGAAAATAAAGTGCTTATATATTTAAATAAGGCATCTTTTCCTGTATATATAATGCACCAAACTATATTGTTAACATTAGCATTTTTTATATTACCATTAATGTTACCAGCATGGATTACTATTATTACATTGATAGTATTATCATTTGTTATAACATTTGCTTTATATGAAATAATTAAAAGAACAAAATACATAGGTATACTAATTGGAATGAAATAGAAAAATCTTCTAAGATATTTAAATATATCTTAGAAGATTTTTTATTAAAATGAATATTTATAAAGTAATAGAAAAATATTTTAATATTTTTTAGGTTACACTAAACTATAAGGAAAGTTAGTAATTGGAGGAAATAAGATATGAAAAAGGAAGTATTTTTATCTGATATAAAGAATGGAAGTGAACTAAAAACATCATTAATGGTTATGAGAGTGCTTTTTAGAGACACTACAAAAGTAGTATGTATTTTAGCAGATAAAAGTGGGGAGATAAAAGCAACTATACAAAATAAATCAGGAAATATTGTTGAAGGTAGAGTTATTCAGATAGAAGGTAAAAAAGATACAAACTTAGAAGTGAAAAAATACGAGTTTATAGATGAATATAATTCAATAGATTATTTACCTACAGTTAAAAGGAATATAGAAGATATTATGGATGAACTTGAATTATATACAGAGGAGTATATAACTTCAAAAGAAGGAAAGGCTTTAAATGATTACTTCTTTAAAAATGAAGAGTTTTTAGAAAAGTTTAAAAGAGGAATCGGTGGAGTTTCGATGCATCATAACTATATAGGAGGATTAGCAGAACATACACTAGGTGTTATGTATTTAACTATTATGCTTTGTGAAAGATATAATTGCAGAAATAGAGAAATTGCAATTCTTGCGGCAAAGCTTCATGATATAGGGAAAATATATGAATTATATTATGATGGACCATTTAAATATACTCTTAGAGGGGAAATGGAAGGCCATATAGTAATTGGTACAGAAATGCTAGATAAAGCATTTAATGATAATCCAGGATTTTATTCTGATGACTTTATTATAAGAATGAAAGGCTGTATAGTACAGCATCATGGAAAACTTGAGTATGGATCACCAAGAGAAATGAGAATGGAAGAATCCTTTATTCTTAATTCTGCAGATTCAATAGATGCTACTATGAATAAAATAGAACAAATAAAGGAAAAAACAGAAGCGGGAAATTGGTCAGAGTATGATAGAAGAATAGAAACAAGGTTATACTTATAAGTGAATCTCCAAATTTTAATTTGGCAAGATGAACTTACTCATTCGAAGGAAGAGAGGAGAAAAAGAAATATGAATAAATTTAAAGATAAATTAACTGAAGAAGATATATTTGTAGAAAGTGAAAGCAGCAATACTTCTATTATAAGTGTTGAAGATATAGTTAAATCTAATAATAAGAATGATTTCAATAATATAAAAGAAAGTATAGATATAGAAAGAGAGAAATTTGGTCAAAATAGTAAGTAGTATTTTAAATAATATAAATAAAAGATATTTACTATTAGAAAAGTAAATTCTAAGTTTCAAATATGTAATAAAAATTTAACTATTTTATAAATTGACTAAGATAGTTAATCTGTATATAATTTTTATAACAGAGAGGTGGAGAGTATGAGTATTAAAAACAACAAAAAATTAATTTTTGGTGCATTATCAGCAGTTGTTGCATCAGTTGCAGCAGGTGTTTTAGTGAAAAACAATTTGGATAAAAAAGCTAAAAATGAGAATGAAGAAAATAATAAAAAAGAGAAGAAAAATAAAAATAAAAATGTTTATTATACAGTACATTTAAATGATATATATAGTTCATATGATGATAAAACTTTATCTGAAGATGACATGATAGAAGCAATAAAAAAAGAGACTTCTTTATAGAAAATAATAAAAACAACATTTCGTATTAATGGAAATGTTGTTTTATTATTTTATTAAATTTAAATTAATTTTGAAATAAAGTAATAATATAAATTTATTTTTAATATATATTTTATTGTAGGTATAATATGGTACAGACTTAGGAAAATAAATACTTTATTACCGTGAGAAACTGTGCTATAATTACCAATGTTATATTTGAAATATGGAGGATTCGACATGAAACACATAAAAACAATCAACAAAACAAACATCAAAAATAGCTTATGCAAACCAGGATGTAAGGAATGTGCAAACTCATGCCAATCAGCTTGCAAAACTTCTTGCACAGTTGCTAACTTAGAGTGTGAAAACTAATTAAAGACAAGCAGTAACTTCAAAAAGGTTGCTGCTTAACTTTATTCTTAGTTTAAGTTGATTTATCAAATTAACATTTGGATTAAATAAGATATTGTTTCAACATAAATGAGATTCTAAATCTTTGATTTAGTTAATCGAATTTACACCTACGACATAAAGGGAGTAGTGTGTTTCCTTAAAATAAGTTTATTTTAAGGTTATATATAGTTATAACATATCGTAAATTATATGATATGAGCAATAAATAGTGCTAGGAGGAATTGGAATGGCTTTAATACACAAATTTAAACAAGGAGATAATTTCTTTGTTTTAGATGTTAACACAGGAGCTGTACATATTGTAGATGAATTAGTTTATGATTTAGTTGATGATAATAAACTAAGAGATAAGGAAGAACTTATAAAAGAGTTTGGAGCTAAATATGGTGAAGAAACTATAGCTGAAGCTTATGAAGAATTATTAGAACTTATAGATGAGGATATATTATATTCAAGAGATCAGTATGAAGATATAGCACATTCATCAATGGATGATAGAGATTATATAAAAGCTGTCTGTTTAAATATTATTCATGGATGTAATTTAAGATGTAAATATTGCTTTGCTGATGAAGGTGAGTACAATGGACATAAAGGGGTAATGTCTGTTGAAACTGCTAAAAAGGCAATAGATTATGTTGTTAAGAGAAGTGGTCCAAGAAGAAATATTGAAATTGATTTATTTGGTGGAGAACCAACAATGATCATGGACAAGGTTAAAGAAATAATAGCTTATGCAAGAGAAAATGAAAAGGCTTGGAAGAAAAACATTAGATTTACTATGACTACTAATGCAACTCTTTTAACTGAAGAGATGATGGACTTTATGGATAAAGAAATGGGCAATATTATCCTTTCATTAGATGGTAGAAAAGAAGTAAATGATAATGTAAGAATTAAGATTGATGGAAGTGGTTCTTATGATGATATACTTCCAAACATTAAGAGAATGATTGAAAAAAGAGATAAATCTAAACATTACTATGTAAGAGGAACATTTACAGGAGCAAATACTGATTTCTATGAAGATGTTAAGGCTATGGTTAATGAAGGATTTAGAGAAATTTCAATTGAACCAGTTGTACTTGAAAAAGGACATTTCTTAGAATTAAAAGAAGAGCACTTACCAGAAATATTTGAAAACTATGATAAGTTATATAATGAAATGGCAAGAAGAAAGAAAGAAGGAGATGAGTTCAACTTCTATCACTTCAACATTGATTTAAATGGTGGACCATGTGTTTACAAGAGAATTTCAGGATGTGGTGCTGGATTTGAATATGTTGCAATAACACCACAAGGTGAAGTTTATCCATGTCACCAATTTGTTGGTAGAGAAGAATTTAAGCTTGGAACTATTTATGATGATAGTTATGATTCAGAATTAGGTAAGAAGTTTAAAAAGGCTCATATATATAACAAACCAAAATGTAAAGAATGTTGGGCAAGATTCTACTGTTCAGGTGGATGTCAAGCAAATAATGTTGCATTTAATGGAGATATGAATATTCCTTACGAAATTGGATGTAAAATGCAAAAGAAGAGAATTGAATGTGCAATAGCACTTAAAGCTGAATAAAATAAGAGTTTAATAACAAGAACAAGGTTATGCTTTGTTCTTGTTATTTTTTTAAAAAAATTTATATTTGTTATATAATTATTTAAGAAAAAATATATCCAAAGTTAAAAAGATTAGAATAAGTTACAAAAATTATATAAATAAAGAAAAAGATAAATCAAATATGTTTATTGATATAGATATGAGTTAATAATTAATTTTGGTGATGTAATTATGATTAATATCTATAAAATCTTAATGAATAAAAATAATGAAAACTACAAATCAATACCAGATAAGGGGAAGTCGAATAAAAAAAGTGATAATTCATGTCCGTATTGCCAAAGTAATAGTGTTATTAAGTTTGGGTTTTACAAAGGAGCTCAAAGATATAAATGTAAAGATGAAAGTTGTGGAAAAACATTTAGCAATGATATAAATAATCCATTTAGATATTCTAAAAAGCTTAAATATATGTGGGAAAAATATTTTCAGGTTTTTATTAAGGGGGTATCTTTAAGAGAGTGTGCAGCTAAGATGAATATTACATTGGTAACAGCGTTTTTCTGGAGACATAGATTTTTACATGATTTATGTGAAAAAAATTATATTGAAAAGATAGGATCATATGTTGAGTTAACAAAGTTGGTTTTGAATGAAAATTTTAAAGGGGATAGGAGACACCATTCAGAAGAAAGAGATAAAATTATAGTAGTTAATGCAATTAATAAATCTTTAGATATTATTCCGATATTTGCAGCAAGAAATTTTATTGGACTTTATGATATAAGAGATAATATTATTCCAAGATTAGATAGAAAGGCGTATATAGCTGGATTTTTAGATGGTAGATTAAAGGTTTTTGCAAAAGGGTTTAATGAGATTAATAAGGTTAATATAAGTGATAATGAAATTTCAAATATAGATATAACATATTCTAATAAACTTAAGATATGGCTTAAGAAGTTTAATGGTGTAGCTAGTAAATATTTAGATCATTATTTTGCTTGGAGAGCTTTTGAATATAAAAATGATATTGAAGATAAAAAGAATAAATCAGTAATAAATAAAATAAGATTTGAAATTAATTCAAAGGCAGAAATAAATTCTTATTTATCTTGGCAGAAGATAAAATCAAAAAGATTATCAATATAGTAAAAAGTAGATATATAAGAGATTATGACTATTATCATTTGGGGTAATGGTCTATTTGGGGTTGGGATAATTAAAAGTAAATAGTTATAACAAAATTTTTTTTTATAAATTTTATGAATTACATATTAAAAGATGAGAGAATGTATATGTTAGTTTTATGATATATGAATGTGTTATACAAAAATGTTGTTAACAACATTTTTGTATAACAGGATTATATAGAGAGAAATAGGTTATATAAAAATCATAGAATTAAAGGAAGAAAAGCAATCAAAAGAATTATGAAATTGATATGATATAATGAAAAAAAGAGGTGATATTTAATGAAAGAATATATATTAGATAACGGATTAAAATTTATTTATAAAAAAGGTAATAGTGAGTTAACCTCAATATGCATATCATTAGATGCAGGAGCAGGACGTGATGGAGAAAAATTAGGTGTAGCTCATGTTACTGAACATATGGTATATAAGGGAACAGAAATAAGAAGCGAAAAGCAAATAAATGAAGAATTAAGCAGTATATTTGGTTTTCAAAATGCCATGACTAACTATCCTTATGTAGTATTCTATGGAACTTTATTAAGTGAAGATTTACAAAAGGGATTAGATTTATTTTCAGATATTCTTTTAGCACCAGTATTTACTGAAGAAGGTTTTAAAGAAGAGATGGAAGTAATAAAGCAAGAACTAAAAGAATGGGATGAGGAGTTAGAACAATATACAGAAGATAAGCTTTATTATAACTGTATGGAAAATAGAAGACTTAAGCATCCTATTATAGGTACTGAAGAGTCACTAAATAATATGACAATAGATGATGCAATAGATTTCTTTAATAATTATTATTGTGCTAATAATGCAACTATTACTATAATCTCAAATTTAGATTTTGAAGTTGTAAAAGAGATGATAGAAGATTGTTTTATAGACTGGAGAAGTGAAAAAATACCTGAAGATGAAGAAAATATTAGCAGTCCTAGGAGTGGAATTTTTATTGATAGGAAAGAAGATATAAATAGTGCAAAGGTTCAAATTATATTCCCTATTGATGAATTAAGCCATTGGGAGATAAAAGCATTAAGGGTTTTCAATCAATACTTTGGAGAAGGGGTAAATTCTATCTTATTTGATACATTAAGAACAAAGCATTCATTAGTTTATGATGTATTAACTAGGGTTGCTAATGAAGAGTATATAAAGGTTTATAAAATTGCTTATAGTACTGCTCATGAAAATGTAGATAAATCAATAGAAATTATACAAGAGTTAATAAAAAATGTTGATGAGTATAGGCATATATTAAAGAAGAATGATGTTGAAGCATTAATAAAAAGTTTTAGATTGAAAAGATTATTTGCTGATGAACAAAGTGTAAGATTAGCTATGCAAATAGCTACTTATGATACTATGTTTGGGGATGGATTATTATATCTTGATGAGAGTGAAGATTTAAATAAAATGCCTGTAAGCTTTATTATAGATACGGCAATTAAGGTTTTTAGTAAAATGACAATACAAGTTATTACTAAATAATAAAAATAGAAAAACTTACTACTATATATAATGGTAGTAAGTTTTTTATTTACATGAGAGTAGCCTAGTTAAGCAATACTTATTAAGTTTGTATCAATAACACTCCAAGCATTATTAATAACTTTAAGTGTGACTTTATATTGGTAAGAACCAACAGGACTATGATATTTAGAGCCTTCAACTATTGTTTCACCAGCTTCATTTGAACTAATATTAGTAATCATCAATAAATAGCCATCAACTTTAATTGACCCCAAATTGTTAGCTAATCCAATTTCTTTTAATTTAAATAAAGAAGCATTTAATACAATAAGTCCATATTCTTCAAAGTGTTTAATTGCTTTTTGTCGTTCTTCGTATGTTGTATCTGTGAAATGGATAGATTCCATATCTAAGATTATAAAATCTCTTAAAGGTTCTTTATCAACAAAATGATTATTATTATAATTATACATTTCATCGTAAGCTAAAATTAATGCATCAATATTTCTAGGGTATTGATAATTAATTGATAAATCATCAGAATTACTATTAAAGAATAAACATGATGCAATAATTATATTTAAAAGTAAGTTCATAAATAAATCACCTCAAAATTAGCTTTCCATGTAAAATAAGTAATATGCAATAAAGTTTTTGTGGTTTTTATTTATAGTATTTATTAATATAGTATAAGAAGTATTAAGTTGATGGAGAAAAATGTAGATGAGTAAAAGAATACCGTTATTAGAAGAAGTATTAAAATATAAAAAAGAAGATAATCTTATTCTTTCAATGCCAGGTAATAAAAGTGGAATTGGATTTTTAAGAGATGATATAGGAAGAGAATTTGTAAGTAATATGGGCTTTTTAGATATTACGGAAGTTGACCCATTAGATAATCTTCATTGTCCAGAGGGAGTAATTAAAGAGGCACAAGAGTTATTGGCTGAAACTTATGGAGTAAAAAAAGCATATTTTGTTGTTAATGGAAGTACAGCTGGAAATTTAGCAGCAATATTTGATGCATTTAATGAAGGAGATGAAGTATTAGTAGAAAGAAACTGTCATAAATCTGTTTATAATGGATTAATTTTAAGAAAGTTAAAAGTAAAATATATTGAACCTGTTATTCATGAGGATAAAGGAATATTTTTACCTCCAACAGAAAAAGAAATATACAAAGCATTAGAAGAATGTAGTAATGCAAAGGGAATAATATTGACTTATCCAAATTATTTTGGTATAGGATATGATATATTTGATACATTGAAAGAGTTAAAAGAAAGCGGATTATCAATAATTATAGATGGAGCACATGGAGCTCATTATGGAATAAGTGAAAAGCTACCTAAATCCATAGTTACATATGCTGATTATGTAGTATTAAGTGCCCATAAGACATTACCTAGTCTAACTCAAGGATCATATCTTTTAGTTAATAATGATAATAATGTAGATTTTTATTTAAAAGCATTTATGACTACATCGCCTTCATATCTAATAATGTCATCATTAGATTATTCAAGATATTATTTAGATAATTACGGAAAGAAAGATTATAATTACATAATAGAGTTAGCTGATAAATGGGCTATAAAAATAAGTGAATTAAATAAAGTAAGTGTTTTACAATCAAATGATTTGCCTAAGGGATATAACCTTGATTCAAGCAGATATATATTAATACTACCAAAAGGATATAGTGGACATAAATTATTAGACTATATGAGAACAATGAAAATACAATGTGAAATGAGTTTTGCAGGTGGAGTAGTATTGATTTTATCACCATTTAATGTAGAAGAAGATTTTAAAAAAATACATAATGCTATTTTAAAATTAGACTTATCTCTAATTAAGGATGAATTATATCAAAATTATTATAGTATAATTCCTAAAAAGGTGTTAGAGCCTTATGAAGTATTTAATAGAGAATTTGAATGTATAGATATTACTAAAAGCATAGGAAAAATTTCTAAGGAATCATTAATTCCTTACCCACCAGGAATTCCATTAATTTGTGGTGGTGAAATAATATCTAAAGAAGCTGTTGAAATTATAGACGGATATATTAGAAATAATAAGAGTGTAATTGGACTAGAAGGAACAGTAGTTAAAATAATAAAAGAATAGAAAATATAGTAATCAATTTAAATGAATATACATAGTCAAAGTATCAAAAACTATAATATATCATTTAAAGGAGATGAATTTATGGATTATAAAGTTGCACAAGTTAGCAAGGAAGAAGTTGAAGCTATAAAAAAAGCTGAAAATTTGATTAAGTCCGAAACTGGAAAAGATTTCGTTATGATTGCATGGGAAAAAGTAAAATAAGTTTTTAGATAAAATTACAATATAATTTTGCTTATATTGTAATTTTATTTTTTTTTGTATGAAAAAGAAAAAAGTAAAATTATAAATAAAAACTTAAAATTTCCCAAAATTTTCATTAAAAGTTGGTTTATTTTAGCATAAAATTATGTATAATGTATTATATGTAAGTAGAAAGTAGGGTGATTAATATTAATAAGTTAAAAATATTAAGTTTATTAATACTTTCAGGAATATTAATAACTCCTTCAGATATAGTAAGAGCAGAAGGAATTTATAATGTCTCGGAAAGTGAATTAATTAAATTATTAGAAAAATATAAAAATGAAGAAGTTATATTAGAAGATGGATTAATTTTAACTGTTGGTGAAGCTATTAATTTACCTATAAACGATGGGTGGACTATTTATAATGAAAATGTAGCGGAGATAGTTGATGGAGAATTAGTAGGAAAGAATTCAGGAAGTACATTTGTATCACAGCAAACTGGTGATACAGTATATATTTTAGAAGTATGCATAACAGATGAGGGCGTATCTACTGCTAGTTATGGGAAAAGCATAATTAAAAATGTGAATAGGGATTACTATAAAGTTTTTATTGATCCTGGTCATGGAGGATATGATAACGGAGCAGTACAAAATGGAGTTCTCGAGGATGAAATAAACTTACAAATATCTCAAAAGGTAGAAGCTAAATTAAAGGCAAAAGGTGTACAAGTTAAAATGAGTAGATATGATGATACATATTTATCATTAACTGATAGAACGAAAATGGCAAATAATTGCGGATCTGATATATTTGTTTCAGTACATCAAAATTCTGCAACAAGTTCTAGTGCCAATGGAATAGAAACATATTATTATTCATCAAGACAAGATAGTAAAGAGTTAGCAACTGAAATACAAACAGATTTAATACAATCTACTAGTGCTGTTAACAGAGGTGCTAAGACTGCAAATTATGCAGTCATTAAAACTGCAAATATGTCATCAAGTTTAGTTGAATGTGGATTTATATCAAATCCAACAGAAGCTAAAAATCTTAGTTCTAGTAGTTATCAAGATAAAGTAGCAGAAGGTATTGTTAATGGAATAATGGATTATTTAAGAAATAATGTAATATTAAATAATTCTGGAGGCAACGAAAACAATAATGGAAACAATGGTTCATCATCATCTACACAAAATGGAACAATAAAAGTAAATGGTGCTTTAAATGTAAGAAGTGGAGCTGGGACAAACCATTCAGTAATAGGCTCACTAAGCAACGGAGCAAAAGTAGAAATAGTAGAAACAAGTGGAACTTGGTATAAGATAAAATACGGAAGTGGATATGGATACGTAAGTAAAGATTATGTAACAGTATCAACAGATTCAGGAAATAATAGTGGAAGTTCAGGTAGTGGAAACAATAGTGGAAATAATGGTTCATCAGCATCAACACAAAGTGGAACAATAAAAGTAAATGGTGCTTTAAATGTAAGAAGTGGAGCTGGGACAAACCATTCAGTAATAGGCTCACTAAGCAACGGAGCAAAAGTAGAAATAGTAGAAACAAGTGGGACTTGGTATAAGATAAAATACGGAAGTGGATATGGTTATGTAAGTAAAGATTATGTAACAGTATCAACAGATTCAGGAAACAATGGTGGAAATGATAATTCATCAGCATCAACACAAAATGGAACAATAAAAGTAAATGGTGTTTTAAATGTAAGAAGTGGAGCTGGGACAAACCATTCAGTAATAGGCTCACTAAGCAACGGAGCAAAAGTAGAAATAGTA
>NZ_JAASHM010000049.1:0-3502 GCF_019734195.1 Clostridium sp. K13 | reverse complement strand
AAGCAACGGAGCAAAAGTAGAAATAGTAGAAACAAGTGGAACTTGGTATAAGATAAAATACGGAAGTGGATATGGATATATATCTAAGGATTATGTTGTATTAAATACAAGAAGTATAGCTGAAGATACAGTGTTAAGAGAAGGAACTGCAGTTACTTTATCATTAAAAGTTAGAGATGAATCAAATTATGACTCAAATGTAATTGGATCAATTACTATGGGAGAAAAAGTTTCAGTATTAGAAGATATGGGTGAATGGAGTAAAATACAATATAAAAATAATACAGGATATATATTAAATGAATATGTAGATTTCAATATAGTTTAATTTAAACATTGATATTTGATAGAAGATAATAAGTTATGTTAATTTGATTTATGGATATAATAAATATATACATAAAAATCAGATTAACATAACTCTTTTAATTTTTATGTAGCATAAATTGAGTTTATGTGGTAAACTAAATAACCCTACATAAGTAAGATACAAAAGAGGAGAGTGAAAATATGGAACTGTTTGTAACTGATTTAGATGGAACATTAATTAATAGTAAGAGAGAGGTTCCTCAAAAATCTTTAGAAATTTTAAATAAATTAATTGAAGAAGGAGTTAACTTTACAGTAGCTACAGCTAGAACTCCAGCAACAGCAGTTGAAATATTACAGAATTTGAATTTAAAATTACCAGTTGCTTTAATGAATGGGGTATTAATATATGATACTAAAGAATTAAAATATATAGATATTAAAGGAATAGAAAAAAGTGCAGCCAATAAAGTATTAGATATTTTTAATTCACATAATAAAAATCCATTAGTATATGGAGTTAAAGAAAATCATTTATGGGTATATCATAAAGAATTTGAAAATGTATATGAATATAACTTTTATAAAGAAAGAGCTGATAAAAAGCTAAAAACCTTTGTTAAGGTTGAGGATTATAATGAATCAATATTAAATTCTAATATAATCAATTTTGTGGCCTTTGATAATTATGAAAAAATAAAAACAATTGCTGAAGAGATTGAATGTATAGAAGGAATAACTGTAAATTATTATCAAGATGTATATGAAGATTGCTATTTCTTAGAAGCATATAGCAGTGAAGCATCTAAAGCTAATGGTATAAAGTATTTATCAAAATATATAAATTATAGTAAAGTTATTTGTTTTGGTGATAACTTAAATGATATACCTATGTTTGAATTAGCAGATGAAGCCTACGCAACTTCAAATGCGGCAGAAGCAATAAAGAAAATGGCAAAAGAAGTTATAGGTAGTTGTGAAGAAGATGGAGTAGCTGAATTTTTAGAAAATAGATTTAAAAAGTAAATGATAAATTGAAACAGAAAGTGTAATATTATTGATAAAATAATAAAATACTTTCTGTTTTATTTATTATTTTATAAAAAACTTTCAAAAGATAATTAAAAAGAATGAATGAAAACGTTTATAAAATTTAAATATGAAGATTTTACCTATTTAATTAATAAACTGTGAATAACATTAAAGTGAGATAAATCAATAGTTTTATGTGAATAAATAATATAAATATAAAAATAAATATAATATTATTAACAAATTAATAAGTAAATCTTATATATAATTGATAGATTTTAATAAAATTCTTGAAAAAAATATTAATATAATATATTATAATATCAAGAGTTAAGTGGAAATACATAGAAAGATAAAATTATAAAAGGGGGAATAACAATGGATAATAAAAGAGACCAGTGGGGGACAAAGCTTGGTTTTATATTAGCAGCTGTTGGATCGGCAGTAGGTTTAGGAAATATATGGAGATTTCCTTATTTAGTGTATGAAAATGGAGGAGGAGCATTTTTAGTTCCATATTTCTTTGCTATATTTACTGCAGGTATACCACTACTAATTTTAGAGTATGGAATGGGTCATAAATTTAAAGGGTCTACTCCATTAGCTATGGCAAGAGGAAATAAAAAGTGGGAGTGGCTTGGATGGTGGCCAAGCATTACTGCATTCTTTATATTAGGTTACTACTCAATGATTTTAAGTTGGGCTATGAAATATTTTACATTAAGTTTTTCAAAAGGTTGGGGAAGTGATCCAAATGCATATTTTTATAATGACTTTTTAAAACTTACAGAATCACCATTTCAATTTGGAAGTATTATTTGGCCAGTATTAATTGGAATAGTTTTAGTTTGGGTAATTAGTTGGTTTATATGTTATAAGGGTGTAAAAGGCGGTATAGAAAAATTAAATAAAGTTTTACTACCAACATTAGTTGGTATTATGGTAATAATCGTTATAAGAGGTGTTACTTTAGAAGGTGCTACTTTAGGATTGAATAAATTATTTACTCCAGATTGGAGTAAGGTAATGGAGCCAAAGGTTTGGATTGCTGCATATGGACAAGTATTCTATTCTCTAAGCTTAGCTATGGGAATAATGATGACTTATTCAAGTTATTTACCTAAAAAGACTGATATAAATAATAGTGCATTTATGACTGGATTTGCAAACTGTGGATTTGAGTTTTTATGTGCAATTGGAGTATTTGCAATTTTAGGATTTATGGCAACAAGTCAAGGTGTTGGAATCGAAGAAGTTGTTTCAAGTGGTATTGGACTAGCGTTTATAGTTTTCCCTAAGGTATTCTCTGTTATGGGTGTATGGGGAACTATACTTGGATGTTTATTCTTTGCTTGTTTAGTATTTGCAGGGTTAACTTCTTGTGTATCTTTAGTTGAAGCTGTATCATCAGCTATAATTGATAAGACAGGTTGGGAACGTAAAAAAGTTGTTTCTGGTATTGCTTTAATTGGTGTTATCATAAGTGGAACATTTGCATCAGGAGCAGGATTATATATATTAGATATAATGGATAATTTCATTAATTGTTATGGAATTGTAGTTGTAGGATTACTAGAAGCCATTGTTATAGGATGGATAATTAAGCCGGCAACAATTAGAGAGCATACAAATAAAACTTCATATTTCAAAATAGGAAAGTGGTGGGATTTTACTGTTAAGTTTATAACACCAGCAATGTTAGCAATAATGTTAATTAGTAATTTTGTAACAGAAATTAAAACTCCTTATGCTGGGTATAACTTACCAGAATTATTTGCATATGGATGGTCTGTTATTGGTTTAGGAATAATAGGAGCACTATTATTCTCAAGAAAACCATGGAAAAATAAAGAAATAGAAAATTTTAAAGATGAAATTGAAGAGGAGGTAGTTTAATATGACAGCAACAGCATTAAGTTATTTTGCAATTGGTGCAGTAGTTTTATGGGGTGGCCTAATAACTACTTTAGCAATATCAATTAAAAAAGAAAAAGCAATGAATTAGTAAAATCCAAAATTAATAATATAAAACATTTAGCAAAGTGAAAAGGAGCAACATTAGTTGCTCCTTTTTACTTTGCTAAATTCAGTTTGTTGAAAAACCCCCTGTTTAAAAACAGAGGGTTTTTCTATTATTAGTTGTGGATAAAATTTAAAATTC
>NZ_JAASHM010000048.1 GCF_019734195.1 Clostridium sp. K13 | reverse complement strand
ACGTGCGAGTAGCACAGCCAGTAACAGAGCCTTATAGGCGTAGAGCAAACCACCCGTTTTACGGGTGGTCCTGATTTTGCGCATAATTGTGAGAAATTACAAAAAAGTAATATAAAAATAAATTCTGTGAAATTAATGGTATAATATAATGTAAAATAAAATTAAAGAAGGTGATCTTTTGATAAGGGTAGAGAATTTAACTAAAGAATTTAGAATTAGCAAAAAATATCCAGGGTTTAAAGGGGCAATAAAATCATTTTTTTCTACAGAATACACAACTAAAAAAGCGGTAGATGGTATTAGCTTTGAAATAAATGATGGAGAAATAGTAGGATATATAGGTGCAAATGGAGCAGGTAAGTCAACAACAATAAAAATGATGACAGGGATTTTAACGCCTACCAATGGAATCGTTTCCGTAAATGGTTTGGTACCTTATGAAAACAGAGAGAAAAATGCTAAAAATATTGGAGTAGTCTTTGGCCAGAAGACACAGTTATGGTGGGACTTACCTATATCAGAAACCTTTTCTTTATTAAAGGATATTTATGATGTTAGTGATGAGGACTTTGAAGAAAGAATGAGATTTTTAAAAGATGTATTGGGTTTAGAGGAATTTTTTTTAAGCCCTGTTAGAACATTATCATTAGGACAAAGAATGAGAGCAGATTTAGCTGCAGCTCTTATACATAATCCTAATGTTATATATTTAGATGAACCTACTATAGGATTAGACATTGTTGTAAAAGAACGTGTTCGTAAAGCCATAAAAGAAATAAATGAAAAATATAAGACAACTATTATATTAACTACACATGATTTAAACGATATAGAAGAACTTTGTAGTAGGATAATTATAATTGATAGTGGTAAAAAAATATATGATGGCGAACTTAATGGTGTAAAAGAAAAGTTTGGATATTTAACTACTGTTGAAATACAAATAAAAGAAGAGGTAGACTTAGAAAAATTTAATGAGTTTGATGAAATGAAAGTAGATGATGAGTTTAAAATAGAGTATAAAGAGAATAAACTAGCTATAACCTTTAATAAAAATAAAATGTCATCTGCAGATGTAATAGGACGAGTTATGAAAAAACTAACTGTTATTGATTTTGTAATAAAAGAAACAAGTATAGAGGATATAGTTAAGAAGATGTATAGGAATGAGGTGTAAAAATGAGGGACATAAACGGTATAAGGACATATTTGCCTTTTACAAGAAATGTATTTCAAAGGCTTATTTCCTATAAAGCTAATGCAATATTATTTATGTTTGGTGACTTTCTTATGCTAGCTGTTACTTATTATTTATGGAAGGCTATTTATGGAAGTACTATTGAAACTGTATTAAATGGCTTTACTTTTAATGAGATGATAATATATTTATTTATATCATTTTTAACATCAGTAATGATAAGTGTTGATATAAGTTATGAAATTTCAAGGGAAGTTAAGGATGGTTCCATAGCGATTAATCTGGTACGACCTATAAATTATGAGAAGAGAATGTTTTTTCAAGGATTAGGAAATGTATTATATAATTTTGTAATTATATTTATTATAGCTTTTTCTGTTACTACATTTTTGTTTTATAAGTTTTTCGGATATATAAGTATATTAAGAATATTTATATATTTTATAAGTATTATTTTGGGTATAATTATTAATTTTTATTTTAGTTATATATTTGGACTTATATCTTTTAAGATAACAAATATGTGGGGATTATCTCAAATAATGCAGGCAATAATAAACTTATTATCAGGAACGTTAATACCAATAGCATTCTTTCCAAAATGGGCTCAAGTTATAAATAATTTTTTGCCATTTAGTTCTGCTATATACACACCATCAATGATTTATCTAGGAAAAATAAATGGTATGGATATTTTATTTGCTTTAGGACTTCAGTTATTTTGGGCTATTATATTAATGATAGTAGGTAAAAAAATGTGGAAGTGTTTAATAAAAAGTTTAACTATTTTAGGAGGTTAGGATATATGAGAAGATATTTTAGGCTATATTTAAAATTTTTAGAGCAATATATCAAAACCTTAATTGAGTATAGAGCTGATTTTATATTAGGACTTATAGGGTTTTTATTTGTACAATCTGTAGGTGTAATTTTTATTACATTAATATTTAATGCAATACCATCTTTAAAGGGATGGGGCTTTTATGAAATATTATTTATATACGGATTTGCACAAATTCCAAGGGGGATAGACCATGTATTTACAGATCAACTTTGGATTTTTAGCTGGCAAACTATAGTTGAGGGAAAGTTTGATAAATATTTAGTTAGGCCATTAAATCCATTATTTCAAGTAATAGTAGAAAAATTTCAACCAGATGGATTTGGAGAGATAATTATAGGAACTATTCTTGTAGTTATTTCATGGGTAAAATTGAATTTAGATATATCTGTAGGTAAAATTATTTCATTAATAGTTGTTATAATATTTGCAAGTTTCATATATACAGCTATAAAGCTTGCAGTAACATCTATTGCATTTTGGGTTAAATTTGCTCAAAGTTATCTATTTATGGTTTATCAATTAAGCACCTTTGTTAAATATCCTATTACTATCTATCCAGCATGGATTAAGGGAATATTAACATTTATAATACCATTTGCCTTTACAGGATATTTTCCTAGTGCTTATTTCTTAGGAAGAGAAAGTTTTATTACAGGGATATTTTTAACTTGCATAGTGGGAGTGGTTAGCTTGTTTGTTGCTTATAGAATGTGGTTAATTGGAATGAAGCGATATGAAAGTAGTGGTAGCTAAATTAAATATAATACCCAAAATAGTAAATAAGATTATATATTAGATAAAATATTAAAGTTAACAGGATTATATGATGCTAAAAGTGATATAGTCTTGTTTTATTTTATATATTTATAAATTAAATTTTGATTATGGTATAATAAACCATATTGTTTTAATGGGGGAGTATATGATGAAAAATGAATTTAAGTTTTTATATAGTAATTACTTGCTTCATGTTGATATGATAGAGTGTATTACAAATCAAGGATATAGAGTAATAGAGTCAAATAATAAAGGGATATTAATTAGTGATAAAGATAATATAGTAGTTATGTTAAGTGCTATAGATATTAATAGTGGAAAAGAGTTTATAAGTAAAATACCTAAGGAAGCTAAAATGATTGTTGCACATCAAGAGTTTTATATAAACTATTTAAAAGAAATATTTAATGTAACAGATGAAATGAAATGTTATCAAAGTGTTTATACTAAAAAATCTCCATTAACTATAGAAAATAGTAATATTGAAATAAGAATATTAAATGAAGAGTATGCTGAATATGTATTTAATAATTATTCAAGTAAAGATACCATTGATATAGAGTATATAAGAGATAGAATTAATACTAATACTATGTTAGGAGCCTTTATTGATGAAAATCTTGTTGGATTTATTGGAACTCATGAAGAAGGTTCTATTGGAATATTAGAGGTATTACCATACTATAGGAATAGAGGTATAGGAGAATGTTTGCAGAAATATGCAACTAATTTGGCTTTGTCGCAAGATAGAATACCTTATGGACAAATTAAGATTAATAATTTAAATTCTATTAGGTTACAAGAAAGATTAGGATTCGAAATTTCAGAAGATATTGTTTATTGGCTGATGATAGAGTAAAAATAATAATCATGGCTACATAAAATTATAAAATACTAATATTAAAAATGAAAGGATGATTTTAGATGATAAAAAAGTTAGTTTTTATCATAGTTATTTTATTCCTAGCCATATTTCCTAATACAGTTGAGGCCAGTGAAAATATTAGTGAAGTAAAGGTGATACCTGTTAAGTCTGATATTTATACAGAGGGTTTTTATCATTTTGACCTTGCAGAGAGAGTAGATATTAACATTATGCTCACTAATGACGTAGCTTCTTCACTAATGCTTTTAGATGAAAATATGAACATTTCATTACTAACTAAAATGCCATATAATTATGAGTTTAAAGTAGTTGATGTTAAACCAGGAGAAATAATTGGAATAGTAGGAGAAGGTAAAGTTGCAATTTCCTTTGAACCACATAAAAGTAATTAGATATGAGTTAAAGTTTCGTGAGAAAATATCATATTAGATAATTCTAGTATATAGCCAAATTAAGAAAATAAGAGAGTAAGTTTTTTTGCTTATTCTCTTATTTTTTATATTTTGCTTTTTAATTTACATAAAAAAGAATATTTAGAAAATTAATTAAAGCATAAGATTTTTAAATGATACCTATAATAAAGTTCAATTGTTAATTTAATAACAAAAGTAGTATAGTGAAATTGTAGGAAGCAAACAAATAAAAAATAAAGCTTTTTACATCGTTAAACTAAGTTTTGGAGGGATACATATGGGATATAAATTATTATCAAATGAGATAAATAGTTTGTTTGAAGAATTAAAAAAGCAATACAAGATATATGCACCAAAGAGATTTACAAAGCAGGGAAGATATTCAGATACGGATATAATTAAGTATGATGAGATTAATTCTTTTGAAGAGATTATTTATAGGGAAAAATCAACATATCCAGCAAAAGAGATAATTACACCAATTAATCAAACATTATACTTCTTTACTGAAGATGAATTTAGAGAAAGTAAAAATCCATATGGTGATAAAAAGATATTAATATTTGCAAGACCTTGCGATATAAATGCACAAAAAAGACAAGATAAAATTTATTTAGAAAACGGTGGCTTTGAAGATGTCTTTTATAAAAGAATTAGAGAAAAAGTTAAATTTGTATGTATGGAATGTGTTGAAGGGTTTGATACTTGTTTTTGTACAGTTATGAATAGTAATAAGACAGATGATTATAGCCTAGCTGTTAGATTTGACGAGAATTCGGCATTATTTAACATTAATGATGACGAATTTGATAAGTATTTCACAAATTGTACTGAAGAAGAATTTGAACTTAAATTTATAGAGAAAAATATTGCAGAGGTAAATCTTCCGGGAATAGAAAGTAAAGAAGTATTAAATAAATTAAAAGAGCACGCAATGTGGAAAGAATATGATAAAAGATGTATTCAATGTGGAAGTTGTACCGTAGCTTGTCCTACATGTTCTTGCTATACAACTAGAGATATAATTTATAATGAAAATGCTAATGTTGGAGAAAGAAAAAGAGTACAAGCATCTTGTCATATTGATGGTTTTGATGAAATGGCAGGAGGTCATAAGTTTAGAACTACTGCTGGAGATAAAATGAGATATAAGGTATTACATAAAATACATGATTATAAGGAAAAGTTCGGAGATACTCATATGTGTGTAGGCTGTGGAAGATGTACAGATAGATGTCCAGAAAATATTTCTATTACAGCAACTATAAACAAAGTAGATAAGGCAGTTAAAGAAATTGTTGGAGGGGAAAGTAATGAGTAATATATTAACACCAAAGGCATGTAAGATTATTGATATAAGAAAAGAAAGTAATTTGGAATATACATTTAGGGTTGAGACTGATATTAAGGTTGAGCATGGACAGTTTTTGCAACTATCAATTCCTAAAGTTGGAGAAGCGCCAATATCAGTTAGTGGATTTGGTGACGGATATTTAGATTTTACTATTCGTTCAGTAGGAAAAGTAACTGATAAAATTTTCACTTTACAACCAGGAGATACATTGTTTTTAAGAGGTTCTTATGGTAAGGGATGGCCAGTTGAAAAGTTAAAGGATAAAAATGTAATCATAGTAGCAGGGGGAACAGGAGTTGCTCCAGTAAGAAGTATGATAAATATGTTTTATAATGATGAAAAATATGCAGAAAGTGTTAATTTAATATTTGGTTTTAAAGATGAGAATTCAGTGCTTTTCAAAGATGAATTAGGATTATGGAAAGAGAAATTTAATACTATATATACATTAGATAAAGGTGAAAAAGAAGGATTTGAAAATGGATTAGTTACAACACATTTATCTAAGTTACCATTAGAAAAATTTAAAGATAACTATGAAGTAATAATAGTAGGACCACCAATGATGATGAAGTTTACAGCTTTAGAGTTTGTAAAATTAGGGGTTCCAGAAGATAAAATATATGTTTCATTCGAAAGAAAAATGTCTTGTGCAATAGGAAAGTGTGGACACTGTAGAATAGATGAGACTTATGTTTGTTTAGAAGGACCAGTATTTAACTATACTAAAGCAAAGAGCTTATTAGACTAGGAGGAGTTTTATTATGAATCATGATATAGATATAAAGAAAACTAGAATAAATTGTTTCCGTCAATCAAAGGTGCCTGGAGAGTTTATGTTACAAATGCGTATTCCAGGTGGAACAATAAATGCAAAATATCTAAGTGATGTAGAGCATATAGCATTAACTTGGGGAAATGGAACTTTTCATATAGGAATGAGACAAACTTTCAATATTCCTGGAATAAAATATGAAAATATACCAGCAGTAAATGAATATATAAAAGAATATATTAAAGAAGTAGAAGTTGATGAATGTAACTGTGATATGCCTATAAATGATAATGGATATCCTACAATAGGTGCTAGAAATATAATGGCATGTATAGGAAATACTCATTGTATAAAAGCAAATGTAAATACAAAAGAATTAGCTACAAAAGTAGAAAATTTAATATTCCCATCACATTATCATATTAAGGTATCAATCTCAGGTTGTCCAAATGATTGTGGCAAAGCTCATTTTCAAGATTTTGGAATAATAGGACAAGCAAGAATGGAATATCATAAAGATAGATGTATAGGGTGTGGAGCTTGTGTAAGAGCATGTGAGCATCATGCAACAAGAGTTTTAAGCTTAAATGAAAATGGATTAGTTGATAAAGATCCTTGTTGTTGTGTAGGGTGTGGGGAATGTGTATTAGCATGTCCAACAAGTGCTTGGACTCGTAGTCCTAAAAAGTTCTACAGAATAGTTATAGGAGGTAGAACTGGAAAACAAAATCCAAGAATGGGTAAAACATTTGTTAATTTTGCAAGTGAAGAAACTGTACTTGGTATATTTGCAAATTGGCAAAAATTCTCTGAATGGGCTTTAGATTATAAACCAGAATATTTACATGGTGGACATTTAATAGATAGAGCAGGATATAATAAGTTTAAAGAGATAATTTTAGATGGAGTTGAATTAAATAAGGAAGCTTTAGTAGCAGAAAATATATATTGGGCAGAAACAGAATATAGATCAAATATAAATGTTAAACCAATAGAGATGCATAAATCAATAAGCAGTACAAGACCAATTAGAAAATAATTAATTTATGGATAGCACATTATAATATTCAAATTAACTGAGAATATTATAATGTGCTTCTATTTATTTTATAAGAAATTTATACTATAATAAGGCTGAGATGAGAAAGAAATATGGAGGATTTATGAAGGTAACAATAAAAGATGTAGCAAGAGAAGCTAGGGTGGCAACGTCTACAGTTTCTAGAGTTTTGGCAAATAGTAGTAAAATAAGTGAAGAGACAAAAGAAAGAGTAAATGAAGCAATAAAGAAGTTGAATTATACACCAAGTGTTGTAGCAAGGAGTCTTGCAAATAATAAAACAAGAATATTAGCTGTTTTATTACCAGGTGGAGCTGAGGTATCCTTTGAAAATCCATTTTTTGTTCAAGCGATGAAAGGTATAAGTATGTATTCTCAAAAAGAGGATTATTATATAATGTATGCTTTTAATGATAGCAAAAAAGATGATGAAGAATGGATAAAAAAATTTACAGAAGGAAATCTTGTAGATGGTTTATGCTTATTTAATGTAAAGGATAATGATATAACTATTAATTATTTAAAAGAGAAATGTTTTCCTTTTGTAGTAATAGGTAGACCAGATGAGATTGATGATGTTTTATGGGTGGATAATGATAACTTTGCAGCGATGTATAACCTAACTCAAAATTTAATAGAACAAGGTAATAAGAAAATAGCATTTATAGGTGCTAAAGAAGAAATGAATGTTTCTAAGGATAGATTAAATGGATATAAGCAAGCTTTATTTAGTAGAAATATAGAAGTAGAAGCTTCATTAATAATAGAGATGGATGATTTCTCAGAAGAAAATGGTTATATAGGCGCTAAGAAAATATTAGGGGAAAATAGAGTATCAGCATTTGTGACAACAGATGATTTATTAGGCTTTGGAGCTCAAAGGGCTATCAAAGAATTAGGTTATGAAGATATAGCCATAGTTGGATTTAACAATATTCCAATAGCTCAATATAAAAATCCACCATTAGCTTCAGTTGATATTAACTCAGAAAAGTTAGGAATGTATGCAACAAAATTACTAATTGATAAATTAGAAAGCAGAGAAAGTAAAGGATATTATGTTGTTGAAACTAATCTTATAGAGAGAGAATCATTGGTAAAAAAAAGATGATGTAAAGTTAATGCAACCGATTGCACAAATTAAAGAAAAAGAGAGAAAATTAAGTATAAATTTAAAATTTGACTGAAAATGGGATAATTTAATTCTTGTAAACAATTTCTAAAGGTGTTATAGTAAATTCATGGAACTGGTAACGGTTTAGTAAATTGTAAAAAAAGTTGGACAAGTTTAAAATAGAAATATGTACAGTATTAAATACTGTACATATTATTTAAATAGTTGTGCAACCGATTGCATATAAAGGGGTGTATTTAATGAAAAGAGTTTGGTGGAAAGAAGCAGTCGGATATCAAATATATCCTAGAAGTTTTAAGGATTCTAATGGGGATGGAATAGGAGATTTAAAGGGAATAACTTCTAAATTAGATTATTTAAAGGATTTGGGGATTGATGTAATTTGGATATGTCCTATGTACAAATCTCCAAATGATGATAATGGTTATGATATAAGTGATTATCAAGACATTATGGATGATTTTGGAACAATGAATGATTTCGATGAATTACTAGAAGAAGTTCATAAAAGGGATATGAAGCTTATAATAGATTTAGTTGTAAATCATACTAGTGATGAACATAAGTGGTTTATAGAATCTAAGTCATCAAAGGATAATCCAAAAAGAGATTGGTATATTTGGAGAGAAGGAAAAGAGGGGAATGAACCTAACAATTGGGAAAGTATTTTCAAAGGATCTGCATGGGAGTTTGATGAAAATACTGAAGAGTATTTCTTACACTTATTCACAAAAAGACAACCAGATTTAAATTGGGAAAATAAAGAACTAAGAGAAGCTGTTTATAGTATGATAAATTGGTGGTTAGATAAAGGAATTGATGGTTTTAGAGTTGATGCTATAAGCCATATAAAAAAAGAAGAGGGATTAAGGGATATGGATAATCCCAATGGATTAAAATATGTAGAATCTTTTGAAAAACATATGAATGTAGATGGAATACATAAATACTTAGGTGAATTAAAAGAAAGAACTTTTGACAAGTACGATATTATGACAGTTGGAGAGGCTAATGGAGTAGAGGCAGAAGAAGCAGATCTTTGGGTTGGAGAAGAAAATGGAAAGTTTAATATGATATTTCAATTTGAGCATTTACATCTATGGGGAGCTGAAAGTGAAAATAACTTTAATGTAAAAAACTACAAAAAGGTATTAACAAAATGGCAAAAAGCATTAGATGGAAATGGGTGGAATGCTTTATATATAGAAAATCATGATATTCCTAGAGTGATTTCTACATGGGGAAATGATGAGGAGTATTTAAGAGAATGTGCCACAGCCTTTGGGTTAATGTATTTTATGCAACAAGGAACACCATTTATATATCAAGGTCAAGAAATTGGAATGACAAACGTAAAATTTGATTCAATTTATGATTATAATGATGTAAAAGGGATAAATATATATAAAGAAAAGATAGCCCAAGGCTTAAGTAAAGAAGATGCTTTAAAGTGTGTATGGGCAGTATCAAGGGATAATTCTCGTACACCAATGCAATGGGATGATAGCGATAATTCAGGATTTACAGAGGGAAAACCTTGGATTAATGTTAATGAAAATTATAAAAATATAAATGTAAAGGTTCAACTAGAAAATAAAAATTCAATTTTAAATTTCTATAAAGAAATGATTAGAATAAGAAAAGAAAATAAGACATTAGTTTATGGTAGTTATGATCTTATTTTAGAAGATGATGAAAAAATTTATGCTTATACAAGAACTATGGAAAATGAAAAGTTCATTATAATAGTAAATTTATCACATGATAAAGTTAGATACTCACATAATGAAGAGTTAAAATATGATAATTTACTATTAAGCAATTATAATGTAAATAGGCATGAGAATATCAATGAATTAACTTTAAAACCATATGAAGCAAGGCTTTACAGGATATAAGTTATGAAGAGGGAAAATTAAGAATTTTAATATTTTAAATACATAAAAATAAAATTTACATAATGAAGAATTTATAAATTCTTCATTGAAAAGGGGAATTAAAATGGGTAAATCTAAGAAAAAAGGAAAATTATTATCTTTCGACTTTTGGCAAAAATTTGGTAAAGCATTATTAGTAGTTATTGCTGTTATGCCAGCAGCAGGTTTAATGATAACCATAGGAAAATTATTGGGAATGTATTTTGAGGCTGATATAATTCAAGCAATATCTAGAGTAATGGATAATATAGGGTGGGGGATTATAGGAAACCTACATATATTATTCGCAGTTGCAATAGGTGGGTCATGGGCTAAAGAAAGAGCTGGTGGAGCTTTTGCAGGTCTATTATCATTTGTTCTTATTAATCGTATTACAGGTGCAATTTTTGGTGTAAGTAGTGAAATGTTAGCAGATAGCACTGCTACGGTTAAATCTTTATTAGGTGCAACATTAACTGTTCCAGATTACTTTACAAGTGTGTTAGGATCACCAGCACTTAATATGGGAGTGTTTATAGGTATTATTTCAGGTTTTTTAGGAGCAACATTATTTAATAAATATTATAATTACAATAAGTTACCACAAGCATTAAATTTCTTTAATGGAAAGAGATTTGTTCCTTTTGTTGTTATTTTATGGTCAACAGTTACAGCTTTAATTCTTTCTATAGTTTGGCCTTTTGCACAAGGTGCTTTAAATAGTTTTGGTATATGGCTTGCTAATTCAAAAGATACAGCGCCTGTATTAGCACCATTTGTGTATGGAGCATTAGAACGTTTATTATTACCATTTGGACTACATCATATGTTAACAATTCCAGTAAATTATACTGAATTAGGTGGTGTTTATACATCATTAACAGGTGCAGCTGCAGGTACAGTAATTGCAGGGCAAGATCCATTATGGTTTGCATGGATAACAGATTTAATTAACTTTAAATCTTCAGGTAATATGACTGAATATAACAATTTATTAGCAACAGTAACTCCAGCAAGATTTAAGGTTGGGCAAGTAATTTTATCAACAGCATCATTATTAGGTGTTGCATTAGCAATGTATAAAAATGTAGATCCAGATAAAAAGAAAAAATATAAATCAATGTTTATTTCAATTGGATTAGCAGTATTCTTAACAGGGGTAAGTGAGCCAATAGAATTCTTATTTATGTTTATATCACCAGTGCTTTATGTAGTATATGCAATATTAACAGGTTTAGCCTTTGCATTAGCTGATTTAATTAACTTAAGAGTACATGCGTTTGGTGCAATAGAACTTATAACTCGTATACCTATGATGATTAATGCTGGATTAATTGGAGATATTATTAACTTCATTATTGCTTGTTTAGCATTCTTTGGAATTAACTATGGAGTATTTAGTTTCTGTATTAAAAAGTTCAAAATTCCTACACCAGGTCGTTTAGGAAATTACGATGAAGAAGAATCAAATGATTCAAAAAGTGAGGCTGCAGTAGATAAGGCTACAGCAAATGATGTATTATCTTTAAAGATAATTTCTTTATTAGGTGAAAAAGAAAATATTGAAGATGTTGATGCATGCATGACACGTTTAAGAGTAACAGTTAAAGATATAGAGAAGGTTGCAGGTGAAAAAGAGTGGAAAAAGAATGGAGCTTTAGGATTAATTTTAAAGGATAGCGGAGTTCAAGCTATTTATGGACCAAAAGCTGATGTATTAAAATCAAATATTCAAGATATATTAGGAGTTTAATATGAAACTTTTAACTTTAAATTGTCACTCCTGGCAAGAGGAAAATCAAATTGAAAAAATTAAATATTTAGCAAGTGTCATTAAAGAGGAACAATATGATGTAATAGCTCTTCAAGAAGTAAGTCAAAGAATAGATTCAAGAAGTGTAGATTCTAAAATTAAAGAAGATAACTTTGCTAAATTATTAATTGAAGAATTGAATAATATTAATGAATATAAATATAACTTTGTATGGGATTACTCTCATATAGGTTATGATATATATGAAGAAGGATTAGCGATATTAACATTACATGATATTAAAGATTTTAAATCATTTTATATTTCAAAAAGTGAAGATAAAACAAACTATAGAAGTAGGAATATTGTTAATATAACAATTGATATTCAAGGAGAAACAATTGATTTTTATAGCTGCCATACAGGGTGGTGGAATGATAGTATAGAACCTTTTAAATATCAAGCAGATAAATTAGTAGAGAATATAACAAATGACAGATTAGCCTTTGTTATGGGAGATTTTAATAATAATGCATTGGTAAGAAATGAGGGTTATGATTATTTAATAAATAAAGGTTTAGTTGATACCTACTTTATTTCACAAGAAAAAGATTCTGGAATTACTGTGAGTGGAGAAATTGCAGGCTGGGAGGCACAATCTGAAAAGAAGAGGTTAGACTTAATACTAAGTAATAAAGAAGTAAATGTAAAAAAATCTAGGGTAATATTTAATGATATAAATAGAAGTATAATTTCAGATCACTATGGGGTAGAAGTTATTATAGAAGAAAAATAAAAAATGAAATAAGAATTATTAAAAATAAATCTTTATAAAGGGAGAGAGTGTAAATATAAATCATAATATTTACACTCTCTTATTTGTTTTATTAACTTATTTTTTAGTTAGTTTATTTTATTCCTTGTTCGTATTGTTCAACCATTCTCTTAACCATTTCTCCGCCAACGCTTCCGCATTGTTTTGAAGTTAAGTTTCCGTTGTAGTCTGTGAAAGGAACTCCCATTTCGCTTGCTACTTCATTCTTAAATTTTGATAATCCGTTTTTTGCTTCTGGTACTAACTTTTGAGCCATAAAAGACCCTCCTTTAAATAAATTAATATTTATTTTCAATTGTAAGTAAATCTTTTTTACTTACACTAGTATTATGTGCAGAGTTAATTTATATAACCTATTAAAAACAAGGTAATAAAGGAAAAAAAGAGTATTTAGAATTTAAAATGGAATTTAATATTAATTGTAACAAAATAATAAAAATAATACATAGCTATAAGTGCATATATTAGCTATGTATTATTTCTTAATTTCTTTTTATTTTTAACATTGTAACAACTATTGGAATTGTAATTAATGCTGATACAATAGCTTCTGGGACTCCATTAGTTAAGCCAACTGTAAGTAAAGTTCCTGCTACAGCTTCGCGTGAAATTTCCCTAGCTTGAGCATATCTATCTAAATATAAGATATAAGTTAAACCTAATACACCAATTGTATTAGTTAATGTACCTAAAATTGCTGCAAATCCTGCACATACTCCAGTACTTTTAATTTTACTTTTAAGCAGTTTAAATGAATAATACGCTACTATACCAATTAGCATTCTTGGAATTAATGCAACTATAGGATTCCAAAAAATAAAGGATGTTAATCCTGGTGCAGTAATATTTTGATACATAGAAAATAAACCGAAAATTAACCCTACTGCAATTCCTACAATAGGACCTTCTAATAATGCACCAATAATTACAGGAACATGCATTATAGTAAGACTGAATATTGGTAAACGTATTAAACCTAAACCACTTATGCCAAGGAATATTGAGATTCCACCTAGTGCACCAATAAGAACGAGTCTTCTAGTTTTAGAACTAGAATTAGTATTTCTTTTCATTAGTTTCTCTCCTCATATTTATAAAATTTATTAAAATAATATCCAAATTTTAATTTAATATAAAAATACAAATTTTTCAATAACCAAATAGATTATTTATATGTAATTTTATTAATAAATATTTGTGAAAATAGGCAATTATTATTAAATTTATTTTTCTAGTAAAAAATAGCTGAAAAAATAAAATAAAATGTTGAATAGTGCAAAATAAATGATATATTATGAGTAGAGTAAAATATTTATATAAGGAGTAAAGAAATGAAGTTATTTGCAATTAAAGATTTAGTTTTTAATAGAGAGGATTTTTTAGATGATATAAGTGAATTCGAGGATTTATTACCTATAGTAGAAGAATTGCAAAATGAATTGACATATGAAGAAATAGAATGTGTTGGTGAAAATGATTGTTGTGGAAAATCTAATAAAAATTATATAGTTGAAATTCAAGGCTTCTTAAATGAAGAGGATGAATTTATCACTAAAAGAGAACTTGAAGAGAATCAAGGATTAGCAAAATATAAGGTTCTAGATTTATTTGTTATTAGATTATATAAATGCGTATCTTGTGGAAAGTGGATTATAGATATTTTGGAGTAAAGATATATGGGAGAGTTAAAAAAAAGGATAAAAGCAGGGTATAAAAATATTAATAATAGTTTGTCAAGTTTAATTACAGATATTAAGAATATTAAAAATATAGGATTTAATTTAGTATGGGAAAGAAATAAATCTAAAATTATTATGGTCTTCATATCTATAATTGTTGTTTCTTTATTTCTAATTACTAGATTCAGTTTATCTAAAGAGGAAGTACTAAATAAGTTTCAATCTGCTTTAATTAATGGAAATTCTTCTATGTTATCGCATTATGTAAAATTGGAAAATGAAAGGGTATATTCGAAGGATTTACAACCTCTTATTGATAGTTATAATAAAGATCAAGTAAGAATAAAAAAGATAGTCAATGAAATAAGTGAAAATGGTGAAAGTGGAAACTTTACATTAGAAAGTAAAAAAGGGTTTTTAAAAGAAAAATATTATATTAATATTAACAATGTTACTGTTAAATTTATTAGTAATGAAAAAAATGTTGAAATAGAATTTTCAAACAAAAGATTCAATTTAAAAGATGAAGCTGAATTTGATATTGTTCCAGGTTTTTATAATCTTATGTACACTTGTAAAACAGATTATGGAGATATTACTAATAATAAAATACTTAATTTAATGGAAGATGATACTGTAGAGATAAATATTGATGGAAACTATATAACATTATATACAAATTTTGATGATTCAAAAGTATTTATTAATGGTATTGATACTGGATTAATAGCTAAAGATATTAAAAATTATGGACCTATACCAAAGGATAAGGATATTAAAATGTATCTTGAGAAGGAATTCCCTTGGGGTATTATAAAAAGTGAAGATGTATGGGTAAATAGCAATCAATATATTAAGCTTGATATAAATATGGTTAATGATACATTAAATAGTATGATTGATGAAATAGTAAATAGCTTCTATAGTAGTTCATTTGAGGCATTGAATACAAAGGATAAAAATATTATCTCTAATGCCACTGAGGAAGTAAAAACAATGGTTTATAACTATATTAATGAAAAGACCTTTTTGTTAAGCAATAATTACGAAATAACAGATTTAACTGTAGAAATTGAAAAAAGTGATTTTAAATATGAAGATAACAAATATAAGGCTAGCTTAGTTACTAAAATTAATTATAGTGTATACAAAAAAATATTACCATTTGTTAAAAATTCTAATGAAAGTTCTTTTATTTTAAATTTAGAATATGAAGACGGAACTTTTATAATTAAAGGAATACAGAAAGTAGATATATAAAGATAATATAAAGTGTGGGAGAAAACATGAATAATAGGAAAAAAGTTTTATATGCAATTATTATATGCATGATGATAAACAATACTTATGCATTTGCAGAGAAAAGTGATTCAATAAAAGAAGAGATAGAAAATAATAAAAATAAAATTGAAAGTCTTGAAGATGAAAAAGAAAAAATAAATAACTCAATTGAAGAAGAAAAAAATCAGCTGAGTGGAGTAGAAGAACAAATAGAGCAAAAAGAAAATGAACTCTATAAACTTCAAAAGGAAATTAGTGAGTATCAGAAGCAGATAGATGAGATACAATCAGAAGTAAACAAGTTAAATAAGGCTATTGATGAAAGTAAGAATACAGTAGAGATAAAGAAAAAGTATATTGAAGAGTTAAAAGAGGAACAAAAAAGGCTTCAAGAATTATTAGATTCAAGAGTAAGAAGTGTTTATAAGGTTGATTTGGCACAGCAATATATTTATATGATTATTAAAAGTAAAAATATTTTTGAGGTTTTTCAGAATTTAACAAGTATTTCTAGAATAATTGATTTTGATAAGGATTTAATAAAAAAATCAAAAGCCAATCAAGAGAATATAGCTATTGAAATTGAAGAGATAAAGTTAAAGATACAAGAGCAGGAAGAAAATCAAATAGTAATAAAAGAAAAGCAAGATGAAATAGTTAGTGCAAAAGATAGTGTTATGGCAATACAAGATAAAGAAGAGGAAAAAAGACAGGAGCTTTTAGCCCTTCAAAATGATAAGTTAAATAATATTGCATCTTTAGAGAATAATAATATGGCTCTAAATAATCAAATAAATGATTTAGAAAGTCATAATAGTGAATTGGAAGCTGAATTAGATAGAATTATTAATAATGTTGCTGGAGGAACTGGAAATGATGATAAAATAGATAGTTTACCTATAGAAAATGGGTTTTTACGGCCAGTTCCAGGTCAAATAACTAGTTATTATGGATATAGAGTTAATCCTGTTACTGGTGAATATAAGTTACATAAAGGTATAGATTATGCAGGGAAGTATGGAGATCCTATTAAAGCTTCTAAAAGTGGGGTTGTTGAACATTCAGGTTGGATAAGCGGATATGGGAATACCATAATATTAGGGCATAGTAACGGAGTTCAGACATTATATCCTCATGCACAGACTTTAAATGTTTCAGTTGGTGATACAGTTACACAGGGAGATGTAATTGCAACTGTAGGTTCAACTGGAAATAGTACAGGCCCTCATTTACATTTTGAAATAAGAATTAATGGGGAAGCGGTTGATCCTTTAAATTATATACCTTATTAAATATTAGTGTATTATGTAAAAAGGTTATGTATATCATAACCTTTTTTGTATAATAAGTTTAAAGTAAGACAATAATAGTGAAGAAAGCTTTAAACAAGATATTTTATAAATAAAAAATAAATAAAAAAACCTGTGCTTAGCACAGGTTTAAGGGATTACAATCACTTAAGAAAGGGAATAAGTGATTGTGTGGGGTTTTATTAAAACTCTACAACATAAAATTATAGAGCGGTATGGGCTTTCAAAAATATTTATTAATTAAATACTATATCAATATTATACAATAGTATTTAATAAAATCAAATAATTTTTACAAAAAAAGTTGAAAAAAATTTTTTTATGTATAAATTTAGAATAAAAGAAATATATAGTTATGTTAATATATTGACAAATAGGAGGAAAATGGGATGAAATATAGAGGAGAAATTCTTAAAGATACGCCTGATTATGAAGCTTATAGTGAAAATGAAGTTAAATTAACTATAGAAGAAATGAGGGAATTAGGTATGTTGAGGTGCGGTGGCTGTTGTAGTAGTAAAGGTGATAACAGTGATAAATGCAATGGTTGCAGTAAGTCAAAAAAATGCTGTAAATCAAGATAATGGAATGTCGAATAATAAGGTGGAAAAAGAATGGAAAAGGAGAAAAATAGTAAAATATACATAAAATAGTAAATAAAAGTTTGTAAAATACCCTTTTTATGGTAAAATAATGGTTGTAAATATTTTTGTTCTGTGTAGGAGGTGCGATATGGCCAAACCAAGTATATTTAGTAGAGATTATGAAAGAATTATGAAAAGGAGAAAAAAAAGAAGAAATATAAGTATATGTTTTGGAATATTGGCTTTAATAATAGGCATTACAGTTATGAAATATGACATGCAGAAAATAAGTGCAACTTTTAAGAATATAGCCTTTAATAAAGAGTTAAGATTAAATAATGAAAAGATAGAAAGTGTTAATGTGATGTTAAATGATAATAATATTATATTAAAATTTATTAAAGGTAACGACATAGATAAAATAATTGATATTGAATCTGATGATGAGATAAGGTCAATTGATATTAATAAAGATAAGGCTTTAATCATAGATAGAAATCAAAATCTATATTTGATTAATACAAAAAAAGAAGTTATAGATTTAACTTTGAATGAGTATATTACACAAAATAATGAAAAAATTTCAAAAATAGAAGTATTGAGTAGCAATCCTAATTATATGTGGCATGATCAAGGTAAGATAGTAGATGATGAAAAAATTGTTTACATTACTAATATACCTACATTAAATGAAGACTTGAAACAATGTGTTTCAATTGTTACAATAAATAATAATATACACACTATCAAAGAAGATTTTCAAGGCTATTATATTAATTTATATGAAATCAATGATAATGGCATAAAGGTTGAAATTGATGGTGATATTAGGTATATTACTAGTGAAGAGTAAATTATTAAGTAATTTTGTGAACAAACATTTGTAAAAAATAGCTTAATTGTGTTATAATAAGCTAGTTGTATTAATCAAACAAGAGATACTTTTTTAGGAGGAATATACAATGGAAGCTAAAATGGAAAAAATCGATGTAAATATCGTTAAATTTGAAGTAAAGGTTGAAGCTGAAAAATTTGATGCTGCTTTAACAAGAGCTTATAAGAAAAATGTTAAGAATTTCAATGTACCAGGATTCAGAAAAGGTAAAGTTCCTATGAATGTGGTTAAAAAATATTATGGAATAGAAGTTCTTTTAGAAGATGCTGTTAACTTTGCAATAGAAGGTTCATACAGTGAAGTATTAAAAGAAAATAATATAATACCAGTTGATTACCCAAGGGTTGATGTAATCGAAGTTGGAGAAGGTAAAGACTTTGTTTACACTGCAGAAGTTACTGTTTATCCAGAAGTTGAATTAGGCGAATACAAAGGGTTATCAATAGAAAAGAAAACTTATGAAGTAACTGAAGAAGAAATTTCAAAGAAGCTTAAAGAAATGCAAGAAAAGAACGCTAGAGTTGAAACTAAAGAAGAAGGAACTGTTGAAAATGGAGACATAGCTGTTATCGACTTCAAAGGATATGTTGATGGAGAAGCGTTCCAAGGTGGAGAAGGAAAAGATTACTCTTTAGAAATTGGTTCTAAGACTTTCATAGATACATTTGAAGAACAATTAGTTGGAGCAAAAGTAAATGATACAGTAGAAGTTAACGTTACTTTCCCAGAAAACTATGGAAAAGAAGAATTAAACGGAAAGCCAGCTAAATTTGAAGTTACTATAAAGGAAATAAAAGTTAAAGAATTACCAGAATTAGATGATGAATTCGCTAAGGAAACATCTGAATTTGAAACTATTGCAGATTTAAAAGCAGATATAACTAAGAAATTAGAAGAGGCTAATTCTGAAAGATCAGAAAGAGAATTCGAAGAAGCTGTTATCACTGCTGTAGCTGGAAATGCAAAAGTTGAAATTCCAGAAGTTATGGTAGAAAAAGAAGTAGATAAGATGGTTCAAAACTTACAACAAAGATTACAATATCAAGGTTTAAGTTTAGAACAATACTTCCAATTCACTGGAAGCGATGAAGCTAAAATGAGAGAATACATGAAAGCAAATGCTCAAACTAAAGTAAAAGTAGATTTAGTTTTAGAAGCTATAGAAAAAGCTGAAAATGTTGAAGCTACAGAAGAAGAAATAAGAGCAAAAGCTGTAGAAGTAGCTAAAATGTACTCTGCATCTGAAGATGAAAAAATGGTTGATTTATTAATGCAAAGCCAACAAGCTGCATTAAGAGCTGACGTTATTACAAATAAAACAATGAAATTATTACTTGAAAACAATAAATAGTCTTATATTAATTGCCAGAAGAAATTCTGGCAATTATTCAAATATTTCTTTAACAAAATAAAGTAAATTTTATATAATTTTAATATAATTACTTTTAATTAGTTGGATATATTATAAAGTAAGAAGGGTTTTAAAGAGAAAAGGAGGGAAAACAAATATGAGCAATTATGTTCCATATGTTGTAGAGCAAACAGGAAGAGGAGAAAGATCTTACGATATATTCTCAAGGCTTTTAAAAGACAGAATTGTAATGCTTAGTGGGGAAGTAAATGATGTTACTGCAAATTTAGTAGTCGCTCAATTGCTATTTTTAGAAAGTGAAGATCCTGATAAGGATATTTATCTTTACATAAATAGTCCAGGTGGATCAATAACTTCTGGTATGGCTATTTATGACACTATGCAGTATATCAACTGTGATGTAAGTACAATTTGTATTGGTATGGCAGCTTCTATGGGAGCTTTCTTATTATCAAGTGGTGCTCCAGGAAAGAGATTTGCTCTTCCAAATAGTGAAATAATGATTCACCAACCATTAGGAGGATTCCAAGGTCAGGCTACTGATATTGATATTCATGCTAGAAGAATATTAAAGATAAAAGAAACTTTAACTAAAACAATGGCAGAATCAACTAATGGTAAAGTCGATTATGAAACTATGGTTCAAATGTGTGAAAGAGATAATTTCATGAGTGCAGATGAAGCATTAAAAATTGGATTAATTGACGAAGTTATTGTAAAAAATAAAAAATAATTAGTTTTTGGCATTAATAGGCCAAAGTGAGGTGATGTTATGGCTAAATTTGAGGATAAAAAGCAATTAAAGTGTTCATTTTGTGGTAAAAATCAAGATCAAGTAAAAAGGTTAATTGCCGGACCAGGGGTATATATATGTGATGAATGTATAGATTTATGTTCTGACATAATTCAAGATGAATTTGAAGATAATGTAGAATTAGATACTACAGCATTACCAAAACCAACCGAAATCAAGGCTTATTTAGATCAATATGTAATTGGTCAGGATAGAGCAAAGAAAGCATTATCAGTTGCTGTTTACAATCATTATAAGAGAGTTAAAGCTAATATGATAGATGATGATATTGAACTTCAAAAAAGTAATATATTATTATTAGGGCCAACTGGATCAGGTAAAACATTATTAGCACAAACATTAGCTAAATTCTTAAATGTTCCATTTGCAATTGCAGATGCAACAACATTAACTGAAGCTGGATATGTGGGAGAAGATGTTGAGAATATTTTACTTAAATTAATACAAAATGCTGATTATGATGTTGAAAAAGCAGAAAAAGGTATTATTTATATTGATGAGATCGATAAAATTGCTAGAAAATCTGAAAACCCATCTATAACAAGAGATGTTTCTGGAGAAGGGGTTCAACAAGCATTATTAAAAATACTAGAAGGAACAACAGCTTCTGTTCCGCCACAAGGTGGAAGAAAGCATCCTCATCAAGAGTTTATTCAAATTAACACTTCAAATATATTATTTATTTGTGGTGGAGCTTTTGACGGTATAGAAAAAATAATTCAAAAGAGAACAAGAATAAGTACAATGGGATTTGGAGCTGAAATTCAATCTAAAGAAGCTAAAGATGTAGGAGAAACTTTAAAAAATATTCTTCCAGAAGATTTATTAAAGTTTGGATTAATACCAGAATTTGTGGGAAGATTACCTATGGTTGTTTCTTTAGAATCGTTAGATCAAGATGCTTTAATTAACATTTTAAGTCAACCTAAAAATGCATTAGTTAAACAATATAATAAATTGTTTGAAATTGATAATGTAGAATTAGAGTTTACTGAAGAGGCTCTTAAAGCAATTGCAGATGAAGCAATCGCAAGAAAAACTGGTGCAAGAGGATTAAGAGCAATTGTAGAAGATGTAATGATTGATGTTATGTTTGATGTTCCATCGGATGAGAATATAGGCAAAGTTATTATTACTGAAGAAACAATTAAAACTAAACAATTACCTGAGTTAGTAAGATTAGGTGAAAATGAAGTTAGACCAGTTTTAAAAGCTAAGAAAACTAAAAAAAGAAAAGGCATGGAAACAGCATAATGAAACACCTCTAGATTTCTAGAGGTGTTTTTATTTTTCTTTTTTATTTGAAAATATAATTAATTACTAGCAATTATGGAATAATAGAACTATTAAAGGTTAATAATACAAATAGAGTTTATAAAAGTGGAGGGAAGAAATTTATGAGTGAAATAATGATAATTTTACAATTCATAATGATGATTCTATTTATAATATATCTATTTAATAGTAATAAAGCTAATCATTCTAGAACGGTAGTAGTAGATAAAGAAAATAAAAAGGAAATGGAAAAGCTTCTTAAAATGAGAAGAATAAAGTTAACAGAACCTTTAACTGAAAAAAGTAGACCAATTAATTTTGAAGATATTATAGGTCAAGAAGAGGGAATAAAAGCCTTAAAGGCTGCTATATGTGGACCAAATCCTCAACATGTTATTATTTATGGACCACCTGGAATTGGGAAAACAGCAGCAGCAAGATTAGTATTAGAAGAAGCTAAAAAGAAGGAGAAATCTCCATTTAAACGAGATGCTAAATTTGTTGAGATAGATGCTACAACAATAAGATTTGATGAGAGGGGTATAGCTGATCCATTAATAGGTTCGGTTCATGATCCAATTTACCAAGGGGCTGGAGCCTTAGGTGTTGCAGGTATACCACAACCTAAACCAGGAGCAGTAACAAAAGCCCATGGTGGAATATTATTTATTGATGAAATAGGAGAGTTGCATCCTATAGAAATGAATAAATTGCTGAAGGTATTAGAAGATAGAAAAGTCTTTTTAGATAGTTCTTATTATAGTTCTGAAGATCCTAATATGCCTACTTTTATAAAAGAAATTTTTGATAATGGATTACCAGCTGATTTTAGACTTATAGGTGCAACCACTAGAAGTCCTGAAGAAATCATTCCTGCTATAAGATCTAGATGTGTAGAAGTGTTTTTTAGAGGATTACAAACTGATGAAATAAGGGAAATAGGAAGTAGAGCTATAGAAAGGGTTGGGTTAAAAGCTACAGATAAAGGCTTGGATGTCATTAGTAGACATTGTTCTAATGGGAGAGAGGTTGTTAATTTAGTTCAGTTATGTGCAGGTATTGCTATTAATGAAGATAGAGAAAATATAACTGAAGATGATATTAAGTGGGTAATAGAAAATGGTCAATATACAGAGATACCTGATATAAGAGTTCCTAATGAAGCGCAAATAGGAGTAGTTAATGGTTTAGCAGTACATGGAGCTAATATAGGTATGTTAATGGAAATAGAAGCTACAGCTAGAAAGGTATCAGGAAGAAGCGGAGAATTGAAAATATCAGGAATTATTGAAGAAGAAGAAATTACTATGAGTAATAGGAAAATAAAAAGAAAAAGTACAGCGTATTCTTCAATACAAAATGTATTAACTGCTTTAAATAATATTTTTGATTTAAAATGTGAACAATATGATATTCATATAAATATACCAGGAGGAATTCCTGTAGATGGGCCTTCTGCTGGAATAGCAATTGCTAGTGCGGTTTATAGTGCAATAATAAAAATGCCTATAGATAGTAAAATTGCAATGACTGGTGAAATAAGTCTATTAGGTGCTATTAATCCTATTGGTGGAGTTAATGCCAAAATATTAGCAGCTAAAAAAGCAGGTGCAATGAGAGTATTAATTCCTGAAGCAAATTGGAATGATAGTTTTTATGAATATGACGGAATAACAGTAATTAAGGTATCACATATTAAAGAAGTAATAGAATTATGTATAATTGAAACTCCAAATTCAAAAATAGATATTTTATCAGCAAAAGGAAAAGAATAATTGAAATAAACTGCGAACTAAAGCTTAAGTCTACAATTTAAGCAGAATCCCCCTAAAGTTAACGATTTGTAATACAAATTTGTAGCAGGAGTCGTTAACTATAAGTCGGGAAACTAAGAAAAACAGTGAAGAGAAAAAATGAA
>NZ_JAASHM010000047.1 GCF_019734195.1 Clostridium sp. K13 | reverse complement strand
ACTTGAATATAGGAGTCATACCTTAGCATCATAATTTTTTATTATTTACCCTGTCTACTTGACGGGGGGCAGTTCAAGGAATCCCTTCTGTTTTTTTTAGGTATAATTTATTTAATGTGTTTATATTAGTTAATACAGAGAAAATGTTATATAATATTAATAAGAAATTACAATATATGTATTTAATTCTATATATTTTGAAATAGAAAAGTAAGTTGAGGTTAGAGGAGACTATAATTATGCAAATGGATTTTAAATTGGATATAGTGCAAAAACAAAAATTGATATTAACTCAAACAATGCAGCAATCTATAAATGTTTTACAAATGTCAGCTTATGAGTTAAGGGAATATATAGATAAACAATTTGAAGAGAATCCAGTTTTAGAAGATGAATTAGATCTTGTAGAAAGTAGAGAAAGATTTGAATATAAGGATATTATAAAAAAAATAGAAGATAATAATTATAGTGAAAATTATAGTAATAAGTATAATAATGAAGAGGAAGTTTCAGTATTTAATTTTATAGCAGATAATAAATCTCTGAAGGATTACTTATATGAACAATTATATGAATTAAGATGTGAGAAGAAAATAAAAAAAATAATAGAATATATGATTGAATCACTAAACAGCAATGGCTATTTAGAAAATACAATAGAAAATATATGTGAAGAATTAAAGAGTAATACAGAAATAGTTAAATATGCATTAGATATTTTACAAGGTTTAGAACCAGTTGGAATTGGAGCAAGAAATCTTAAAGAATGTCTTTTGATACAATTAAGAAGTAGAGGTGTTTCAGATAAATATCTAGAAGAAATAATAGTGAAATATTTAGAGTATATAGCTGATAGTAAATATGAGTATATATCTAAACAATTGAAGATTACAGCTAAAGAGGTACAAGTTTATAGTGATATTATTAGAAGTTTAGAACCAAAGCCATCAAGGGGATATTATACTGGAGAAGAAGTTAAGTTTATAATACCGGATGCGTATATAGTAAAATTTAACAGTGGACATAAGGTGATTATGAATAATTCTATTGTTCCTAATATTACAATAAATAATATGTACAAAAGTACAATTTTAAATGAAAAGGATAACGAAGAGATAGATTATATTAATGATAAAATTAGTAAAGCTATAAATTTAATAAATGATATAGAACAAAGAAATACTACAGTATTGAAGGTATTAGAGTGTATTGTTGATAAACAAAAGGAATATTTTGAAAAGGGAGTTATTTATTTAAAACCTATGACTTTAAAGGATATATCTGATGATGTAGGATTACATGAATCTACTATAAGTAGGGCAATTAAAGATAAATATATATTAACCTCAAGAGGAACAGTAAAAGTTAAAGATTTATTTTGTAATGGTATGGCAAGTTCTATAATAGGATGCCAAGATATTTCTGTTAAATTAATTAAAAATAAGATAAAAGAAATGGTTGATTTAGAAAATAAGAAAAAGCCATTGGCGGATCAAGCTATATGTGATTTATTAAATAAAGATCAGATAAATATTTCAAGGAGAACTGTTGCAAAATATAGAGAAGAATTAGGAATTAAATCATCATCTAAAAGAAAAAGGATATAATTAAAATAAATATTAGTGTGGTTTAATAATAAGATTAGTATAGAACAGAGATTGTAAATAAATACAACCTCTGTTTTTTTTTATAAAATACATAAAAAATATTTTATTTAATTTTAAATGTGTATGGTAAAAGTGTTCAAAATGAGTTAAAATTTAATATATAAAGATAAAAATTGTAAGTACAATATTGGGGGTGTATATTATGGCGGAGAAAACGATTAAGTATATAGAAATATTTGAATTTTATAGAGATAAAATATTAAATGGAGAGATGAAGTATGGTGAGAAATTGCCTACAGAACAAGAGATAGGAGAGATATTCTCAGTAAGTAGGCACACTGTTAGACAATCTATATTAGAGCTTGAAAAACAAGGATATATTTATAGAGAAAAAAGCAAGGGTGCGTTTGTTGAAAAGCTAGGCAAGGATAGAAAAAATAATAATAGTAAAATGATTATAGTTATTACTACATATGTATCAGAGTATATATTTCCATTTTTAATTAAGGGAATAGAAGAGGTATTAAGCAAAAATGGATATGATATTCTTTTATTAAGCACTAATAATGATAAAGAAAAAGAACGTGAACAATTAAAAAAATTATTAGAGTATGATGTTGTTGGTGCAATAATAGAGCCTACAGCTAGTGCTTTAGGTAATACAAATATAGAATATTATAAAGAAATAGAAAAAAATAATATTCCGTATTTAATGATTAATGCAGCTTATGACAAAGAAAAGCAATCATATGTAGCTATAGATGATGAAAAAGGTGGATACACAGTTTGTAAGTATTTGATTGAGTTAGGACATAAAAAAATAGCTGGATTATTTAAAGAGGATGACGTACAAGGGGTTGAACGTAAAAAAGGTTATTTGAAAGCGTTAGAAGAAAACAATATAGATATTGATAATACTATTATAGGAAGATTTAAAACATTTGAAGAGGATTTTTATATTCAAGGATTTACTAGAAGTTTATTGAATAGGGAAGATAGACCAACAGCTATATTCTGTTATAATGATAAAGTAGCTATGAATGTAGTTAAGATAGCTAAAGAATTAGGAATTAGAGTGCCTGAAGACTTGTCTGTTGTTGGATATGATAATGATGAAACTATATCGGCTGCATTAGATTGTGGAATTACAACAATATCACATCCTAAAGAAGCATTAGGAAGAAAAGCAGCAGAAATGTTATTATCGTTAATAAGGGATGGAGAAAAAAGGGTTTCTTATGTATTTGAGCCTGAAATTGTAGTTAAAAATAGTGCAAAAAATATTTAAAATTTATAAAAATAAGAGTTTTACAACAAAATGTAAAACTCTTATTTTTTTGTTGTTAAACCTTTAAAATGTACGATCAATATTTTCTAAAAATTTTAAATAAAAACATTTACAAAGGGAAATATATTTGATAATATTAAATTGTACGGTACATAAATTATGAGAGTATAAAATTGTATGTACTTAAGTTATTTTTCTTAGTAGTAGTAAATATAAAATGTGGATTAATATTTTAATGGCAAACAAAAATGGGAGGGATTTAAGGTGTTAGAGAATTTAAAAGAAGAGGTTTTTAAAGCAAACTTAGATTTAGTAAAGCATAATTTGGTTGTATTAACTTGGGGAAACGTAAGTGGAATAGATAGAGAAAAAGGGCTTATAGTAATTAAACCAAGTGGTGTAAGTTATGACGAAATGAAGGCTAGCGATATGGTAGTAGTAGATTTAGAAGGAAATGTAGTAGAGGGTGACTTAAGACCATCTTCAGATACACCGACTCACATTGAATTATATAAAAAATATCCTAAAATAGGTGGTGTTGTTCATACACACTCATCATTTGCAACTGCGTGGGCACAAGCTAAAAGAGATATTCCTTCATATGGAACTACTCATGCAGATACATTTTATGGACCAGTTCCATGTACTAGAGCATTAAATAATGAAGAAATTAAAAGTGAATATGAGAAAAATACTGGTTCAGTAATAATAGAAACATTAACTGAAAGAAATATAGATGAATTAAGTGTACCAGGAATAATAATTGCAAGTCATGGACCTTTTGCATGGGGAGAGACTGCAAGTAAATCAGTATTAAATGCAGTGGTCTTAGAAGAAGTAGCTAAGATGGCAATAAGAACTGAAAATTTAAATAGAGAAATTACTCCAATACCGTCAGAATTACAAGATAAGCATTACTTTAGAAAACATGGAGCAAATGCTTATTATGGACAAGATACTGTAAAAGCAAAAGAAGTAGTAACAAAATAAAGATGAAGATTGGTAATAGTTAAAGTAGATAATAAAAGTTGGAGGGTAAAATGAGAGAGTTAGAGTTAAAAAGTATAAATACAATAAGAATGTTATCAGTAGATCAAATAGAAAAGGCAAAGTCAGGTCATCCAGGAATTTGTATGGGTGCAGCACCAATGACATATACATTATTTAATAAGCATATGAATATTAATCCTGAAAATAGTAAATGGTTTAACAGAGATAGGTTTATATTATCAGCGGGACATGGTTCAGCTCTTTTATATTCAATGTTACATTTATGTGGATTTGATGTGACTATAGATGATTTAAAACAATTTAGACAATTAAATTCAAGAACTCCAGGTCATCCAGAAGTAGGACATACTCATGGGGTAGAGGCAACTAGTGGTCCTTTAGGTCAGGGAATTGCACAAGCTACAGGAATGGCAATGGCTGAAAAACACTTAGCAGCTAAATATAACAAAGATGGATTAAATATAATTGATCATTATACTTATGCAATAGTTGGAGACGGAGATTTAATGGAAGGTGTTGCTAATGAATCAATATCTTTAGCAGGGCATTTAGGATTAGGGAAATTAATAGTTTTATATGATTCAAATGATATTTGTTTAGATGGAAAGCTTTCAACTTCATTTTCAGAAAATGTTTTAGATAGGGTAAAAGCTATGAATTGGCATACTATTAGGATTGAAGATGGGGATATAAATATTGAAGCAATTTCAGCGGCAATAGAAGAAGCTAAAAAGGTAACAGATAAGCCTACATTAATAGAAGTTAAAACAACTATTGGATATGGAGCACCTAATAAGGGAGGAACAAACGGGGTTCATGGAGCGCCTTTAGGATCAGATGAATATTTAGAAACAAAGACAAGCTTAAATTGGAATTATGAACCTTTCACAGTTCCAGCTGAAGTAAAAGAAGATTTTAATAATGGTGTTATAGCAAGAGGAAAAGAAAAAGAATCAGAATGGAATGAGTTAGTAAATAAATATAAAGAAGCTTATCCAGAAGCTTATGATAGTTTAATATCTTCAATTAATGGAGAATTAAATATTAATTTTGAAGAAGTATTACCTAAGTATGAAAAGGGGCAAGGGGTGGCAACTCGTAATGCTTCAGGATTCACAATGAATGCAATTGCTAAAGCTTATGATGGATTATTTGGTGGTTCAGCAGATTTAGCACATTCAAATATGACTTATTTAAAGGAACAAGGTGATTTTAGAAAAGATAGTCCAGAAGGAAAGAATATTTGGTTTGGAGTAAGAGAATTTGGAATGTCAGCAGCCGGAAATGGAATAATGCTTCATGGTGGATTAAAATCATTTGTTTCAACATTCTTTGTATTTAGTGATTACTTAAAACCAGCAATAAGAATGTCAGCAATTGAGAAAATGCCATTAGTATATGTATTGACTCATGATTCAATAGCTGTAGGAGAAGATGGACCAACACATGAGCCAATTGAACAATTAGCTGGACTTAGAGCTATACCAAATGTAAATGTAATTAGACCAGCAGATGCTCATGAGACAAATGCAGCATGGCAAATAGCTTTAGAAGATAAAGAAACACCTTCAGTATTAGTATTAACAAGACAAAATATAAGTATAAATGCTGAATTTAATTGTGTAGATAATGTTAGAAAAGGTGCATATATAATTTCAGAAGCTTCACAAACTCCAGCAGCTCAAATAGTAGCAACGGGGTCAGAAGTAGATTTAGCAATAAACTCTCAAAAGGAATTAGAAAAACAAGGAATATTTGTTGATGTTGTATCAATGCCTTGCTTTAGGTTATTTGATATTCAAGATGAAACATATAAGAATAGTGTATTAAAGCCAGGAGTTAAAAAATTAGGTGTAGAAATGGCTTCATCATATGGATGGCATAAATATGTTGATGAAACATTATGTATAGATACATTTGGTGCATCAGGTAATGGTAATGAGGTAATGAATTTCTTTGGGTTTAATAAAGAAACTGTAGTAAATAAAGTGAAAGAGATGGTTAAGTGAAGAAGTAAAAGTGAAGAGCTAAAAGTGTAGGAGAAAACTCCTTTTGGAGTTTCTGATGAATATATTTTCAACCGAAACTCTTCATTTTAAATTCTTACTTAGTCACTAAAAGGGGAGTTGGATGAGATGAGAAAGACAATAGAATCAGGAAAAGCTGTTTTAGGTATTGAGCTTGGTTCAACTAGAATAAAAGCAGTTCTTGTTGATCAAATGGGAACAGTTATAGAAACTGGAGGCTTTGATTGGGAAAATAGCCTAGTTAATGGAATTTGGACATATTCTTTAGAAGAAGTATGGACAGGAATTCAAGCATGTTATAAGAATTTATGTGATAGAGTTAAACAAAAATATGATGTAAAAATAAATAAATTATCTGCAATGGGGATAAGTGCAATGATGCATGGATATCTTCCTTTTGATAAGTATGGAAATCAATTAACGGAGTTCCGTACATGGAGAAATAACTTTACCGGAGAAGCTGCAGATAAATTAACAGACCTTTTCCAATATAATATTCCTCAAAGATGGAGTATTGCACATTTATATCAAGCTATTTTAAATGAGGAAGAACATGTAAAAGATATAGAATATCTTACAACTTTGGCGGGTTATGTTCATTGGAAGCTTACTGGTGAAAAAGTAATGGGTGTAGGTGAAGCATCAGGAATGCTACCTATAGATTTAAATACAAGAGACTTTAATCAAGAAATGATAGAGAAGTTTGATTTATTAATTTCTAATAATGAATATCCATGGAACTTAAAAGGTATACTTCCAAGGGTTTTAGTAGCAGGAGAAGAAGCTGGGATTTTAACGGAAGAAGGTGCATTACTTTTAGATACATCTGGAAACTTACAATCGGGAGCAAAATTCTGTCCACCAGAAGGAGATGCTGGAACAGGAATGGTAGCTACTAATAGTATAGCTAAAAAGACAGGGAATGTATCAGCAGGAACTTCAGCATTCGCTATGGTAGTTCTTGAAAAAGAGTTATCTAAAGTTCACAAAGAATTAGATATGGTTACAACTCCAACTGGAGATTTAGTAGCAATGGCACATTCGAATAATTGTACTTCAGATATTAATGCTTGGATGGAAATATTTAATCAATGTTTGGGGGCATTTGGAATTAAGGTTACAGCTGGAGAGTTATATAAGACTTTATTTGAAAAAGCATTAGAAGGTGATAATGATTGTGGAGATCTATTATCTTACTGTTTCTATTCAGGGGAACACGGAGTTGGTTTATCAGAAGGATGTCCAATATTCTTACACCCTGCAAATTCAAAATTTAATCTAGCGAACTTTATGAGAACTCATTTATATACATGTTTTGGAGCTATGAAGCTTGGAATGGATATCTTGACTAAGGAAGAAAATGTGAAAATTGATAAAATTCTTGGACATGGCGGTATATTTAAGACTAAAGGAGTTGCTCAAAATATTTTATCTGCAGCCTTAGAAGTTCCTGTAGTTGTAATGGAAACAGCAGGAGATGGAGGTGCATGGGGAATTGCATTATTAGCATTATATCTTGATAAAAAAGTGCAAGTTGGCACTTTAGAAAACTTTTTAAATAGTGAAATATTTGGAGCTGCAGAATCGTTAATGGTTGAACCTGAAGAAAATATTGTTGAAGGATATGAAAAATTCTTAGAAAACTATAAAAAGGGTTTATCAGTAGAACAAGAAGCTGTAAGCTACTTGCAAAATAAAATTAAAATAAAAGAAATATCAATGGTATAAATTATTAGGGGGAAGAGAGTTATGAAAATATTTATAGATACAGCGAATGTTGAACAAATTAAAAAGGCAAATTCTATGGGATTAATCGATGGAGTTACAACAAATCCATCATTAGTTTCAAAAGAAAATAAAACAATGGCAGAAGTAATTCCTGAAATTTGTGAGATAGTAGATGGACCAATAAGTGCAGAGGTTATGAGCTTAGATACTGAAGGGATGATTAGAGAAGCAAGAGAGTTAGTTAAAATAAGTAAAAATATAGTTGTTAAAATTCCGATGACTTTAGAGGGATTAAGTGCAGTTAGGGTTTTATCTAAAGAAGGAATAAAAACAAATGTTACATTAATATTTAGTGTTCATCAAGGGGTGTTAGCAGCTAAAGCTGGAGCAACTTATATTAGTCCATTTGTTGGAAGATTAGATGATATAGGTTTAGATGGAATGAATTTAATTAATGATTTGATAATTGCTAAAGAAAATTATGGATTTGAAACAGAAATAATTGCAGCAAGTATAAGAACTAAAGAGCACATACTTCAATGTATATTATCAGGAGTGGATATTGCAACAATACCATATGCTCAAATTGAAGATATGGCAAAACATCCATTAACTACAGCGGGGATTGAAAGATTTATAAGTGATTATAGTAAAGTAGGAAAATAATAAATGACAAATTGCCTCTGGGGTACTCCAGAGGCAAAAAAAGATTGAAAAAAGGGTAAAAGGGAGAGATTGAGATGATTAATATAACAAAAAAATATAATTTCTGGTTTGTAACAGGAAGTCAAGATTTATATGGTGAAGATACATTAAAGCAAGTTGCTTTAGATTCAAGAGAAATGGTAAACGGATTAAATGATATTGAAGGAATTAAATATGAAATAGTTTATAAACCAACAGTAAGAAATGCTAAAGAAATATATGATATATGTTTAGCTGCTAACAATGATGAAAATTGTGCAGGTATCATAACTTGGATGCATACTTTTTCTCCAGCGAAAATGTGGATAAGAGGACTATCAATTTTAAATAAACCACAATTACATTTCCATACACAATTTAATAGAGATATTCCATGGGAAACAATGGATATGGATTTTATGAATTTAAATCAATCAGCTCATGGAGATAGAGAGTTTGGATTTATAAATACAAGAATGGGTAATAATAGAAAAGTTGTTGTTGGACATTGGCAAGATCCAGAAGCACATTTAGAAATAAATAAATGGATGAGCGTTGCAGCTGGATATGTTGAAGGTAGAAATATTAAAATTGCTAGATTTGATGATAATATGAGAGATGTTGCTGTAACTGAAGGAGATAAGGTTGAAGTAGCATTAAAATTAGGATGGACTTGTGATGCTTTCGGAATTGGAGATTTAGTAGAAGTAATTAATGAAGTTAGTGATGAAGAAATAGAAAATTTAATGAAAGTATATGAAGAAAAATATGAAATTTGTGAAGCTGGAAAAACAGAAGGAGCTGTAAGAAACTCTATTAAGTATCAAGCAAAGGTTGAAATTGCTTTAAGAAGATTCTTAGAAAAAGGGGGATATACTGCATTTACAACTAACTTCCAAGTACTTCATGGAATGGAACAATTACCAGGTTTAGCAGTTCAAAGACTTATGGAAGATGGATATGGATTCGGTGGAGAAGGTGACTGGAAGACTGCTGGATTAGTTAGATTAATGAAAATAATGACTAATAATACTAGAACTTCATTTATGGAAGATTACACATATAATTTTGATCCACAAAATGAATTAATATTAGGAGCTCACATGTTAGAAGTTTGTCCTACAGTAGCAGCAAATAAGCCATTAATTGAAGTTAAACACTTAGGAATTGGAGATAAGGCAGCTCCAGCAAGATTAATATTTAACGGACAAGCAGGAAATGCAGTTTGTGCTTCATTAATAGATTTAGGTGGAAGAATGCGTTTAATAATAAATGCTGTTGAAGCTAAAGAAGTTGAAAAAGAACTTCCTGAACTTCCTGTAGCAAGAGTATTATGGAGACCAGAACCATCGTTAAAAGTAGGAGCAAAGGCTTGGATACTTGCTGGTGGAGCACATCATACTTCATTCTCTTATGAATTAGATTCAGAACAATTAACTGATTTAGCTGATATGTATGGAATTGAAGCAGTTGTTATTGATAAGGATACTAATATAAACGAGTTTTCTAAAGAGTTAAAATGGAATGACTTATACTGGCAAATAAGAAGATAGGGGTGTTAGGGATTATGGGTAAATTAGTAATCAATACACATAACAAAAAGTCAAAAATAAGCAAAGAAATTTATGGGCATTTTTCGGAGCATTTAGGAAGATGTATATATGAAGGTATATATGTTGGTGAAGATTCTAAAATACCTAATGTAAAAGGTATGAGAACAGATGTTGTACAAGCTTTAAAGGAGATAAAGATACCAGTATTACGTTGGCCTGGAGGATGTTTTGCTGATGAATATCATTGGATGGATGGAATTGGACCAAAGGAAACCCGTAAGAAAATGGTCAATACTCATTGGGGTGGTGTTGTAGAAGATAATAGCTTTGGAACCCATGAATTTATGGAATTATGTAGACAGCTTGAGTGTGAGCCTTATATAAATGGAAATGTTGGTAGTGGAACAGTTCAAGAAATGTCTGAATGGGTTGAATACTTAACTTTTGATGGTATTTCTCCAATGGCTGAATTAAGAAAGAAAAATGGACATGAAGAGCCTTGGAAGGTTAAATATTTTGGAGTAGGTAATGAAAATTGGGGTTGTGGTGGAAATATGACACCGGAATTCTATGGAAATATGTATAGAAGATATCAGACATATTGCAGGAATTATGGAGAAAATAAGCTTTATAAAATTGCATGTGGACCTAATGTAGATGATTATAATTGGACTGAGGGAGTAATGAAAGTAGCTGCAAACTTTATGGATGCTTTAACATTGCACTATTATACTCATCCAGGTGGATGGTTGAATAAGGGGCCAGCAACTGGATTTGATAAAGAAACATGGTATATTAGTATGAACAAAACTTTAAAGATGGAAGAGTTAATTAATAGACACTTAGAAATAATGAATAAATACGATTCAGAAAAGAAGGTTGATTTAATTATTGATGAGTGGGGTGGTTGGTATGATGTTGAGCCTGGAACAAATCCAGGATTCTTATATCAACAAAATACTATGAGAGATGCTCTTATAGCAGGTATTAATTTAAATATTTTCAATAAGCATAGTGATAGAGTTAAAATGGCAAACTTAGCTCAAGTAGTTAATGTGCTTCAATCTGTTATTTTAACAGAAGGTGAGAAGATGGTATTAACGCCTACTTATCATATATTTAATATGTATAAGAACCATCAAGAGTCAACTTTAGTTGAAAGTTATATAGAAACTAAAATGATAGGTGTTGATGAAGAAAATCAAGTTCCTAATTTACATGAATCAGTTTCTATAGATTCTGAAGGTAGGGTTAATATAACTATAAATAACTTATCAGTAGATGAAGGATACAATGTTGAAGGAATATTAGTAGATAGAGAAATTAAATCTGTTAAAGCTACCATCTTATCTAATGAAATGAATGCATACAACACATTTGATAATCCAGAAGTAGTTAAACCAGAAGAGTTTAAAGATTTTGCTTTAACAGCACAAGGATTTAACTTTAAGATTCCAGCTTGTAGTGTAATTAGCTTTATTTTAGAGTAGTTTAGTGAGTAATAGATTTTGTAAAAAGTGCTTGTTAGATAAGGTAATGAGTGAGGCTGAATACGAGCATATGCAAGATTATATTAAAAGTATAGATAATGAGATTAAAACTAAGGAAGATGATTATAAAAGTAGATTAAACACTTGTATGGAATGTGACAATCTTATTAATGGAATGTGCAAGTTATGTGGATGTTTTATTGAGATGAGAGCAGCTGTTAAGAAGAATTATTGTCCTGATATAGATAGAAAGTGGGATAGGATTTAATAAAGTATTTCATTAATATAAAAATAAATAATACCTATACAAAAGATAAAGGCATATATCAAAGCTTGAAAACTAAGTTTTGATATATGCCTAAATTTACATAAAAAATAAGGAAAGAGTGAAATAAACAAAAAGATTAAAAAATAATAAAACAAAATTGTATAAAGGGGATAATAAATATTATGAAATCAAAAAAAATAAGAAAAATAATGGCACTTATAATGACTGGAATTTTAATATCATCTTTAGGTGTCACTAAAATTACTTTTGCAAATAATAAGACTATTACTAAAACTCGTGTTTCAGTGCATGATCCTTCAATAATTAAAAATGGAAATAATTATTATGTATTTGGTTCACATATAGATGCAGCTAAATCTACAGATTTGCAAAATTGGACTAAGTTTACTAATGGATATACAACACCAGATAATGTTATTTTTGATGATTTATCAGAAAATTTAGCAGGTTCATTTGCTTGGGCTGGTGAAGATGATTCAGATAGCAAAGGTGGTTTTGCGGTTTGGGCACCAACTGTGATATGGAATGATAATTATGTAAACGATGATGGAACTAAGGGTGCATATATGATGTATTATTGTACATCTTCAACTTATAAGCGTTCAGCTATAGGATACGCAGTTTCAAAGAATATTGAAGGGCCTTATACTTATGTAGATACTATTATATATTCAGGTTTTACATCTGTAGATGCATATGACTCTAATAGTACTAAAAATACTAATTATGTAAATATACATATTGATGAATTAATTGATGAAGGAATAATAGATGAGGTAAATGATGCTTGGTTTGATTCTAAAGGAGCATATAATACAAGTTATGCTCCTAATGCAATAGATCCAGAATTATTCTATGATACAGAAGGACAATTATGGATGACGTATGGTTCTTGGTCTGGTGGAGTATATATTTTAAAAATTGATGATAAAACAGGACAACCTATATATCCAGGTATAGATTCTGATAAAGACACTCTTAATTTTACAGATAGATATTTTGGAAAGAGAATATCAGGAGGTTATACTAAATCAGGAGAAGGGGCAGATGTAGTTTATGATAATGAAACAGGATATTATTATATGACGGTAACTTATGGTGGATTAACTTCTGATGGAGGATATAATATGAGGTTGTTTAGGTCAGAAAATCCAGATGGACCATATTTAGATGCAGCTGGGCGTAATGCAGCCTTAAGAGGAAATGTTGATAATGCTAATTATGGTATAAAGCTAATATCTAATTATAAATTTGCTTGTCAAGAAAAGGCGCTTAAGGCAGCTGGACATAATTCAGTTCTTCTAGAGGAAGACGGAGATAGGTATTTAATTTACCATCAAAGATTTGATGATGGAACTGAATATCATGAAGTTAGAGTTCATCAAATGTTTATTAATGAAGAAGGATGGCCTGTTGTAGCTCCTTATGAAAATAGTGGAGATGTAATTTCGGAAAATGGATATGAAAAAGATGAAGTAGTTGGAAATTATCAATTTATAAATCATGGAACAGCAAATACTTCAGCAGTAGCTTAAACAATAAACATAAGATTAAATGAGGATTATACAGTTAGTGGAGATATAGATGGTACTTGGAGTATGAAAGAAGATACTTATTATATGACAATAACAACTAATAATGTAACGTATAGTGGTATATTCTTTAAACAACAAGATGAGTCTGATGAAGAAAATAAAGTAATGACATTTACTGCCACAGGAAATAATAATGAATCAGTTTGGGGAAGTAAATTAGATTTAGATAATGATGGAGCCGTAGAGTATGCGGGAAAAAATTTAGAAACTAAAATTCCAAGTGTTACTAAAACAGATATAGTTTTACCTAAAATAGGTGCATATGATACAACAATTACATGGAGCTCAAGCAATGAAGAAAGTATAAATAGCGGAAAGGTAAAGCGTTCTGAAGAGGATGTAACAGTTGCTTTAATTGCTACTATAACTAAAGGTGAATCAACTTTAACTAAGAAGTTTAATGTACTTGTTAAAGGTGTATTACAAGAAGTTGGGGAAGAACCAACATATAAATATGATTTTGAAAGTATAGAAGATGATTCTATTATAAATTCAGGAAGTAAAGGAACTAGTGCAAAGTTAATGGGTTCATCTATAGTTACAGATGATGATGAAAGAGGAAATGTTTTAGAAATAATTAATGAGAAAGATGCTAAAAAGGTAAATTATTTAGCTTTACCAACTGATACTTTTGAAGGAATAACTGAAGAAGGTTATACAATTAGTATGTGGGTAAATATAGATAAAAATGATCCTAATTACTTTGAACACAGTGCATTATTTGAAGGAAGTATGACTAATGAAGATGGTACACCTAATTATCCTATCACAAGAATAAGTGCTAATCTTTATGGAAGAATAAATGCAAATGGTGCATGGTCAGATGCTACTGAAATAACTAAACCATTAGAGGGAAACAAGTGGGAATATGTAACTTATACTGTAAGTCCTAAAGGAATAGTAGTTTATGTAGATGGAAATGAGGTTGGTAGACAAGATAAAGATATAGCAGCTTGTTTTAAAGATAATTTTTTAGCCTTAATGACTGATGTAAGAGTTGGTAGTGGGAATATATGGGGTGATATGGACATATCTAATGCTAAGTTTGATAATGTTGCAGTATATAATGTTGCATTAACGGATAAACAAGTAGAAGCTCTTTATAATGAAGAAATTAAAAAAGATGAAGAGACGGAAAATCCAGAAGAACCAGTAAACCCAGAAAATCCTCAAAAACCAGATAATGATTCTAATGGAAGTGATGATTCTGGAAAGAAACCAACAGAAAATAATTCAAATACATCAAAATTACCACAAACAGGTGCTATGGATGCATTATTTACATTGGTTTTAGGAGGTACAAGTGTTGCTATTGGTGGAATTAATTTAAAAAAGAAAAGAAAATAATATATAAATAGTCTTAAATAGGCTTATATCTTTATTAAATACAATTAAAAAAATACGAGAAACCATATAACTATGCAATGATATACCTAAAAGAACCATAAATAAAAATATAATTGGATAATAGAAAGTTGCGAATGCTACAGAGGCTCCAAAGATGGTAATAAGCAAGCTGTATGGAAGATTTTTTAATGCGATAACAAAACAATATTTAATAATATTTAATATAGAAGATTTTGTTTTTGTTAGTATTGGAAATATATATGGAGTTACTAATAAAAAAATAAGTAAAGAAAAAAATATAAATGGTAATGCAAAGTATGACAGTGATAAGCCACATTTTAGCCAAAAAATTAAGTTGAATCCTAAGACTATAGATATTATCAATATGAATAGCCATATTATTGTTGATTTTTTAAAGTTTTCCTTAAATGCTTTGAAAAAAGTTTTTATTAAAGATTCTTCTTCTTTATTAAGAATTTTTAAATTTATAGAATATAAGGCTGTAGTTGCTGCGCCTATAGTTACTATTGGAAGACTACAAAATATCCATAGAATATTTAAAATAAATAAGTCAGCAATTCTATTCATAAACCTAGAAAATCCACTATCTGTATTGAACATATTTCCCATAAAACCCCTCCTAATTTCCATATATATCTAATTTTATAATACATTATGTAAAGGATTTAATCAATGTATTATAGAAGATAAAATAAAATTAATAGTTTGTTTTATAAGTAGAGTAATATTAACTTCTATTATATATAATGTATAGTTATTATTTTTAGAAGAATAATAGTATTATTACTAAATTTAACTAAGGAGGATATTATGAAGCATAAGAGAGTAGTAGTAGTAACGTTATTATTTTTATTAGTATGTAGCTTTAATGTTTTTGCTAGTAAAAGACCAGAGCCTAATTTAATTTTTATGGGAGAGGTAGAAGAAGTTCAAAGAAATGAAGATGATAATACTTTAAATATAAAAGTTGAAGGATATATTAAGGGTATCACAATAAAAAGTAAAGAGTTAATAGCAGTTGTAGATAGCGAAACATTAATATTTCCGAATGAATGTCCAAAAGAAGGGGAAGAAATAGATATTAAAAAGGTTGATCCTAAGAGTTTTAAGGTAGAAAAAGGTGATGTTATATTTCTTGTCCTAAGTGAAGCTATGACAAAATCAAATCCACCTCAAGCATCAGCTAAAGCTATTCAAGTAACATATAAAAAGTAAATTATAGGCTAGTGCATTTTATGAAAAACTTATTTATATTAAATATAAAAGGTTTGTTTAAGTAATGTATTAGCCTTTTTATTATAGTAATTTGTATTGATAGAATAGATTTAAAGTTACAATTTAATTCTGTAAATAAATTTAAATAGTAAAACTAAATTTTAAAAACATGATAAAGTATGAAGATAAAACTGTTTTAGAAGCTACGTATATTTTTTCTTGATGAAGCTTTTATTTATAGAAATAGCATTCAATAGGTAGAATGATGTTTATAATAAAAAACTTAAAGGGGAATTTCCATATTCTTTAGAGCCTAATATATTAATAAACACTGCTAATTTATTAGATTTAGCACCTTGTATTTACTATATTAAATCAGCTGAGGAAATATTTGTAAGAGGTAATAATCAACCTGTATTTGTTATAAGATAAAAAAACTAATATTACAATATTGAAAGATAAATGTAATAAAGATAAATATGAAGTTAAGATAATGTGTTTTATAATAAATTCATAACATAAAACAAGGAGCTGATTATTAATGAAAAAATTAATAGAAGTTATAAAAGTAGTTGGATTAGTTGTTTTAGCAGGTTATGATGAAGAAAATTTCCATTTAGTTTAAAGTATATATTTAAAAGCTTTGTTAAATAAGATTAGCAAGGCTTTTTGTTATATTTATAAAAATAATGTAAAGTATATATAATGAGATGAAAAGAGGGGATAAAATGAATAAAATTTTTATTGTTGAAGATGAAAAGACAATTAGAGATGAGTTAAGTATTTTTTTATCAAGATATGGATATCAAATAGAGGCACCTAATAATTTTGAAAATATTATAGAAAATATAAAGAATAGTAATCCAGATTTAATATTATTAGATATAAATCTTCCTATATTTGATGGGTATTATTTATGTAGAGAAGTTAGAAAGTTTTCAGAAACTCCAATAATAGTTGTAACTAGCAGAGATAGTGATGTTGATGAGCTTATGAGTATGAACCTAGGAGCTGATGATTTTGTAACAAAACCATATAATACTCAAATTTTACTTGCAAGAATTGAATCTATTCTAAAGAGAGTAAATAGAAATTTAGCAGTACAAGATATATTAGAATATAAAGATATTAAAGTGAATTTATCAAATGGAACAGTAGCATATAATAAAAAAACTGTTGAAATAACTAAAAATGAATTAAAGATTCTTTCATATTTATTAAAAAATAGAGGGAATATAGTTTCTAGGGAAAAATTGATGAATTATCTATGGGATTGCGAAATGTTTATTGATGATAATACTTTATCAGTAAATGTTACAAGAATAAGAAAAAAACTTGAAGAAATAGGTGTGAAAGATGTTATAGAAACTAGAAGAGGACTAGGGTATATAATATCATGAATATAATTGAATTTATAAAAGAAAGAATGATATTTTTAATAATTAATTTGATTATGTTTTTATTAATAGCAATATTTATGAAAATAGCAGTAGTACCAATAAGTGTAATATTTATATTATTTTTAATATGGTTTGGACCTTTAGTAATATATATGATTTTAGAATTTATTAAATATAAAATATATCTAAATAATCTAATTAAAACTGTTGATGATTTAGATAAAAAGTATTTATTACCAGAAGTTATTGATGAAGCTAAGTTTCAAGAAGCGAAAATAATTAATGAAGTTTTGAGAAAGTGCAATAAATCTATGCATGAAAAAGTTAAATATTATAAAGATGAACAAGGTGAATATAGAGAATACATAGAAACCTGGGTTCATGAAATAAAAACTCCAATTGCGTCAGCAAAACTTATATTAGAAAATGAGGATAGTAATTTAAGTAAAAGAATAAATTATGAAATGAAAAGAGTAGAAGTGTTTATAGAGCAGGTTTTATATTATGCTAGAAGCAGTGATGTAAGAAAGGATTATATAATTAAGGAATTTTCATTGAGAACTGTTGTAATGAAGGCTATTAAAAGTAATAGTAGGGATTTTATAAATAAAAATATTAAGCTAAATATTAAGGAAATACAAGGAAGTATATTTACAGATGAAAAATGGATAGAATTTATTATTAATCAAATTATAATAAATGCAGTGAAATTTTCAGATGCTAATAAAGGTGAAGTATCAATATATTCAAAAGTAAATGAAAATAATATTATATTAACTATTGAAGATAATGGTGTTGGAATAAGTGAAAAAGATTTAGATAGGGTATTTGAAAAAGGATTTACAGGAGAAAATGGGCGTATATTTGGTAAGTCTACAGGAATAGGACTTTATTTATGTAAAAAACTTTGTGATAAGCTTGGAATTGGAATAAGTTTAAGTTCAAAGCAAGGGAAAGGAACACGTATAAATATAATTTTCCCACAAGGAAAATTTACTGATTTTTAGTTATTTATGTTTAAAATCTAATAATATAAAAATAAGGAACAATTTTATTTTGTTCCTTATTTTTATACATATGATGAAGATACAAGTGTTTATGGACGAGTGTATATATAATGCTTAAATAGTAACCTTAAAAAATGTAATCTTATTTTAATATTATTAAATATTATAAAAATGAATTTGATTTATTAATGGTATTTGTAAAAAATAAGAGGATTATTTTGTCTAGAGATAAGTTAATAGATTTGGTTTAGGGGATTGATTATGATGGTGATTATATATTATATACTAAAAAGTATGAAACAACTGCTAATGAAAATGGCAATGTTTTGATAAAAATTAAAAATATAGATTACAAAAATGTAAGGTTAAAGAAATGTAATTCAATATGTAATTATATACTAGTGATATAAAATTAATAATGAAGAAAGCAATTACTATAAATAAAAGGTAATATAAACTTAATTCTTAGCTTCAAGTGGAGTTAAATATATATGAGAAAAATAAGTGGAGGAAAGTTTACATGAAAAATATATTAAAGGTTGAGAAAATAGAAAAGTATTATGGAAATAAAGATAATATAACAAAAGCTATAGATAATATTAGTTTTAGAGTTGATAAAGGTGAGTTTGTTGGAATAATGGGGCCATCAGGAAGTGGAAAAACAACATTACTTAATTGCATTTCTACAATAGACACTGTAACAACAGGTAATATCATAATAAATGATAAAAATATTACTAAAATGAAGTCGAAGCAATTGGAGAATTTTAGAAAGGATGAACTTGGATTTATATTTCAAGACTTTAATCTTTTAGATACATTAACAGCATATGAAAATATTGCATTAGCATTAACTATACAAGGGGTTAAACCTAGTGAAGTAGATAATAAAATAAAAAATGTTGCAGAACACTTAGGCATTACAGAAGTATTAAATAAATATTCATATCAAATGTCTGGAGGACAAAAACAAAGGATTGCTTCAGCAAGGGCCATTGTAACAGAACCATCATTAATTTTAGCTGATGAACCTACAGGAGCATTAGATTCAAAATCTTCAAGATTACTTTTAGATTCTTTTGAAAAATTAAATAAAGAACAAGAAGCAACAATATTAATGGTTACTCATGATGCTTTTACAGCAAGCTATGCTCATAGAATTCTTTTTATTAAGGATGGTAAAGTATTTAATGAATTAGTAAGAGGAAATGACTCAAGAAGAGAATTCTTTAATAGAATAATTGAAGTTGTAACACTGCTTGGAGGAGATGTAGAAAATGTATTCTAAAATAGCTATAAGTAATGTAAAAAAGAGTTTTAAGGATTATACAATATACTTTTTAACAATAGCTTTTGCAGTTTGTATATTTTATAGCTTTAATTCAATAGAATCTCAAAAGGCACTATTAGATATGAATAAAAATCAAGCAGAATATATGACTATAATAACAACTTTAATATCAGTAGTTTCTGTATTTGTATCATTTATTTTAGGTGGTTTAATTCTTTATGCAAATAATTTCTTAATAAAGAAAAGAAAAAAAGAGCTTGGAATTTATATGACATTAGGTATGAGAAAAGGAAAAATATCAACTATATTATTAATGGAAACTTTAATAGTGGGAATATTATCGCTAATAGCAGGCTTACTATTAGGTTTAGTAGTATCACAAGGTTTATCATTATTTACAGCTAAATTATTTGATGTTGAAATGGCTCAATTTAAATTCGTAATATCAGGTAGCGCAATTTTAAAAACTATATTATATTTTGCCTTAATCTTTGGTGTTTTAATGATATTTAATACAAGAATTATAGCAAAATACAAATTAATTGATATGTTAACAGCAGCAAGAAAAAGTGAAAATATTAAAATAAAAAGCCCAGTAGTTTCATCAATTATATTTGTTGTAGCTATGATAATTTTAGGTACAGCCTATTATTTAGTAAGTGAAAGTGGGTTAAATCCAGAAAAATTAGGATTTAAGCTTTCAATAGTGTTTGGAATAATAGGAACAGCTGGATTCTTCTATGGAATTGCAGGATTTTTATTAGCAATAATTCAAAGAAGTAAAAATATATATCTTAAAAAATTAAATATTTTTGTTACAAGACAAATTAGTAGTAAAGTAAATACAAACTTTGTATCAATGACAGTAATTTCACTTATGTTATTTATAACTATAGTGCTTTTATCAACAGGTTTAAGCTTTAAAAGTGCCTTAGAAAAGGGAATAATTGCTCCCTTTGACGCTTCAGTAAAGCTATTTACAGATGAAGATAGCAAGTATAAAAGTATGGAAGAGGTATTCAAAGCTATAAATTATGACTTTAAGGAAGAAGATCCTACATTTATTACTAGTTACACAATAGATGGTATAGATCCTAATACAATGTTAAAGGATTATTCTGTAGGAGATTTTAAAAAGAGCTTAGATGATGGAAAGTATAGATGGGAACATATAGATGCTCTTAAAATTTCAGATTACAATAAAATAAGAAGTTTATATGGTGAGAAACCTTTAACTATAAGTGATAGCGAAATATTAGTTACATCTAACTTTACAGCAGCTAAGAATTCGGTAAAAAACTTTATTGAAAAAAGTCCACAAGTAAATATAAATGGAAAAGAGTATAAGGTAGCTAATAAAGAATATTTAAGTGAAGCTATATATAATTCTGAAATAGCAGACAATGTACTAACTATTATAGTACCAGATGATTTTAAAGATATGACTTTAGATTCAGCATATATGAATATGAATTATAAAAATCCTAATAATCCTGCTGAAGAAGAGGAAATAAAAAGTTTATTTGACTCTTTAAGCGGATATAAAAGTGAGGGGCCTTTAGGTGGTAGCTATACTAAGGGAGCAGATGATGAAATTCATAACTTACCAATGATAAGAGCTACAAAAACACAGGTTTATGAGCAAAGTAAGGGATTTACTACAATGATACTATATATTGGTTTATATTTAGGAATTGTATTCTTAATTTCAAGTGCAGCAGTACTTGCGCTTCAACAATTATCAGAAGCTAGTGATAGTAGTGATAGATATAAATCATTAAAGAAAATTGGTGCAACAGAAAAAATGATAAATAAGACAATATTTACTCAAACAGTAATTTATTTTGTAATGCCATTAACTCTTGCAATAGTAAGTTCAATTGTTGGAATAAATGTAGTAAATAAATTTATAGCTTTATATGGAAAGCCTAATATAGGACCAACAGCATTACTTACCTTAGGAATACTTGTTATAGTATATGGAGGATATTTCTATGTTACATATGTAGGTTATAAAAGCATAGTTAAAAATTCAAAATAAAGTATTAAAATAAATACCTAGTAGCAATATTAAAGTGCTATTAGGTATTTTTTATAAATAAAAATATTTTTTAATAAATATATTGACCTTTACGTTAGGTAAAGGCGTATATTTAATTTATCAGGAGGGATGTGCTATGGAATATACAGTGCAAAAGCTTAGTGAATTAGCTAAAATAAGCAGCAGAATGTTAAGATGAATATTATGATAAAATTCAAGTAGGAGCAACAAAGTTTTTAAGAGATGCTATTTGGATTTACACAGGAAGAAACTAATAAAAATATATTTAAATATGTAACACAATTAGAGTTAATTACGTAATATATATTAAGATTTATCTTATCTGTTGTATAAAGGAAAATGTTTTATCCTATTAATGGAGTTAAAAATCAGCTATAAATTTATTTAAGGTAATTGTAATATAAAGCTTATCTTTAATATTGTAATATGAAATCTCATAGAAATTTTATAATTATCTATGAGATTTTTTATTTATATACTAGATGAAATATTATTCTTTATTAGTTTAACAAAAGTATCAGGAGTTACAATTCTTACTTTAGGATTTTTATTTAATTTATTTACAACATAATTAACATTATCCATTGTATTACTCCATACATGTACATATACAAAAGTATATGTATTTGGATTTTTAATATTTGTGTACCCTAAATCAATTCTATTATTAATATTAGTAATTAGCTCATTTTGATCTTCTAATCCACCCCAAAGTAAATCACGACAAGAAATAACAGGTTTATCATTAGACCAAATTATTTCACCTTTATAAGCATTATTAATATCATAGTTTAAATAAAGTATACCATCTATATTAGAATTACAAGTATATTTATCCCATAAATCTTTTTTATAAAAAGCTTCATCATCTAAAATTAATACTAAGTGTTGATCAACTTTTGCCATATAATCATTAAGTCTTTTGGTATAACTAATTAGTTTATTAAAAGGAAATTTGCTAGGATACATATATCCATTACCAGAAGGTGCAACTACATAATTATCAGTATAATTTGAAGAACTTGCATCTTCATAATATTTATTTAAAACAGTAGGGGCTAAATAATATAATGAAGGAGTTAAAGACCATCCTAAATTAAAATTACCTCTATAAGGAGAGCCAAACCAATTTTTTGTATTAAAATTGCTTCCAAGTAACCATTGTTGATTATCACCGTCAGACATAATGAAGGTTACATAATGAACACCATCTTCTTCTAGAAAATTTTCATTAGTATTTTGTGTCTTAGGTGTTGATGGATATGAGCTTAATACTGAAAGATTATAGGACCAATCTGCGGCAATCATGTCAATACCAAATTTAGAGGCTATTGATACGTTAGTATGTTCATCTGGTCCCCAACCTAATATGCGTCCACCATCATCAATAGAGCTAAATATACGATTCCTTAAGTCGGTATTTTCCACCTCATTTTCATAAAAAACTAATGATTTTGAAAGAATAGCATAATCTCTTAGTGACATATACTTATCACTAGGTAGCTCTATTACAGTAGAATGATTTAATCCAGAATTCCAAAGCGTGTTAAAGGCCCAATATTTATCAGTGTCTCTACATCTTTAATTAAGTTTGTGACACCATGATTATTTAAAGTATCTTCTATAGATTCATCAATGGCAATAGAATCATTTTAGGAGGCTAAAGTACAAGAATTATTTATTGAAGGTGCTTTTACAGTACTATATAAAACATAGCCATTTATATAAGATTTGAACTTATCTATGAGAGTCCAAGGTTCTTTAATTATTTTATATTTTACATTATAATTTTCCTTTAAATCTTTAAGCCAGATTTCATAATCTGGCTCACTAGGGCTTATTATATAAATTTGTTTTTCTGATTTAGATGATATTAAGCCTTGAAGAGTAACTATCATTGTTTGTTCTGCTTTTGTCATATTAATATCAGAAATAACATAAAGAAATTTAGGTGTTATATTACTTTTTATATAAGAATCAGTATTTTCTTTATAAGAACTACAAGTACATTTTAATAAGTTGCTATTTTCTAAATTTAATGGGTTAATTAAACTTGTTTTAGAAGAAATAGAATTATTCTTTGAATGTTTACTATAAAAATCACTTAAAAAGTTATATCTTCTTCCAACATAAAAGTCCACAGAATCCTTTTGGCTAAGGCCTGCAAGTAAAAGTTGACGAGCAATAATATCATGTAAGCTTACATTATTACCATTTTTAAGAATATCATACATTATCATAAAGGTTGTAGTTCTACCTATTCCAGCTTTACAGTGAAAATGGAACCAAGTGTTTCTAGGATTATTTTTTACAATATCAATAAAATAATTAACCATATCTTCAGGAGGTAAACCTCCATCTGTTACAGGAATTCTAATATAAGAGATATTATTTGATTTAGTTAAGGTGGCTTCATCTTCTACTTTTTTTGGTAGTATTGTTTTATTTTTATTATGTAAAGTTAAGGGGGTATTTAATTTGATAGAGGATAAATCCTCATTTTCCTTTTTTATAACTTCATTTAAAGTAAGTCCGGAATTTGCACTGTTATTTGAGTTTGAAAAGCTAATGGCAATGTCATTTACAAAGCCATGAGATTCTTGACGTAAGTCAATATCTATTATAGGGAGATTAGTATCAATATTTTCTAACATTAAAGGAAGATTTGGAGGGGTAAATTGCCCGCTACCAGATATGTTTAAATTATCTAATCCCTTTGTATTTAATGAGCCAAGCTCTGAAACTTTAGATATGTCTGTTGTTTTGCGAAAGTTTTTTGGTAATGTATCTAATCTATCAGAGTCTTGTGTAATATACACATCAGATAAAGCATTAATTGGATAAGAAATTGATGTGAATAAACAGAAAATTGTTAAAATTAAAGTTAAATATATTTTTATATTTTTTTTCATTTTTATTTACCTCTTATTATAATAATTTATTATTTATATAATAAGTAATTACAATGTAACTTATTCATAATATATGATATAAATATGAATGTTAAATTATGGAGCAAAATTATAAAATTATAGATATTATAAAAGTAAGAGTATATGATTAAGGAAGATATTATGGCAAAAAAGAAAAAATGTAAAAATAAGAATAAAAAGAGTAATACATATGATAATAACAATAGTAATTTTAGTAATGATTATGAAATGTCTGAATTTGATATTAAGAGTCTGAAGCTATTACAATTACAGATATTGATTATATTTATAAATATATATGCTAACTTTATTTTATATATATCTAGTCTACAGGGGATTGAACTTATTTATAGTAAATACAATGGTAATAATGATTATGAATATAAAATATCACCAGATAAAACTGCTTTAGAAGGATTATATATTTTTTTTACAACTCAATTAGTAATTGCTAATATAGCAATTACTAAATATAACATGTTATATGAAAGAAAACAGAAGGGTGAAATTAGTTATTCACTTGAACCCAATGTGAATATTGTTATAGCTAATATAATAAACATAATATCAAATGTTTATCTTGTAACAGGAGCGGAAGGGATTTATGCTAGAGAGAATAATCAACCGATTATTGGAGTTTAAAATGAATTATCTAAGAATAAAATAAGTATTTACTTATTTTATTCTTCAGACTGTTGACAAAGTGTCAACAGTCTTTAATTTTATACAAATATGTAATATAATATAAAATATATTAATTTAT
>NZ_JAASHM010000046.1 GCF_019734195.1 Clostridium sp. K13 | reverse complement strand
GGACACATCCTTTCTTAACTAAATATTATTTTAACTTAGTTCGTCTTAATGTGTCCACTACTTTATACTAACACCAAACGTTGGTGCTACTACTCCCCATGCTAATATATTTGCAATTATTTGATATATATTAAAAATTATAATTTCTTTTTTTTCAAATATCCCACCATTTATTTTTAATCTTCTTGCTGAACACCCTATAACAAGACCAACGACACCTGATGCAAGTACCCAGCTGAACCATGGCATTCCATAAAACACTAAATCCTTTAAACTATGCCCTATAACCCCTATTGCAAATCCTGCTACTGGTCCATATATAACTGACATTAACGCTAAAAGTGCATAACTTGTTTCAATACTTGTATTTGGTATTCCTGTTGGAATAGAACCAAATCTTCCTAGTATCATAAACACTGCTGCTCCAATACCAATTGCAACTATAGCTTTAATTGATAGCTTGTTTCTCATTTAAACGCCTCCTTTTTCAATTAATATTAAAGGAACTTTCCTCTTTTTATACTAGCTCAATATTATATGAATATTATTTAAATTAACTTTATTTTAAATTCGTGTTATGTCGAATTTTATCGCTTTTTAGTTTTTAGCAACACCTTAAAATTATACTTTTATATTATTTTCTAGTCAATGCTTTTATAATCTCATTTTTCTAAAAACTATTGGAAATTTCCTTAGCTAATATATAATATCAACCAAAAAAAGTTGTCCAACTAAAGGACAACTTTTTATAATTTATTTAGTTTAATACGTGAGTTCCTTCACCTATATTACTTGTGTAGAATGAAGGTGTAATTTCAGTAACCTCTTTATATGCCACTGATACCTTTTCTTTAAATTCTTCAACTTTAGCATTATCTACTAGAGCAATAGCGCAACCACCGAATCCAGCTCCTGTCATTCTAGCACCAATGCATCCTTCTATTTTTAATGCTTCGTGTACTAAAGTATCAAGATGAAGTCCTGTAACTTCATAATCATTTTCAAGAGACATATGAGATGCTGTTAATAGCTTACCAAATCCTAATATATCGTTAGCTTTTAACATTTCCATACTGTTTTTAACTCTTTCATTTTCAGTAACAACATGTATAGCTCTTTTCTTTATAGTTTCATCCTTAATAAAGCTTTCTATATCTTCTAATGTTGCTTGACAAAGATTTTCTAACTTTTCTGTTTTATTTTCATTTATTATTTCAAGAGCTTTTTCACATTCTGCTCTTCTTTCATTATATTTAGAATCTGCAAGCTCTCTTCTCTTATTAGTACTCATTATAACTAAGCTATAATCCCCTAAGTTTAATGGTGCATATTCATAATAAAGAGATGCACAATCTAAAAGTATTGCGTGATCTTTTTTTCCTACTGCAACTGCAAATTGGTCCATGATACCACAGTTAACACCAACGAATTCATTTTCAACCTTTTGACAAAGTTTAGACACTTCTACTCTATCAATTTGCTCTGGATTTTCTAAGTAAAGTATTATATATGCCATTAGTACTTCAAGTGCAGCAGATGATGAAAGTCCTGCTCCATCTGGAATATTACTATATAAAACTATGTCCATTCCTGGTACTTCATGTCCTAAATCCTTAAGTGCCTTCATAACTCCTTTTGGATAGTTACCCCAATCATCTTCTTTCTTATAAACTAACTCTTCATCTAAATTAACTATAACTTCTCCAGCAACATTTTTTGATCTCATTCTTATTTTATTATCATCTCTTAATGATAAAGCTGCATAAATACCCACTGTTAATGCTCCTGGAAATACAAAACCACCATTATAATCTATATGTTCACCAATTAGATTCACTCTTCCTGGAGATAAGAAAGTCTTTATTTCTCTGTTATCTACTCCATATTCGTTTTTAAATAATTGCATCATTTCTTCTCTGTTCACTTTTCTTCAACCTCTCTTAAATCAACTTTATATAACAATAATAATAATAATAATTTTTCTAAATTCAGTATAAACTTAATTTATTCCTTAACTTGCCACTTCTTAAAGTACTGTACTTAAGAACTTCTCTAATCCAACTTGTCCCTTTTCAGTTCTCTTAAATACACCTGCATCTTCAAGTACTCTTGAGAATATAACTCCAACTTCTTCTTTTAATAATTCTTTAGCTTCTTCATAAGTTAATGAAGAATTTTCAGACATCATTCTTTCTATCCATGGTATATGCTTATTAATTTCATCATTATTTTCTGCTTCAACTCTGTTATAAGCTAAGTCACCACATAATATTTTAGCTATAGTATCTAATTCCTTCTCTAGTCTTCCTGGTAAAACAGCAAGTCCCATAACTTCAATTAATCCTATATTTTCTTTCTTTATATGATGAAGTTCTTTATGTGGATGGAATATACCATCTGGATGTTCTTCTGAAGTTCTATTATTTCTTAAAACTAAGTCTAATTCAAAAGCTTCACCTTTTCTTCTAGCAATTGGAGTAACTGTATTATGTGGTACATCTCCGCTAAAAGCTTCTATCTCATTTTCAGCATCAGAATAATTCTTCCAAGCGTCAAATATTTCCATAGCTAAATCTATAACCCTATCTTTATCATTACCCTTTATTCTAACTACAGACATTGGCCATTTAACAGTTCCAACTTCAATGTCTTTATATTTTTTGCTTTCATAATACTTTTCTATTTCTGCCTTCTCCATAGGGAATTCATGTCTTCCACCTTGATAATGGTCATGTGTTAATATTGATCCTCCAACAATCGGTAAATCAGCATTAGACCCGATAAAATAATGTGGTAAAACTTCTGTAAATTGAACAAGTCTTTCAATTGAATTTCTTGTTAATCTCATTGGCTCATGTTCACCACTAAATACAATACAATGTTCATTATAATACACATATGGTGAATACTGTAGGAACCACTCTTTATTTGTTAATTCCATAGGAATAATTCTATGATTTTGTCTAGCTGGATGATTTATTCTTCCTGCATAACCTACATTTTCTTTACAAAGCAAACATTTTGGATATGTTGCTTGTTTCATAAGCTTTGCTTTTGCAATTTCCTTTGGATCCTTTTCTGGCTTAGATAAATTAACTGTAATCTCTAAATCTCCATACTCAGTTTTTGCTGGCCACCAAAGATTTTTAGCTATTCTTTCAGTCATTATATAATTTGATGCTTTACTTAAATCATAAAACCAGTCTGTTGCCTTTTCTTTTGATTCATTTTCATATTTATTGTAAAAAGTTTTAACAACTTCTCCTTCTCTTGGCATTAATAATCCCATTATCTTCGCGTCAAACAAATCTCTTAACGTAGTAGTGTCTTCTTCTATTAAACCCGTTTCAACAGCAAAATCTAAAATATTATTTAATATGCCAACTGCATTTTCTTCTATAACCTCTTCTACTTCTCCCTCAAAAGGTGCCTCTACTTTTAACAAATCTATTAATGCATTTCTTGAAGGAATCACATCCCACTTCGAAATCATTTCCTTTTTTAAAGCAAATTTTAAAAGTCTTTCAATTTCATACCCAATATTACACATAATTTTCACCATCCACTTTTAATTTAATAATATTTAAAATCAAATTTAATAGTCTAATTTTGTATTACTTTATTGTAATACCATTAAATATTTCTTGAATAACTAATGTTGTAGCTCCTACTACTGCAACGTCTCTTCCTAGCAAACTCTTAATTATTTTTACATTTTCGCTTGATAATTTAAGTCCTCTATTTTTAACTATCTCATTTAATGTTTCAATAGCATGTGTTGTATTTTCAAATATTTCTCCAACAACTACTATTGCCGTAGGATTTAATATATTTATTAAATTCGTAATTCCTATTCCAATATATCTAGATGCCTCTTTTAACATTGTTATTGATAATTCATCACCATTTCTTGCAGCTATACATATATCTTCTATAGTTAAATTATTTATATCCTCATGTTTTATCTTTAAAGAACTATTTACACCTTGTTTTATAAGCTTAATAGCTTTTTTAGTTATATTATTATTAGATGCAACAGTTTCAAGACACCCATAATTACCACAGTTACATTTATCACCATCTGGTTCTACTACTATATGTCCAATTTCTCCAGCACTAAAATCAACTCCGTAATAAGGCTTATTATTTATAATAATTCCAGCTCCTATACCATTTGATATATTTAGAATTATAAAATTAGCTATATCTGAAGTTACTCCAAACCAGCTTTCACCTAATGCCATAGCTCTTACATCATTATCTACATACACTGTTAATCCAAGAGCTTCTTCTAACTCGCTCTTTATATCTACATTTTCCCACCCATAATATGGAGCATATATAGATATTCCTGTTCTTGCATTTACTATACCGTGTAAGGCTACTCCTACTCCCAATATTTTTTCCTTGTCTATTTCACTATCCCTAATAACTTCATTAATTAAATTAACTAACTTATTAAAAACTAAATCATGATTAAATCTTTCTTCCTCTATTTTTATAGATTTTTTAATTATTACCATAGCTGAAAGATTAGTTATCACTACCTCTATTATTCCAACTCCTATACATACCCCTATTACATATCTAGCATTTGGATTAAGTTCTAATATTATTGGTGGTCTTCCTCCACTTGATTCTCCAATTTTACCTTCTACAAGAATTTTATCTTCAATTAAAATTTTTGTTATATTAGTAACACTAGCTGGAGTTAGTCCCGTTAGTTTTGCAATCTCTGCACGTGATAGACTTCCATTATCTCTTATAACTTTAAGTACTGCTGAAACATTCAATTGTTTCATTAACTCAAAACTACCTTTTAATACTTTACTCACATTACCACTTCTTTATTAATTATTTTAATAAAGTCTTCAAAAAAAATTTCTTCTATCTTAAAGACCTTTGAAATTGTTTTCTTACCTTTATGTTATCATATCTTTATATTTTGTCAATATCATTTTACTTAAATTAAAATGAATGTATGAAAGTTCTATTTTAATACTCTATATAAATTGCAAAGTAATCTATTAAGTGAATAGTGAAAAGTTAAGGAAATAGTTCAGCTTAGCTAAATTAAAATATATATATTTTTTAAGAAATTGCCACAGTAGTTTCAACCCTAACTTTTCACTTTTCATTCTTATCTTGAATACGCTTCATTATTATTTAATACTTTATATACTTTAAATGAAAGTTTATCTAATCTAACTTCTAATAAATCTTCAATAATTTTCGTTATTAAATTTACTCCCTTTGACTTTAAATTTAGTCTTACTATTGATTCATTTTCATTATTATTAAATATTATTAAAGTTTCCTCATTATTTAAAACTCTCTTAAAAGCTATTATATTATTTTCACAATATACCTCTTCAAATGTTCCATAAATAAATACTTTATTTTCTTTTCTAATATTAATTATATCTCTATAAAAATCAAATATTTCTTTATTCTGTGTATTCTTATTCCAATTCATACACTTTCTATTATTAGGATCATCTCCCCCACTTAATCCAATTTCATCACCATAATATATATATGGAACACCTATATATAAAAATTGATATGCTATAGAAAGTTTTATTCTATCAATATTTCCATCACATTCTGTATAAATTCTCTTTGTATCATGGCTTCCAAGTAAATTCCACATTTGCTTAGTTATGCTATCCATATATAAAGCCCTATTTTCAGACATTATATCTAAAAATTCTCTTCCACTTATAATTCCCTTTGCAAAAAAATCTATAATAGCATTTTTAAAAGGGTAATTCATTATACCATCTAACTGATCCCCCTTTAAAAAAGCATTTGCTTCATGCATTATTTCACCAATTATTATTGCGTCCTTTTTTGTACTCTTAATTCTTTTTCTAAAAGCTCTCCAAAATTCATGTCCAACTTCGTCACAAACATCAAGTCTCCATCCATCAATCCCTACTTCTTTAATCCAAAACTCTCCAACACTCAACAAATAATCTCTAACATCTTTATTATTAGTGTTTAGCTTAGGCATATTATCACAGCCATTTGCAAAAGTATAATATTTATTTTTTGATTTTGTTACAGGCCATGAATCTATAAAATACCAATCCTTATATTTAGATTTTTGCTGATTTTCTATTAAATCTTCAAAAGCAAAAAAATCTGAACCTGAATGGTTAAATACTGCATCAAAAACCACTTTCATACCTAAGTTATGAGCCTTCTCTACTAATTCCTTAGCTTCATTTAATGTTCCAAATTGAGGATCTATATCAAAATAGTCTTGAGTATTATACTTATGATTAGTAGTAGATTTAAAGATAGGTGTAAGATATATTAAATTTACTCCAAGATCATCTAAATAATTTAACTTAGTAATTATTCCACGTATATCTCCTCCATAAATACTTCTTCTATGAACTCTGCCTTTTCCCCATTCACTAGTTCCTTCAATATCTATAGATGAATCTCCATTACAAAATCTATCAGGAAATATTTGATATACAACTGATTCTTGTAACCAGTTAATCTCTTGATATAAATCTTCTTCTGCTATATAAGGGAATTGAAAAGAATTCATATCATTATAGTTAAAATCTTTATTTATAAAGCCTCTCTCATTATATTGAAACTTTTCAAAGTTTGAATCTATAAACTCAAAGTAATATCTATATCTATTTCTAAAAACCGATATTTCTGCCTGATAATATGTGAAAAATTCTGTTTCTGCAACTATATTCATAGCCTTTTTATTATATTCATTTTCCCAATCATATCTATCCTTATAATAAATATAACATTCCTTAATATCATTTCTTGCTACTCTAACTCTTACAACTAAAGTATCCTTATCCTTCCCATAGGAATAAGGAGTATCTAAAACATGAAAAACTGCATACTTATTCATAAAATTCCTCCCATCACATTAAAACATTTACATAATTATTATAAAAATTTTTCATACCACAGTTTGTATATTTATAATATAATATATATATAATTAATATAACTTTCTATATTGGGGGTATTGTTATGTACGAAAGTTTTATTTCAGATTTAAATATTTTTAGCAATGAATTTTCATCTTTTATTGATACTAGTAATAGGCCTGCTATTCTTTATAAGATTAAACAAAAACACATTGGGGAATTAGAAGAAGATTTAAATATAGAAGATAAAAAAATAGATTTATATATTTGGAATGCTATATTTTCTAAAGAAATCATAAGACATGGTATTTCAAAAAAATATCTTCATACTCTTTATAATAAATATTATGTTAAAATTCCTACTCTTAATGATTTAAAATCACTTCAAGATCTAGAAGTGGAAATGGCAGAAGCGTATCTTGAGTTTTTAATTAGTGATGTAGAAGTTAAGGATAACTTCATAGTAAATAAATTACTTCAACATCTTCATATGAATATTGAAAGCTTTATGTCTCTTGAAAAAATATCTGAACATCTTGGGATAACACCAGAATATGCATCAACTTGTTTTAAAAAACATATGGGAATATCCTTAATGAAATACTCAAAAAAAATTAAAATAGATAGAGCTAAAGTTTTATTACTTACAACAAATAAAAGCATGCTTGATATATCAATATCACTTGGTTTTTATGATCAAAGTCATTTTTCAAAAACCTTTAAATATTTTGAAGGTGTCTCACCATCTAAATTTAGAAATACACACTATAACTAAATTGCGAAGGAAAATAAAAGTTAAGGGCCTAACGGCCAAGGTAGAGTGATTAATGTATCTTGCGCTAATTAATCATAAGTAAGGATTTGCTAAAGCAAAGGGGAAAAAGTTAAGGAGGAAATTACTTCGTAATTTCTTTAAATATATATTTTAGAAACTTCTTATGAAGTTTTCTCCTTAACTATCCAAAATGCTTTTACCGTTGGCGTAATCAACTTTTACCTTTTTGAACTAGCGGAGCGCTGTTCAAAAAACTTAACCGGCCGAAGGCCCTTAACTAAATAAATTGCTTCTCAATTTATTTCAACTATTTTCTTGCTCGTTCAACTCTAAGTTTCTTTCCTTTTATAGTTGAATTTTTAAGGCCTTCTATTACTTTATTACCTTTGCCATTTAATATGTCTATGTACGAAACAGTATCTTGCACGTCTATTATTCCAATATCCTCAGCAGTTATTCCTTCAATTCTAGATATAGCACCTACAAAGTCTCCTGCTCTTAATTTTTTCTTTTTGCCACCATTTAAATATATTTTAGTTATATTTTTATTTATAATCTTAGCTTTTTCCTTTTTAACCTTTGGTTTAGATTTTAAGGCTTTTATTGCTTCATCTCTTTTTTCTTTATTTACTTCAACAATATTTCCTGCAACAGGAATTTTAAATCCTATATAGTCTTGTATTATATCTAAAAGCCTATCTTCATATTGATTAACAAAAGATATAGCTTTTCCTTTTGCCCCTGCTCTTCCTGTTCTTCCTATACGATGTACATAAGCCTCTTTTTCTACTGGTAAATCATAATTAATTACATGAGTAATTCCTTCTACATCAATTCCTCTTGCTGCAACATCCGTAGATACTAATATTTTAAAGTTACCTTTTTTAAAGCTATCCATTGCTTCTAATCTTTCCTTTTGAAGCATTCCACCATGAATCTTATTTACAGAGTATCCCTTTTTATTTAAGACTTCAAAAACCTTATCTACATTTTCTTTTGTTTTACAAAATACAACCGCTGTCTCTGGCACTTCACTTATTAAAAGCTTACTTAAATTATCTAACTTATAAAACTCCTCAAATCTATATAATTCATGAGTTATATTATCTGTTATTAACTTTTGTGCCTTAATCTCAATATTAACAGGATTATTCATATACACCTTACATAATCCTAATATCTCCTCTGGAATAGTTGCTGAAAATAACATTGTCTGTCTATTTTTACTTAATGAATCTATTATATCCCTAACTTGATCTATAAAGCCCATGTTAAGCATTTCGTCAGCTTCATCTATTACTAAATATTTTATATTTGATATATCTAATGTTCCTCTATCAATATGATCAAATACTCTACCAGGAGTTCCTACTACAATATGAGTTTTTTGTTTTAACTCTCTTGCTTGATCAGAAAAAGGTTGTTTTCCAAATATAGCAACAGCTCTTAACCTTTTAAATCTACTTATATTTGTTAATTCTTCCTTAACTTGAATAGCTAACTCTCTAGTAGGTGTTAAAATTAAGGCTTCTGGTTTACTCTCATCCCAATGCACATTTTCACATAATGGAATTCCAAAAGCTGCAGTTTTTCCACTTCCTGTTTGAGATTTAACTACAACATCCTTTCCCCTTAATATTTCAGGTATAACCTTACTTTGTACATCAGAAGGCTTATTATAGCCTATTCCTTCTAATGACTTCATTATTTCATCACATAAATTGTAATCCTTAAATGTATTTTCCAACATATTTACCTCATTTTTATAATTTTTTTATTATATTTCATCTAATTAGTATAACCTATATTCATATTAAGTAAATAAAAAAATAAAAGGCAACTCAAAATATTAACAATAATTTGAATTTGCCTTCTAGTATTTTTTAAGCCTTTAAGAATTCTTCAATATTTAATATCTTCTTGAATTCTTCTAATCCAATTCTATCAATATAATTTCCTAGTCTTTCTCTTCCTTGGCCATTTTCAGCATAAATATCTATTACTCTTTCCACAACTTCGAAAATTCTTTCATCTGGAATATTCATAGCAATTCTATCACCTAATCTAGGAATAACTCCACCTCTTCCTCCAAGGTAAAGAATCCATCCCTTTGGTCCACCTATTAAACCAATATCTCTAGTATGACTATCTGCACAACTATTTGGACATCCACTAACACCTATTTTTAATTTATTAGGAAGATTTCTACCATGGAATGCTCCATCTAATTTTGAACCTATAGCTACTGAATCCTGTAAACCTCTCTTACAGAAAGTAGTTCCTGGACATATCTTTACACTTCTTACACATAAACCTATTGCAGCTCCTGGCTTCATACCTAAGTCAGCCCATGCATTATCAATATCTTCCTCTTTTAAGCCAACGATAGCTATTCTCTGAGCCCCTGTCACCTTTACTGCTGATGCATTGTACTTTTCAGCAACATCTGCAATATCTCTAAGTTGTTTTGGAGTTATAAGCCCTCCTGTTAAATGTGGAGCTATTGCATATGTTTCCATATCTCTTTGAACTACAGCGCCCTTATCTAATAAATCTTTCATAGAACTTCTCCTCTCAAATAAATGTATTATATTTTGCTTTTACTATCTATTTATTAAATATAGACTTATAAGCTTTACTCTTTATATTATTTTATATCATCTATTTAATTATAAATCTATATAATTTTTATTATAATTAATAAATAAAATTTATATCCATTTAAAGTTTCTTTATATTAACAAAAATACCTATAATATCTTAATTATAGGTAGTTTTTTCTTATTTATTTATAATAGCTCTTAACCATTTCATCTAATATGTAAGCTAACTTCTTACTATTTACTTCAATAATTTTCTCTCTTATTTCAAATCTGACTAGCTCAATACTATCAACTATTGAATTAATTGCATTTCTAAATTCAATTATATTAAGTGATGTTGCTTCTTTTCTCCCATATCCAATATCATACTTATGAACATCTGCATCATCCTTTTTATCAAAAATATTAAGGACACCTTTTCTATCTGCTGCTAATATATTTTTATCATTACAATCTTTCTCATCACTTTCAATTGCATATAAAAGTTTTTTATGGAACTTCATCATTGTAAATAAAATCATTAACTCATATTGATCTTTTTCTAAGAAATTTTCCTCTCCATTACTAGCAAAATAAACATTTAATAAATCATATGGTACAACAACCATAGTACATTTGCCTTCATCTATAGAAAATTGATATATTCCATTAAATACTCCAAACTTTATAACATCAATTAGCTCTTTACCTTGTAACTTTCTTATATATTCAGTACCGTCTTTTATAATATTAAAGTGCTTAACAAAATCTTGTGCAAATTCTTTTTCTGAAAAGAACCACATACATGGCATTTTCTTATGATTTAAAGCACATAATGGTTTTGCTATATTTTCGTTAACTTCTTCAACTGTTGCACTTCTTGAAGCTATTGTATAAACTTCATCTAATTTAAAAAATTCACTTAAAACCTCTTCTGTTTTTTTTCTAAAGCCGTTAACGTCAGCTCTTGGAGTTTTTGAAAATTCTTGCAATAATTCTTGATATTTTTTAGCTGTTCCTGTATTCATATATTTTCCCCTTTTCTCCCTTTTAAATGTTTACATTTTAATTATACAACATATATCTACATTTTTTCAACGACAACTAAAAATCACAATTCATATTTTACAATTTAAATAATAAATATACATAAATACTAGCTAGGTCTCCATAATAATTGGAATTATTGTAGGCCTTCTTTTGGTTTTTTCATATATATAATTTTCAACATTTTTTTTGATACTACCCTTTAATACATACCATTCAATAACTCCCATTCCTAGACACTTTTCTAGCTCATTTACTGATAATTCTTTTACTTTATTTATAAGTTCCTCTGATTCTTTAACATATACGAAACCTCTTGTAATTACATCTGGACCTGAAACAATACTTAAAGTATCTCTTTCAATTGCCACAACAATAGTTAACATTCCATCTTGAGCTAAATGTCTTCTATCACGCAATACAATATTTCCAACATCCCCAACCCCTAATCCATCAACAAATATAGCTCCTGTTCTAACCTTACCTTCTTTTTTACAACTATTCTTTGTTAATTCTAAAACATTTCCTGTTTCTAAAATAAATATATCACTTTTTTTCATACCTAAATCTTCTGCTAAATCACCATGATGTTTTAAATGTCTATACTCTCCATGAACAGGCATAAAATATTTTGGATTAACTAATGTATGTATAAGCTTTAATTCTTCTTTATAAGCATGGCCCGATACATGAACATCTTCTAAATCCTCATATATTACATCCGCACCTTTTCTAAATAATTGATTAATAACTCTTGAAATAAGCTTATCATTTCCTGGTATAGGTGATGCTGAAATTATAAAGGTATCATTAGGTTCTATAACTATTTTTCTATGAGTTGAAAATGCTATTCTAGCTAATGATGCCATAGGCTCACCTTGACTTCCTGTAGTAATCAATGTAATTTTATTATTTTCATAATCATTCAAATCATCAATACTAATAATATGCTCATTAGGAATATGTAAATATCCAAGTTCCATAGCAACCTTAGATATATTTTCCATACTTCTTCCATTAAAAGCTACTTTTCTATTACTTTTAATAGATGCATCTACTATTTGCTGCATTCTATGTATATTAGATGCAAAGGTAGCAACTATAACTTTTCCCTTTGCTTTTCCAATTATTCTATCTAATGTTAATCCTATACTCTTTTCTGATAAAGAATGTCCTTGTCTCTCAACATTAGTACTATCTGCCATTAATAAAGCTATTCCTTCTTTACCAAGATTAGATATTCTTTGTAAATCCATCTTTTGTCCATCTATAGGTGTATAGTCTATTTTAAAATCACCTGTATGAAGTATTATTCCTACAGGTGTAAATATTGCTAAACTACATGAATCTGCAATACTATGAGTATTTCTTATAAACTCTACTTTAAGCTTATTAAATGAAATAACATCTCCTGGCTCAACATTATTTAACTTTGCCTCTGCTAAAACATTATGTTCTTCTAGCTTAGTCCTAACAATACCTATTGTTAATTTAGTTCCATAAAGAGGAACATTAATTTCCTTTAACACATAAGGTAATGCCCCTATATGATCTTCATGTCCATGAGTCAAAAAAATGCCTTTTATCTTTTTTTCATTATTTTTTAAATAAGTAATATCAGGAATTATCAAGTCAACTCCATACATTTCTTCATCAGGAAATGCTATTCCACAATCAATAACAATAATCTCATCATCACACTCTATAACAGTAATATTTTTTCCTATTTCCCCTAATCCACCAAGAGGTATTATTCTAACTTTTTCTTCATTCATCAAAACAATTCCTTTCATAAAATATCTAATGTATCTATTATTATTATTCCTTGCCATATTATTAGTTATTCTATAAATTGAGAGTATATTTTTATGATTATTTTGTTTTTATAGCTATTTTATCTTTATAATTATTTAATGTATTTATTATAAAAATAGTTTTATTTTATCAAATCAAAGAATATCATTATATTGTACAACCATTATTCCCCGTTTATTTTTAAAATATTCTTTCTATAAAGGAGTGCTATTAATGGATATATCTCATTATACAAGCATCTTATCTAATCGATTGAATTCTTATTTTGATATACAATATAATAATCAATTACATTCTAATACCTTTAATATTTTTGCTAGTACAAAGCTAGTTTTAGGTAGAACAATGATATCTCAAAAAGATATAATAGATAAATTTGAATCAAATGAATATGTTTTAGTAAAATATTTTGAATCTATAGATGATTATAAAATTGATGACTTTATAGAATACATAAAAACTACCCCTAACCTTTTAGTAAAACCCCATAAAGATCATAAAAGTTCTTATATAAATGCAATAATTGTCTGCAATACTCTTCCTAATAAATCAACAATAAAAAAAATTAAAAGCTTCAAATATGAAAAAATATATAAATTTTACTTTCAAGGTTTTTGTGAAATAAGATTATTTATTGTAGGTCTTTCTGATAACTTAGTTGAATCTAACAAAGCAGGTAAAAAGCTAAAAAAGGTGTATTTACCTACATCTTAATTATATTTTATAAGGGGGACTTATATGAACTCATTATTATTACTTATTGGTGCTATAGCTATTTTCATTATTGCTTATCTAACCTATGGACGCTGGTTAGCAAAAAAATGGGGTATTGATTTTGACAAAAAAACTCCTGCAAACACTTTAAAAGATGGCATTGACTACGTTCCTGCAGATGCTAAAGTAGTCCTCGGACATCATTTTTCTTCAATTGCTGGTGCTGGTCCTATAACTGGTCCTATACTTGCTTCTATATTTGGTTGGCTTCCAGTTTACTTATGGATTTTAGTTGGATCTATATTTATTGGTGGAGTTCATGATTTTGGTGCACTATTTGCTTCTCTTCGTCATGATGGTAAAAGTATTGGTGAAATAATGAAAGTTAATATAGGCAAAAGAGGCAAATTATTATTTGATATATTTGCCTATGCAACACTAATATTAGTTGTTGCTGCCTTTACTTCTATTTGTGCTGGTACATTTGCATATAATCCAGCTACACCTGAAAATTTAACTGGTGCTAGGGCTGGTACTGCTTCACTTTTATTCATTGCTTTAGCTGTAGCATTTGGTTACTTTGTCTATAGGAAATCAGCTAAACTTGGTATTGCCACAATAATTGGCGTTTTAGTTTTATTCATATGTATATGGCTAGGATACTTATTCCCAGTAGTTAAACTTTCTCAAGGTGCTTGGAATATCATTCTTATACTATATATAGCATTAGCTTCTATTTTACCTGTATGGATCTTATTACAGCCAAGAGATTATTTATGTTCATTCCTTTTGTATGCAATGTTAATTGGTGGCGTAATAGGTGTATTATTCTCAACTCCAGCTCTTTCAGAAATACCTATGTTTGCTGGATTTAAGGTTAATGGAAATACCTTATTCCCATTCTTATTTGTAACAGTTGCTTGTGGTGCAGTTTCTGGATTCCATTCACTTGTAAGTTCTGGAACAACTGCAAAACAAGTAAAATCTGAAAAGGACACTCAACTTATAGGTTACGGTGCTATGCTTATAGAAGGTGTTGTTGCTGTACTTGCACTTATAGCTGTTGCTTCAGTTGCAAAGGCTGATGGTGCTACCCCTGCTCAAATATTCTCAAACGGTTTAGCTACGTTTATGAATAAATTTGGTTTACCAATGGAAATAGGTAGAATATTTGTAACTCTTACTTTCTCTGCATTTGCCCTAACAAGCTTAGATACTGCAACAAGGATTGGTAGATATATATTCCAAGAAATGTTTGATGATGCTAGTGAACCAGTAAAGAAATTCTTTGGAAATATATATACTTCAACAATAATTACAGTTTTACTAGCAGCAATATTATTAGGATATGGCTATGATAAAATTTGGCCAATGTTTGGATCTGCAAACCAATTATTAGCAGCATTATCATTACTAGCTATAACTGCATGGCTCTCAAAGAGAGGCAAGAAAACTATGATGACTATAATTCCTATGGTATTTATGTTTATAGTTACTTTAGTTGCCCTTGGACTTTTAATTAAAACAAATTTATTTAGTGCAACTCCTAATTATATGCTTGGAATTATTGCTATAATACTATTTGTTTTAGCTATAGTTCTTGTTGTAGAAAGCTTCACTTCATTGAAAAAGGCTAAAAGTGATACTTCAACTAATATTTAAAATAATTATGTAATATTATAAAGTAAGATGGAACCTATATAATGTAGCTTCCATCTTACTTTACAACTAAACTTTCAGAACTTGTCCTACATATATTAAATTTGGATTTGAAATATCATTTAATGCAACTAAATTATTGACTGTAGTTCCAAATCTTAATGCTATTCCACTTAATGTATCTCCATACTTAACTACATAAGTTGCAGTTGAGGCTCCTCTTTGTGCCGATACTCCGGATCCACTAATTTTTAATACTTGTCCAACATATATTAAATTTGGATTTACTATTCCATTTATCCTTGCTAAATATTGAACTGTAGTTCCAAACCTTGCAGCAATCCCACTTAATGTATCTCCAGATTGTACTATATAAGTTGTTTGATATTGTTTAGGTGATGCTCCAGTTTTAACTGAGTTAGAAACTGGAAGTTTCAATACTTCTCCAACATAGATCAAATTAGGATTTGCTATATTATTTAATTGCACTAACTCTTGTACAGTTGTACCAAATCTTAATGCTATTCCACTTAACGTATCTCCTGATTGTACTATATAAGTTGTACTGAAGTTATTATTTCCTCTTTGAACTTTATTATTTCCGTATATCTTCAATACTTGTCCTACATAGATCAAATTAGGATTTGCTATATTATTTAATTGGGCTAATGCTTGAACTGTAGTTCCAAATCTTGCTGCTATTCCACTTAATGTATTTCCTGCTTGTACTACATAATACTTGATAGCGCCATTTTCGGATTCTTGCTTTCTAGTTCCTGGAATACTTACCTTACTATTTAGCAATATCCCACTATTAAAGGTATCTAAATCAGAATTTCCATTTACACCTGGAGTATATCCTGTATCTGAATATTGCCAGCCTGCATAACTACTTCCCCATATTGGATTATCTTCTGGACTACTAGTGCCATACTCTGCTATCCATAATGGATAATTTTCTAATCCATATCCTGTTTCAATATTATTATTTGCAAAGCTTGCATAAGTGTATAAAGCTACATCTAATCCACTATTTGATTCTACTTCTTGTAAAAATTCATTTGCAAGACTTGATAATTCTGAAGGACCGTATCCCCCTGATTCTTCTAAATCTAATACTAATCTACATTCACTTGTCATCCCACTTATAGCATTAGTAAAATATCTTGCTTGTTCTGATACTGATACAGATGGACTAAAAAAATGATAAAATCCTATTAATAAGCCATTATCAGATGCTCCATCATAAAATTCTTGAAGATATGGATCTGTATAAAAGTTTCCTTCTGTTGCTTCAATATAAACTATTTGTACTCCGCTATTTTTTACCTCTGAAAAATTTACGCTTCCTTGCCAATTGCTAATATCTATTCCTTTATAAGTTGTCATCTCCCTACTCCTTTGCATAATATTTTAGATATACTTTATTACTATTCATCACGCAAAAAAATAGTGAGTACTTTTTATTGTTATAAAAATCACTATAAAAATAAGAGATTATTACATTAAACATTGTAATAATCTCTTTATTTTATCTATTTATTAATTGTTGTAGAAAAGACTTTCTGAAGCATATTCTGCATCACATGTTACGTCTATTCCAAGCTTTCTTAATGTTTGCTCATCGCTTGTTGGTAGTATTGTAGTTGAATGAGCTTGACAATTCTTAAGCATTGCTAACTTTTCCATTGCAACTTGTGCTGTTGGGTTAGTTGCTGCTGAAATACTTAATGCAATTAGAACTTCTTCACAATTTAATGATACTTTTTGGTTTGATAAAGTTTTAGATTTTAAATCTAAAATAGGTTCTAAAATAACTGGTGAAATTAAATGTATATCATCTGCTATATTAGCTAAGTGCTTCACTGAATTTAATAATGCTGCCGCTGCTGCATCTAAAAGTTCTGAACCTTTTCCTGTAAGAATAGTTCCATCACTTAATTCCATTGCAACTGCTGTATAAATATTATTATTCTCTTCTTTTAACTTAGCTGCACGCTCTCTTGCTGGTATAACAACTTTTCTATCTTCAGGCTTTAAGTTAACTTGTTCCATTATAAGCTTTGCATGTTCAAAGGTTTCTTTATCAACATAACCTTTTTTATATTCACAACCTGTTTTAAAGTATCTTCTTATTATTTCTTGTCTTGAAGCTTCCTTAACTACTTCATCGTCAACTATACCAAATCCAACTCTATTAACTCCCATATCTGTTGGTGATTTATAAACTGACTCTTTTCCTGTAATCTTTTCTATAATTCTCTTAAGTACTGGGAATGTTTCTAAATCTCTATTATAGTTAACTGCAGTTTCTCCATAAGCTTCTAAATGGAAGTAATCTATCATATTAACATCTTTTAAATCAACTGTTGCAGCTTCATAAGCTATATTTAATGGATGCTTTAATGGAACATTCCATACTGGGAATGTTTCAAACTTAGAATATCCAGCAACATTTCCTCTTTTATTTTCATGATATAATTGACTTAAACATGTAGCAAGTTTACCACTTCCTGGTCCTGGTGCAGTAACAACCACTATAGGTTTACTTGTTTCAATATATGGATTTTGTCCATATCCTTCTTCACTAACTATAGTATCAACATCTGTTGGATATCCCTTAGTAGCTCTATGCTTATAAACCTTTATTCCACGTCTTTCTAACTTGTTTATGAAAACAGTAGCTGAAGGTTGATCATTATATCTAGTTATTACAACTGAATTTACCTCTAAGTCATAACTTCTTAAATCATCTATTAATCTTAAAACATCCATGTCATAAGTGATTCCGAAATCACCTCTAATTTTGTTTCTTTCGATATCACCTGCATATACCGCTATAACAACTTCTGCTTTATCTCTTAATTTGTGTAATAATTTTATTTTTGCATTTTCATCAAATCCTGGTAAAACTCTTTTTGCATGTAAATCAAATAAAAGCTTTCCACCAAATTCTAAGTATAACTTATCATAGTTATTTACTCTTTCTAATATGTACTTTGATTGCTCCTCTAAATATTTTTCATGATCAAATCCTATTTTCATATGTCCACTCCTAATTTTATAGTTTTTTTTTAACATAAAGAGATTTATATTACTAAATCCATTTATGTTAAATTGCAACTATTAATAAAAATTTTATTTTTTTATTAATTAGGCACAAAATATATAATATTATTACATAAAATTTTAATAAAGTAAATCATAAATACGAATTCTCGACTATTTTTTATTTCTACATTTTGCCAAACAAAATATACTTACTAACTAAAACAAATCCATTTTGTTTATGAAAATATATTTTGCAGCAGAAATATTCTAAAGATATTTTACCTAATATATTCAGTATATTATGGTAGATTGGTAGTGCTAGAAGTATAATTTCAATAGTCAGCGTAGGAATTAATATAAAAAAAGCTGACTCCTGTAAAATACAGAAATCAGCTTTTAATAGCTTAATCCTCTTTTTTTAATTGTCCTTGACAAAGGATCCACTTTAAAATTTGAATCCTCTTTTTTCTATAACCATTTAACTTGAGCTTCTTTTCTAGGAGTAGTTCTCTTATATGTAACATTAGGATATCCTATTACTAAGCATGAAGTTAATGATTTGCTGCTTTCTAATCCTAATAAGTCAAGTATTTCTTTATTATCTTGAAGTGCTAGCATAGCAAAACCATTAAAGTAAGTTCCAAGGCCTAAAGCATCTACCATAAGTTCCATGTTAGAAGAAGCTAATCCTCCATTTAAAGGTGTATTTGATGCTACAAAAATAGCAGCTGGTGCATTAAAGAATAATCTATCTTTATTTATAGGATCTTCTTTATAAGCATTATACATATTTACCCATAGAGTTGCATATCTTCTTAAGTATTCAGTTTCAGGAGTCATATTAGCTAATATAGCTTCACCTTTTGCTTGTAAGCACTTGTATGCTAATTCTTTAAATTCTCCAAGTTTTTCAGTAAGAACGATGTAAGAAACATCTTGATTATTAGTTGAAGTTTGAGTATATCTTCCAGCTTCAATAATCTTTTCAATCTTTTCTTTTTCAACTTCTTTATCTTTAAATCTTCTAACACTTCTTCTGAATTTAATGAAGTTTAAAAGATTGTCTGCATCTATTGAAAATGTATCTTTATCATAAGATACTACTTGATTCATATCATAATCATCAGTTGAAACTGCATTCACTGGGCAAATAGCGATGCAGTGTCCACATTTCATACATCTATCATTATTAATATCAGCTTTATCATCTACAAAAGAAATTGTTGCAGTAGGACAATCTTTAATACATTGACCACAAGCTATACATTTACTTTTATCTACATTAAACATAAAATTCACTCCTAAAAATATACTTTATCATTCATAGCTACTTTCGACAGAATTATAAATAAAATTTATAATTCTTTTATCTTAACAATAGCAAGAATTACAATAATAATAATAGTTTAACACTAGATTTGGTAAGATGTCTAATTGAAATTAATTATAGAAGTATAACTAAAAGTTATAAATATTTCATAGAATCGGAGGAAAGAATTAACTTACAACAGTTTATTAATTAATGAGATATAATCCAAAGATAGTAGCAGAGCCAAATGAAGCAAGTTTACTTTCAGGTCTTGTATCAGCAAGGGCAGGGATAGCCATAGTTGCATATACTCAATCAATAAATATGAGTACTATATCTATAGTTAAAATAAAGGATGATATAAGATTTAAGAATATTTATATGGTTTGGAATAAGGAATAATATCTTTCAATAGTAAAGAAAAAGTTTAAAAAGTATGCTATGAATATTGATAAATAAAAAGTTAGTGACAGTACACTAACTTTTTATAAATATATTTACTTTTCCCATGACATAACATAAGTTAAATTATTATTTTCTATCTTAGGATCATTAATCTTTAATTCACCTTCAAGATTATTTTCTAGAGCTGTTAAATGGAAATGACAAAGTGCAATTCCCATATCAATTATTGTTGAAGTTTTAGCATCTGCAAAATAAAAATGTATTTTATCATCCTTTTTAACAACTCTCCAAGGTTGTTTATTGATAGACGAAGGTGCTAATCTTAACATTTCTAGAGGTTCATAAAATTCTCCAGCATCACTTTCTGTAAGAGGAGTATTAAAATCACCATTAAAGAATGATTGAGAAAAGTCATTACGCTTATTAGTATTTTTTCCTACTACCTTAGCAAAAAGAGACTTCTTACCGCCTTCATAACCTACAGGTGAAACAATAGGAAGAATTTCATTTTCTTTTAAGTTAACAGCTTTAGCAAAGTTACCTTTATTAAAAGTACCACCAAGCCAAACAGTTCCAAGTCCTAGAGAAGTACAGTATAATATAACTTTTTCTAATGAATAACCTAAAGCAATTAAATATAAATAAAAATTTATTAAGTAATATAAAAAATATAGTAAAAATAGCTTGAAAATTAAATTCAAGCCATTTTTACTATAAGAAATTAATAAATACTATCTACTACTATTTTGATACATTACCAGCCACATTAAGAACATCCCATGTTCTTGAGAATGGTGGTGAGTAACAAAGATCTAACATTCCTAGTTGTTCTGTTGTCATCTTTGCATAAATACATGCAGCTAAAACATTACATCTTTGAACAGCATCTTTATATCCTGCTACTTGCCCACCTAATATAACCTTAGTATGTGCATCATAAATAAGCTTAACATAAATTCTTTCTCTACCAGGATAGTAGCTAGTTTGATTCATATCTGTTATAAATTTAGTTTTGTAATTGAATCCTAAATTTAAAACCTCTTTTTCTGAAAGACCAGTTCTAGCCGCTTCCATATCCATAACTTTAATACAACTTGATGACATAGATCCTTGGAATGAATTATTTTGTCCTGCTAAATTTTCTCCAACTATCCTTCCAAGCTTATTAGCTCCAGTTGCAAGTGGAACATATGATTCTTTTCCTGTAATTAAATTATTTATAGTAGCACAATCACCGGCTGAATATACATCTTCTACTGATGTTCTTCCATAACTATCTACTACTATTGCTCCATTTCTAAGCATCTTTATTTCATCAGATTTTAAGAAATCAGTATTTGGCTTTACACCAGTTGCAAGTATAACTATATCTGCATCAATTTCTCTTTTATCAGTTTTAACCTTAGAAACTTTCCCCTCTCCTATAAGTTCAACTACAGTTTCTGATAATAAAAGATTAATACCTTTATCTCTTAACTCTTCTTCTAAAAGATCTGTTATATCTTTATCAAATACTTCTTGAAGTACTCTATCTTGAAGTTGAATAACAGTAACTTCTTTACCTCTATGCTTAGCAGCCTCAACAGCTTCAAGTCCTATAAATCCAGCTCCTATAATAGCAACTTTTTTATATTCATCCTTTGCCATTAATTCTCTTAACTTATCACCATCATCCATTGATTTTAATGTAACTACATTTTCTAAATCAATATTTTTAATTGGTGGAATTATTGCTCTAGCACCACTAGCTATCATTAGCTTATCATAATTTTCTTCTAATATTTCATCTGTAATAAGATTTTTAACTTTTACTTTTTTATTAGAAAAATCTCCATCTATAACTTCATGTTTTGTATGTATTTCTACTCCAGACTCCCTAAACTGTTCAGGAGTTCTTGCTATCATTTCTTGTGAATCCTCAAAGAATCCACCTACATAATATGGTAATCCACAAGCACCAAAAGATACAATATCACCCTTTTCATATACTATAACGTCATCATTTGGTGAAAGTCTCTTAAACTTAGCTGCAGCACTCATTCCTGCTGCTACACCACCGATGATTATAACTTTCATCTTAAACACCATCCTCTTCTATAATTGAACTATCAATTATTTATACTTTATTATTTATCTTATGTTTATATAAAAATAAATCATTTGTTAAATAATATTTATTCTTATTATAAATGAAATTTCTAAAAATAATAATATAAATTTATATCTTTAAATAAATTTATTTTTTATAAAATCTAAATACAGATAATTATATTCCTAAAATTAATATTTGTTAAACTACTGAAGAGCATAGCTATCATTGAAAGTTTACTTATAACTTAATACTTTTTTTGATATCTTTTGTAATTCCTCATCAGATATACCAAGCTTCTTCTTAAATACTTCCTCTTCTATTCTTGAAACAATAACTTTATCAGGTTTTATTTTAGTAATAATATCTTTTAATTCATTAACAGACTTTTCATTATCGTTATATCCCTTGATAATAGTAATTTCAAATATAAATTTTCCCTTATACTGCTTATTAAATAAAGCCATGTTACTAATATACTTATCTATAGTATATCCTTCTATAGGTCTTTGAACTTTTTGAAAATGCTCCTCTGTAATAACTTTTATTTCACCAATTACCTCATCACAATTATTAGCAATTTTTTTATATTCATCTTTTCCCAATAAATATCCATTAGATAATAACCTTACTATTAATCCCTTATTTTTTATAAAACTAATTATTTTATTAATTTTATCATTAATTAATGCCTCTCCCTTTGAGTTAATAAATATCAACTCTGCTTTTGTTTCTTCTATTTTATTATCAAGTTCATTTAAATCAACATCAATTTCATTAAATGATATCTGACTATCAACCTTATTTTTTGATCTTCCTATAGGACAAAATATACAATCAAAATTACAATATTTCTCTGGAAGTATATTAACTTCTAAAACTCTTTTACCTTCTTCAATATAAACATCCTTATAACTAAAATTACTCATTATTATACATCCTCCTATTAATAAAAAAATTAAAAAACCTGAGAGATATTATAAAAATATCTCCCAGGCTTTTATCCTTCCGTGTCCACAGTAAACTGTGTGTTTCCTCTTGGACCAGCCAGCTTTAAACTGCGGAACCCTAGAAAACTAAACTATATTTAAATTATAAATTTTATTTGTATGAGGATTTTAGCATAGCCTTAAAACCATGTCAATAATACTTTATTTAACTTCTATTCCACCTAATACTGCTGTATATTTAATTCTGACCTTAGGTCCTGAAATAGCATTTCTATTTATTTTATGTTCAAACCCACCTAACACTGGAACTCCTGATATTATCTCAACTCTTACATTATCAGGAATAAATATATCTATTCCTCCTAAAACTGCAGTAAGTTCCAAAACTATATCTTCAGTTATTTTTGCATCTCTTAAATCTATTGATAATCCACCTAATATAGCTTCTGCAACTATACCTTTTAAATCTTCAGTATTATTCTTATAATCTCCACCACCTAAAATAGCAGTATATCTTGGATATTGTGTTGAATCATACTTATATGATTTACTTTTACTATACTCATCTGCTTCAATGTTTTTTTTAGTTCCTCCTCTAAAAAATGATGCAATTATAGATATACCTACTGCAACTAAAACTAATGGGAATATTAATTTCCATACAATAACATCGTCTATTATATCCAAAGCATCAAACATCAACACTAATCCTATTATTACCAAAATACCTGATCCCCAATTAAATCCATACCTAACCATTGATATTAATCCAGGTATAATTAAAAATAAAGTCCACCATCCTGGAAAAAATACATCTACATGCCATATATTAAGTGCATTTCCCCCAAATATAATTCCTACAATAACAAATATCAATCCCCAAATAAGTGCCGAATAATCTTTTTTCACTACTTACCTCCTAAAAATATATGATTATAATTATAGCATCTTATTGAATATTTAACCACTTTTACATTTTATTGTAACTTTATATTCTTTTTATTTATCATTAGTCATAAAATAATTATGTAACAATAATATAGAGAGGTTAAGAATGATTGATAAAGCTTCATTATTTCCATTATTACTTTCAACAATCGCAGGATTGTCAACTGTTTTAGGTGCAGTTATTATTTTCTTTAGTAAAACTAGAAATGAAAAATTCCTTACCTTTTCATTAGGCTTTTCTGCAGGCGTTATGATTACAGTTTCATTTACAGATTTATTTCCTACAGCTCAAGAAGCCATTTCAAAATATCATGGAAAAGTTAATGGTATACTATGGTCAATTTTATTCTTATTGATAGGAGCATTAATGGCCTACTTAATTGATATATTTATTCCTGAAGAAGAAAAAGGAAGTATACCTAACAGCAATAATAACTTTGATATTTTTAGAGTTGGGTTAGTATCAACTATAGCTCTTATGATACATAACTTTCCTGAAGGTATTGCAACTTTTGTTTCTGGATATCAAGATACATCATTAGGAATTGCTGTAACTTTAGCTATAGCTCTTCACAATATTCCTGAAGGCATTGCCATTGCTATGCCAATTTATTTTGCAACTAAAAGTAAATATAGAGCTCTTAAATATTCATTTCTATCTGGAATGGCAGAGCCCTTAGGTGCACTAATTGCTTTCTTATGTTTAAAACCCTTTATTAACGAACTTATACTTGGAATAATTTTTGCTGTAGTTTGTGGAATAATGATATATATATCATTAGATGAACTTATACCTTCCTCTAGAAAGTATGGATACACTGGACTTTCTGTTGCTTCTATATTTTTAGGAATCAGCATAATGCCTATTACTCATTTATTTGTTTAAAATATTATACTTAAAGTAAAATTAATGTATATTTTTTATATTTTTAACTACCATATTAATATATTATTTTATTGGAGTGATAATATGATTTTATTAGCAACTATCACCCTCACTGGGATTGCATATACCCTAATTGAAATTACTTATGATTTCATTAATGATATAACAATTCCTTAAACCTTAAAAGGAGCTAATTCTCTAATTAATTAGCTCCTAATACTGGTACTATTATATTTGAAATTTGTAATATTCTTACAACCTCATCAAAGATAGATAAATCTAATTCTTAATTTTCATATGCTACACCAATAACTTCAGCTCCTCTAGATTTAACCTCTCTAATATTACAAATCATTTTATCCTTTTAATTTCTAAAAAAATAACAAGTTTCTATAAAACTTGTTATTCAGTTTGTTGAAAAACCCCCTGTTTAAAAACAGAGGGTTTTTCTATTATTAGTTGTGGATAAAATTTAAAATTCA
>NZ_JAASHM010000045.1 GCF_019734195.1 Clostridium sp. K13 | reverse complement strand
TACAATTATTTTTTTGAAAATATAGAAAAAGAGCTATCGCTAGCGGATTTTTTTACCCGCTATTGCGACAGCTCCTTATTTTTTTATTTGCTTTCTATATTATTTTCATCTGAAATTTGCTTTATATCTTTATTTTCAACTATGTTATTTTTCTCTGTTTTTTTTGCACTACCCTTTTCTATTTTTTCTCCATTTCCTATTATAACATTAAGCCTTTGAATTATTGTATCATATCCACCACATAGTATTAATGTTACTACTAACGCATTTATAAATAATCTATAAATACATTCTACATTTAATTCCATAACCCCACCGGTAAATTTTACAATAATCAAATGTATAATAGCCCAACTAAAAGTATATAGTCTTGTTGGTATTCTCTTTATAAGTGGAAAATCTTTAGTAGTAAATACTATTAGCTCTACAGCAACTAAAGTCCCTATAAATGATGATAGAAAATTTTGAGTTAAAAAATCCGTTATTTCCATGTTTTATACCCACTTATATTATTTAAACTAAACTTAAAAACTTAAATTTATTCTCTAAATCATAAGACTGTCACCTATAAAATTTTTCTATAATATATTAAATGCAATTATGTTAATAAATGATACTTTTTTTATAACATTGTATTTAATAAAAAATTAAGCATATATTTTTCTATATAACTCATTAATATCTTTTTGCTTCTTCTCATATTCCTTATATTTAATTTCATTAACAGAATAAACTTCAACATTTCTATTTTTATTTATTATTTCAAATGCCTCATCTATTGTATTATATATCCCTAAATTATAAAGAGTAACAATAAGAGCCCCAAGTGCTGTTGATTCACACTCTTCCATAATATAGATAGGTACTCCATATACATCAGCCTGCATCTGATTAATTAAGCTACTCTTAGTAAGGCCTCCACTTACATAAATATGTTTTATATCTACATATTTTTTTAATCTTTGAATATTATTATTTATCTCAATAAATACTCCTTCTAAAATCCCCTTTAATATATCTTGTCTTTTAGTAGCTAATGATATATTAGAAAAAACTGCTTGTGCCTTAGAGTTCCAATCAGGAGTACTACGCCCCTGAAAATATAGTGTTAACCCCACATCCACTTTTCTCAAAAATTGTATCATTTTTACTCAAAAGCTTATCACATACTTCTGAATTTCTCACATCTTGCCACATAATTGAATTGCATAATGGTTGTCCATTTTCATCTACAACAATAATAGAAGATCTTTGTCCTGTAACTGAAATAACATCAATTTCTTCTGAAATTCTCTTTGCCTCTTTTACTACTTTATCTACTACATAATATAGTGCATCTTTTAAAACTGAAACTTCTTGCTCTACAATTCCACCTTTTTTATTAATTAGTCTATAGCTTTTTTGTGTTATAAAAAGTTTTTTCCCATTTTCCTTAAATAAAATTCCTCTCATACTAGATGTACCAATATCTAAAACTAATACATTCATAATAATTCTCCTAACATGGCAATTCCATTTATAAATTTCATCTTTTACAATAGATTTCATAAATATCTGTATTAAGTAATTATATACTATATTTACTTATTTTGTACATAAAATTTAATAAAAAATACCCCCCAAAATTATTATGGGGAGTTATAAATTGTTTGTTTTGTTAACTAATAAATAGTTCCTCCAGGAACTATTGTAACAGTTTCATTTCTATCTAAATTATCAATTTTTCTCATATCCTCATCAGATAACTCAAAATTAAAAACATCAATATTATCACTCATCCTTCCATAATGAGATGACTTTGGAATAGGAATAATTCCTTTTTGAATATGCCATCTTAAAGCTATTTGAGCAATGGTTTTATCATATTTTTCTGCTAAATCCATCATTAAAGGAACTTCTAACAATTGCCCCTTCATAATTGGACTATATCCTACAACTTGAATCTTATAATTATTACAATAACTAACTAAGCTCTTTTGAGAAAAACATGGATGTACTTCAATTTCATTTACCATTGGCATTATTTTAGCTGTTTTTCTCAAAGCCTCTAAATTCTTAATCTTAAAATTACATACACCAATAGCCCTAACCTTGCCTAACTCATAAAGATCTTCAAATGCTTTCCAAGTTTCACTATTAAATTTTGTCGGCCAATTTATTAATAATAAATCTAAATAATCAATATCTAATTTTCGCATAGACTCTTCAAATGACTTTATAGCTTTATCATATCCATGCTTATCATTCCAAATCTTAGTTGATAAAAATATATCTCCTCTTCTAACTTCACTTTCTTTAATAGCTCTACCTATACTCTCTTCATTACCATAAAAGGATGCTGTATCTATAAATCTATATCCAACCTTTAAAGCATTTTTAATAACATCCCTAGTTTCACTTTCATCTTCTAGTTTATAAGTTCCAAACCCAATGCTTGGTATTTTAACTTCATTTGTTAAAATCCTATAGCTATCCATAAGCCCTCTCCCTATTCATTACATATTTTCGATATTATTATCTAACACACGATTACTACTATAATACTTATTAATAAAAATATAATTTAATGCTTTTTTAATTGCTATCTGCGACACTTTTTTCCTATAAATGAGATTTTTAATTTTAATGGCATTAAAAATTTTGTATTTTTATAATTAAAATTACATCCTAGTATACTCATTACAGCAATATAATAAATATTTTCAAGTAATAGTATATCTTATAAATTAATCATATCTTCAAAGTAAATATAATTTATATCATCAATAAATTCTTTTATGTCAAAAATAAATTTATTTTCCGATATTAGAGAAGCTATAAATTTTCTATTTTTACCTTCTTCATTATCAAGCTTAATCCCTATACTTTTAAAAGCATTAGGCAAGTTTTTTTCTATAGTATTTTCTATTAATTGCTTATTATGATACATTGAAATTACATGTTCAATAAACCTCTTCTTATTTGGAGCAATTCTATTTAAATAACAATCTATATTATAAATCTCCTTAACTTTATTATAAAAATGGATTATTTTAAATACGCTATAAATCCACTTATTTTCCTGAAATCTTAATATTTCTCTAAATTCATTAATTATTATAGCTTTTCTTTGATCATCTAGTTTATTAGATTGAAACTCCTTAATCTGCTTATCCCACCACCTTGTAATAAACTCTTTTTCAGATAAAATACATCCATCTTCATATTCTGATATTAATGAATCTTGCTTATATATAGTAGTATAATATTTTTCATTTATAATTTTATAATGGCTTATTTCTTTTTCATAAGAATCAATAATTAGTTTTTCATATTTTCTATAATTTTCTTTATACTTATAAAGACTAATATTCCATATAAATCCTATAGAATCTAATCTCGCAACAAATTCTTCATTTAATATATTTTTATTATAAAGAGTTCTTTGAAGACTAACCCAACTATATAATCTTGAATACTCTTCATCTTTAGGTACATTTAAATGTCCATTAATTTCTTTAAACTTTAATAAGCTTTCAAATGATTCATCCCAATTATAAGTGATTTTTCTTTCTATATTTTTTAACTGTGAAATAACATCTTCATGTTCTTCATATAAAGAAAGTCTAATTTCCTCATCATACAATCCTATTTGTTTTCTATAAAGATTGTTTATTTCATTTGCTACTTCTAATTTTTTTCTAAAGTTAACAAGCTCTAAATTATCTATATTATCTACAAAGTCAAATACTATTGGAGTTTTATCTACGGAATCTGCTGTAAGACATCTTCCTAACTGTTGATAATATACACTTGGTGACTTAGTATTTCTAAGCATAACTATTCCCGTTATATTATTAATGTGTATTCCTTCATTTAACTTACTTATACAAAAGAGTAGCTTTAATTCATTTTCACTATTTTCACCTTCAAAAGCCTCTAAATTTTCTTTATTTTTTGTATTAGTAGAAGTTACAATATAAGAACTTATACTAATATTTTCACTTAAAGCACTTTTAAACCAGCCTATAACTGTATCCTTCATCTCTAATAAATGCTTATTATTTTCACAAAAAACTATAAACTTTAATTTTTTTCTATGTGGTAAATGTTTTTTTATTATATTTTCTACTCTACTTTCATTTTCCCACTTACTTCTGTATATACTAAGTTCTTCTATATACTTTTTCTTATCCTCTAATGGTATGTTCATCTTTTTCATTAACTTAAGCTTCTTATCAATTTCCTTGTCTAAATCATACATGGCAGAAACATAAATTGGCATAGGCAAAATTTTTCTAACTATTGCATCTGATAGACTTATTGGAGTAGTTGAATTTCCATAGAGCAATTCATTAATCATGTCTCTATTATTATCTAAAAATCTTATTGGTGTTGCTGAAAGTCCTACAACTTTAGCCTCATTATTTTCTTGCAATATATATTTAACAGCTTTTCCCCAACTTAATGCTCCAGCTCTATGCAATTCATCTAAAATAATTAAATCAACACTTACATTTTCTAATTTCCCTTTTGAATATAAAGATGAGAACTTACTATAAGTATAAAATTTACTCTTAGTAATACTCCATGGTGCTATTCTTTTCAATCTATCTAATATTTCATTAGTAGGAGCTAAAATAATAGCCTTCTTATCTCTATAAGTAAATAAAATTTGAAGAATAATAAAACTTTTCCCCGTTCCTGTTGCATTTGGCACCGCTACTCTATTATCACTTTCTAAAATTGCTTTAACCTCTTTATATGTATATCTATTATGAGGCTTTAAATCTGGCAATAATATTCCATACTGATTCTTTTCTGTGTAATTATTTATCAATTCTTCAACATAATCAAATTCCTCTAAAGCCATGCTTGTCCTATTAAACATATTTGCATTTTCTACATATCCATTTAATGAAATTATCATAAAATATTTGCAGTTATACTTCTTACTACTTTCTTTTTCAAACTTTAATAATTCTTCAATAATATTAGGATTACCTAAAGGTCTCACTGTATTTTTTGCTTGTATTATCCAAGAAACCTTATTAGGATTATCAGGAGCAGATAATATTATATCTGCTCCACCATCATGTGAACCGCCATTTATTGTTGCTATATAACCATTACCTTCAAATAAAAATGCTAAATATTTTTCAAATATCCTTCCCTTTATAAGTTTATCCATAAAATTCAGCTTCTCTTTTATCAAATGACTCTTCTTTTTATATGTTAGTTCTTTTAATTCTTGCAATATACTTTCATTATTATTCATATTCCCTGTCTTGCTCCTAAAATGTCATTAATTCTATATATTATATACTTAAATAATAAATTAGATGTAATTATAAATACAAGTTTTTAATATTTTCTATAAATCAAATAAGTAGGATGTATCAGAAAGTTTCTAATACATCCTACTATTATTTTACCTATTAAAGGTTAATTATTTCTTTTTCTTAAAGATTACAGCACCAATTGTTGCAATAACTGTACCAAATAAACCTACTGCAGCAGCTGGAGTTCCTCCTGTTTTTGGTAAATTTGAATTTCCTTTATTTCCTCCATTGTTGTTAGAGCTTCCGTTGTTATTAGAGCTTCCGCTATTATTGCTTCCACCATTATTAGAATCTCCACCATTATTGCTTCCGCCATTGTTTCCACTTGCATCAGCAACAATTAATCCATCTATTGCCTTACTTAATTCTTTTTCTGAATTAGCAACATCTTTTTCAGTAGCTTCTCCATCTTCCATTACAGCCTTAGCTTTAGCTACTTTATCCATTAAAACATTCCAAGATTTTTCAGTATATTTACTTGCATCTAAGCCTTCTACCTTATTTATTAAATCTTGTAACTTGTCTTTGTTTGGTTTTAATCTTAATTCTAAGAATGATCTTATTAATTGATCATAGCTCTTAGAAACTTCTGCTTCTAATGCGTTCTCATCAGCTATAACAGTATTTGCTTGCCCTAAAGCAACCTCTAACTTAGCCCAAGTACTATCTATATATTCACTAGCATCTAACTTGCTAATTTTATCTACTAATTGTTGTAATTGCTCCTTATCTCCCTTTTCAAAAGATAACATTTGCATTGCAGCACTTAATCTATCAAATGCTTTATCTACTTGATCTTGAGTGTATTTTCCGCTTTCTAGTAAAGCTTCTGCTTCTGCTAATGCAGCTTTAAATTCTTCTACAACTGCAGGTACAACATTTGAAAGTTCTTTATCTGTAACCTTATTAGCTTCTTCTATAGCAATTTCTAAATGCATTTTAAATACATCTTCAACTGGTGGTGTTACTTCTCCACCATCTTCAGCTCCTTCACCAACTTTAATATTTATAGTATTAGAAGTAACTATGCTATTATCACTAAGTGTTACTTTAACTGATAATGTAGTGTTACCATCTTTTAATCCAATTAACTTTCCATCTTGAACTTTAGCAACTTCTTCATTACCAACAACATATTCAATTTCTGCTCCTTCTAAACTAGCTGGAGAACCATTATTCATTAATGCCTTTATTGATAATAATGATAAATCAACGCTTCCATCTACTGCTACTTCAGTAATTGCAGATCCTAAGTTTACTCTATCAATTACTGGATTTTCAACACTTTCATCAATTTCAACAACATAAATATTGTCTAATATTAAGTCAGCATATCCTGAACCCTTATCAACTGAAATATAGTAATCATCTTTGTTACCAGTAGTAAATGTCTTACTCTTAGAGCTTGTCTTAGTGTATTCTCCACTTTCAACACCAGTTGCTTCAAGAGGTATATTTACTAATGTTCCTTCACTTCTTGATTTAATATTTACTGAGTAACCTGGTGCATCATTCTTAAGTGAGTATAAGAAACCTAGTTCATAAGTTTTATTAGGTTCTAACTTAAATGTTGAATCATCAGTTACTAACATTTGTCCAGTTTCACCAGATTGTTGATTAGTCTTTAATGAGAATCTTCCATCAAGTACCCAGCTCATTTTTTGTCTTCCAAGTAAATCTTTTTCTGCTAAGTGAGATCTATTTGAAGTTCCTCTTCCTGGTGCTAAGAAGAATGGTGTAATACCTTCATCTACATTTTCAAAATCTTCATAGAATACATAACCATCTCTATTTGTATGACCTGGATGTTCCCAAATTCTGAAGTCATCAATTAATACATCACCATCTCCAGCTTCTGCAGTAAGATAAATATCTGCAGTAGTTACACCTGCTGGTACTGTAACTTCAATCTCCATTCTTTGGAATCTATCATCTAAATATTTATGACCTTCACCAGATCTAGCAAATGATCCCCTAGTTATTACATTAGTTAATTCTTCATCTCCACAGTTTACACCTAAAGTAACTTGTCTATTTCCATCATTCTTAACCCATGCAGATATTGAATAAGTTTTACCTGATTCTAATCCTTCAATAGTTTGTGATATACTACCTTCTTTATTAGAAATTGATACAACATCATTACCAGCTCTTCTTCCTACTGTTTCATTTGCAAAAGTAATATGATCTGTATTTCCTTCCTTTGAATCCTTTGACCAAGTTGTCCACTCTTGAGAGTCAAATCCTGGTTCCTTTATTTGTGAACCATAACCCCAATCCTCAATTCTCTTTTCTTCAACTTCACCCTTTGTTACAAGGTATGGAGTATTTTTTTCAACATCTAATTGAACCTTACCATTTACTACTGGAACTGATTTAACATGTTCTCTTCCAATATCAGTTAATTCATATACTTCTACTGTAGAAAGGTTTTCCCATCCTTGTGGTAAATCCCATTCTGAAGAAGTTCCAAGTGGATTCCAGTGATAAATCTTTGTATCTTCTTCTTCATCAAAATTCCATTCTAAGAATAATTTTGTCTTTCCTTCACCAATACTGTTATAAGTGTTTTCTGGAGTAGTAGCTACTAATTTACCATCTTTATAGTAATTAATATCAGCCCCTTCTCTAACCCCTACTAAGTTATCAGTAAATTTAACTTCATCGTCAGTTCTAGACATTATTTCAAAGTGTTGCATATATTTAGTAGGTAATACTTGATTATAGAATCTTTCTATACCATTTACACCTTCTATTGAGTGATTGTTACCCCATCCATTAGATAATAAATGTTTATTTCCTTTTAAAATTGGATCAGATAAGAATCCATCCTTAGTACTATTTCTAATGAATCTTAATATTTCACTTGTTCCACCTTGATTTGGATATGCAGGGTCTGCTCCCCAGTGAGTCCAAGTTACATGTTCTTCAAGAGGACTATGGAACTCTGTTGCAACTTGATATCCTAAATCATTTAACTTTTCTCCAAGTTGATGAGCATTCCATCCATTACCTGTATAAACGTCAACATATACCCATCCTAAGTTAGGTAAATCTTCTTTTAACATATCTAATCTTCTGAATAACTCACCTGTTGTTAAATCAGCTCTTTGATCTACATAATAAGCTTGGTCTAACCAGTTCCATCCTGGAGCATTTGTATTTACAGAACCATTGTCTGGATATTGGAATGCATCTAATTGATATTCTGTAGCATTTATATGAACACCAAACTTAGCATTATATTTAGCTCCTTCTTCGATTAATGTGTTAAAATCTTCAACTCCACCTTGTCTTATACCAATATGTCCGCCGTAGTCAGGAATTGAATCATCATGACCTTCAGCTTGATATCCTTTTTCAAGTACCATTTGTCCAAATCCGTCAGTGTAATTAGATAACTTTTTAACTGTATCTAAAGTTCTTAAGAATGGACTTTGAGTATAACCTATATTAAATGCAATATATGAAAGGCTATTCTTTAAATCTTCAGCCCCTAATGGTGCTTCAACTCTATTTCTATATTCAATTGCAGCATCTTGCCAATTTATTGCTTCATCTTCATTCATATCCTTTGTTATATAAGCTTCTGCCCATAAATTTTCTTCATGGCTGTAGAAATCTACATCTGATTCTGTATTAAGCACTTCTCTATATGTCCAAGCTCCTGTTCCAATGCTTGTACTCTTATATCCATTTCTATTTTCAGTATTTAAAAGTATTCTACTAGAATATTCTATAACATTGTTATTTACTGCTATAGCAAAATCATTATCATTAACAAATGCATAAGTCTTAGCCTTAGTTGATGGTTCTAAATCTTCAACAGTGCTTATTTCATCAGTTATTTGATGCCAAGCTCCAGTTGATAATACAGCTGCCATAGCTCCACCGTTATCACTTCTTACTTCTGCAAAGCTTTGATTTGGTAATGATACTTTCTTAACTTTAAAGTCTCCTGTTTCTTCAATATTAGTTATTTCTAATCTTATTTTATTATCTTCTACAGACATAACTGTTGTTAAGGTAACACCAATTTCATCAATAGCCATTGTATAAGTAGCTTTATTCCCTTCAGTGACACATTCAACTACTGGATTATAGTTTTTACCATTAAGGTTAACTTTATTACTTCTAGTTTCTTGTCCTATTAATGTTGAACCATCATCCTTCCAATTATATTCTATAACTCTTGGAAAAGTATTATCTAACTTAACTGTCATTATGTCAGACTCAATAGTTTGCTCTACTACTTCTGGTAAATCTGCATCTGTTTCAGCAGCAATTTCAGCTACATTAACATTATCTAAAGTAACAGTCTTATTACCAAACCATCCAACTAATCCTATCTTACCTGCTGATGTTGGCAATTTATCTGATGTTGCACTACCTATAACTTCACCATCTATAGATAATGTAATTTTATTATCTTCAACTTCAGCTTTCATTCTATAAGTTTTATTTGCCTCTAACTTCTTTGATCCTGGGAAAGAACCATAACTTTCTGATCCATTTGTACTTGCTTTCCATACCCATGAACCTGCATCATAACAAATAGCTCCCCAGTTTTTAGCATCCTTTACTCTAAACCCTAACCCAATTCTTCCGGTATCACTATTCACAGTAAAATCAGTTTCATATACAAAGTTCTTAACATCTGGACAATCCATATCTGCTGATATAGCAACACCATTCATAGGAACATTAACAGCACCATTACTTACTGTTGCAGAAAGTCCTGTTGGTTTTAAAACTTGCCAATCACCACTAGTTTCAGGCGTTTCAAAATCAGTTGAATATTGTATTTTTTCTCTAACCGTAACATTAGCCTTAGCCTTTGGTGTTCCTTCTGCAGAACCTTTAATTGTACCTTCAACAACAAAAGATCCTACCTCTCCATATTGTGCTGGGTCAATATAATCCCAAATTACAACTTCTTGACCTTTTGTTCCATCAGAATAAGTTACATTAACTTTGTATGGTAATTCTGGTTTAGCTTTTAATAATGTAGATATATTTAGCTCTTCTACTTCTTGTATATCAGTTACTGCCTCATTATCAAGTGACTTAACTTTTAAATAGTCAACATTTATACTCTTATTATCAAACCATGTTCTATATCCAAGCTTACCTGCCTCTTGAGGGAAGTCACCCATGTTAACAGTGTCATTAAATATTTCAGTATCATTTACAGTTAAAGTTAAATTACTTCTTTGAACCTTAACTTTCATAGTTACCCATTCACCAGCTGCAATTGTTGGTCCTGTAATATCATCTTTCCATACTGTTGGAGTTTCTATAAGCCATTTTCCTTCTGCTGTTTCTCCTCCGTTATACCCAACAAATCCATAAGTATTAGCATCTTGTCCTCTGAATACAAGTCCAAATCTTCCTGCTTTTTTTCCTTCTTCTGGATTCAGCTGAAATCTTACTTCTGCTTCAAAATCTTTTACACTAGGACTTTGATTTTCTACAAATACTAATTGATTATTAGCACCAGTATCTCTTGTAATTTCTAGATAGCCATTTTTCCCTTCTGTTCCTGGAACTTCATTATCCATGTTCTTAACAATAGTTCCATTTCCTATTAGGTTTGTCCAAGATGTACTTGAATAATTATCATACTCTTGAATATAGCCATACTCCTCTGCAACACTCTCTACAGTATTATTTTCAACTATTAGTGTGGTATTATTTTCAGCTAATGCAGATACTGGAATCTGACCTACTGTTACTGCAGTAGCTATTATAAGAGCAATTTTCTTATTCATAGATTTTCTTTTTATCATAATGATACCTCCCTATTTAACTCTTGTTTACCCAAACAAACTTCAATTTAATTGTATACCTTTACACCATCTATTTATATTTTATATTATTTTCCCACATTTTTCCTTATCGAAGTTGTGAATTTATATAATTATCTTGCGTTTTTTATATTTTTTAACTAAATATCTGAATTTATATTCTCAAAAAAATAAGTATAAAACGTCTCAAATATAAATTTAAGACATTTTATACTTATTTTTTTATTTCCCCTTTGCTATTAGTTCTTGTATATTTTTTTTAGGTCTAAATCCAACCATTCGGTGTAAAAATTGACCATCTTTTAATAATATTAATGTAGGTATTGATTGTATTTTATAATAATTTGCTAAAAATTTTGCATCATCAATATTAACCTTAATAACTCTTACTTCTTCATCTTCATTATTAATCTCTTCTAATACTGTTGTAAGCATTTTACAAGGTCCACACCAATCAGCATAAAAATCTACTAAAACTAGACCCTCTTGAACTTCATTGATAAATTCTGATTCTTTAATAATTTTCATAATAGTTCACTCCTGTAATTTATAAAAACAACTCTTATATTCTTTTTCTTCTCTCTAAATTATATTCAATTAACTATTTAATGTTTCTGATTAAACTTTCCTTGTGTAATTTTGTCACATATATATTAATAATATAATTAAAGCTTAGCAAATACTTCTGCTAAGCCTTAAACATTAAAATATCATTATAAATTATTAATCCACTCACATGCTAGCTTAAACCAACTTGCTACATGTTCATCTATATGTTCACTTTTCCCATTTGTCGCAGTACTGTCTTCACACAAACCTAAGCCATGAACTCCATTAGGATATATATGAAGTTCAAAAGGAATACTTTGTTCTGCTAGTGCATTTGAAAATAATAATGAATTTTTAACCGGAACTGTACAGTCATTAAAAGTATGCCATAAAAATGTTTTAGGTGTATCCTTAGATACTAGCTTTTCTAAAGATAACTCTTCCCTTCTTATCTCTTTTTCCTTTTCTCCAAGTAAATTATCAAAGGAACCGCTATGAGCAAACTCCCCACTTGTTATAACTGGATAACATAATATCATTCCATTAGGTTTAATAGACTCTGCTTCAATTCCTAAATGCATATCAATAAATTCACTATTCCATAACACTCCTAGACTGCCTGCCAAATGTCCACCTGCCGAAAAACCACAAACTATAACTTTTTCCTTATTTACATTCCACTCAACTTCTTTTTCACGCACATAATTCACCGTTTCAGCCAATTCTAAAAGAGCATTAGGATATCTTGTTGGAGCAATACTATATCTAAGTACAATTGCATTGAAGCCTTGTGCCATAAACTTTAAAGCAATTGGCTCTGCTTCTCTATCTGATGTAAATCCATATCCTCCACCTGGACAAATAATAATTGTTTTTCTTTTTTTATTTATATTTATTTCTTTACTGTTTTCTGGAATATATGCACTTATAATAGCTTCACTATTTTTTAAATTATTACTTATTTCTTTAATTTTCAATCTCTCATATATCATTTTCTCTTCTCCTCATAATATAAAATGAATTCTAAACCTATAATAAAATCCTCAATATTATTTTAATAAGGTTAGTTTTTTTATACAACCTATAATATTAGTTTTAAAATACAATACTTTAATTATATTATTAAATTTTCCTTTTGTAACAAACCATTTAAAGATATGCTATAATCTATCTTATGTTTAGTGGTTGTAACACTCTATTTATTTTTTATGTATGAGATAACAACTAACATATACCTAGATAATTACTTCTAGATTTATATAGAAGTAACCGCAATTTATACATACTTAATATTACTAAAGAGGAGGTACTAATAATGAAGGAACTAAAAATTTATTTCACATCTGACCTACATGGTTATGTTTATCCAACAGACTATGTAGAAAGAAACGAAAAAAACATAGGATTATTAAACATTATTAATAGTTTTGAGAAGGATGGAAACACTTTAATAATTGATGGTGGTGATACTATCCAGGGTTCACCATTTACAAACTATTTAAGTAATTCTGAGTTTGATATTCATCCAGTAGCAACAATTATGAATACTGGAGGATATGACTATATAACACTTGGAAATCATGATTTTAATTATGGTAAAGACTATCTAAAAAAATACTTAACTAGCTTAGATGCAAAATGTCTTTGTACAAATGTTATAGATACAACTAAAGAACTACCTATTCTTCCATATGAAATAAAAACTATGGAAAATGGATTAAAAGTTGGATTAATTGGTTTTACTACTGATTTTATTAATAGATGGGAACGTCCTGAAAATATAAAAGATATAAATATTACAGATACTTTTAATTCTGTAAAAAAATATTATGATGAAGTTAGAGAACAATGTGATTTAGTAATTGGTATTTATCATGGTGGATTTGAATATGATTTAGATTCACATAAACAATTAAGTACTACATCTGAAAATATTGCTTATAAAATATGTAAGGAATTTGATTTTGATATTCTTCTTACAGGACATCAACATCTACCGATTTATAATATGAATCTTAATGGAACTCATATAGCACAAACTCCTCATAATGGAAGTAAATTCTTAGAGTTAAAGCTTTCTTTAAGTCCTAATGGCACTAAAGAAATATCTTCAACATTAAAGGAGCTAACTATTAATCCAAACAACGAAATGTATGAAAAATTCTTATCTCTTGAAAATAAAGTTCAAGAATGGCTAGATACTCCTGCTGGTTTCTTAGATAAAGCTCTTCAACCTACTGACCGTGTTGATATGGCTTTAAATGGCTCTCATTTAGCTAACTTTATAAACCAAATACAATTAGATGCAAGTAAAGCAGAAATAGCTTGTACTTCATTTGCAAATGTAATAAAAGGATTTAATAAAGATGTAACAGTAAGAGACATTATGTCAACTTATCCATACCCAAATACATTAGTTGTACTTGAAGTAAATAGAGAAATTTTAAAATTAGCTTTAGAAAGATCTGCTAGTTACCTTAACAATGATAATGGTAATATTACAATATCTGAAAGTTTCTTAAAGCCAAAGGTTGAACATTATAATTATGATTACTTTGCTAATATAGAATATACTTTTGATCTAAATAATGAAATTGGTAATAGAGTTATTTCTATTAAGTATAATGGTAAAGAACTTCAAGATAACAAAGCTTTAACATTAGTTATGAATAACTATAGAGCAAGTGGTGCTGGAGGATATGAATTCTACGAAAACTGTCCTGTTGTAAAGGAAATATTAATTGAAATGCCTGAAGTTATTATAAATTACTTTAAAAACAATCCTAAAGTTACAGTTGATACAACTAAATACATTAATACAATTAAATAAATTACAAAGCAATTTTATTTAAGATAAGAGTGAATAGTGAAAAGTTAAGGTTGAAACTGCCATGGCAATTTCTTATAATATATATTTTTAAAATTCAGCTAAGCTGAACTACTCCTTAACTTTTCACTCTTACTTCTTCACTCTTCACTTAATAGATTGCTTTGTACTTTTATTCAACTCTTCGTATTTACTCAATGATTTTTCCCTCTTATTTTTATTAAATCCAATTATCCTCATTTATAATCTTATATTTTAATACACAACCTTGTTTTTTCCTAAAGTCTTTGCTTTATATAAAGATTTATCTGCTAAAGCTATATTTTCTTCTAAAGTTCTGTTATTTATATCAAATCTTTTAACACCAATGCTAGCTGTTACCTTAATAACATTCCTATTATCAATTTTTATATTTAAATCTTCAATATTTCTTCTAATTCCTTCTATAATATCAGTTAAATTACCATTATTTTCTTTTACTATAACTATAAATTCTTCTCCACCATATCTTCCAACTATATCATTTTCTCCAATCGAATTTCTAATTGTTGCGGCTATCTCAATTAGAATCCTGTCTCCTGCAATATGTCCATACACATCATTAATTTTTTTGAAATTATCAATATCAATCATAGCGATATAATAATCTTCATTAAAATTTCTTGATTTATCCTTTAATTTATTTATTTTTTCAATGGCTTTGCGTCTATTAAAAATACCTGTTAAATCATCATAGTTTGCATTATATTTAACTCTTTTATATAAAGATGCATTATCTAAAGCAATTGCAATATATGTGGATAATAGTTTTAAACTAGTTAAATCTCTTAAGTCAAATACATCTTTTTCATAGTGTTGAACACATATTACTCCTAATACCTTATTCTTTATTATCATAGGTACAAACAACAAAGAATTAGCAACTTGTAGACTTTCCCAATCTTTCGCTTTACTAATATAATTTCTATACTCATCAAAATTTTCAATATAACGTTGATGTTCATTTTCTATGTCATTAATAATTAAGTCTTCCTTATGTCTAATACTATAACTTGCAAAACCGCCTTTATATACTTCTTTATTATTTAAAGTAATTATTTTATCTCTCTCAATTACTAGTTGATATTGATAATTATCTTTCTCTTCATTATAAGTTATAATTTGAATAATATCGTATTTTATAACATTTTTTATTTCCTTGGCAATTACCTTAAAAATATTGTTTTTATTAAGATTTGATATGATCTTTTGTCCAACTTTATAAATAAGTTTGTTTTGCTCATATAATAATTTATAATTTTTTTCTACTATTTCTTTCTTTTGTTCATCTAAAACACTAAAAATAGTAGCAGATTTAATTTCCGTTAACTGCCTTTCGATGGCTGTAAGTTTTTCTAAGCTTATATAAGCACTCTTATAATCTTCTAATCCTTTGTAAGCTAGATTAAAATAATTATACATATGCTTCATACTACACATAACTCTATCATCTAGTATTTTCTTTTCAATACTTTTAAGTCTTTCAATTGCCATTTCATATTTTTTATTAATTATATCTATTTCACTTAAATAAAGAATAACTTGACTTTTAACCTCATGAGCTTCAATTTTATCACAAAGTTCACAACATTCTAATAGCATTTCTTCAGCTTCATTATACAAACCTTTTTTAATATATATCCTTGCTTTCTCAAGAAGCCAATTTACTGTTGTGTTTGGATTTTTTAATGCATATTCTTCAATATAATAAATATAATAAAGTGCCTTCTCTAAGTTATTAATACTTTGCTCACATATAACTCTATTTAAATATATTGCAACCTTATTTAAATCGGTACTAAGCCATGGAGTCTGTTCAATTTCTTCTAATATTTCTATAGCCTTTTTATACTCATCTATAGCCATATATATTCCTGCTAAGTTTCCTTTAATAGCTATTAAAAATTCAGGATCATTAACCTCATCTGCTAACTTTATTCCTTTAATTGCCCACTGTACTGCTGATGTATACTTATGTTGCATACATTCACTTGCCATAAATCCATTAATAACTGCTAGTATACCTTCTTTAATATTATTTTCCTGAAAAATCTTATATGATTCTCTAAATAATTTATCAGCATTATTAACTTGATCTTCTGCAATATATATTTTTCCTAATTTATATAAAACCCAAGGGTATGCTTTCATTAGGCTATTTTTTTTAGTAAACTCAATTAATTCATATAGCATTTCCTTTGCTTCTTTATTACTATAAAAATTAATTTTATCAATTATGTTACTTATATATAATTCCTCTACCTTTAATCTCTCAAATTCTTCTCTAAAATACTTAGGCTCATTAACCATACATTTTTATTCTCCACTATTCAAACCTCATATTCAATTTAATACCATTATTGGTTTGTACTTCCACAAATCTTTTTACTTATATATTATACTACAAATGAATAATTATCAAAGTACTTTTTCAATAATAAAAATTAAAAGCCGGTTAATACCGGCTTCATTCATAAATTATTATTAATAATTGTTATCCTCTTGCAAGCTTAGTTCTAATTTTAGTTGAAAGTCTTTCTACCACTAATACTAAAACTACTAATCCACAAAGAATAGCACCAACCTCTGACCAGTTAAATGCATTCATTGCAAATATTAATGGAGCACCTATTCCACCTGCACCAACTAATCCAAGTACTGATGCATCTTTTATATTAATTTCAAATCTATATATTGCAGTAGAAATAAAATCTGTAAATAATTGTGGAAGTATTCCATATCTTATTTTCTCAAATGTATTACATCCTGCAGCATCTAAAGATTCTAATATTTTAGTATCTAAGTCTTCTATAGCTTCAATAAATAATTTAGCTATCATACCTATGGATATTACTGAAACTGTAAGAACCCCTGCAAAGGCACCAGGTCCAGTTACACGAATAAACATTAACCCATAAACAAATGCTGGGAATGTTCTAAGAGCTGCTATAATAAATAATCCTACAGTGCTTATCCATTTAGGCATTAAATTACTAGCTGATATAAATGCTAAAGGTATTGCTAGTATTGTCCCTATTAAGGTACCAATTAAAGCAATACAAACCGTTTCTAATAATAAAGCTGGAACACCTTCTTTAAAATCAAGTAACATTTGCATATCTGGATGTAAAATTCCTGACATTACATTTTTAGCAATATCAATTCCACTTTCCTTAATCCCACTATAATTTATACCTTTTGATGCCCATACTATTACAAGCACAACAAATAATACAGTTAGGGCTTTATGTAGCCACTTATTTGGTTCTTTTTCTAATTGATTTTTAATTGCTAATTCCATTTTACCCTAACCTTTCTCTTATGTATTTACTTACATTTTCTATAATTACAACTGTAATGAATAACATAACAAGAATCATACCAACCTTGTCATATTCTCTCCATCCAATTTTCTCATTTAAAATAAGACCAATACCACCAGCCCCTACATATCCAAGGATAGCTGCAGCTCTAACGTTTATTTCTAAGCTATACAGACAAATAGATAAATATGAAGGCATTATTTGTGGCATTATTGATCCAACAAAGGCTTTTACTCTTGTTGCTCCCACAGCTTCCATAGCCTCAAAAGGTCCCATATCAACTGTTTCTATTTTTTCATATAACATTTTAGTTACAATACCAAATGTAAATATTGATATTGCTACTGTTCCTGCAAATGTACCTAACCCAAATATATAAGTTGATATTAATGCAATTATTAATGTTGGTAATGTTCTTGTAATACTCATTACAACTCTAACTAAGTTTAACACTATCTTAGATTTATTAATATTAACTGAACATAACATAGCAAAAGGAATTGCTATAAAGCTACCTATTAATGAACCTAAAACAGATATTTTTATAGTTTCTACAAGTGGTGGAATTACAGCTTTTATATAACTAAAATCTGGTGGAAACATATCCTTTAAAATTACAAAGAATTGATTTCCTCTTTTCATTAATGTTTCAAAATTAAATCCTGTTACATTCCCAGCAATAATTAAAGCTAAAAGTAATCCAATTATTACAAATGGTGCAACTGGAGTAGGTGGCTGAACTTCTCTACCATCTTTTAAAGCAATTTTCTTTGGCTTAAATATACATTTTAATTTTTCTAACATAATTAAGCCCCCATTACTTCATCATCAGCTAATTCACGGCCGTATATTTGCTTTAAGACCTCACTATCTACATCTTTTGATGGTCCATCATATACTATTTCTCCTGCCTTTATTCCGATAACTCTATCAGCATACTTTAATGCTAAATCTACATGGTGAATATTTATTAATACTGACATATTAAGTTCTTTATTAATTTTCTTAAAGTCGTCCATAACTGCTGTTGCAGTTATAGGATCTAATGCTGCAACTGGTTCATCAGCAAGTATTATTTCTGGCTTTTGAGCTAAAGTTCTAGCTAAAGCAACTCTTTGTTGTTGTCCACCTGAAAGTTGATCTGCTCTAACATAAGCCTTATCCAATATTCCAACCTTATCTAAAGCTTCTAATGCAATAACCTTATCTTCTTTAGAATATAGTCCAATAATAGATTTCCATAATGGCATATCAGGCACTCTTGAAGTTAAAACGTTATTTATAACTGTAGTTCTTGTTACTAAGTTAAATGATTGGAACACCATTCCAACTTTACGTCTAAATTTTCTTAACTCTTTCCCTTTTAAAGAATTTACTTCTTCTCCATCTACAGTTAATGATCCTTCGCTAATATCATGCATTCTATTAATTGTTCTTAATAATGTAGATTTACCCGCTCCTGATAATCCTATTATTGCTACAAATTCACCTTGGTTTATTTCAAGTGATATATTCTTTAATGCATGTAATCCATTTGGATAAACCTTATTTACTCTCTCAAACTTAATCACTAGTTTCCCTCACATTCTTTTTTTATCATATTTATGAATATTTTTCATGCAATTCCTTTACGTACAAAATGAGTTCATGTCTCCATGAACTCATTTAATATAAAGACTTATTAATCTAACTTATATCCATTTTGGTTAAATAAATTAGGTTAATTAACTAAATCAAGATTCAATTTTTATTTATTGCATAGATTTAATTAATTCTTGAGCTTTTCTTTCAGCATCATAGTTAGCATCATCAGCTATTTCATAACCTTTGTGGCTATATATAGAGATAATTTCTTGTCCTTCTTCAGTGTTACCTATGTTAATGAAAGCTTTTTGTATAGCTTCTTTTAACTCTGGAGTCATTGAAGGATCTTTAGTTACTGATATTGTATCGTTATATACACCATCAGTTACACCTATAACATTTGTTTCATCCCATATAGAAGCTGTTCTTCCAAAATCTGAATTCCATTGTTCAGCATAGTCTAAACGAGCATCTGCATATGTTACCATTACATCAATTTGTCCACTTGCTAATTGAGATAATGAAGTAGCATAGTTATCTAAAGCAACCTTATTATTAAGGTCTGTTATTGATATTCCATAGTTTTCTTGTAACCAAAGACTTGGATAAATATATCCTGCTGGTGAAGTTGTGTTTGAAGAAACTCCCCATGTAGCACTTTGAATATCTTCTAAAGTTAACTTTTCTCCATTGTTAATCTTAGCAGCTAACTCTTGTCCTTTTGCACTTGGACCAGCTATTACTAATGATCTGTAGTAAGTAACTTTCTTATCTGTATTTTCTGTTGGTGCTGTATTCCAATCAGCAGGGTTTTCTGAATCATGGTTTAATCCAAATCTAGTTGCTGTTAATGCAACATCTACACCATCATCATATAATACATAAGTTCCCCCTGGAATAAATCCAACTTGTGCAGTACCAGCTGATAATGATTCACCAACTGCTTCGAAGCTTGTCCCAACTTCAATTTTTACATTTTTGAAATCATACCCTAATTCAGCTAATTCATTCTTTAACATTTCTGATAAAGGTGCTGTTGCTTCCTTAATTTCTTCAGGATTTCTTGACGGTACAAAATATACAACTAATTCATCGTTAGCTGCTTCACTTGATCCACAACCAACAAATAGTCCCATACTTAGTACAAAAACTGAAAGTAATGCTAATAATTTTTTCATTTTTTACCTCTCCATCTTTTGTTTTTTAGATATTTTTTACTTTTTCATTATATCATCACTTTCTGCATTTTTATACATTTTTTTATCTATTTTTTAATATTTTTAACACATTTTTAACTTTTTCAGATAACATTCCTTATTTTTATTATTTTTTATTTTTAACCATTTATGACAATAATAAAAAGCAGTGTATTAAAACTACAATTTATTATAGTGAAGAGTTAAGAAGTAAGAGTGAAAATAGAATTTTCATACATTCTCTTGTAAATTATAATTTATCTGTAAACTTTATAGATAACTTAATACTATCTTTATCTATAAATTCCTTTTTCATATTATGTATTGGCTGATTGTAATTATATGCCATCTGAACAATATAATCTAATTCATCTTCACTTTCTATACCTATTTGTTTTGCTTTATATGGAAGATTTATTTCCCTGCAAATATTTCTAACCTTACTTACTAATTCCCATTCTTTATTTTCTAATAACAATTGTACTATAGTTCCAAAAGCAACTTTCTCACCATGCATAAAGCTATTATACTTAGAAGTACTTGTTAGCGCATTAGCTATTGAATGTGCTGCTGCTAACGACCCATTTTCAAATCCTACACAGCTTAAATAAATAATTGCCTCAATTACCCTATCTAACGCTTCATTTACTTCTTTATTTTCCACAGCTTGTACTGCTAAATGTGCATTATTCATTATTACATCAAAACATTCTCTAGATAAACCCCTGGCAGTTAAAGAAATATCACTAAATCCTTTCCTTTCTACATCGCCATAATATCCCGCTTCTGTTTCAAAATATGTTGAAAGCGCATCTCCAATACCAGCTTTTAATAGTCTTACTGGAGCATTTGCTATAATTTCTGTATCAACAATTATACCATATGGATTACTATGTAAATTTATATACTCTTTAAAAGTACCATCACTTTCATATAAAACAGCTATCTTACTACCTGGCCCATCAGTAGATGCTGCTGTTGGAACCATTATATATTTCATATCTCCAAAATGTCCTACTGCTTTTGCTACATCTAAAACCTTTCCTCCACCAATACCTATTACACACTTAATATTATTACTATTTGATTTTTCTATAATAGTATTAATATTTTCCATACAACATTCACCTTTAAATATTTCTACTATGTAATTAACATAATACTCCTTAAATCCTTCAGTTACTTTCTCTTTTATATTAGTATAAGAAAACTCATCCATAAGGATTAATACATTGTCCTTCATTATTTGCTGAAAGTATGTAGCTATTTTGCTAATTGCTCCTCTTTCTTGAATATAGTTATTTGGCATATTAATCTTCATCTTTTGACCATCCTTCCCATAAAATTCAATATATGAATATCCATATTATACTATAAATATAAAATTTATCATATAACCTACAAAGAATAGAAATAATGCTTTAAAACTATATAAAGATAAATTACGAAGGAATTTATTAAGTTAATAGTGAAGAAGTAAGAGTTAAAAATTAAGGAATAATTCATCTAAGCTGAATTAGAAATTAAAGTATGAGAATAGAATTTTGATAAATTCTATTCTCATACTTTTACAAATTTAAAATTAACAAATTTTATTATCTATTTTTATTATGCATTTTTCTTTTCTCTATAAATTAATGAATATACTAATACTACAGCGAAACATACAACTGGTACTAAGAATGAAGAACGAATTGCTGCTTCAGCTCCTGTAAATGCTGGAACTATTGACGCTAATGATCCTGTATCTATTAATTTACCCATGAATGGAGTTATTACTGCACCACCAAGTATAGCCATTATAAGTCCTGCAGCTCCAACCTTAACTTCTTCTCCTAAATCCTTAAGAGCTATACCATAAATAGTTGGGAACATTAATGACATACAAGCTGATATTGCAACTAAACACCATACTGATTTATTAGTAGGTAAATAGATAGTTCCTAAGCTACATAATATTCCACCTACAGCAAACACTGCCATCATTTTAGCTGGATCAAAATATTTCATAAGAGCTGTACATCCCCATCTGCATGCTATAAATCCAACTATAGCAATTAAGTAATATTTAGAAGCTGCTGCTTCATCAAGTCCCATAGTAGTCATTACATATCCTATTGTCCAAGTCCAAACTGCTATTTGAACACCAACATAGAAGAATTGAGCTATAACCCCTAAAGCATAACGTGGTATTTTTATAAGTTTCTTTATTGAAGTTCCTATATTAAGAGCACCTGAATTATCTTTTTCAGAACTCTTATTTCTCTTAAAGAATATCCATATTACTAATGCAATAGCAACTAATCCAACATATGGTACACATACCCATAATAATTCATTTGATCTAATTGCACTTAAAGCTTCTGGAGTCATTGCTACACGCTCTTCATAAGTTGCTGGATTTAAGTTACTTAATATAAAGAATTTAGCCATTAATATACCTGCTAGAGATCCTAATGGATTAAAAGCTTGTGCCATATTAAGACGACGAACGCTTGTCTCTTCAGGTCCAAGAGAGATGACATATGGATTACAAGTAGTTTCAAGTATAGATAAACCACCTGCTAATACGAAAACAGAACCTAAGAATAAATTAAAGTTTTGTGTTATTGCTGCTGGAATATAACCTATAGCCCCTACTATATATAATCCAAGCCCTACTAAAACACCTTGTCTATATGAATATTTCTTTATTAAAATTGCTGCTGGTAATGCAAGTACTGCATATGACCCATAAAACGCAACTTGCGTAAGTGATGCATCTGCTGCTTCAAGCATAAATATTTTACCAAATGCAGGTACTAAATTATCAGTCATGTTATTTAATAATCCCCAAAGTATAAAACATGATACAAGCATTATAAAGTGAATTCTATATTTTTTTGGAATTACTTCCATAGTGTTTATATCGTTTACACTAACACCTCTAACATCTTTTAGTTTATTTTCCATTCTCATCCCCCTCACATCTCTCATCTAATAATATTTTTATTTTTCTACCCTATATCTTTTAAACCCAGGGTGCTTACCAGTTACCCCGTATCCCTTTCTCATACCTATTAATCTATTTACATTTTCTTTTGATATCTCTTTTTCTCCACCTAATAAATGAGCTGTTAAACTTATTTTGGCATATAATTCTAAAGTTTCCATTCTATAATAAGCATTTATTAAATCTGTACCTACAGTTAATGCTCCATGGTTTTCTAATAACATTACATCATGTTCTTTTAAATATGGTGCTATTGCATCTGGAACTTCATAAGTAGATGGTGTTCCATATGGTGTTACTGGTATATATCCTATAGCTATTACAGTTTCTATCATAGTATATCTATCCATATCTAAGTGAGCAACTGCAAATCCTGTAGCTGTTGGTGGATGAGCATGTACTACTGCTCTTACATCTTCTCTTTCTTGATAACATCTTAAATGCATCTTTATTTCAGATGATGGCTTTGCACCTTCTTGACCTTCTAAAACTTCACCATTAGCATCAATACGAACTAACTTTTCTGGAGTAATGAAACTTTTACTTATTCCTGTTGGTGTTGCTAAAAATGTTCCATCATCTAATTTAACACTTACATTACCATCATTAGCTGCAACCCATCCTAATTGCCACATCTTATGACATACATCACAAATTTGCTCTCTTACTTCCATATAACTTAAAGTTTTTACATTTTCCATTATTAATTCCTCCCATATAAGCAGATTTACTCTACTACTACTCCTTTTTGTAATATAATATTGGCATATAATGCTTTTTCACCTGTTGCTATAATTGCATATGCCTTTTTTGCTTCATCATAAAATTTAAATCTTTCTATAGTTCCTACTGTTTCTGCTCCACGGCTATCATGTTTTGCTATTATTTCTTTGTAAGTATTCCAGATAGGTGTTTCTGTATTATCGCCTGGCATAACTTCCATTAAGTTTACAGGTTTTTCTACATAAGTATCTAACGGAAATACCTTTAATATGGCATCTAATAATTCAGGTACTCCATGACCATCACAACGAATTACTATACTATTACTCCCCATACTTTCAGCTGGAAAATTTCCATCAGATAAAACTACTTGATCACTATGTCCCATTTCACATAGAACTTTTAATAATTCTGGAGACAAAATTTGTGGTATATTTTTTAGCATGTTACAACCTCCTTCGCTTGTATTATCTCTTTAAATCTATTAAACTGTTTGTCCCACTCTTCTTTATCTTGTGGTTCATAATAAGTAATTCCTTGAGAATTTCTAATAATACTACGTGCCTCTTCTAAACTTTCTATTTCATTTGAAGCCATTAATTGTATTGCAATATTTCCTAAAACAGTTGCTTCTACAGGCCCTGATGATACCTTACAATTACAAGAATTAGCTGTCATCTGACATAATAATTTACTTTGGATTCCTCCACCTACCATATACATAGTAGGATATGTTTTACCTGTTGAATCCATTATTTCTTCTAATGCAGCTCTATATTTTAATGCTAAACTTTCGTTTATACATCTAACTATTTCTCCTACAGTTTCAGGTACTTCTTGGTTAGTTTTCAAACAATATTCTCTAATTCTTTCAGGAATATTTCCTGCGGGTACAAAGATTGGATCATCTGGATCTATGAAGCATTTAAAAGGCTCTGCTTCATTTGCCAATTTTTCTAATTCACTGAAATTATACTCTATGCCTTCTCTTTCCCATTGTCTCTTACTTTCTTGTATTAACCATAATCCTATAATATTTTTTAAGAAAGATGCCTTATCTCCATAAGCTCCTTCATTAGTAATATTATAAAAACTAGACTTTTCATCTATAATTGGCTCATCTAGCTCTGTTCCAAGTAATGACCATGTTCCACAGCTTAAGAATACAAAATCCTTTTCTTCTGCAGGTACTGACACTAATGCACATTGTGTATCATGTCCAGCTACTGCAATAACATCACAGCTATCTATTTCAAGTTCTTCTACTATTTCTTTTGATACTTGTCCTATTACAGTTCCACTAGGAACTATTTTAGTAAATATCTTTTTAGGTAACCCTAATGCTTCTATTACCTCATTAGACCAAACTCTATTTCTAGCATCAAAAATTTGAGTTGTTGATGCTATTGAATTTTCTGAAACCTTTTTACCAGTTAATAAGTAATTACTATAATAGTGCAAAAATACTTGAATAATTTTACAACTGAATAAAATAAAAAAACATTCATGATAAATCCTTGCTATAATT
>NZ_JAASHM010000044.1 GCF_019734195.1 Clostridium sp. K13 | reverse complement strand
ATAAATTAATATATTTTATATTATATTACATATTTGTATAAAATTAAAGACTGTTGACACTTTGTCAACAGTCTGAATAACAAGTTTCTATAAAACTTGTTATTAAATAATATATTATATTTCTAAAGATTTATAAATAGCCTTTGCTACTCCATCATTATTATTAGTGTCAGTAATATACTTTGCAATCTCTTTAATTTCTGGAATTGCATTTTCCATGGCATATGAATTTTCAAATTCAGTAAACATAGAATAGTCATTAAAACTATCTCCAAGTACTATTACTTCACTTTTATCTATGCCCATCTTTTTAATTGTTTTTGCTAATATTAATCCCTTTTGAGCTTCAATGTCGCTTATTTCAATATCGTTTGAAAAAGTTGATGCTACTGCTAAATCCGATGTATTTTCTTTTAATTTCTCTTTTAAATTTGCTATTAATTTCTCATCATTATCAAAAGTAACTATTTTTAATACCTCTACATTACTTTCTAAAATTTCATAAACATCATCTATATATTTCATTCCTCTTTCAGTATGGAACTTTTCAACGAATTCTATTACTTCTTCTTCATTCATCTTAGGGTTAAACAATTTAAATCTATCAATAATAGCTTTTTTATCACTTTCTTTATTAGTTACATAAGATCCCTTATTAGTCATTAATTGAATACATAATCCAGCATCATTTAATATATCAAATACTATTTTTACGCTATCTTTATTCATATAAACACTTTCAATAACATTTCCATTTACGTCTCTGTACTCTGCTCCATTACTTAAAATACATTCGCATTTTAAATTACATTCTTCTAAATATGACTTAACAGCACCATAATCTCTTCCTGTTACAATTGTAAAGTGTCTTCCCATTTCTTGAGCTTTTCTTATAGCCTTTAAGTTTTCTTCAGATATCATATGATCATCATTTAGTAAAGTCCCATCCATATCACTTGCAATTAATTTTATCATATCTTATTCTCCTACTCCTTATCTTTAATGTTATTTTATACTATTTATTATACCAAACTTTATTATATAAAATATAAATAATAAAGTTAAATTTATAAGTGGTATAAAAAACGGACTACATATTATAAATAAAATGTAGTCCATTTCCCTAATTATTAAAGTTCTTCACCATTAGTTGCTATAACTTTTTTATACCAATAGAAACTCTTCTTTTTACTTCTATTTAAAGTACCATTTCCTTCATTATCTTTATCGACATAAATAAATCCATATCTCTTTTTCATTTCTCCAGTTGATGCTGATACTAAATCTATACATCCCCATGGAGTATATCCTATTAAATCAACTCCATCTGCAATTGCTTCTTTCATTGCTTTAACATGTTCACTTAAATACTCAATTCTATAATCATCATTTATAGTTCCATCTTCTTCTGGAATATCTACAGCACCTAATCCATTTTCAACTATGAATAATGGCTTTTGATATCTATCATATAGTTGATTTGCTGTTATTCTTAATCCAAGGGGATCTATTTGCCATCCCCATTCTGATGCCTTTAAATATGGATTTCTAACAGTTTTAAATGCATTTCCTGAAGTTTTTCCATTAACTATTTCTGGATCAACACTTGCACATCTGCTTGAATAATAACTAAATCCAATAAAATCTACAGTATTATTCTTTAATATCTCATCATCATTTTCACCAAATACAAGCTCAATTCCATTTTCTCTTAAGAATCTCTTTGCATAACCAGGATATTCTCCTCTTGATTGAACATCTATAAAGAATAAATTTTCTCTTTCCTTATCCATGGCCTTTTGGACATCTTCTGGATTGCAACTATATGCATAAGTTGCTCCAGCAGCAAGCATACATCCTACCATAGATCCTGGAATTATTTCATGTGCCATTTTAGTTGCTAATGCACTTGCTATAAGTTCATGATGAGCTGATTGATACTTAATTTGAAGTTCATTATCCCCTTCTTCAAATCTAACACCAGCACCCATAAATGGTAGGTGTAATATCATATTAATTTCATTAAATGTCATCCAATACTTAACTTTATCCTTATATCTTGTGAAGATAGCCTTACAATAGTTTAAATAGAAATCTACAAATTTACGATTTTTCCAACCCCCAAACTTTTCAATAATTCCAATTGGTGTATCAAAATGACATATTGTTACTACTGGTTCTATTCCATATTTAATCATTTCATCAAACATCTCATCATAGAATTTTAATCCTTCTTCATTTGGAGTTTCTTCATCTCCATTTGGAAATATTCTTGACCATGCAATTGAAATTCTTAAACATTTAAATCCCATTTCAGCAAATAAAGCTATATCATCTCTAAATCTATGATAAAAGTCTATCGATTCATGTGATGGATAATATTCTCCATCAACGGGTCTTAATATATCAATTTTACCTTCCATAACTTTTCTTCTATTTTCACCAAATGGACAAAGGTCAACAGTAGTTAATCCTTTTCCCCCTTCTTTATATCCACCTTCACATTGGTTTGCAGCTAAAGCCCCTCCCCATAAGAAATTTTCTGGAAACTTATTTAAATTATTATTCATAACTATACCTCCACACTTAATTAACTATTAGAAGTTAAGAGCTAAGAGTTTATATTAATTTCTCACACTTAAGCATCTCTTGGCTCTTATCTTTTTATATTTTTATCTACTATAAAATAGTGATTATATCCTCTCCTGCATTAACTGATTTTATTTCTTTTGGTACTATTTCTAAATATTCCATAGTATTTGTGATAATAACAGGTGTAACTAATTCATAACCTTCTTTTTTAATAGCATCCATATCAAATTCAACTAAAGTATCTCCAACTTTAACCTTATCTCCATCTTTAACATGTGCAGTAAAGTGTTTACCATCTAATTGAACTGTATCCATACCAATATGAATTAAAATTTCTGCTCCATCTTCTGATTTTAATCCAATTGCATGTTTAGTTTTAAATATCATTTGAACTGTACCATTTATTGGTGAAACTACTTTTCCTTCTGTAGGATTTATAGCAATACCTTTTCCCATCATTTCTGATGCAAATGTTTCATCTTTAACATCTGTTAAAGGAACTATTTCTCCATTTAATGGGCTTGCAATAATTATCTTATTCATTAATGGTGCTTTATCCACTGCAACTTCTTCTAAAGTTTCATCTTCCATTTCTTCACCTTCATTTGATGGATCTTCAAATCCAATTATCCAAGTTAATACAAATGATGACACAAAAGCAATTCCACAACCAATTAATGCATGAATGATATTCATTGGATTCTCACCTATAAATATCGCTATAGATGCAAGTCCTGGTGCTCCTGATGAATAACGAACAACTCCCATTAATCCAATGTATAAACCTGCTAATGCTCCTCCAGTACAAACAGCTATTAGAGGCTTTTTAAGTCTCATTGTAACTCCATACATCGCTGGCTCTGTAATTCCAAGTAATGCAGTTAGCCCTGATGATCCTGCTAATTGTTTTAAATCTTTATTTTTAGTCTTTAATGAAACACTTAATACTGCAGCTCCTTGAGCTATGTTTGACACAAGCATACCTGGTCCAAGAATATTTTCTGATCCCTTTAATGCTAAATCATTAAATGAAAGTGGGAATAATGCATAATGCATTCCAACTAAAACTAGTAATGGAGATACTCCACCAATTATCATTGGTATTGACCATGGTGCAATATTATTTACTGCTGTTACAACATTAGCTAAACCATCTCCTAAAATTGATCCTATTGGTCCTAAAGCAATTAATGCAAGAGGCCCCATTATTAAAATTGTAATTAATGGTTTTGAGAAAAACTTGATTGCTTTTGGTGATATTTTATCTGCAAAATTTTCAACATATGACATTACCCAAACAACTAAAATAATTGGAATAACTGATGATGTATAAGTAACAAGCTTAACAGGTAAACCAAATAAAGTTACAGCTTCTTTTGCATTAACTAAAGCTGTCCAATTTGGATGAATCATTATTCCTCCCATAAGTAATCCCATAAATGGATTACATTTAAATTTAACTGCTGCTGTATATCCAAGAGCTACCGGGAATAAGAAGAATATTGCATCAGCCATAAAACTTAAAATATAATAAGTTTGCCCTTCTTTTGACATTAACCCAAATGTTGTCGCAAGAACTAATAGTGCTTTAAGCATACCTGCTGCTGTAAGCGGAGGTAATATTGGTGTAAATATTCCAGCAATTATATCAAATACATTTGCTAATCCTTTCTTTTCATTTCCACTATCATTTTTAGAAGCAGAACTTTGGAAATCTCCAAGCTTTAATATTTCCTTATATACACTAGCAACATCACTACCTATAATTATTTGATATTGAGCCCCTTTATCTACAACGCCCATAACACCTTTTATTTTCTTTATCACTTCTGTATTTGCCTTTGATAAGTTCTTAAGATTAAATCTTAATCTTGTTGCACAATGTGTTAAATTTGATACATTTTCTTCTCCACCGACATTTTTTAATATTTCTTTTGCTAAATTTTCATAATTCATAGCTTAATTCCTCGCTTTCAATATTTTAATTTTTTCAAATTTAAAATTTTGAAGAATTAAGGTTTTGCCTAGCCTAACCTAGTAACAATCCTATGAAACTTCTAAGGTTATATTAATTTTCCTGCTAATCACCTCCTTAAATTAATTATCAGTTATATATAAAAAACCTAAATTAATTCTTAAAATTTAAGCTAATTTATTTTAATATAAACTTATTTTTCTTAAAATTCAGTTCACATTTAAAATACTAAACTTTTATGTTCATTAATTAAAATAAACATAAATAAAGTTTTTAGCTTAACTTTAATTATTAATTTAGGTTTTGCCTGATCGAATCAGTTACAATCCTAACGGAAATTATTAAAGTAGTATTTAGTTTTAACAATTTTCATGTACTACTCTAGCTGTATGTATTATTAAATATAACATTTCTTCTTTAGTTAATTGAGTGTTATATTTTTGTTTTACAAATCCCTCAATTCTTTTAGTACACTCATAAGATTTTGGATATTTAACTTTTATCATTTCAAATAAATCATTGTCATTATCTTCGTAGTATCTTCCACTCGCTAACCTTTGAGTAAAGAATTTTAAATGAGTTATAAATCTGTAATAATTAATTGACTCTTCATCAAAATCAATATTAAAATGATATTTTACCATTTTTAGTATTTCTTCAATTAACTTAATCATATCTACTATTTCAGGCATTTCTTGATCAAGTTCTCCATTTAATATATGCATAGCTATAGATGCTGCTTCATCTTCTGGTAACTCAACTTGTAAATTTTCTTTAATAACTTCTAATGCATGGATTCCAATTGCAAATTCTTCTTTATGAAGTCTTTTTATATCCCAAAGCATCGCGTTCTTTATTTCTAAATTTTTTTCTGCTCTACTTATTGCAAAACTAATATGATCTGTAAGAGTTAAATAAATATTTTCGTTTAACTTTGTATTTAATTTATCCTCTGCATATCGTATTATCTCCTCAGAAACTTCTAAGTATTTTGCCGGAATATCATTTACTAAAGTAAGCAATTTTTCGTTTATACCTTTATTTTTCAGGACGAATATTTTTTCTACTCTACTTTCATCAATCTCATCGCCTTTTTTCTTTTGGAAAGCTATACCCCTTCCCATAACAACGGCTTCTTCACTATTTTGATTTATAATTGTCACAACATTGTTATTTAATACTTTATTTATGATCATATCAGTATAATCCCTTCATTTTTATATTTTTTTATTTAAGATGTAAATCTCAATTAAAATTATACAAAAAAACCTAAATCAATATCAAATAATGCATATAATTATTCCTACAAAAAAATAATCAATATACATACATTTGGTATCAATTTAGGTTTTGCCTGCTTACTCAGTAACAATCCCAAAACGGATTCCACTATTAACTTGTCTACATTTTATCAACTAATGTAAACATTGTCAACATATTTTTATTTTATTTTTTATTCGATAGCTACCCACTGAAACATCTGTCTCTAACTCATTTGTGTGACATATAACAACTGGTAATTTCCTAAGTAGTAATTCAATTTATACAGCTCCTACAAAACATATACTTTCAATTTTTTGTTTCATTTTTTTATTTATATATGCTACTATTCTTCCTACTAATAGAGCCGATAAAATAGTTCCAATACCTAATCCATCTAACCCCTTATTATTAAGAATTAATATTGCTATTGATAATGCTACTACAACACAATCAAAATATATTTTTGCTTTTCCAAAGTCTATATTAGCCTTCTTACTTATAGCTTGAGCTAATCTATCTGGAGCTACTGGCATAATATTAGCCGTAATAGTAAATATAACTCCAAACGCGGTAATAAAAAAGCTTAATATACAAATTAATATTCTTATATAAAAATTTTCAACATTTATGATATGATCATAAAAAATAATAGATAGTATAAATAATTAATTACTTATACTATCTATTTATTATAATTTAGTTCAAAAAAGTCAATTTATTTATACAATTACAGTTGATTCACTATTTATTTCTTCTTTATCTTTAAGAATAAAATCAACAACTTTTTTCCCATAAGGTAAACAGAATTGGATGAATGGTCCTATAGCTAACATTGAAATAATAGTACCTACTCCAACCTTCCCTCCAAGGATAAATCCAACAACTAAAAATGTTGCATCCATAGCTATTCTAATCCATCTATATTGACATTTAAGTTTATCTTGAATTATAAAAGGAACAATATCATTTGGTGCTACTCCAATATTACTTGCTGACATTATTGAAAAACCAATTGCAATTATAAAGCATCCAGCTAACACTAATAACATTTTTATAAATATATTAGCTGACTCTACTGGGAAATATGAAACCACCTTTACACCTAAGTCAATTATTGGACCTACTCCAACAACACAAATTAGTGTACCTATTTTTATTTTTTTCATATCAGCTATCAATATAGCAATAAATAATACTATCAATATTATCATATTAGCAATACCAGGAGTTACTTCTGCACTTCCTGAAATCATATAAACTATTGATAAATCTTTTAATCCTGTTTTGTTTAGAACCGTTGCCAATCCTTGCGTAAAAACAGTAAATGGATCTGATCCAATGCTTGTCTTTAGAAATAATGCTACTCCTAATTGGATTATACTCATTCCTAAGAAAAATAATACTAATCGTTTAACTAAGTTAATTGCCTTGCCCAAATTTTTCCACCCTCTACTACTTTGTTTTTTACTTCAACTACTACTACGTTTTTTATAACATTTACATTAATTTAAAGTCACTTATCATTTTATCTTAAAATATATTGCTTGTCAAAAATTATCAATTTCTTTAAAATAAATCCTAGAGTATTTTTACTACTCTAGGATTATTTCTAAATTAAATATCTATACATATTTCTTTCATAGACTCCACTTCTATAATTATCAGTATTTTCATCTATATCAATCCTTAAGTCACTTGATAACACCTTATCCTTTACAGAAACTCTTACTGTTATATCAGCTGAAAGCTCTTCATCGGGACTAACTTTATCTATTCTCCAAACTAATTCACTTCCTATTTGATGTACTGCTCCCTTAGAAGCTTTTACCCCTTTAACTATCAAGCCTCTTTGTAGAGTGTCTGTAACTACAACATTTTTTGCAATATCAGGTCCATTATTTCTAAGCTTTATTGTATATTTAGCTTTTTCTCCAATGTCTACAAAAGATTTATTATTATTCCTTTCTGCTACTAAGTCACATACTCTTGTACTTATCTTAGTCAAAAAAGCAGATCCCCCTTTATAAACACCTTTACTGATTTTTATATCATTCTTTATTATAGAATCAGAATATCCAGTAATATATGCATTTAAATCATTATCTATTGCAATTGATAATGCAACATCATATCCATTTTCACCAAAACAAATGCCATTTAATAATGCTAATCTTCCTTCCTTACTTACATCTAACTTAAATAAGAATGAATAAAATCCTAAATCTGAAATTATATTTTTATAATTTTCTAAAGGTAAATCCTTAGAGTTTGTAAATCCAGTTATATAAACATAATTATTACAATCAATTTTTATATCAGAACATACATTAATTCCACTTCCACCTAAATAGCTTCCATATAGAAGTCCTTCTTCCCCATACTTTTTTGTATCTAACTTAATTAAAAATCCTGTTTCTTTGTTAGTACATAATTCATTTTGAAATGCATTAATTGTTATTGGGAACATTTCACTTGAATTTGTAATTCCTGTTATATATGCACACTCATTAGAATCTACAGTTACTGAGTATCCAATACTTTTTCCTTCCCCACCTAAATAACTAGAATATAAAAGTCCTTCTACTCCATTTTGCTTAACATCAAATTTCATTAAAAAAGAACTTATTTCTTGTCCATATCTATTTTTTTCATATCCATTATCGGTTATTGGAAAATCTTTAGATTCAGTAACTCCCGTTATATAAGCGTAATCATTAGAATCTATAGCTACAGAATAAAAACTATCATTATTACTACCACCCAAATATGTTCCATATAACAAAGCTTCTTTTCCCTTAATATTTGTATTTAATTTTATTAAGAAGCCATCTTTGCTATTTTCACAATTACTTGTTTGATATGCATTTTCTGTTATTGGAAATCTACTATTTGATGTTGTATCTCCTACAATATAAACATTTTTATTTTTATCTAGTGCAATTGAATATATATAATCATTTCCCTTTCCACCTAAATAAGTTCCGTAACATAAACTAGTTATTCCAACCTCTCTTGTATTAACTTTTACTAAAAAACCTGTAGTTTCTCCGCCTGGATAACTAGGTAGATATGATTTTTCTGTAGTTGGAAATCCCGCTGTGGAATTTGTAGTTCCCACAACATATGCTACTCCACTATAATCAACCGCTACAGAAACACCTTCATCAACACCATTTCCACCAAGGTATGCTCCATATACTAAAGCTGCTTGACCAATTTTTCTTGTATCTATTTTTATAATATAAGCACTATAATCCTTTCCTGAATAAATAGTTTTATATAAACTTTTTTCTGGAAAACTTTGCACACTTGTAACTCCAGTTATATAAATACACTTATTATTATCTACAGTAATTGAATTACCTCTATCAACCATTGTTGCTGCTTTAAATGTTTCAAATAAAAATGGTACTTTTATTATTAATATTTCATCATTATCATAATTTGAAATATTAAATTTAACTTTAAAGTTTTCTTCTATCTCAAAATTACATTCTATTTTCTCTTTACTAAATTCCTGAACTGCTTCTAGCTTTAATATTTTCAACAATTTATTATCTAACTTAACTAATAAATTTCCCTCTTCATCTATTGTTATTTTATCTGCTCCTTCAAAATTTAGCTTTATATTATCTATATTTTTATTAGGTTGTACAATAAAATCTAATTTTATGTTACCTTTATTACCATAATAAAGCAGATCTATACCCGAATAAATCTCCTTATATAATAACTTTTCATATATCGGTATATAGCTCTTCCATTCAGATTTAATATTCCCTTTAAAATAGTTTAACTTACAGTTAAACTCATTTTCACCTATTATTTGTGGGATTTTATTCGAATCTTCAAAGTTGATTCTTAATACATTTATCTTATATTCATATAAACTATTTAATGTTGTGTTTACTATTGAATTACAATCTACCTCTTTTAATCCGTTAATTTCTTCATTACTTCTAAATGCTAAAACTAATTCTGTATCTGTAAAAAATGTTGTACATTGCTTATGATTTAAAATGAATTGTACTCTTTCGTCATGTTGTCCCATATTTCTTTCAAACATTAATGGTAAACTACTTAAAACATTTGATACTTTTAACTTTGCCAACTCTATCATCCCTTTAATACTATTTTTAATATATATTAAAGTATGTTTATCTAAATTGAATTATCACTATATTTAAATAATAAGTAAAAGGAAACTAACCTTAAACTAGTTTCCTTTTACCTACTTTATATTAATTTATATCTTTCTAATAATTAATTTTATTTTTTATTCTTTATCTCAAGAATTATTCTAGAAATAAAAGTATTTAAATCAATAGCACCCTCATCACCATTATCTCTACTTCTTAAAGAAACAGTTTTATCATTTTCTTCTTTTTCACCTATAACAATCATATAAGGAACTCTTTCATTTCTAGCTTCTCTTATTTTATATCCTATCTTTTCAGTACGTAAATCTATTTCCACTCTTACCCCAACAGCTTCAAGTTTTTCTTTAACTTCATTAGAATAATTAAGAAATTTATCCGAAATAGGAAGGACCTTAACTTGAATTGGTGACAGCCATGTTGGAAACTTTCCAGCAAAGTGCTCGATTAATATACCAATAAATCTTTCAATACTTCCAAATATAACTCTATGAATTACTATAGGTCTATGCTTTTCACCATCACTTCCAATATAGTCTAATTCAAATCTTTGTGGTAATTGGAAATCTAATTGAATAGTTCCACATTGCCATGTTCTACCTAAGCTATCCTCTAGATGAAAATCAATCTTTGGACCATAGAAAGCCCCATCCCCTTCATTAATCTTATAAGGTAACTTCATTTCATCTAAAGCAGCTTTTAATGAAGCTTCTGCCATATTCCACTCTTCATCACTACCCATTGAATCTTCTGGTCTTGTAGAAAGTTCAACACTGTATTTAAAACCGAACTTTGAATAAACTTCATCAATTAGCGCTACAACACCTTTAATTTCTGACTTAATTTGATCTGGAAGCATAAATATATGGGCATCATCTTGAGTAAAAGCTCTTACTCTCATAAGACCATGTAATGCTCCTGAAAGTTCATGTCTATGAACTCTACCTAACTCTCCAACTCTCATAGGGAAATCCCTATATGAATGTGTTTCATTTTTATAAATTAACATTCCACCTGGACAATTCATAGGCTTTAACGCAAATTCTTCCTCATCAATCATTGAAATATACATATTTTCCTTATAATGATCCCAGTGCCCTGAAGTTTCCCATAATTTTTTATTTAGCATTATTGGTGTTTCAACTTCTACATATCCAGCCTTTTGATGTAATTCCCTCCAATAATTAATTAAATTATTTTTAAGAACTACTCCTTTAGGTAAGAAAAATGGGAATCCTGGCCCTTCTTCAACAAAAGTAAATAACTTTAATTCTTTCCCTAACTTTCTATGATCTCTTTTTTTAGCCTCTTCTATATTATCTAAATAAGTCTTTAAAATCTCTTTATTAGCAAATGCTACTCCATAAATTCTTTGAAGCATTTTATTTTTTTCGTTACCTTTCCAATAAGCACCTGCAACACTAGTTAATTTAAAATCTTTTATTCCCTTAGTAGATAAAAGATGTGGTCCCCTACAAAGATCTATAAAATCACCTTGTTTATATAGAGAAATTGTTTCACCTTCAGGTAGTTCCCTTATAAGTTCTATTTTATAAGTTTCCCCTCTTAATTCCATTAACTTTAAAGCTTCTTCTCTACTTACTTCCATTCTTTCTAAAAAAATATCTTCTTTAATAATCTTATTCATTTCTTCTTCTATTTTAACTAAATCTTCGTTATTAAACGGATTTTCTATATCAAAATCATAATAAAATCCATTTTCTACTGTTGGTCCTATAGCCAGTTTTGCATTATTATAAAGTCTTTTTACTGCTTGAGCCATTACATGTGAGGTAGTATGTCTCATAACCTCAATTCCAGCTTCATCATCATAAGTTATTATATTTACCTCATCATTATCTTTTAGCTTATAAGCTAGATCAACTAAGGTTCCATTTACTTCACCTACTACTGCGGATTTTGCTAACTTTTTGCTAATTGATTTAGCTAAATCTAAAATAGTTGAATTTTCATCAACTTCTCTTATAGATCCATCTTTTAATTTTACGTTAATCATATTTCATTCTACCTCCTTAAATGAGATTCCAAATTTAAATTTGGTCAATCATATTTTTGATATAAAAAAAACATCCATCCCTAATATTGGGACGAATGTAATATCCGTGGTTCCACCCAAATTGAATTAAAGTAATTCAATTCATCTCAAAAAGTATTATCAGTCTTCACCGATGGTATTTCTCACTATGTGATACTAAACCATAACTCCAGGGGTAGTTTTCTTATAGTCATATTTAAAAGTACTTTCAGCCTCCGATACTTTCTCTCTTTAAACTGTACTCTATAATACTCTTCCCTATCAACATTTATTAATATTATACTCAATTACTGTTATATGAAAAATTCATTAAATTTATACTACCACTTTTGCATTTATTTGTAAATATAGTTATTATTATTAATATTCTAATCTAATAATTTATTATTTAATATACTAAGATAAAACCATTTTCCACTTACTATTATTATCAATGTGATATATACCTTTCATTTTTTAACTCCTTTTACTTTAATTTTTATTAGTTTATGTATATTTGCTGAAAAAATCATTTTTTTATTTTTAAAAGAAGTTAGTATAAAATATACTAACTTCTGATATCTTTTATCTAATGACTAGAATTAAATTTATTTTTCTCCGTAGCTCTTATAATACATAATCTTCAAATTTATTCCTGTATATATTTCAGCAAATTGACTAATCACATAATAACAACTTGGACACGGTTCCCATTTACTATATAAAATAAGATTTCCTTCATCACTTAACTTTTTTTCTTTTATAAGCTTATGTATTTTTTCAAAAATCTTTTTTTCACTATCATTAACTCTATTATAGCCAATTCCTAGTTTTCCAAGCTTATTAACTTTACAACTTTTAAAATACTCTTTGCCTAATGGTATTAGTGTACAACTCTCTTCAATATCATTTTTACCACTAACAGCTCTATATTCTTTATCATTAAATACTGCAATAGCCATATTTACTGAATCCTGAATTGCAATACTTTGATTAATTTTAAATACTCCATCCTCTTCTTCTATAATATACTTATCTAAGTTTTTAATAAGCCTTTTCATTCTAGGAATATAACTCTTTATATGTTGATGATACTCAATTGATCCCTTTTCTGCTTTTACGTAATCAAATGTAATATTTGATGGAACCTCAATAAATAAAGTTTTAGTTTGATTATTTTCATCATATTCTTCTCTAACCTTTTCATTATTACAAAGAATCATCTTTTTTAATAATTCTATATCCTTTGCATATACATAATCTCTATCTATCTCTTCTTCTAATACCTTTAACTTTAATTTTCCTTCTTCATTAATCTTTGTGGATATAGAGTTTTTAGTCTCTTCTACTACTTTTAAAATATGTTCAACATCATCTTGAGTGCTAGGAACTCTTTCATATTCAACTCTATCTATATGTAACAATTTTATATTATTTATCTTTTCACACAAGCTTTTATGTTCATTTTCAAAAACTATAATATTATTTATATAATTTATTAAATCGTAAATATCATCTACTTTATAAGTAACTGTTCCTTCATTAAGACTTTTATATAATTTATTAAATATCTCTTCACTTATATTAAAACTATTTATAAAATCTTCCTTAAAATCATCATAATTTAATAGTTCTAAATTATATCCTTCTAATTTTAGTAGTTTTTTCAAGTCATCTATATTACTAATTTTTATTCTTTCACTTTTTCTCTTTTTTATCTTCATATATACCTCTTATTTTTAGTTACTATTATCAATACTTTTAATATTATAATCTAATAATTTCTTATTTAATATTATTATATTTTGTTTATATATTAAATTAAAAATTATATATAAATAGTTAAAAGACAAACCTTACGGCCTGCCTTTTAAAATATGCTTACAACCTTATCTTCATTAATAAATACAATTATATTATCTTTATTTTCTTCACTCTCTTTATGTATGATACTCTCATAACTATCTTTTTCTCTTCTTTTGCCTTATATTCTAAGTTTTCGCTTATATTTTCTATTACATTTTTCTTATAACATTCATTTTTTATATCATTCTCTTTATTATCCTCGCATATATCTACTAAGCTATATTTTTCGTCATAATTGTATTCATTAAATTTACCTTTATATATTATATCTTCTTTAATATCCGTTTCATTATTAGCATCATCTAATTTAATGTTAACTTCTAAATCTCCAAGCAAATTACTACTTAAGCCATTACTATCTAAATAAAATTCCCCATTATTAGCTTTAACTATCTCCTCCTTAAGATTCTCTAAATGTTTAGGTTTAATTTTTTTAAGTTCCATATTCTTTATATTTTTAATACTTTTATTAACTATATTATTTATATCTTCTATGCCTTTATCTTTTTTTATATTGTATCTTCTTTTATATATATATATTACTTTTTCGATAAGTCTCTTTCTTCCTGGAATCATTGTATTGCTTATTTGTAAATAAGATAACAACAAGTATTAATAATATATATTCCATATCTATCTCCTCTCTTATAAACTCAATATATTGATAAAACTATGTAATTTCCTACTCCTATAATACATTTTATTAATACTTAATTATTTTGTTCCATATATACTTTTATTGTTAACACTTATTTTATTAACAATTTAATTTTACAAACATATTATGTAATATATTTACACACCTTAAATAAAAGGAACTTACGACAAGACCTAGGAGGTATAACATGACATTTCAAATTATAATAGCATTCATAGTGTATATTGCTATGATTTTTTCAGTTAAATATCGTACTGCTATAACAAGCATAGGTTTAGGAATAATATTAATATATGGAAGCTTAACTAATACCTTTAGCTTTTCGGATGCTTTATCAAGTTTTCCTTTAGAGATAGTAACCTTAATTCTTGCTCTAGGGTTGTTTTCTAAAACATTTGAAAATAATTCATTTTTTAAATATATTGGCGATAAATTTCTAAGTATATCAAAAGGTAAAAAAACACTTATATATATTCTCATTCCTTTAATTATGTATGTTACTTCATTATTTATGAACAACTTAAGTGTAATACTTTTATTCACCTTTATTTGCCTAGAATTATCTATAAAACTAAATTTGTCTCCTTTACCTATTTTAGTTTCTGGATTAATTGCATCAAATATAGGTGGTTGTCCTCTTCCATGGGCAGATACCCCAGCAGTAATTCTAACTCTTTACTCTGGATTTAGTCTTATGGATTTCTTAAACAAATTATTTATTCCTTGTGCAATATTTATAATACTTTTAATTTTATACACTTTGTGGTGGCTAAAAAAACATGATTATAAAGATGATAATAAGAATTCAAATTTAATAGATGATAGTTATCTTAAAAATAAATTTACTGACTCTCCGCCCCCTCACCATCATCACCATACACCACCACCTCCCCACTACTTCATGACAGGCATATAAATGCAAATAAATTCAAAAAAATATATTGTCCAATAATTTTATTTATTTCATTTATATTAGCTATATGTATTTCTCCATTCATTTCCATTTCTATTTCTTTTATTTCTATTCTCTATATAGGATTACTTTTATTAACAACTATAGATAAACCATAAAATATACTAAATACTGTTCCTATTCTTGATTCACTTGTTTTTATATCTACACTCTTTATTATATCTAGTGTATTACAAAAATTAGGCATATTAGATAATATAGTTAACTATATTATCTCATTTACTGGGAACAATCAAATTTTAATTATCTTAGCTATACTTCTTTCATCTTTCATTATTGCAACATTTTTATCTGCTGGTCCTGCTGCTGCTACAATTCTTCCAATATGCTTACAACTAAATCCATTAATAGGAAATAATTTGGTATATGCTTCTTTAGCATTAGGAATTTTAGCTGGAAGCAGTATGTTACCTTGGTCTGCTACTGGTGGTCCAATAATGCTTAGTGAAGTAGGTAGATATCAAAATGATCATATAATCCATGAAAGTTACAATCAAAAAAATATCTCAAGTTTATAATCTAAAAAAATATATTTCTTTTTCTATACCATTTTCATTAATAATTTTATTTGTATCAGCTATCTTTTTAATAATTTATATTAAAATATAAATTATATAAAATAAATACTTTTTCCATCGCACATTCTTAGAGTTATTATACCGTCATCTCCACCAATTACCTCACCAGAAATTAATATTGGTAATCCAGTAACAGCAACAGTTATATTTGCTCCTTGAAACTTACATTTTATTAATTCATACATACTTTATTCCTCCTAATATTTCTTTTATATTTACTTTAAAATTGCTTTAAATCCCTAATTCAAACAATTTCTTTCTTTTTTCATCATAATATATAGTATTAATCATCAATTATTTTTGTTCCTATTAATTCGTTAATCTCCCCTAAATAGCTACTTAACATATATTTTATATTCTATTTTTAAATACAAAAAACAAGAGTTACTAGTAGATAATATATATCTCCTATCAACTCTTGTTTCCTACTTACTACTTTTTATTTATTTAATCATATAGTAAGATGCCGAAAACGGCTTCATATCTATTGATACAATTTTTTCATTAATAAAACTAGATATAGATTGATTTTTTTCCCTATTTTCCCGTATTATAATTCTAAAATCACTTATTCCATCTCCACCATATTGGTTCATATTGCTATCTAACATTAATCCAATATCCTCATTGGAATTTATCTTAAATCTATAATCTCTTTGTTCTTCATTTGAAAAATTAAATACTGCTAATATTTTTTTATTATCACTAATTCTTTCAAAAGAATATATACATCTTTCTTCTTGATTACAATCCATCCACTTAAATCCATTCATATTATAATCATATTTGTATAAACAAGAATCTTGAAGATAAATATGATTTAAATCTCTCATAAATTTATGGAACTTATTATGCATCTCATACTCTAAAACTTCCCAATCTTGTTCTCTTTTCTCATCCCACTCTCTAAATTGAGCTATTTCATTCCCCATAAAATTAAGCTTTTTTCCTGGATGAGCATACATATACATATATAATGCCCTAGCTTGTTTAAATTTTTCTTCATACTCACCATTCATTTTTTGAATTATTGTAGCTTTTCCATGTACTACTTCATCATGTGATAAAGGCATTAAAAAATGCTCACTATAGAAATACATCATAGAGAATGTCAACTTATGATAATCTCTTTTCCTATCATATGGATGAGTTTTAAAATACTCTAAAGTATCATTCATCCATCCCATATCCCACTTATAATCAAAACCTAGTCCACCATTTTCTACTGGTTCTGTGACCCTTGGGTATGCAGTAGAATCTTCTGCTGCCAGAATTACTGTAGGATGTAAATTCTTTAATCCTTTATTCATTTTCTTAATAAACTCTATAGCAGCTTTATTTTCTCCTCTATCAGAGTTTCCTTGCCAATAAATAATATTGCTTAACGCATCTACTCTTAATCCATCAAAATGATATTCCTCAAGCCAATAATTTGCTGCTGATTGTAAAAAGCTTCTTACTTCACCTCTTGAATGAATAAAGTTTTTACTTCCCCACTGACTCATTGCAATATCTTCATAATGATATTCATATAATGATGTTCCATCATAATTAGCTAATGCAAATTCATCAACAGCAAAATGAACTGGTACAAAATCCATTATTACACCAATATTATTCTCATGACATTTATCTATAAAATACATCAGCTCTGTAGCAGTTCCATATCTTGAAGTTGGACTAAAAAAACCTGTATTTTGATATCCCCATGATTCATCGCACGGATGCTCACTTAATGGCATTATTTCAATATAATTATATCCATACTCTTTAACATATGGAATTAATAGCTCCTCCAACTCCTTGTATGTATACCAAGTATTATCATGTTTTTTTTTCCATGATCCTAGATGAACCTCATAAATGTTTAAAGGTTTATCCTTACAATCACTTCTCTCTTTCATCCACTCTGAATCATTAAATGTATATTCTTTTAAATCTCTTATAATAGATGCTGTATTAGGTCTTAACTCCATTCCAAATCCATATGGATCACAATGATCTATATAGCTACCATCTTTGCTATAAATTTTATACTTATATAACATTCCTGCTTTTGCATTTTCTATACTGCATTCAAAGAAGTTACCATCGTTACTCCTTATCATTTCAGTTCCATTCCAATCATTAAATTCACCAATTAACTCTATTTTTTTAGCATTTGGAGCAAATGTTCTAAAAGTAACTTCATTTTCCTTTACATGGGCACCTAAATATTTGTAAGCATCAAAAATATTCCCCGAATAAAACCCCTTAATATCCATACTGCTCTCCCCTTTTAATAATAGTATAGTAATTCCATTACCAAATATATTTTACATTATTTGTAACTTAAAAACTATAATAAGTTTTTATAATCTTTAATCGTAACAGAAAAATTACAATAAAAAATAAAATATTGGTTAATATAAAATTATAATTTCATATTAACCAATATTTTAAATCTATATTCAATTTTATTATTATTAATTCTTAATTTTACACAATTAAATTATTTTCTTTTTTCTCTTTTAATTTACTCTTAACAAATATCTTATTTGCAACTGCCATTACTGTTGACCTTAATATTTCACTTTCAACTGTAGCGGTTCCTGTAGATCTAGGATATGAAAAATCTCTTGTAGAGAATACAGCCTTTATAGCTTCTTCTACTTCTGAACAAAAATAATCATAAGCTACTTCTATTGGACAACTTTCAATTTGAATATTAATAAGCTCGCATATTTCCTGTAAAGAAAACACTTGCTTTAATAAACAAACAACTATTAAATATGCCAAATGTTTCTCATTATACTTTTTATCCTTTGGCGGTGAAACAACCCTTTGCTTAACATAATTATTAAGCATTGTTGGTGTTAATATTTTTTCTTCATTATCTATATTAATTTCTTTAACCAAATTTTCTAAATAAGTAATTACCTGATCTTTATAAAGAGGAACCCTTGGTAGTTCATTAAATCTTGGTATATGAAATTCCAAACTTTCCATTATTGCCTCCTAATATTCTATTTTAAAGACTCATGCTTTCTTATGTATTGTATTGCTACACATCCTGGTCCACCTTGAGTTGTAAATGCAGGACTTAATAAGTTTATTTCTATATCAGCATTTTCTATACTATTCATTATAAATTTTTTTGCATCTTCTGCCAAATCTTCCTTGCATGCATGCGAAATATAAATTTTACAATTTGAATCAACATTGTTTTCTAACATTTCTTCAACTATTTTTTTTATAGCACTTTTAAATGTACGCTTAGTTGTAAATTTAACTAAAGATAGCTTGTCCTCCGCCATTGTCATAACAGGTACTAACTTTATAGCACTTCCTATTTTACCTACAAGTGCAGAAACTCTTCCCCCTCTAACTAAAAAATCAAAATCGTGAGGAATTAAATATGATTTTGTATCCTCTAAAGTATTATTTATTTCATTTACTATTTCTTGTTTTGTTTTACCTTGCTTTACAAGTTCAGCTGCTAAATTAACTAAATATCTATGTGGCCCACATAGTGTTTTTGAATTTATAACGTCTATTCTCTCTGGATTTTCTGCCATTCCCTTTGCCATACAAGCAGAGTTATATGTACCTGATAATCCATCAGCCATTGAAATATTAATTATCTCATCTTCTTTATATTGCTCATATATTTCTAATACTTCTCCTATTGAAGGCTGTGATGAAGATGGAATATGTCCTTTATTTATTATCTCTATAAATTCATATGTATTTATATCTTCAAACTCTTTATAAGTTTGTCCATTTATATTTACTGTAAGTGGAGCAATACTAATTCCTTTTTCTTTTCCTTCATTTTTTGAGTAAAGTGATGATGAATCTGCTACTATTCTGATCATAAATTTTCTCCCCTTTGTTTAAGTTATTATTAAAAATCATCTTGATTAACATTCTAAAATATGTAGTTTTAAAAACTATTTGTTTTAGATTATCACCCTAAATAGTTTTTGTCAATAATCTTTAGATATTATTCACATATTCTTATTGTTTAATTAATAAATAAGGCCCTGCAGTTTTTCTGCAGGACCTTATAATTATTTATCTATCTTCTCTAACTAAATAATCATTTCCATCTTGATCTTTAAATTTAAACATACTTCCATATGGCATTTTCATTATTTCAGTTGTTTCTATATCATTACTTTTTATTTCATTATAAGTTTCTTCTATATCATTAGTACTTAATATTACATTAGGATGCAATACATTAGCTTGCGGATTTTGTGCTAACATTAAGTTCTTTTCATAAATTATAAATGTAGTAAATGCTTCCTCTGAAGGTCCCACTTCTAGCCATGTCATATTTGGTCCCATAGGCTGCTCTAGTTTAACTACAAATTTCATTTTTTTAGTCCAAAACTCTTTTGCTTCCTCTTGATTATTTACATATAAAGTTATTTTTCCAATATTATTTATCATTTGTATTTCTCCTTTTTGTTATAAAATTCTTCTTGGAATAGTAAATTTTATTTGCTTTTCTATATCATTTAAAATTCTTGAATCTTTAGGGTCTACAAATAAACATGTATATCCTTTTTCTCCGGCTCTTCCTGTTCTTCCTATACGATGAATATAAGTTTCTACCTTTTCAGGAATATCATAATTATATATGTTATCTACTCCACTTATATCTAATCCTCTTGAAGCCACATCAGTGGCAATTAAGTATTGAATATCTGCATTTCTAAAAGACTTCATAATTCTTTCACGCTTATTTTGAGGTATATCACTATGGATTACCTTGCAATTGTATCCTTTTCTATGCATTACTACTTCTAGTTCATCCGCTCTTCTTTTTGTTCTACAGAATATAATAGCCATAAAAGGATTATCCTCATCTAATACTGTACATAAAGCTTCTCTTTTTAATCTGTCTGTAGTTTCTACAACCTCTTGTTTAATATTATCTAAAGTTACTTCTTCCTTTTTAACAGAAATAACTACTGGCTCTTTCATATATCTATAAGCTAATTTTTTAACTGCTGAATCCATCGTTGCTGAAAAACATAAAGTTTGAACTTTTTTAGGTCTTTCCTTCATTATTGAATCTATTTCATTTCTAAAGCCCATAAGTAACATTTGATCTGCTTCATCAATAACTATAGTTTTTAGCTTTTTTAAATCAACTGTTTTTCTTTTTATATGATCAAGTAATCTTCCTGGAGTTGCAATAATAATTTGTATATTACCTTTAAGCTTATTAAGCTGTGATCCAATATCTTTTCCTCCATACATAGCTAAAACTCCAATCTCTTTACCTTGCTTTAGCTTTTCAGCTTCTTCAGTAATCTGTAGTGCAAGCTCTCTTGTTGGAGTAATTATTAAGCACTCAATATCTTTAGAGTTTGGTTTTATATTTTCGAATATAGGTAATAAAAATGCTAAAGTCTTTCCAGTTCCTGTTTGTGCTTCTGCAATTATATCCTTACCATTTAATATATCTTTAATACTTTTTTCTTGAACTTCAGTTGGATTTATTATTCCGCTAGTTTTTAATATACTCGTTATATTATCACTAATTCCTAATTGTTTAAACGTCATTTACTTTACCTCTTTTGTTATATTTCTGTATATTATAACATATTTTCATTTTTGATTTATTATATTCTTTCTTTTTAAATAAAAAAAGCCCTAACTTTCGCTAGGGCCCTTTATTTATATCAATTATTGATTATTTAGCTTTTTTTTCTTTTTTAGTTGGAGCTGCTTCAGCTTTTGCTTCGTTTTTAGCATTTCTTCCGTAGTAGCTAGTGATATACATTTCTTTTAATTCTTTCATTAATGGATATCTTGGGTTAGCTCCTGTACATTGGTCATCGAATGCTTGCTCAACCATTTCATCGATTGTTTCGAAGAATTTAACTTCGCTTACACCAGCTTCTTGGATTGTTTTTGGCATATTAACTTTAGCTTGTAATTCTTCTACAGCTTTGATTAATAATTCAACCTTTTCAGCGTTAGTGTTTCCACCTAATCCTAGGTAATCAGCAATCTTAGCATATCTGTAAGATGCATTTGGATATTTGTATTGTGCAAATGCTGCTTGCTTAGTTGGAGCTTCTTCAGCATTGAATCTTATAACTTCGTTCATAACTAATGCATTAGCCATACCGTGTGGTAAGTGGTGGAATGCTCCTAATTTATGAGCCATTGAGTGATTGATTCCTAAGAATGCATTACTGAATGCCATACCTGCCATACAAGATGCATGAGCCATTTTTTCTCTTGCTTTAATGTTAGTTGTTCCTTCATTGTAAGCATCTGGTAAGTATTTGAATACTAATCTGATTGCTTCTAAAGCTAATCCNTTAGTGTATTCAGATGCCATTATTGAAACGTAAGCTTCAATTGAGTGAACTAATACGTCGATACCAGCACAAGCTGTTAATCCCTTAGGAGAAGTCATCATTAACTCAGCGTCAACGATAGCCATATCTGGAGTTAGTTCGTAGTCAGCTAATGGATATTTAACTCCTGATTGTTCATCAGTGATAACTGCGAATGGAGTAACTTCTGATCCTGTACCAGCTGAAGTTGCTATTGAAACCATCATAGCTTTTTCACCCATTGTTGGGAATCTGTATATTCTCTTTCTGATATCCATGAATGTCATAGCTAAATCGTGGAAGTTAACTTCTGGATGTTCGTACATAACCCACATGATTTTAGCAGCATCCATAGCTGATCCACCACCAAGAGAGATTATAACGTCTGGCCCAAAGCTAGTCATTTCAGCTGCACCAGCTCTAGCACATCTTAATGTTGGGTCTGGTTCAACATCTGAGAATATTTTGTATTGAATTCCTTGAGCTTCTAAAACTTCTGTAACTTTGTTAGTGTATCCCATTTCGAATAATACTTTATCTGTTACGATGAATGCTTTCTTTTTACCCATTTCACCTAATTCAGCTAAAGCTACTGGTAAACAACCGTATTTGAAGTAAGTTTTTTCTGGAACTCTAAACCAAAGCATATTTTCTCTCCTTTCAGCAATGCTCTTAACGTTAATTAAGTGCTTAGGACCAACGTTTTCTGAAACTGAGTTTCCTCCCCATGATCCGCATCCTAATGTTAATGATGGAGCTAATTTGAAGTTAAATAAGTCTCCGATAGCACCTTGAGCTGCTGGCATGTTTATTAATGTTCTAGCAGTTTTCATTCTTTCTCCGAATTCTAATACTCTATCTCTGTTCTTAACTTGATCAGTGTAAAGTATAGAAGTATGTCCCATACCACCTAATTCGATTAATCTATCAGCTTTGTTTAATGCATCTTCAAATGATGTAGCTTTGTACATAGCTAATACTGGAGATAATTTTTCGTGTGAGAATGGNTCTTCTAATTCAACTGAAGTAACTTCACCAACTAAAACTTTAGCACTTTCTGGAACGTTAACTCCTGCCATTTGAGCTATCTTATAAGCAGATTGACCAACCATGTCAGCATTTAATCCACCTTTTTCGTTTAAGATAACTTTTCTTACTTTATCTATTTCTTCGCCTTTAAGGATGTATGCTCCTCTTTCAGCTAATTCTTTCTTAACTTCATCGTATACTTGTTCTAAAACAACGATTGATTGTTCTGATGCACAGATAACTCCGTTATCGAATGTCTTAGAAAGTAATATTGAGTTTACAGCCATTTTAATATGAGCTGTTTCATCAATGATTGCTGGAGTATTTCCTGCTCCAACCCCTAAAGCTGGTCTTCCTGATGAGTAAGCAGCCTTAACCATTGCTGGACCACCTGTAGCTAGGATTATATCTGACTCTCTCATAACGTTTTGTGATAATTCAACTGATGGTTGATCTATCCATCCAATTATTCCTTCTGGAGCTCCTGCTTTAACTGCAGCTTCTAAAACTATTTTAGCAGCTTCAATTGTAGAATTCTTAGCTCTTGGATGTGGAGAGATTATTATAGCATTTCTAGTCTTTAAAGCTATTAAACACTTAAATATTGCTGTTGATGTTGGGTTTGTTGTTGGAACGATAGCAGAGATAACTCCGATTGGTTCTGCTACTTTTGTAATTCCGTGAGTTTTATCTTCTTCTAAAACCCCACAAGTTTTCATATTCTTGTATTGGTTGTATATATATTCAGCAGCAAAGTTATTTTTTATAACCTTGTCTTCTACGATTCCCATTCCTGTTTCTTCTACAGCCATTTTAGCTAACTTAATTCTGTTATGGTTAGCTGCTAAAGCTGCTTGTCTGAATATTTCGTCTACTTGTTCTTGAGTGTAAGTAGCGAACTTTCTTTGTGCTTCTCTTAATTGTTTAATTCTTGCTGTTAATTCTTGAGCGTTTGTAACCTTCATTTATTACATCCTCCTAGTATTAAATCTATATATCAATTTCTAGTTATTATCTTTATCATCAGCTGTGTTAATTTATATTTTACTTTGTTATTTTTTTAACACTTCCTACAACCTTATTGTAATTGATTGTTTATTTTTTGTCAAACTTTTTTTCGTTTTTTTCAACTTTTTTTTATTATTTATATCATTAATTTCACTTTCTACTCTTATCCCTCATTGAAATCGTATACTTTTATTTAAGTTTATTATCTTAAATTTATAATACTATTATTGTTGGGAAAATTATAGTAATAAGTTTTTTACTATTAATAAACACTTAAATTGTTATTATTATAACAATTTAAGTGTTTATATTTATTAAATTCAATTTCACTAACAAAAAATCAAATTAAGATATTCTATATTTAAAAAAATAAAATAATAAAACCCATACATATTTAATATGTACAGATTTTATTTTCTTAATATCTAAAGCTTGGATATAATTTATCTCTTTAGATATAGTTTTATTTTATATATTGTCTATTTTTAAACTTATTATTGAACTAAACTAAAATATCTTTTGATAATCCTTTTTGAACAGTAATACCATCTCTTAATACTATAACCTTATCAGCAAGAACCTTAGCATCTTCTCTATCATGAGTTACAAATATTGAAGTTATTACTGCCTTTTTTAATATTTCTTTAATTTCATCTCTAATCTTTTCTTGAAGATTAGCATCTAAGTTTGAAAATGGCTCATCTAATAATAATATTTCTGGCTTTGGTGCTATAGCTCTAGCTATTGCAACTCTTTGTTGTTGTCCACCGCTTAATTCATAAGGATATTTGTCTTTATGCTCCACTAAATTTGCAAGCTTAAGCATTTCCATTGCTATATTTTCTTTTTCAGCTTTGCTCATTTTCTTTAAGCCATATTGTATATTCTTTTTAACAGTCATATGAGGGAAAAGAGCATAATCCTGAAATACCATTCCAATTCCTCTATTTTTAGGTTCAACAAATAATTTTTCTGAAAATATAATTTTATCTCCAATAGTCATACTTCCCTTATGAGCTTCTTCAAGACCTGCAATTATCCTAAGCATAGTACTTTTACCAATACCACTTTCACCTAAGATTGCAAGAACTTCGCCTTTATCTAATTCCATATTAAAATCGTATATGCTGCTATATATGGTGGTATATCTAATGGTAAAATTAAGGCCCATCTTAAAAATTTTCTAAAAGGAAAATCATAAGCTGATATTAGCCAAGCTAAAGTTGTTCCTATAATAATAATAATAAACATAACTGTAAATATCACTACAATTGCTGATGTTAAGAACTCAATTAACTTAATTCCATTTTCCTTATTTTTAGAGCTTGTTGCCATTGCTGCAAAACTTAAATTAATATGTGTATCTTCTGGGAAAATTAATCCTATATTTTGAGCTGCATTCACTTCTTCATTTTCTCCTCTATACTTTTCTGGTATATTTTTTTCTATTAACTCATCAGCTTTTCCTTCAACTAAATTGATTTATTTCTATAAAGTAGTAAAACCGTACAGATTAATCTGTACGGTTTCTATTTGTCTAATGACTAAGACTTATATATTGTCTTTTATCACATTCAATAATTCATTGTTAATTTCTATTCTAGAAATTATCGTGATAAATATCCATTATATTCACTTGTATGAAGAAGTTTTTTAGCATTTTCTACTCTCTCCTTACTAGGAGGTTCAACACCCTTTAAAGGATATTCAATACCAAGCTGTTCCCATTTGAAAGTTCCAAGAATATGATATGGAAGCACTTCAACACGATCTACATTTTTCAAAGTCTTGATAAATTCATCAAGTTTTCTAAGCTGTTCATCATTATCACTTCCACCTGGTACGAGTACATGACGAATCCATACAGGCTTATTGATTTCTGATAAATATCTTGCCATATCTAGAATATTTGAATTACTCCACCCTGTAAGTATTTTATGCTCAGCTTCATCTATCTGTTTAATATCTAGCATTACAAGATCTGTTACTTTCATAAGTTCATTAAATTTACTAAAGAAAGGTTCTTCTCTTGTAAATGGATTTCCAGAGGTATCAAGCGTTACATGAACGCCTTTTGCCTTAGCTTTTTTAAAGAATTCAATCAGGAAATCTATTTGAAGAAGAGGTTCACCACCACTAATAGTGATTCCCCCCACCTTTTTCCAATAAGTTTTATATTTAAGAGCTTGAGACAAAAGCTCATCTGCAGTTTTTGTCTCACCGCCATTCATCTCCCAGGTATCTGGATTGTGGCAGAACTTACATCTCATATGACAGCCTTTTAAAAAAGCAACAAAACGGATTCCTGGTCCATCAACAGATCCAAAGCTCTCTATTGAATGAATTCTTGCTATATTTTTATCTAAATTAGATTTCAGCATGACATGTTCTAGAGATAACATCAAGTTGTTGTTCTCTAGTTAAATCTATAAATTTAACTGCGTAACCTGATACACGGATAGTAAAGTTAGCATATTCTTCTTTTTCAGGATGTTCCATAGCGTCTTTTAATTTTTCAACACCAAATATATTAACATTTAAATGATGTGGTCCTTGATCAAAGTAACCATCTAATACTTGTACAAGTTTGTCAACTTGTTCTTCTTTATCATTTCCTAATGCAGTTGGGTTAATTGTTTGCGTATTTGAAATACCATCTAAAGCCCATTCATAAGGAAGCTTAGCTACAGAGTTTAATGAAGCAAGTAATCCATTTTGTTCTGCTCCATAAGATGGGCTAGCTCCTGGTGAAAGTGGAGTCCAAGCTTCACGTCCATCTGGCATATTACCTGTATACTTACCATATACTACATTTGAAGTAATAGTAAGAAGTGATGTTGTAGGTTCAGAATTTCTGTATGTGTGTCTCTTCTTGATCTTATCAAGGAATGACTTAAGAACATAAATACCTATTTCATCAGCTCTATCATCATCATTACCGTATCTTGGGAAATCCCCTTCAATTTCGTAATCTGTAACAATTCCAGCTTCATTACGGATTGTTTTAACTTTTGCATATTTAATTGCAGAAAGTGAATCAATTACGTGTGAGAAACCTGCAATACCTGTTGCAAATGTACGTCTTACATCAGTATCTATAAGAGCCATTTCTGCTGCTTCATAATAGTACTTATCATGCATATATTGAATAAGATTTAATGTATTTACATAAAGACCAGCTAACCAATCACTCATTCTTTCATATTTTTCAATTACTTCATCATAATCAAGATATTCTGATGTAATTCCTTTATATTCAGGTCCAACTTGTTTACCTGATTTTTCATCAATACCACCGTTTATAGCATAAAGTAAACATTTAGCAAGATTTGCTCTAGCTCCGAAGAACTGCATTTCTTTACCTGTTTGAGTAGCAGATACACAGCAACATATTGAATAATCATCGCCCCATTCTGGTTTCATAGCATCATCATTTTCATATTGGATAGAGCTTGTATCTACTGAAATCTTTGCTGCATACTTCTTGAAGTTTTCAGGAAGTGCAGAAGAGTAAAGTACAGTAAGATTTGGTTCTGGTGAAGGACCCATATTTTCTAAAGTATGAAGGAAACGATAGTCGTTCTTTGTTACCATGTGACGTCCATCAACACCTATACCACCTAATGCTATAGTAACCCATGAAGGATCCCCTGAGAATAATTCATTGTAAGAAGTTATTCTTGCAAATTTAACCATTCTGCATTTCATTGTTAAATGGTCAATTAATTCTTGAGCTTCTTCTTCAGTAAGAACTCCATTATCAAGATCTCTTTGGATATAGATATCAAGGAAAGTAGATACACGTCCTATTGACATAGCTGCACCATTTTGTGTCTTGATTGCTGAAAGATATCCAAAGTATAACCATTGAACTGCTTCTTTAGCATTCTTTGCTGGTTTTGAAATATCATATCCATAGCTTGCAGCCATTTTCTTCATTTCTCCAAGAGCTCTATGTTGTTCTGTAATTTCTTCTCTTAGACGAATAACCTCATCTGTCATAGTTCCATCGCCACAGTTGTTAAGGTCCTTAGCCTTTTCTTCCATAAGATAATCAATACCATAAAGAGCAACTCTTCTGTAGTCACCTACGATACGTCCACGTCCATAAGTATCAGGAAGTCCTGTTATGATATGGCTGCTACGAGCTTTTCTCATTTCTGGTGTATAAGCATCAAACACCCCTTGATTATGTGTCTTATGGTATTCAGTAAATATCTTGTGTAATTCTGGATTTGGTGTGTATCCATAATTTTCACAAGATTGTTCAGCCATTTTAATACCACCGTATGGCATGAAAGCTCTCTTAAGAGGCTTGTCTGTTTGAAGACCTACTACTCTTTCAAATTCTTTTAAAGATTCATCAATGTATCCAGGGCCATAAGCTGTAAGTCCAGAAACAACTTCTGTTTCCATATCAAGCACTCCGCCTTTAGCCCTTTCTTCTTTTTGTAACTCTTGTAATCTGCCCCATAATTTATTTGTAGCATCTGTTGGATCTGCTAGGAAACTTTCATCACCATCATATGGCTTATAGTTTTTTTGAATGAAATCTCTAACATTGATTTCTTCTTTCCATATTCTTCCCTCAAAACCTTCCCATTGTTCATTTTCTAACATCTTCATTCCTCCTTGTACTCTAAGTACATATATTCTTACAATTTATACTACTAATTTGATATAAGCTAAACTTAATTTTTTCATTAACATTTTAATAACTTATGTAATCTGTTTTATGAAATGCTGTAGTATCTCTATATAACCTGTAATTAATCAGTCATAGAAAAATACCTGCACAAATTTTATTACAGAATAAATTCGAATTTATTTAATTACAATGATATATAATTATTATTTAAAAGAGTCGCTATGAATGAATTCATTCCATTATAATTCTCTGAATTGTGCTCTCTACATTTCATAAAACTGTACAATATATTATTTAAAAACTGATTTCAAGTAATACATTACCTTATTATATAATTATTGTCAATATTTGATAATTATTATTATTTTTTACTTTTATGTGATAATACGCCTATTTTTTATTAATATTAATTTGTTTAACGATTACAAAATGCATTTTTTTCACGAAACCTCGACTCTAATAGCAATTATATGAAATTTTGTGAATTTTAATATTTAAGACTTTAATATCTTTTAACGTAGTTTATACACTTAAACTAAACTGTATTATGCTTCAAAGATTTCATAATAATTAATAAAAAATACTTCCCTTATAATAGATAGTTTTTTTGTTTTAACTACTCTACTATAGGGGAAGCATATCAGAGATTTGATCTGCTAATGGGACAGACCCATTTAATCTATTATTATATAATTTTATAACATAAGAATTTCATCATTTGTTCCTAAAACTACAATTTCTTTCTTGTTAAAACTGCACCTGCACCAGTAATTAATAGTGCTATTGCTCCAACTGCTACAGAAGATGTTCCTCCTGTTTTTGGTAATTTACTATTGTGACTACCATTTCCATTGTTAGATGTATTAGTAGAATTATTTCCAGAATTCCCCTCATTAATATCTTTGTCAGTATTGCCATTGTTTTCATTATCATCTTGTGCCAATTCTAAGTTAGCTAAAGCTGATTCTAAACTCTTTTCTACTTCTTCTACTTGCTTTTCAGTAGCTTCATCATTATTAAATATTGCCCTAGCCTTTGCTAATTCTACATTAAGTTTCTCAATACTTTTTTTAGTATATTTAGATGTATCCATTAATTCTGCTTTGTTTATTAAGTCTTCAAGCTTAGATTTATCTGGTACTAATCTTAAATTAAGATAAGCTTTGATTAATTTATTATAAGCTTCATCTATTTCTACTTGAGTAGAATCTTTATTTGATAATATAGATTTTGCATTAGCTAATTCTACATTAAATTTAGAAACAGTTTCTTGACTATATTCAGATAAATCTTTATTTTCTAATTCATCTACTAATTTCTGAAGTTTAGACTTATCAGCTGATAATTCTAAGCTAGAAAATGCATTGCTTAAGTTTTCATAAGCTTTAGCAACTTCTTCTTCCATTGCATTTTCATCTTCTATTACTTTGTTAGCTTCAATAAGTTCTGCTTGAAGCTTAGCCCAAGTTAAAGCTGTATACTTATCTTCTTCTAAAGCATTTACTATTTCAACTAATTTTTTAAGTTCTGTTTTATCACCTTTTTTGAATTCTAGCATATGAATTGCATCAATTAATCTTTTTGAAGCTAATTCTACTTGAACTTCTGTAGCATTTTTATTATCAAAAACTTCTTGTGCTTCTTTTAATGCTTCTTCAAACTCTTTAACCACTACTGGAATAAGACCTTCCAATGCTCCTTCTGATTTTTTATCTTGTGCATAATCTATAACTATTCCTAAGAATGTTTTATCTGCTTCTACTGGCTCTTCTGATTCTACATATTCTGATGCTCCAATATCTGTTTTTCCATCAGTAAGTTGTATTCCAAAATAATCTTTTCCACCATTATTCTCAATATTAATACCTGCATCAATTGCTGGAGAATTACTTTGAAGTTTATATCCTTCCAAACTATCAATACCCTTTCCACCAGTTCCAGGTGCAACAAGCATTGGATCTTCTTCAATTATAGTACTATCATTAGAAGGAAGCTTATCAAAACCAATAAATATATTGCTTTCGTAATCTATTTCTTGTTCATTGAAAGAATCAGCTGTCATTTTCCCTTTATTAACAACTATGTTGTTATAGAATTTCGCATCACTTTTTCCACCTGTATACCCGTTGTTCATCCATTTTCTTTCAATACTATCATCTAGATATATTGTGTTATTGTAAGCCATACTTCCTTCGTGTCCAGGACGCCAATCAATAATACCATGTTTTGCACCATCATTTTGACTGATGTTGTAACGGAAAACTCCATCAAAACCTCTTAAATCCTCTGTACAGCACCACATAAATACCCCACCTGCATTATTATGCAAATAATTATATTGTACAATTGTATTTTGATTTAAAGCATCAATTTCAATTCCTTGTCCATCACCTGCGCCAAGAAGAGAATCAGCTGGTGATGCTTCATATACTTCATTGTATTCAAATATTACATTATCTGAATTCCAATTAAATAACCCTACACCATACCAACAATTATATACTGTACGATATACTGTATTATGATCTACAATTGCATCCTTACATCCATCTATAATTGCTCCATCACCATCAATATTATAAATTGTATTATTGCTAAGACGGAAGTTTTCATATGGTTTCCAAGCTCCAACACCTCTATATCCAAATGGTCTATATTTGTTCCACTTATCTCCTTCTCTTGTAGTCCAAGGAGATACAAAGTTAACTCCTGATCTTCCTAAGTTATACATTTCGCAATTTGTTATGCTAATATCATGTACTGCTGTTGGAACTCTCTTCGAAGCATCATACAAGTCTGTCATAACAGTCATAATAATTCCTCCAGAAGACTTTCCTTCATTTGATATAGGTCCTCTAAATCCATGTATTGTTAAATTATCGAATTTAAAATAGTTAAGATCACCTGCATCCTGAGCACTAATATTAATTCCTCTACGATATACATTCGTGTTTGAGTTTTGTTCATAGGTTGGATCCCATAGCTCAAGATTATTCACTTCCCAATACTCTTGATTATAAAATGTAATTACATTATTCACTATTGGAGAACGTACAATTTTATTTGCAATATTCATATGTGAAATTGTCCAATTTTCACCTGGTTTTAATAATGGTTTTTTACCTTCACCATAACTTGAAATTACTATTGGAGCACCATCTACACCTGAACCCTGTGGTTTCAATGCCCCAGTCCATTCTCCGCCTGATTTAAATAAAATTTGATCACCTGGTTGAAATAGAACTGTATTTACTTTATCAATTGTCTTCCAAGCAGTAGCCTCACTTATACCATCATTAGAATCATCTCCTGCATGAGAATCTACATAGTATTTTATCCCACTTCCAAGTTCCACTACAAAACTGGCATCTTTTTGTGAATCCTTGTAAGTAGCTCTTACTGTAACATTCTTACTTTCAATTGCAGCTGAAATTTTTTGAAATTTTAAATTAACTGTTTTATTTAATTTATCGTAAGCAAATTCCTTAATTTCAACTGGAGCAAATTCTCCATCATTTACTTTACACTCTAATGTAAAATCATCCTTTACTGGAGAAACTATCGGAACTTTATCAAAATTAGCTATTACAGTTCCATTTTCTGCTGAAATTTCTGTTAGTTTAGCATCTATATATTCCTCCCCAGATGCATCAATGTTAAAGTCTACGATAAATGGCTGATTATTTGGTTTATACGTTGCAATCAATTTTATATTTTGTTCTACAGGCTGTGCTTCAATTGGATCAAAATTCATTGTCAAGGTATTTCCAGATACACTTTCGTTTGTAATATTTAACTTCTTTGTAACGTTTGATTCTAATGAAGATGTATAAGAAATATCAAAATCTGAACTCTTCATTTCACCAGTATAACCCTCTTTATATTCTGCTTTTAAAGAACCATTATCCACACTAAAGCTTTTTAAGTTACTTGCTATCTCAAATGACCAATCATCTATATAAATATTACCACTTGTTGCTCTTTCTATCCAAATTGCTGATCTAGTATTTTTTCCTGATGTATCTCCAGTATATACAAACTCCACTTCATACTTTCTATACTCTGCTGAATCAATTAATACTTTCTTCTCATTTCCTCCATAGTATTTTAGACATAAGTATGCAGTAATTCCACTTGGATTGGTATTCTTTGCCCAAACAGATACTTTATAAGTTGCACCCTTCTGAAGATTTGCTACATCTTGTTCCAATGCATCATTTGTCTTCTCAAGAGATACCGACCAATCTCCAGTATGAGCATTCCCTCTTTCCTTCTTAACCGTATCTTGAAAATAGAACCAATTTCCAACCTTATTATCCTTATTAATGTCATTATGTTCCTCTAATGGAACATCTTCCTCAAATGATGGGTATTTTAAGAGATTCTCATTTGTTACGATAGATGCTGCATTTGCAACAATGACTCCGCCTCCATCAACTGATGGAAACATTACTATTACCATTAGTATTGATAAAATAGCTGCCCAAAAACGTTTTATAGTTTTTCCTTTCATAATTTGATTTCCCCCTATTTTTTATATATTCTTAAATCAGGAACATTTTTATATTATTCCTTATTTAATTCAAATTCCAACAGATTTGTCTCTGCCATATCATCAACTAGCTGCCAGTAATAAAAATCTGAAATATATGTCCTTAATACAATTTGTTTATCTTTCTCAAAATCAACAAAATCTATTTCCTTACTTAGAATTTCTCCATCCAGTACTTTTTCATCTAAAACAATTGAAAATGTATCTCCTTCTTTTCCATTGTACAAGTACTCAAACAACTCGCTATTTGTCTTTTCTAGAGTCGGTAGATCCAATCTTGAAACAGTTTTCGTTTCATCTCCCAAACTATATTTAATATTTTCAACAGTTTGAAATTTATAAGGATTATTATCTAAATATTTTCTTGCTGCCTTTTCCAAATCATTATCATGATTTTTCACAAGATAATCTACAATCTTTAATTTTAAATTATTCAATGTATATATAAGATATCCATCTGTACTATATTCAAGCACTCCATAAACAACTTCTCCTGCATCATCTTTTGCTTTTCTCTGCTGATTTTCAGCTTCAACTTCCATTTTCAATGACTCATATGAATAAGGCTTACATAACCCATATTCCCTTCCTAATGCAAACTGTGCATAAACTTCCCTTGCATACTTTTCTACCTTTTCATATAATTCATTTTCATCTTTACCCTTATATTCTTTTTGTACAATATCACTATAAAACTGGAATTCTTCTTCCTGTATAACAGTAGTAACTTTCTGTCTCCCATCTTCCCCTGATACCCCTCTTATTATCAACAGCACTGTAGCTATAATCAGTATCAACAAACACACACCAAGCCAAGGTTTCTTAATTTTCATAATACCTCCTCCAATTGCCCTATATCTAATCGTTTACTTAACTGCAATTATACAATAAAGTAAATAATTGTAAAGTAATTATCTTGTCATTTATAACAATATAAAAAAGGTAATGGTACTTTTAATATGACAAAAACTGAAAAGACTTATATAGCTGGAATAATAGATAGCGAAGGAAGTGTTATACTTCAAAATTCCATACAAAGGAACATCCATCTCCTTGTGTATCAATAGCATCAACTACACTTAAATTATTAAAATGGATTAAAACAACATTTGGAAAAGGTATTATAGCTCGTAAAAAAAATTATAATCCTGAAATACATCGAGACTGCTATAGCCATGAATTAAAATACAATGATGCTATTAATCTAATTAAAGATATTTATCCATATCTAATTATTAAAACCAAAAGAAAAAGAGCAGAATTAATATTAAAAAAATATAAATCTGTAACTCCTAGGAATGGTATATACTCTGAAGAAATGCTTAAATCTAAGATGGATTTTTATAATCAATTTATATCCATAAAGTAGTAAAACCGTACAGATTTTCTGTACGGTTTTTGTTTGGTGGAGGCGACGGGTGTCGAACCCGTGTCCGAAAGCAGACCAGCCTGACTTTCTACGAGCGTAGTTTGTGACTAAAATTTCGGTCCTTAGTTCGCTCACAAACAAACTCCTAATTCCCTAGCTTCATAAGTACCCCTCTAGCTCAAAGCTTTGCTAGACTTCGTTTCCTACTTCAATGACACCAGCTACCCAAGACGTAGGCATCCTGGACTGATGAGTAGCTTATATTAAGCTGCTAATGCAAAATTGTCTTCTGCGTTTATATTTAGTGCATAGCTGATTTTCGAGTCGTCCATGCTTTACTCGGCCCGCTTATCAAACCCATCTTACCCCCGTCGAAGCCAAAACGCCCCCATGTTAGGATAATAGGTCATAAACGCTTTTCCCTATTAAATTTTCAATCGATGATTAACATCGTGACTTTATTATAAAACATACAGTTTCAACTGTCAACTTAACTATGGTATTAAACCTCTACCAAACTATTAATATTATTCTTTTAAAAGAAATTTTATTGTTTTCTAAAGTAATTATTCTAAATATGGCATATTTTTTATGAGTAAATTTCATAATTTATAATAGCTTATTTTTAAATAAAAAGTGTTGCATTTATTGTCGAAAGATGTTATTCTAAATGAGCAGTTGGTACGTAAAGTGCTAATTATTTGTAGAGCCTAGTTTGTCCTTCGCCGGATGCTAGGCTCTACTTTATTTTTAAGATAAAATTTAAAAAGTTATCCACATCACAAAAAAAATAATCCACATCTTAATTCATATTTTTCCCAAATGCCTGTTTATAAGTGCATAACTTATTTTTCTTTAGGTAATATAACTATAAACTCTGATCCCTTATTAACTTCACTAAAAACTTTTATTTCTCCACCATGAGCATTTATAATTGACTTAGATATTGTAAGACCAACACCCATTCCTTTTTCATTAGAAGCTCTTGATTTATCTACTCTATAAAAACGCTCAAATATATTTTTAATTTCACCTTTAGGTATACCAATACCATTATCTTTAACACTTATATTAAAATTATCATCTTTCATAAAACATTTAATATATATTTCACCATTTCCATTATTATATTTAATAGCGTTAGATAATATATTTATAATTACTTGAGCAAATTTTTCTTTGTCAATTAACACCTCTAAATCTTCTAATTGATACTTGATTACTATATTCTTTTCAAGAGCTTTCCCTTCATAATTATAAGCAATACCTTCTATATATTTTTTTAAATTTACTACTTCTTTCTTTAAATTATTTTTTCCACTATCAAACATAGCTAACTTTCTTAATTCATCAACAAGCTTTGTAATTCTTGTTACTTCTTCATTTATACTATTAAGTCTATCATTAGTTGGTTCCCAAATACCTGCAACAATTGCATCTAAATGTCCCTTTATACTTGTAAGTGGTGTTCTAAGTTCATGTGCTATGTCGCCCGTTAATTGTTTTCTTAAATTTTCCTGTTCATTTAATTCATTAGATAACTTATTTATAGAATATATAAGCTCATCAATTTCACTTATATTGCTCTTATAGGTTAGCTCTCTATTATAATTTCCTTCACCTATAACTTTTGTCATCTTTAAAACCTTAGAAATAGGATTAGCTATAGATTTAGATATTATTATTGAAATTATAATAATACTTCCTATAGAAATAACACCTATTATTATTATAATTCTATTGGCAGCATTAAAAAATTGAACATCATTCTCCATATAATAAGTAGAAGCATAATGTCCTATATAGGCATATCCAACTAAACTCCCATTAATATCACTAACATCAACTTTATATTCTTCAAAATAATTATTCCACTTCTTTTCTATACTTTGAATATTCTCACTTACTTCACTTAAAGTAATGTCTGATAATACCTTTTCATCTTCAAATACGCTCCATACTTTATTATTATTTTCATCATATATTTCAATAGCAATTCCCTTTCTTATTGCATCTACTCCTAAACTCTCTATAAGATCAATATCCCATGTATTATTTGCATATATACTTTTCAAGTCAAATTCAATTAAATGATTTATTTCCGTTTTATTACTATCATCAACATACTTTTGAAATGATCCTTTAAAGCTTGTATTCACAAAAAATCTTATAGCAATAATTGTTACAATCATAATAAAAGTAAAAGATAGTATAAGCTTACTATTTATTGATTTTAATTTATTTTTATAGTCCAAATCTATATCCCACCCCATATACAGTTTGAATTATTTTAGGATTTCTAGAGTCAATTTCTATTTTTTGACGCAAATTCTTTATATGACTATCTATAGCTCTATCACCTTTTTCATAATATCCTTCAATTGTACTTTCTAATAATTTATCCCTTGAATATATTTTCTTAGGATTATTTGTTAATATAAGTAATATTTTATATTCTGTGTTAGTTAAAATTACTTCTTCTCCTCTAACTTTAATCTCATGAGTTGAAGTGTTTATTTCTAATTCATCACCATAACTTATTATTTCTTTATCACCAAAATTACTGACCCTTTTTAAAATAGCTTTAACTCTTAATATTAATTCATTTATGTTAAAAGGCTTACAAATATAATCATCACAACCTAGCTTAAATCCATCAATCTTATCTTCATCTTCTATTTTAGCTGTTAACATTATTATAGGAACATCAGATTTATCTCTTATATATTTACATATCTCTTCTCCACTTATGCCTGGAAGCATTCTATCTAATATTAATAAATCATACTTTTTTGAATTTAACTTATCTATAGCACTATCTCCATCATAAGCAACCTCTGTATAATAACCTTCATTATCTAAAAAAGCTTTTATAAATTCACATATTTTCTTTTCATCATCAACTATTAATATATTAACCATACTAATCTCCTTAAAAACATTTTCTCTTAGTATTATGATTATCCTTTTTACTATAATATTTAAAGAGCTGCCTATAAGTATATCTTAAGGGCAACTCTTTATTAATATTATATTCCTAAAAGTAATTTTGCAAATCCAAAATAAACTACCAATGCAAAAGCATCTACTATTGTTGTAATAAGTGGACTTGCCATTATTGCAGGATCTAATTTTAGTTTTTTTGATATTATAGGTAAAATCCCACCTACAACTTTTGCTAATATTACTGTAAAGAATAAACTAGCACATACAGTAAATGAAATCATTAGATCTGCACTAGTAAAGAAGTATAGTCTTAAAAAGTTTACAATAGATAAAACAGTAGCAACTATAATACTTACTCTAAACTCTTTAAATATTACCTTAAAAAAATCCTTTGTAGTAATTTCTCCAAGAGCTAGTCCCCTTATAACCAATGTAGATGATTGAGACCCTGAGTTACCACCAGTATCCATTAACATAGGAATAAAGGACGCTAGTATTACTACAGATTGAAGAACCTCTTCAAATCCTTGTATTATTGATCCAGTAACTGTTGCTGATACCATTAATACTAAAAGCCATACAATTCTATTTTTTGCTAATGTTAAAACCGGAGTTTTTAAATATGGCTGTTCATTTGGTTCCATCCCCGCCATTTTTTGAAAATCTTCTGTATTTTCTTGCTCAATAATATCTACAATATCATCTACTGTTATTATTCCTACTAATCTATTTTCAATATCTACTACTGGCATAGAAAGTAAATCATAAGTTTTAAACAATTCTGCTACCTTCTCTTGATCTTCAAAAGTTTTAACTAAAACTATATTAGTTTCCATAACTTCTGAAAGCAACATATTTTCATCACTTAAAATTAAATCTTTTAATGAAATAATTCCCTTTAATCTTCTTTGTCCATCAATTATAAAGCAGTTATCTAATGATTCTTTATTTATACCAGTTTTTCTTGTATAATCTATAGCCTCTTTTATAGTCATTCTTTCTTTAAAATCTATAAATTCTATGGTCATAATAGCACCAGCAGAATCTTCTTTGTATTTTAAAAACTGATTTATTAACTGCCTTTTCTCTAATGATGTATTTGAAATTATTTTACCTACTATATTCGCTGGTAACTCCTCAATGATATCAACAGTATCATCTAAAAATAGCTTTTCAATTATTTCTTTTACTTCATCATCTGTGATTAATTCAATTATCTTTTGTTGAGATTCTTTATCTAAATATGAAAAAACCTCAGCAGATGTATCTTTAGTTAATAATCTAAATACTACTAATAAAGATTTATCATTTAACTCCTCCATGCTCTTTGCAATATCAACAGGATTCATGCGTTGTAATACTTTACTTAACTCACTAATATTCTTATCTCTAATTATTCTTAATAATTCTTTTGCCATAATTACCTCCTATAGAGTTCATATGTAAACAAAATTATTTGATAAGAATCAATGAGAATAAACTCATATTTGCTATATATATGAACTACTTAGCCCATTAAATATTTTTAATCTCTTATTTTCTAGGGGTATATCATCCATATAAATCACGCTCCTTTTTTAATCTACCTGTTAATTATATAAAACAATTGTGGAGAAATTATGAGCTTGGCTACACAATATAATTAAGTGCAAAAAAAAATGATAAGACCTATGCTATCATAAACCTTACCATCTTTAATATATACCTTAGTATATATTATGAATTATTGTTGAAAATGTTCTAGAATTCCCAAATAAACTTCTATGGTGGTAAAAGCCTAAACTATTTCAGAATTCCCTTATTTCAATTATACATGTTAATTTAATAGTATCAAGAATTATTTTAAAAGTTCCACTTTTCTACTATAGCAGAACCATTTCCTCTTAATTTCAAAGCAGTATCTACTGAATCATTATAGATTCTAGTACTAAACACTTCTTCTCCATTGTTTAAGAATATTTCTAAAGAAGAATTATCTGAGAATATTCTTATAGCGTTAACAGATTCAATTTCAACTGCTCTCATATCTCTTCCATAACCTGATTTTCCAAGTTGTAACTTAAATAATTTATTACTAAATGAAAGCTTACAATCTTCTCTTAGTTCAACTTCAAATTCATTAGAATTTTCAAATTTAATATTTAATTCAAATGTATTGCTCTCAAAGATATCTAAAGTAGTTTCTTCATTTAATGAAACATTATTTTTAACTGACTCGCCTTTTCTTAATGCTTCTAATTCTACAACAGGGATTTGATATACCCTATTATTCTTTAAAACTAATTCTCTAGGAATGGTTAATTGATGTTGCCAAAAATTATCTATAGTTGGATTTTTATGTTCAACTGCATCAGGCACTCCCATCCATCCTATAACTATTCTTCTACCTTTAGAATCTTCAAAAGTTTGTGGAGCATAGAAATCAAAACCTCTATCTATTTCAACAAACTCTCCAATCTTAAGTTCTTGTTTATTATCATCAAAGCTTCCTAAAGCATATCCACATTGATATACATTATTATAATTATATCCTTCTGCTTCCATACCTTGTGGTGAGAACATTAATACATCTTTACCATCTAATTTAAATGTATCTGGACATTCCCACATATAACCCATATTATCTAACCTTCCTGCTGGTACTGAATTCAGTTCCCAATTATAAAGGTCATTTGATTTATATAATAAAATGCACCCTTTATCATCTTTAGTTCTAGCACCTAGAACCATATAATAAGCTCCATCTTCTTCCCAAACCTTAGGATCTCTAACATGCAGAGACATATCTGCTGGGAAATCTTCATTTCTAAGTAGAACCTTCTTTTCTGAGAAGTTTATACCATCTTTACTAGTAACTAAGATAACATTTTGCTCTCTTCCAGTTAATATATAATCATGTTCTCCTTGATGCTTTACATTCCCAGTATAGAAGAAGTAAATTGTATCATCCTTAACAAAAGCTGACCCTGAATATACTCCATCTTTATCTTCATTTATATCTGGATATAAAGCTACACCTTTATCTTCCCAATTAGCTAAATCTTTAGAAACAGCGTGTCCCCAGAACTTTAATCCTCCCATTGGTGTTAATGGTGAATATTGATAAAAGCAGTGATATTCTCCATTAAATTCACATAATCCATTAGGATCATTTATCCATCCTATTGGTGCCATTATATGATATTTATTTCTCCATTTATCATTATTAACTGAATCTAAATGATTACTCATACACTCATTTATTTTCTTATCAAAATTAGTTCTTAACATAACTATCTCCCTTGCGCTAAAGTTAAAACTTCTTCTTTAGTTGGTAAAGCTCCTATAGCTCCTCTTTTACATACTGTTAAAGCAGCTGTTGCATTTGAGAAAGTTAATATTTCCTTTACCTTTTCTTCTGGTAAATTAATTAAGCTCTCTAAAGTATTATCTTCTTCAGCAACTTGATATAAAAATGATCCTATAAATGAATCTCCTGCTCCAGTTGTATCTTGAGCTACTACCTTAAATGATGGTGAGAATATTTTTCTTTCCTTAGTTATAAATTCTGCCCCATTAGTTCCTTTTGTATATATTATAACTTTAACATCTCCTTGTAATAAGAAATTTAAAGCTTCACTTTCATCTGATATTCCAGTTATAAATTTCAATTCTTCATCACTTATTTTTACTATATTTGCAAATGGTAAGAATTCTAATATTGCTTTTCTACAAGCTTCTGGAGTTTCCCATAATGGTAATCTAACATTGGGATCAAAGCTGATTATACAGTTATGCTTTTTAGCAAACTCTATAGCTTTTCTATGAGCTTCTTTAATTGGTGCATCTATTAAACTAACTGAACAGAAATGTAGTATTCCATCTTCTTCAAAAACTTCCTCTTCTATTTCTGAAGCATTCAATAACATATCTGCACTTGGATTTCTATAGAATGAAAAATCTCTTTCTCCATCTTCTTTTAATGAAACAAAAGCTAAGGCCGTATTAGCTTCTTTAGTTCTTAAAACCTTTGAAACATCTACTCCTAAAGGCTTAACTTCTCCTAAAATATGATCTCCAAATCCATCTACACCTAATTTAGTAATCATTTGTGATTTACCACCTAACTTTGAAACAGCAGCCGCAACATTAAGTGGTGCTCCTCCTGCCACTCTTAAAAAGCTACTTACTTCCTTTAAAGCTACTCCCTTTTCATGTGGAATAAAGTCAATTAAAGCTTCTCCGATTGAAATTACTTTTTTCATATTTATCCTCTCCTTAAATTATATGTGGGAATGTTCCCCTACTTAATAAAAAAATATATTCCTATAATTATACTTTGCATATAATCTCATTTATCAAATTTTTATACTTATGAAAATATTATATCATTTATCTTTTGTTAGTCTATATTTTTTTATTAGAAATATACTGCTTTTTATCATATAATTTTATATTTAGTAATTATAATGAAAATTAAAATATTATTTTAAAACAAATAGATACCTATTATTACTAAATAATATAGGTATCTATTTGAATTTTTTATTTATCTGTTATCAAACATATATATAGCTTGTACCATATAATTATTATCTTCATACACTAAATACAAAGTATGAACACATGAATCAAATTCAGTTGTATCAAAAGATATTACTCCATTTTCATCTATACATTCTTCTATATTAAGAGTTGTATCTTCTAGGGTTTTATTATTTCTAACTATTATTTGAGTTGGATTTAATACATCAGCAGCTTTATTTATAACATCATAGCTTACAGTTATTTTATTATCTTGTTTATAAAGGCTACCTACAGATATAATTTGATACATAGCTTGTAAGTTGGTTAATTTTTCAAGTTTTTTAAGTGGTGATAAGTCTTTTATTTCATTATATTCCACATTTAATGATTCTAAATTCTTAGCATATTGTAACCCTTCTAAACTACTAATTCTATTATAATTTGCATCTAACTTAGTAAGGCTGTACATATCTCCTATAGTAATATTATTCCCTAATATATTTAATTGTGACTTAATAGCTTCCTTTAAATATTCATCTGGAATATTTATTACTTCTGATAAATCAACAGTTTTTTCTAAAGCTTCATATACTTCATTTAATTTAATAAATAAGTTGTTAACCTCTTCTTGAGTATATCCATTAGCTAAGTCTACATTAACCTCTTCTAAAACCCTTTGTAAATTATTAAAACTTTCTTCAGTATAAATATCTTTATTTAAGTTATTAACACTTTCAATTAATGTATCTAATTCTGCTCTATTTATTTCAATACCTTCATTATTTGCAAAATGTAATTTGCTATCTCCCCATGTAGCATGGTCTGAACCATTACCATTTCCACCATCAGTTACTACAAGCTTAAGCTCTTTAGCTCCATTAATATCTACTTCAACATATTTTTGAGCATCTTTTGATGTCATTAATCCACTATCAAATTTCTTTTCACCATCAACCCAAACCTCAAAACTTACAGATCCAACAGTTCCATGCATTTGTCTATCTACACCAACATATGAAGTGAAATATGCATAATCCTTATCACTTAAATTATAAGTTATAGTAGATGTTGAATGTGCTCCTATACCTCTTTCATAAGATATTTCTTCTCCATTTTCACCTGTTAATCTTAAAGTCTTTCCACTTATTGATATATCTTTCTTTGGAGCTGTATAACTGTTATTAGTTGAATTCCAATCATATTCTGTTAGGTAAGTGTAATCATTCATATCAACTACTGCAATAGTTCTTGTTTTTGTAGTTGTATTCCCATCAGAATCTGTTACATTATAAGTTAATTCATACTTTCCTGCTTTATTAAAATTAACTTCTCCTACTACTTCAATATTATCTGTTAAATCCCCATCTTCAGCATCACTTGCAGAATATTCTTCATTTAACTCTATAGGATTTCCTACTTTTGTAGATACTGATTTTGGTATATTAAGTTTTGGTACTGCATTTAATACTAAGAATTTAGCATCACCAAAGTTAGCATGGTCTGATGTATTACCATTTCCTGCATTATTTGCAACAAGCTTTAACTCAGATACTCCTTCTAATGGAATTCTTACTAATTTAGCATCATCTGCCCATCTCATTACTCCACTATTATAAACTTCATTACCATCAGCATAAACCTTAAATATTACACTTGAATTATTTTGCTTCTGAATGTTTCTATCTATTCCAACATAAGTTTCGAAATACTCATAGTTTTTACCTTCTAAGTTATAAACTATTTCTGAATTTGCATGAGTTCCAATACCTTTATCAAATACTCTTTCCTCACCATTTACACTTAATTTAATCTTAGCCCCACCTGAAGCTAGGTCTTTTCTTACATTTCCATAATCAGTTCTCGCAGAACTCCATTCAATATCTGATAAATGCTCAGAATCACTATAGACTACAATAGTTTTTTCTACAGTAACAGTATTTTCATCTTTATCAGTTACTGTATATGATACCTTATATTCACCAGCTTTATTAGTTGTAAAGCCATTTGAGTTAACTACTACTTTATTAGTTATATCACCATCTTCTTGGTCATTTGCATTTACAGATGACATTAAGTTATATTCACTTCTTAACTTAACATATTCTGTTTCACCTACAGTTAATGTTGGGAACTTAGCTCTTATAATTTCTTCTGCTCTATTTAAATCAGCTTGGAAAAGTTCACTTGCTGGATGAGAGCTAACTTCTTCTCTTAATGCATTTAACTCTTCTAAAGTATTGTAGTTTTCACTAACTTCAGTTTTATTGCTGTCAGTAAATAATTCCTTTGTGATCTTATCTGACAACTCATCTGCTTTATAGAATGATATTTCACTTAAACTAGCCCAATTTCCATTAACATTAATAAATTTAAATTTAACTCTTCTTACATTAGTTCTTTCTATACTAACCTCTACAACATCTCCATTGCCTGAAGTATATTCACCCTTTCCAGCTAATATGAAGTTATCTCCTTCAGCTTCACTTGAAACATATACTTCAAACTTATTAGCAAACCCCTTATAATAAGCATCTCTTCTTGCTGCATAAGCCATTTTGCTAATATCTTGATTTTCACCTAAATCAACTATAACTTCATTCTTAAATGAAATACTATTCTCTCTATTTGTTTCCCAATATGTGTTTATATTACCATCTATGGCATTAGTTATTGCACTATTTGCGCTGTTTCCATAATTACCTGCATTATTAGTTATTGAAGCTACTGGTATTTTAAATTCATCATTATATGCTTCTAAATTATTAAATTTACCATACTTTGATTTGTTAACTAAGAAGTTTTCATATACTGTTATATATGAAGTTTTTTCAACTACATTATTATCACTATCAGTAACTCTATAAGTAACTTCGAATCTGCCTAGTTTTCCTTCCTCATAATTATTTGAGATTATTTCAACTCTTGATGTTAAATCTCCATCTTCAATATCCATTGCAGTTACACCTTCATTAAAATCTACTGCTTCTCCTAATTTATAAGTTTTATCTTCAGCTTCAATAACTGGTTTCATATTATTTTTAATTAATTTAGGATTAGCTATCAATCCATGATCCCAAGTTCTTCCGTTTCCACCATCAGCAACTTTTATTACTAACTCTTTTACTCCTTTAATTGGTGCACTTATATATACCATATTATCTGCATATTTTAGAACTTCACTATGGGCTAAAACTTCACCATCACCTAATATTTCAAAATTTACACTTGAATGATCTTGTGGTGCTATTTTGTTATCAACTCCAACTAAAGCCTCAAAGCTATCATATTCTCCATCTGATAAATCATAAGTTATTGTACCATTTGCATGTATTGAAAATCCTTTTTCAAACTCTTTTACTTCTCCATTTACTCTACCCTTTATATTAGAGTTTCTTCTTGGAGTTCCTTCTTGAGTTTCTACTTTTGTCCAAGCTGTATCTGATAAATATTCATAATCACTTACTACTTGTACATTTACAGTTTTTGTAACAACTACTCCATTATCAGTAATAGCATATTCTACTGGATAAGTTCCTTTTTCATTTATATTTACTTCTCCACTTACAATTACATTTGATGTTATGTCTTCACCATTATAGCTTAATGCTTTAACTAAATCCATCGGATTAAATTCTTCTCTAAGTTTTATACTTATTGACTCTTGTTGTAAGCTTAAATTTGGAGTTAAAGAGTTTACTACAACTTCTTCTGCTGCATTTAGCTTCTTATCATAAGGCACAACAGTATAGTTTACAGACTCTCCAATATTAGAGTTTGTATCAATAAAACTATTAGTTGAAGTAAATCCTATTAATTCACCATCTTTAAATATTTCATAACCTAATACATCATTTTTATACTCATTATTAACACTAAATGTTAATTTCACATTTTCATTTTCCTTAAGAACATTAATGCTTAATTCTGGATTACCATTAAATCCTTCACCTTTATACTCTATATAGTCATAATTAGCATACCAAGTTTTTTTATCTGGCTTTGAATATTGACTTAATAACTCTTTTGTTTCATCAGAAACCCAGAAGCCATGTCTTTCAAAATGTTCACTTAAATCTAATCCTAAAGCTATACTAGAATATTTAGCTAATTGATTTAACTTATCATTTCCTGAATTTTCAGGATCTAAAACTACATTATTTTCTCTGTATTGCTTATTTAATTTTCCCCAATAACCTGGATATATCATCTCTAATTGCCAATAAACAGCTAAGTTTTCAAAATACCCACCATTATAATAACTATTACTATTAGTTGCTATAACATTCTTGAAAACATGACTTTCAAATGGTATTCGCTTATCCGGTTTATTATAATAATAAGATGAATTTTGAGGTATCATATTATTTGTAACTTCACCTATACATCTTACTCCTACATCAAGTTTATGTCCCATTTCATGGTCAACACCCCAACCACCTACAGTTGTTAACATACCTACCATTACATCACCTTGAACACCTATATGTCCACCAGCTGCATACATATATCCAAATGGTTGAGCAAGTCTTATATTTTCTCTAGTATACTTAATGTCATTCTTTTCATTACTACCATCTAAACCATAATAATTAAATACCATATCCATATGGTCATTATACATATTTATAGTATTCATTGGACCAAATTCTTGATTTATATATGCCTCATATGCTCCTGTTGCAGTCCCAGTAAATACTAAATGTTCTGAAACAACCTCTACAACATCTATCATTTTTCTATCCATTACATCTGGATTATTCACTTTATCTTCATCAACTCTTGCTTTATAATCCTTTAAAAGTTCTAGGAATTCTTGCTCATCAGTATTTTTATCCATCATCGGGAACTGCTCACACCCAGATGCAAATCTTATAACTGGAGCTTTACTTTGTTGTTCTTCTGTATAAGGATTTACTATATATACAGGTCCTCCTGGAGTTACATCATGTCTATACCATCCATCATTTTGACTTACTGCAGGTACAGTTATTACATTTTTACCAACATGTAAACTTACTGTTCTTCCCCAACTTGCAAAGCTTCCTTCTTGTTGTGAAAACATTAACTGTGGTAATGGTTGTCCTGGTTCTGCATCAACATATACCGTTATTATTTCACCTGGTCTAGCAACTACTCCTGTAGGTTGATTATTATTACCAAACCCAAACTTTAAATTGCTATTTGCATGTGCATTTCTATCTCCATACTGCTCTGCTACAACAGTTTTAACAGTTTGTAGTGTACCATTTACAACATCCTTAGCCATTTGTATATCCTTTAAATAAATAGGAGCTAATGGATGATTGCTTATCTCACCTTCAAATGCTGTTAGTTTTTCTATAGTATTAAATTCTTCTGAAACAGTATCCATTAATCCATTGGTAAATAACCCCTTTATTTTCTTAGATACTGAATCCTCTTTATATACTCTTATATCTGAAATTGATGCCCAATCTTCCTTTGCTTTATCGAATACAAATTTTACTCTTTTCGCTTTAGTAGGCTCAAACTGTATTTCTAACATATCACTAGTTACTGTATAGTTTCCCTCAGTTACCTTTTGGAAATTTTCTCCTGTAGCAACTGGTGATACATATATACTAAATTGTTCCGCAAATCCCTTTGTACTAACTCTAGATTTATAAGTTAATCTACTTATTATTTCTGATTCTTCTAAAGTTAATATAACTTCATTCTTAAATGTATCACTGTTTCGATTTCCTGTTTCCCAGTGAGTATTCGCATCTTCATCTATTGCATACTTTATTGAAGAACTAGCATATTGCCCTCCATTATTGCTTATACTTAAATTTTTAACTCTATATACATCATCATACTCATTTATGTAATCTGTATAAAATGGTTCAAATTTAGATACATTGGCAGTTCCACTTTGTATTGCCCCAAATTCCACTAGTTCTTTTGCTATATTTAACTTTTCAATATACTCATCTTCAAAAGGATGACCCTTAACTTCTTCTATTAAATTTTCAATAGCTTTTACAGTTCCGAACTCTGGATTAACCTCATTCATTTTTTCATTTGTAAATAATATATCCATCTTTTGATCTAATTCATCTGGCATATATAAACCAAATTCATAGGCTAAAGCCCAATTTTCATATCCCTTTTTATATACAAATTTTATTCTTCTTACTTCCGTCTCTTTGAATTTTATTTGCAAAGTGTTTTTTGTTGTTATGCTAGTAGACCCAGATGATATTTTTTCAAAAGTATCTCCTTCTGAAGTTCTAGACCCATATATCTCAAATTCTTGTGCAAAACCTCTTGAAACTAAGCTTGTATACATCATTCTATCTATTGTAGTTAGCTCATTTAAAGTTATTATTACTTCATTTGTATGACTAGATGTATTCTGTTTTCCTGAATGCCAATTAGTATTTACATCTCCATCCATTGCCCTTGCTATAGCATTAGAAGAATACTGTCCTCCATTAGTTGTTATACTTGTAACTTTTTCTAATGGTACCTTGAATAATTCATCATAACTAGCTAATCTTTCATCACTAAATGACTTAAAGTTAGATACCTTAGCCTCTGTAAATTCCAATTTCTTTCCTTCTAATATTATTCTAGCATTGTTAATATCTTCTGCTATTTCACTATATAAAGGATGTGTACTTGCTTCTAAATCAAAAGCTTCTAATTTTTCTAATGTATTAAAATTCTCACTTAATTCATTCTTTGACTCATTAGTGAATATATTATTCATTTTATCTATTATGTTATCTTCCTTGTAAAACATAAATTCAGATGCACTTGCCCAATCTTGGTTTGCTTTTTTAAATACAAACTTTATTCTCTTAAATTCAGTTGCATCAAATCTTATTTCTATAACATCTCTTGTTGAACTCTTATATCCTCCAGTAGTTACTAATTGGAATTCATCACTATCATCATTAGATGCATATATTTCAAATTCTTCAGCAAAGCCTTTTCCCCCTGCATCTGGTCTTGCTGCATAAACTATCCTATTTAATGTAGTTGTCTCTTTTAAATTAATTATAACCTCATTAGTAAAACTTGAATTATTAGGATTTCCTGTTTCCCAATGAGTTTTGAAATTTCCATCTACAGCTTTGTCTATAGTACTACTTGCATACTTCCCACCATTATTACTTATGGATTCGATATTAGAGTTATCCATTTTAAATACTTCATTATAACTTTCTAATAAATCACTACCATATAAGCTAAATTTAGTTACAGTAGCTTTTTTACTTTCAGCTTCCTCAACAGTTTCATTAGCTTTTATAATATCATTTTGTATTACTGTCTCTGCAAATACATTAGCAGGTGTAGCTACTAAATTTGTTATTGTTGCAGCTAAAATTAGTGTAGATAATTTTCTTTTTAACATTTATTTTCCCCCCGAAATATTATTTCCCAAGAGAAGTACATTAAAAAAAGCTACTCCCTAAAGAGTAGCTAAAAAATACATAAGTAATAATATAGTTTAAAATATATAGTAAAAGTTTTATATTTACATATAATAATTAACTTTATTTACTTAAAACAAAAAGCATAATGTACCCTTTGGCAACTGGCTGACATAGAAATTTTCCTTAGTCCCTATAGCTTTGCGTCCTTAAATTTCTTTAAGTTTGCCATATAGAATTTTAAAATAATATCAAATATCTACTATTTAATATTATTTTTTATATAATAATTAAAATACTTTACTAATTAAATTATATATTATTTTAATGACTTAAAGTAAAAAATGTTTTATTTTTCATCTTTTAAATCATAAATTTCCTATAAACAATGAAATTTTCCACTTATTATGATTTTATTCTTTTCATACCTTCATATTAATAATAAAAAAAGAAGGGGCTGTATCAAAATAACTTTTGATACTAGCCGAATAAGAAAGGGAGGATTCGAATTCGAATCCTCCCTTTTGC